>CAZODO010000054.1:0-41818 GCA_964578605.1 uncultured Verrucomicrobiota bacterium | reverse complement strand
AATCGCTCGGGAACTAAATCAAAACTCCCTGTCCGCCACATGCGGAATGTGGGGTCGATGGTCTTAATCAGCGATTTTCTCGCCGCTCAATTCCCACCAGGTAACCCACGTCTTCCCATCGTCGGCGGAAACCTCGGCTTTCCTTGCGCACCTTTTCCCGTCCGGCGAGACGTTCAGAGTCGTCCGGATCTTGTAGCTCTTGCCTGTGCCGTCAATCATGGTTCCCGAATCGGTCCACGTGTCACCGTTCACCGTCACCGTGCTGCTGGTCACCCAGCCGTGGCTATCGAATTCCTGAACGCAATAGGTCTTGGTCGACGAGTCGTACCCTTGCAGACTGAGAGTCTTTAAGATCAGCTCCTTGCCGTGAAAGACTCCGTGATCTTCCGCCCTGCTCTCGAGGAAGAGGCCGTCCAGGATCATTTTGCACGTGGTCCTTCCCTTGAAGGTACCCGCGGGTCCGAACGGTGTCTCGTTCACTGTGCCTTGCTGTTGCCATTGACCGAGGTAGACCTCCATTTTCTTCTGCTCAGGACCCGCTTTGGGGGGATCCTGAATCTGGGCCAGGACTGCACCTGGCCAAAGCAACAGCAGGGAAGTTACAACAATGAGCCTGGCTTTCGATGAAGGCTGCTGATCGTTTTTCGTTTGCATGGCGCGAATGGTCTGGGTTCTTGTCAGCTCATTTCAGGCAGGGCGCGACGGCCTCGAGGGCCATTGGAAATATTCCATGCCGGATGGCCGGCCCGGCGGTCCGGCCCTGCCGTTATTGAGCAAAATGACAATTGCCCAGTCATTTGGCCTCCACTAACCGGAAGAGCTTCATCGGAGTGGCAATGGGCAGGAAAGCCTGGCATTCGCCGCTATTCTCGATCACCCAGCAGTCCACGGGTTGCCACGCTCCATCCACAGCGCTGGCTCCCTCGAGCTTGAACGGTGTCAGCGAGTGGGGCCAACTGACTTGCATGACCTTGGAGACACTGAGGGCAGGCGCCGGGGTTGGGGTGGTGGCCGGGACGTAGTCCATGACATCCCCGCTCGTGAGCGGACCCGTGACGGTGAAAAGGGGTTGCCCGGTCGTCGCGTCGGTCACGAAGAGAAATACCCAATCCGCCCGTTCCCAGTCAGGATTGTTCCCCGGATAGCCATTGTCATTGAATCCGGCCATGATGAGCCGATTGTCCATTTTGAAGTAGAGGTCTTTCTCCACTTTCGGATCCTGGGTCCAAACGCCGCCTTCGACGTAAGAATCGGGGGTGCCCTGCAGAATGAGAGTATCTCCGAAATACTTCCGGATGGCGGGGCTATCCATCACGAAGGTGGCATGGGCGGGGGCAGGTTTAGCCGGATCGGTGCTGGCCGGATCCGCCACGACCATAAAGGTCACGGTTTCCTGAGAGCCCGAACCCATCGGCCAACCTGTGTCGATAAATTGCCCCGAACCGACCGCTCGCGAGGTGGCGGCCGGACGTTCCGGCTGGAGCGAAGTGATCTGAAAGTCATCAAAACTGACGTCCGCTTTGACGGTAGCGCCCACGCCAAAGTAATTGCCGGTGTACCCAGGTCGGTCGGTTTCGTAGACCATCTCATTGTCCAGAAAACAGCGGATATGGGCTCCGTTGATTTCCGCTTTCAAGGTATGCCAGGTGCCGAGCTGCAAGTCCGGGCGGGTGCCAATTTTCGGGAAGCCCCACGAGTTGTTACCGCGGAGCCAAGCAAATACGTCTTTCCCATCGCCAATGCCGAAAGTCAAGAAGCTGGGGATTGTGTCCCCCTCCGTTGACGAGTACTGAGCTTTTAGGATCAGCGCGGCCCCGGAATCCTTGTTTGCGGCGGTATCCAGGCGGCACCTTGCCTGGATCGTGAACTGTTCCATTGAGGTGGCAACAATAAGATGTTCCTGTCCCCAATTGGCCGCCCAATAACAGCGCAGAATGCCCTCTTCGACGCTCCAACCGGTCGGAAGGTTGGCTCCGTTGACAATCTGGGCTGACTCCCAGGCAGGCTGCAAGGTGGGCTCGTCGAAGTTGTCTTGAAAATCACCGGGCGCCGCCGCAGTCCGGGAGGCCAACCCGGCCAGGACGCTGCAAGTCAGGAAGAGAAAGGTTAGGCTTTTCATGATCGATCCTTTGGTCGCTTTGCTGCTCATTGGTTTTGAATGTGTTTGTGTTCCGCGCTCGGCACCTGGCGTGACTCTGGTTCACTCCCGAACGGGGAGAGACTTATTCGGGTCCCCTCGCGCCCGTTGCGCTTAAGTCCGAACTCCGGGTTCCATCCTCTACTTATGAATTGGGAGAAGGAGGTTGCGGGAAGAGAGCAGGGGGGGGCATTTTAGATGCGGACCGACGGCACGGAGGTGCAAATCCGCCGCGCAACGCCTAACATGCGGCGCTACGCTTCCTGAACAAGATGTCGCACAGTCTGGTGACAAAAAGGCACCATCCACATAAAAGTCGGAAATGCAATAACTTACATTGATGCGAATTTGTTCGCATCGTCTACTCGCAGGTTGAGTATAGACCATGGGCGTGGAACGTCGTTATGCCCAAACAATCCGAAGCAAGGATCTCCGGAGCGGTCACCGCGAACGACACGGAATACGCGAACAGGACCGGCCATGGATGAGGACCTTCTTTTCGCGTCTTTCGCCTATTTCGCGGTTTGAGACGGTTGCCGGTGGCCTGCGTCTTTATGTGCTAACCACTTTCAGCAGGTAGCGGATTTCGTCGTCAACCTCTCTCGGATCACTCACAGTCTGGGCCACTGCTTCCCGGAGGATCTCCCGATACCGGGTCCGCAAGCGGAACAAGGCCGATTTGAGAGCCGCCTCGGTCATCCCAAGAGTGGCCGCCAAACGTTGCTGCGATTGCGTTTGAGACTCCTCACTCTGAGCCGCCTTGAGATGCACAAAGAGCGCCTGCTTGCCCGACGCCTCGCATTCGGCCTGCAGGCGATCCCAAGCCTGCTCCAGCAGCGTCAGTGCCCAACGCCTCTCAAAGAGCACCTCCGGCGCCAGGTCCTCCACGCTCTCGCGGCGGTAGCGCTCGGCAGCGTCCTGGTCGTCCAGGGAGATGACCACGTTCCGCCCGCCCCGCTTTTTCGCGTGAGCCTTTTGCGCCTGGACGGAAACGAACCGCTTCAGGCAAATGAGGAGAAAGGAGCGAAACCGGCCTTTCGCCGGATCCGCCACGGCGACCCATTCCCGTTTGATCAATGATTCAAAAAAGGACTGAGTAAGATCCTGGGCGTCGGCTTCGTTATGCTCGGAACGTCGAAGAAAAACGTAGAGCGGATACCAATACGTGCGACACAACTCCTCCAGGGCCGCCTGGGCGCCGGGCGACGAGCTGTGTCCCGCCCCAAGGACCACGCTCCAATGGGTCAGGGGAAACAGTGGGGCCGAGACGCGTTCGTCCGCGTTTTCCTCTCCAGCCATGGGCGCAGCATAAGGATCGCCATGGCGGATCGCACGCTTAATCCAGCGGGGAACAAGCCTGGTTCAGCTCAACGGTGGCGCTGGACGCGAGGCTGGCCAAATCCGCCGCCCGCGCCGGCAGAGGTGCCCCTGCAAAGACGCTTCCGCGTCGGCGCGTTCCTTTTCTCCTTGAATATGGCTGGTCGAAAGCTTGCCGCGCTCTTCGCGAATGCTCTGCAGCTCGCGCTTGAACAGCTCAAGCGTCTGCCCCAACAGCTCGCGGTCCGACTGCCAATCTGCATTCGTCTTTCCGATCAACCAATTCTGTGACATGTCATCCCCAGGCTGGAGGTCTGGATTGACTTCGCTCCAAGCTGAGAATCGCTGGATTCTGTTCTTCCGCGCGCTCCCCGTGCGGCGCCATCTTCACGAGTTTGGGGTCGAATTGGCCAAGGACGGTCACCAGATCGCGTTGTGCGGCCATCACCTCATGAATGTTCTTGTAAACCATCGGCACTTCGTCCAGCCCTGCCGAAAGCAGGGTGACGCCCCGCTCCCGGAGAAGTCTTTTCACATCCTTCCAATTGAACTTCTGCATGGCGGCAGTCCGGCTCATCACCCGGCCCGCCCCATGGGACGCGGAGTTCAACGATTCGGGATTGCCTTTGCCGCTCCCGCTCGTCCCAAGCTGCGCCCAGGCCCGGTCCCTGTTCTGGCGGGTGACCGGGCTGGTATTCCAATCCGCTTCCAAAACCTCGTGCTGGCGGCGATCTATGAAGGTGGCTCCGACGCCAAACCGGGTTTCGGCTTCGATGGCGCGGGCCAGCCGATCCTGTTTTCTATCCAGATCCCGCAAGGGCAGATCCAAGACCGTCATCTTCATCCGGCAGGCGATATCGACGCCCACGGCAAACGGGATCACGGCGTTCTCCGTGGCGAGAACCCCGCCAATCGGCAGTCCATACCCGACGTGCGCATCCGGCATCAACGCCCCCGCAACCGATACCGGGAGCAGGCAGGCCTTGTCCGTTTGGTTGACGGCTTCCTCCTCCAGCCCTTCGCCCCATTGACGGTACCTGACGGGTTCCTGTCGAGGGGGCGGCGGCGCGTTCACGATGGCTTTCGCGAACTCCTTGCGCAGCGGGTCCTCGGCGAAGAGCGCCGGATTGGTCACAATGGCGCGCACCTCGGCTTCCAGCCGGGATTTGTCGCCCCCGCTCAGGATTGAACTGGGCGATGAAATCTGTGCCCCGCCTTGTGGCTTCGCCCAGTGGCACGCCCAACCGAATCAGGTCTCTCGTCTTCATGGCTCAATTCTTTAAGGCCGGCCCGGCGGGCCAGCCCTGCCTTGGCACGGAGTTCGGCTGCGATTGCGCTTGGCGCGGTTGCTGGAGAGAGTAGGATCTCCTTGGCTTAAAAAGCATCATTATGAAATCCCTCGTTGCCATCTTTGCTGCCTTCGCGTTGTCGGCGCTCGTTTCCGCAACGACCGCCCACGCTCAATACCGCGGCTTCAGCACCGGCGATGCCGGCTTTTACTGGGGCATGGACGTTGGGCCTACGATCCCCCAGGACGGGAAGCTTACCGATTTCGCCGGATTGAATACCAGCCAGGATATCGAGTACGATGTGGGCATTCGGCTGAACATGGCTGGCGGTTATGCGTTCAACCAGCATTTCGCCACCGAACTCGAGCTGGGCTGGAGCCTGAATACCATCGACTCCATCGATGGAGCCGATATCCGCGACACCTGGTTTTCCACCGTTCCCATCCTGGCCAACGTCGTCCTCCAGTACCCGATCCCTCGCACCGTCCTTGTTCCCTACATCGGCGCGGGTGTGGGTGGCGCAGCCACCGTCTTTGAGACCGACGGCCTATTTCAACCGTTGCCTGGCGGGGGAGGCGGGGGCGGCGTGGGTCCTGCGGGAGGGGCGCGCACTGGCGGGGTCGTTCTTCACGGATCCGATTCCGATTTCGTCTTCGCGTGGCAGGCCAAGGCCGGATTGAATTTTGACCTTAACGAGATGATCTCGCTCGGGGTGGCTTACCGATTTCTCTGGATCGATGAGTCCTCTTACAGTTACGAGGCGGCCTGGTTCCGCGGACCCGACCTCGATTTCGGGATTTCCAAACACCTCTCCCACACGGTCGCACTGACCTTCCAGATGCGGTTCTAGAACGGGAGCTCCAGTTGGGGCGCCCGACTTTTCCTGGTGCCGGAAAGGTCGTGTTTCCAAGTCGCGTCCGTGGCTGCATGAATCGGCGCTCGCTTGTTCGCCCACAGATTGGCTGAATGGTTACGGCCTGGCGGGCCCTGGCGGGCGCATTTCCCCGGCAGTGGAGCTTTTTTGGCGGCACCCTTTTCGGCGGGAGGCTGCCAGCCCTGGCCGAAGCGCCTGGGAACCCCGTTAACCGTTGAACTTCTTCGCGATAACGCTCGCGTTATGGCCACCGAACCCGAAGGAATTATTGACAATGGCGTTCACCGTCATTTCGCGAGCGGTTTTGGGGACGCAGTCCAGGTCGCACTCGGGATCCGGGTTATCAAGATTGATCGTCGGAGGGACAATGTTCCCTTGGAGCGCCTTGGCGCAGATCGCCATTTCGACAGCCCCAGCTGCCCCGAGCATATGGCCGGTAGCGCCCTTGGTGGAACTCACAGCGAGACGCCGCGCGTGCTCGCCGAAAACGGTCTTGATCGCCTGGATTTCACAAACGTCGCCTTGCGGCGTGGCCGTCCCGTGGGCGTTGATGTAGGAAATGTCGGTGGGATTGAGACCGGCCGAGCGCAGCGCCTTGCGCATGCAGCGCGCCGCGCCTTCCCCTTCGGGTGCCGGCGCCGTGAGGTGGTTGGCGTCCGCCGTGTTGCCATATCCGACGATTTCACAATAAATGCGGGCACCTCGGGCCTTGGCATGTTCGAGCTCTTCGAGAACGACGACCCCGGCGCCTTCGCCCATGACAAAGCCGTCCCGGTCGCGATCGAATGGGCGCGAGGCGCGGCTGGGTTCGGCATTGCGGGTGCTCATGGCTCTCATGGCGCAGAACCCGCCGATGCCCAGGGGAACAATGGTGGCCTCGGCGCCGCCGGCGAACATGACTTCGGCATCGCCCATCACCAGGGTGCGCCAGGCTTCGCCGATGGCATGGTTGGCGGTGGCGCAAGCGGAACAGGTGGCCAGGTTCGGCCCGCGCAGGCCGTAATGCATGGAGAAGACGCCCGACGCCATATTGGCGATGAGCATCGGGATCATGAAAGGCGAGAGGCGGCCCGGCCCTTTTGCCAGGAGGATTTTGTGCTGCTCTTCCACGGTATGCAGGCCGCCGATGCCGGAGCCGATAAAGACGCCGATCTCGTCGCGGTTGACTTTGTCGAGATCGAGCCCCGAATCCCGGAGGGCTTTGTATCCGGCGTAAATGCCGAATTGGGCGAAGCGGTCCGTTCGGCGGACTTCCTTGGGCGAAGGAAAGGCCGGGAGTGGATCGAAATCCTTCACTTCCGCGGCGATTTGGCAGTCGTAGGCGGCGGCGTCAAAGGCGGTAATGCGATCGATGCCGCACTGGCCGGCGAGGAGGTTTTTCCAGAGTGTTTCGATGTCGTGCCCCAGCGGCGTGACGACGCCGATGCCGGTCAGGACAACCCTGCGCTCTCGGGTGCTCATGGTCATAAAAACTGCGGGGCAGCTCGTGCCTCGTCCAGCCGTGGCTGCCCCGCGAAACTGGCGTGGGAGCTTACTTCTGCTGACTTTCCTCGATGTACTTGATGACGTCGCCGACGCTCTGGAGCTTTTCCGCTTCCTCGTCCGGAATCTCCTGACCAAACTCCTCTTCGAGCGCCATCACCAATTCCACCGTGTCGAGGGAATCGGCTCCGAGATCCTCGATAAACTTGGCATCCGGCGTCACTTGATCGGCATTGACGCCCAGTTGCTCGACGATGATCTCTTTGACCTTTTGCTCAATCGATTTATCAGCAGCCATGAGTTACTCCGTTTCTGTTTTGCAGTGTGTCTATGCGACGTTCGGATAAGCGTCAAGTCCTGATTCGCAGATTGTGAGCAGCCGTTTGCCGGCTTTGAATCTGCGTTTGCCGGAGGACTCCCGGCTCGTCGTGTTGGCCCCTTACATCACCAGGCCGCCGTCCACGGTCAGGACTTGCCCCGTGATATAGCGGGCTCCTGAACTCGCCAAGAACAGCGCAGCTTCGGCAATATCTTCCGGCGCCCCGAACCGGTTCATGGGAATCTTCTTCAGAAGCTCGTCGCGCAAGGGTTGGCCCAGGACCGAGGTCATATCGGTTTCGATGAACCCGGGGGCCATCGCGTTGACCGTGATACCCCGCGAGGCGAGTTCCCGCGCGAGCGATTTCGTAAAGCCGATCAAGGCCGCTTTGCTGGCGGCGTAGTTGCATTGCCCGGCGTTGCCGATCAAGCCGGCGATGGAAGCGACATTAAGGATGCGTCCCGAACGCTGCTTCACAAAGGCTCGGGTGAAGGCCTTGGTGAGCAGAAACGCCCCGCGGAGGTTCGTGTTGATCACCTGGTCCCAATCTTCCTCGCTCATCCGCATGAGCAAACCGTCCCGGGTGACCCCGGCGTTGTTCACAAGGATATCCACGCGCCCGGTCTCGCTGAGGATCTTCTCGGCGGCAGCGGTCACGGCCGGTCCGTCGGCCACGTCCACGGCATACGGCCAGGCCCGCCGCCCCAAGGCTCGGATCTCCTCCGCGACCTTCTCGGAATTGGCGGCCGTGCGCGACAAGCACACGACGTCCGCGCCCGCTCCCGCAAATTTGAGAGCGATCGCGCGGCCGATGCCGCGTCCGGCCCCGGTGACGACGGCGATTTGGCTGGCAAGCTGGCTCATACCGCTGGCAGTTGTCGGGATTAACGACGCCGTTGTCAAGTCAGGTCGGGGCGTCAAAATCAGCATTGCTGGGGGAACCACCATCGTGTTCACTGGGCGGTTGCATGCAAAGAACAGCGTTGCTATTCGCGGGGCAGGGCGCCCAGGTCGTCGGGATGGGTGCGGACCTGGCCTGCCTTTCCTCGTCGGCTAAAGACCTTTTTGCCCAGGCGAATGCCGCCTTGGGCTACGATCTCACGGCCATCTGCTTTGGCGGACCCGAACCGGCGTTGACCAAGACAGAGAACGCTCAGCCGGGCATCTTTCTGGTGAGTTGGGCCGCCTTTCGGCTGCTCCAGGAGCGTTGCCCGTCGCTTTCTTTTCAAGCAACGGCCGGGCTTTCTCTTGGGGAGTTCACGGCCCTTGTTGCCGCAGGCGCGATGAGCTTTGCGGACGGTCTCAAAGTGGTGCACCTCCGCGGGCGTGCCATGCAAGAGGCGTGCGACGCCACCCAGGGGGGCATGGCCGCCGTGATTGGCTTGGATGAAGCCGCTACGCGCGAGGTTTGCGAAAAAGCCGGGGTGGCGCTGGCCAATCTGAATTGCCCCGGCCAAATCGTCATCTCGGGTGCCGCGGATCGGTTGGGGACGGCCTGCGAACTGGCGAAGGCGCGAGGCGCCAAGCGTGCCTTGCCGCTTCCGGTGGCGGGCGCGTATCACTCGCCCCTGATGGCCAGTGCGCAACCGAAGCTGGAAGCCGCCCTTGCGAATGCGGCCCTGCAACCGCCGAAGGTGCCGGTGATCAGCAACGTGACCGCGAAGCCGCACGGCGCGCCTTCCGAAATCCGTGCCCGGTTGGTGGAGCAAGTGACGGCTCCGGTGCGCTGGGAAGACTCAATGCGCGCGCTGCTCGCGGAAGGCTTTACGCGATTTATTGAACTGGGCCCCGGCAGCGCGCTAAGCGGCTTTATGAAGCGCATCGACAAGAACGCGCAAGTGCTAAATGTCAGCGACGCGGCCAGCCTGGAAACCGCTGCCCAGGTGCTCCTTCGATAAGCGATCAGCAACCGCCCGCGCAAGTCTCGCCGCCCATCTCAAAGGCAAAGAAAAGGCGGGCCAAACTGGCCCGCCTTTGTGAGACACTGACGACGATTACTTGTCCGAGGGTTCGGCGGCGTCGAATGCGTGTTGCAGGGCAACAAGATCTTCGCCCGGCTTGAGCGAATCGAGCACGGCCTGTTCGGCCTTGAGCTGTTCCTGCGAGTAATTGGCGGCCTTGATCGAAAGGCCAATCCGGCGTTCGGATTTATCGATCTTGATGACGCGCGCGGTGACTTCCTGGTCGACCTTAAGGACGTTCTTGATCTTGTCGACGCGGTCTTCGCTGACCTGGGAGATGTGCACCAGGCCATCGATGTCATGCTGCAAGCCGATAAAGGCGCCGAAGCTCGCGAGCTTGGTGACCTTGCCGGTCACCAGATCGCCCACCTTGTAGAACTTGTCGATGTTGTTCCAAGGATCGTCGCTGAGCTGTTTGAGGCCCAAGGAGATCCGCTGGTTCGTTTTGTCGATTTCCAGCACCACCGCTTCGACATCATCGCCCTTCTTGAGGACCTCGGACGGGTGATTGATCTTGCGCGTCCATGAAATGTCCGAGACGTGGATCATGCCGTCGAGACCGTCTTCGAGCTCCACGAAAGCGCCGTAGCTCGTGAGGTTGCGGATCTTGCCTTTGACATGGCTGCCAGGCGGGTACTTCTCCAAGGCGCGGTCCCAAGGATTGGTTTCGAGCTGGCGAACGCCGAGGGAAATCTTCTGTTCCTCGCGATTGATCCCGAGGACCACCGCTTCGATTTCCTGGTCGGCTTTGAGCACGTCGGACGGTTTGGCAATGCGCTTGGTCCAGGACAATTCGGTGACATGCACCAGGCCTTCCACGCCGGGTTCGAGCTCCACGAACGCGCCGTAGGGCACGAGGTTGACCACGCGGCCTTTGACCTTCGCCCCGATGGGATACTTCTGCTCGATGCTGTCCCAGGGATTGGCGAGCTTCTGTTTCAGGCCGAGGCTGACGCGCTCTTTTTCCTTGTTGATATCGAGCACGACCACGTCGATCTCCTGCCCGACCTTGAGCAATTCGGACGGGTGCCCAATGCGGCCCCAGCTCATATCGGTGATATGCAGCAGGCCATCGAGGCCGTTGAGATCGATAAACGCTCCGAAATCGGTGATATTCTTGACGGTCCCCTTGCGGATGTCGCCCGGGGTCATCTCGGTGAGCAAGCGGGCGCGGCGTTCGTTGCGCTCCTGCTCGATCAGTTCGCGGCGGGACAGGACGATATTCTGTCGTTCCTGGTTAATCTTGACGACCTTGAAGTCGTAGGTATTTCCCACGAAGACGTTGAGGTTCTTCGGCGGGATAATGTCGATTTGGGAGGCGGGCAGGAAGGCTTCGACCCCAATATTGACCAGCAGACCGCCTTTGACCACGGCTTTGACCTTGCCGCTGATGGTGCCGCCTTCGTTGCAGATGGTAAGTATTTTGTCCCAGTTCTTCTTGAACTCGGCTTTCTCCTTGGAGAGGACGACCATGCCCTCTTTGTCTTCCAGTTTCTCGATCAGAACGTCGACTTCATCGCCGACCTTGACGGTCTTGATGTCGTCGAACTCGTTCGCGGAAATGACCCCTTCGCTCTTGTATCCGATGTCCACAAGGACTTCCTTGGGACGCACTTCGATAATGTGACCGACGACAATTTCCCCGGCGGCGAAGCGCTTGTCGCTTTGCCGCAGGGCTTCTTCCATTGTGAGCATAATATCAGGACGTGACTGGACTCGTTGAGAAAACTCGCGGAGACTTGGTCAGGCAGGGGGCTGCAGACGGCCGCCACCACGGCACCAGCTTGCAGCCTGGGCCAAACGAAGACTCCATTGCCTAACGGACCAAACGTTGCGATGGCAACGGAGGGTTGAAGGTTAGGTTACTCGTTAACTTCTTTTTCTCAGCCTCAAAGAACAACCGCCCTCGCGGGTTCAGGCATCGGCCAAGATACGGCGCCACCCAGCCGATGCAAGGCTGAAATGCGGCTGGAAAATCCGCAATTCCCATCTCAGAGCGTCACGGTTGCTGCACGAAATAGGAAAGGTGCTCCAGTTCGATGGCGAGATTGACGTTGTTGACCATCACGTCGTCAGGCACCTCGAGCATGACGGACGCGAAATTGAGGATTCCGGTGATCCCGCATTCGACCAGTTGGTTGGCCACCGCTTGTGCGTCCCCAGGAGGCACCGCGAGGATGGCCATCCGCACCCCGCGTTGCCGGACGATTTCGGGCAGTCGCTCCATGCCATAGATGGGCTGGCGGACCTGCTTGTTGCGCTTCCGAAGCGTGTCCGTGTCGAAGCCCGCGATGATCTCAAACCCTTCCTGTTCGAAGCCGCGATACGAGAGCAACGCCAAGCCCAGGTTGCCAACGCCCACCAGCACGACCGGACGCAAGCAGTTGGCGCCCAGCAAATCCGAGAGCAGGCGGCAGAGTTGTTCGACGTCGTAGCCCAGGCCGCGCGTCCCAAACTGGCCGAAGTAGGTGAGGTCCTTCCGCAATTGCGTCGGCTTGACCCCGGCGCACTTGGCCAATGCCTCACTGGAGACCGTGCGCGTGCCATTCTGCTTGAGTTTCGCCAGGCATCGAAGGTAGCCGGAAAGCCGGTAGATGGCTTTGCGCGGGATCTCGGAATGTGCCGGTCTTTTCATCCACTCTCGCAACCAGGGATCGCGAATCCTCTCCTCCTGTGCGCCGTTCGACTGCCGCCTTTGAATCGACAGCCCAATTGCCTTGCAGACAGAGCCCCAGACCTGGTTCCGGGCCCAAAGTAGCACAACTCTCTCGGATGGGTAACAGGCAACCCCCCGGCTCCGAGCAATTCCCGTTTTGTCCGGAGCGCCGGCTTGGTCTTCGCCATTCCCACGAACGAGCTTTGGCGTCTCCGAAATGAGCTGATCCGATCGTTGCGGTCGAATTGCGGCATCAATCCGTGCTCTTTCCCGGTCTGCACTCGGTGTAAACACATGCTAAACGCACGCTAAACGCACGATAAACTCATGTTTGCATGAGTTTATCATGAGTTTATCATGAGTTTAACTTGAACTTAGACCGTATTCAGTGCTGCAGCGAAGCAAATGGAGCGGCACGTTTCGGTCCTTCGAACACTTCCCTCTAGCGGCGCCAGAAGACGGCGTTCCGAACGCTAAGACGCTCACTGAGAATTCCTGCCAGATTGCGTTTTCCACCTCCCCTTTTTCCCTTGACCACCCGGGGGCAGGTGCGAATGCTAACCCCGTTTCCTCGACGTGTTATGAAACCGCACCACGCTCGCCGCCTCACTGCTATCTTCCTGTTCCTTGCCCTTGGCTCCAGTCTCGGTTTGGCTCAAAAAAGGGCCTCCGAGCCGCGTCCGCGCCGCACGACGCAATCCCGCGTTGTGCAAAGTGTGCCCAAGATCTATCCGACGCTGGGCCGGGTCGAGCGTCTGGACCCTGCGTTGGACGCGCTGGTGCCTCCAGGGGCTGTGATCGAGCAATTGGCGGATGGATTCGCCTGGTCGGAAGGGCCGGTATGGGCCCGGAATGGCAGCTTCCTCCTGTTTTCGGACGTTCCGAAGAACGTGGTCTACAAGTGGTCGAGAGACTCTGGAATTACGGAATTTATGAAACCGAGCGGGTACACCATGGATGCGGCGCGCGGCGGCGAGCCGGGTTCAAATGGGCTCACGTTCGATTCGGAAGGGCGATTGCTCCTGTGCCAGCATGGGGATCGGCAAGTGGCGCGAAGGGAGAAGGACGGCAAAGTGACGGTGCTGACGCAGTATTACCAGTACCGGCGTTTCAACAGCCCGAACGACCTCGTGTACAAGGCCAACGGAGACCTTTATTTCACCGATCCACCCTATGGCCTGGTCAAGTTGAACAACGATCCGGCCAAGGAACTCTCGATTAACGGGGTCTATCGCCTTGCCCGGAACGGGGAGACCGACTTGCTGGTTCGCAACCTGACCTTCCCCAATGGCCTCGCGTTTTCGCCAGACGAAAAGACGCTTTATGTGGCCGTCTCCGATCCGAACCGGGCCGTCTGGATGGCTTATGACGTGCTCGTAGACGGCTCGCTTAACGAAGGCGGGCGTGTGTTCTTCGATGCCACGTCGATGACCGCAACCCGGAAGGGCTTGCCAGACGGCCTCAAAGTGGACCTGGCAGGCAACCTGTTCGCCACCGGTCCCGGCGGGGTGCTGGTGTTCTCGCCTCAAGGCAAGCACCTGGGCACTATCGATACCGGGGAACCCACCGCCAATTGCGCCTGGGGCGACGACGGCTCGACGCTTTACATAACGGCGAACAACAGGCTCTGCCGGATCAGGACGAGCACCCGCGGCAAAATGCCGTGAGCGGCAATCCAGGGCAGGGGCCGGATTTCTAAGGCCGCTGCCAAACGTCCCCTCAGCTTTTCAATCCGGCCAGTTCCTCTTCGAACTGGACGATTTCGTTGATCTGGGCAAGGAACCACGGGTCAATCTTGGTCAGGCCGAAGATCTCTTCGACGCTGAAGCCAGCGCGCAACGCGTGGCGAATAAAGAAGATCCGTTCCGCATTCGGGACCGTCAGCCTGTTTGCCAGCAGGTCGCGAGGCAGGAGGGCGCGATCCTCATACACGGTGCCGCCGATCCGCCACGGCTTGCCATCGCCGCCCAGGCCGTAACGGCCGATCTCCAGCGACCGCAGCGCTTTCTGCAAGGATTCCTTGAACGTGCGGCCGATGGCCATCGCTTCCCCAACGGACTTCATCTGCGTATTGAGCGTTGGGTCGGCTTGGGGGAACTTCTCGAAAGCAAAGCGGGGGATCTTGACCACCACGTAATCGATGGTCGGCTCGAAGCTGGCGGGGGTTTCCCGGGTAATGTCGTTCTTGATCTCGTCCAGGAGGTAACCCACGGCGAGCTTGGCGGCGATCTTCGCGATGGGGAAGCCCGTGGCCTTCGACGCCAGTGCCGAGGAGCGGGAGACGCGCGGGTTCATTTCAATGATCACCATTCGCCCGTTGTCCGGATTCACCGCGAATTGGATATTGGACCCGCCCGTTTCCACCCCTACAGCGCGAATGACCGCGAAGGACGCATCGCGCATGATCTGGTACTCCTTGTCCGTGAGGGTCTGGATGGGCGCCACGGTGATTGAATCGCCCGTGTGCACGCCCATGGGATCGAAGTTCTCGATGGAGCAGACGATCACGCAATTGTCGGCTTTGTCCCGCATCACCTCCATCTCGTATTCCTTCCATCCCAGGAGGGATTCTTCGATGAGGATCTCCGAGACCGGCGAGAGTTCGAGTCCGCGCTTGGAGAGTTCCTCGAACTCCTCGCGGTTGTAAGCGATGCCGCCGCCCGTGCCGCCCAGGGTAAACGCCGGGCGAATGATCAAAGGGTACCGGCCGATCCGGTCGGCCACCTGGCGCGCTTCCTCCAGGTTGTGGGCGGTCCCGCTGACCGGGACGTCAAGGCCGATCGAGATCATCAGGTCCTTAAATACCTGGCGGTCTTCCCCGCGCTGGATCGCGGCGGCGTTTGCGCCGATCATTTCCACGCCGAACTTTTCGAGGGTGCCGCGACGGTCTAGAGCCATGGCGGTGTTCAATGCCGTCTGGCCCCCCAGCGTGGGGAGCAGGACCAATTTGCCCGTTGCCCCGAGGCGCCGAAGTTCGTCCGTTTCACGCGCGATGATCTTCTCGACACATTCCGGAGTGATCGGCTCGATATAGGTGCGGTCGGCGAATTCCGGGTCCGTCATGATGGTGGCGGGGTTGGAATTCACGAGGATAATGCGAAATCCTTCTTCCCGGAGCGCCTTGCACGCTTGGGTTCCGGAATAATCGAATTCGCAAGCCTGCCCGATAATGATCGGCCCGGCTCCAATGATCAGCACGGAATGGATGTCACTGCGTCTCGGCATAGCCGCGGGCGACTAAACGCGATTCCGAGCGGCTTGTCAGCCTCTTTCTCGGCTAAAACAGGCTCGGCTGCTTGCCAACGGCCGGGGCCAGCCGAAGTTTCTGGTAGCCTCGCTCGGTCGCAACCCGTCCTTGCGGCGTTCGGTTGAGGTAGCCTTCCATGATCAGGTAAGGCTCGTAAACCTCCTCGAGCGTGTCCGGTTCCTCGCCAACGGCCACCGCCAGCGAACCCACCCCGACCGGTCCGCCACCGAACTTGACAATGATCGTTTCCAAAATGCGCTTGTCCATTTCGTCCAGCCCGTTCTCGTCGATCTCGAGGATGGCCAAGGCGCTGTCCGCGACCGCCCGCGTGATGCGGCCTTCGGCGCGGACCTGGGCATAATCGCGGACGCGTTTGAGCAAATTGTTCGAAATGCGCGGGGTGCCCCGGCTGCGACGCGCGATTTCCAGGGCGCCGGCTTCCTCGATCTCGATGTTCAGCAGCCGGGCAGAGCGCACGACAATCGTCTGGAGCTGCTCGGTTTGGTAGTAATCCACCCGCTCGCGCACCGGGAAGCGGGTCAACAACGGAGCCGTCAGCAGCCCGCTGCGAGTGGTCGCCCCGATCAGGGTGAAGCGCGGCAGGTTGAGGCGAATGCTCCGGGCGTTCGGCCCCTGGTCGATGATGATGTCCAGCTTGAAGTCCTCCATCGCGGGGTAAAGGTACTCTTCGATGGTCTTCTGCAGACGATGGATCTCGTCGATGAAGAGCACGTCGCCCTCTTCAAGGTTGGTGAGCAGGCCCGCCAGGTCGCCCGCCTTCTCGATGGTCGGTCCGCTCGTGCTCTTCAAACTGGCGTCCATGGCCTTGGCGATGATGTTGGCCAGCGTCGTCTTGCCGAGTCCAGGGGGGCCGCTCAAGAGGATGTGGTCCAGCGGCTCGCTCCGTTGCTTGGCGGCTTGCACCGCGATTTCAAGCCGCTCCTTCACCTTCGCCTGGCCCGTGAAGTCGGAGAACAACGACGGGCGCAACGTCATCTCCAGCGTCGCGTCCGGTTTGGTCAGAACATCCGAGACAAGTCGTTCCGGCATGGCCCTCAAACATGGTGGAACCGCCCGGGGCGGACAAGGCGAATTCCGCGGAGCGCCTTGGCGAGGCGTTCAGATCTGGTAATCGGCTCTCCCTCGATCGCGGTCTTTTTTCCGGAGGACTTTGACATTGACCTCCTCCGTAAAGACGAGCGAGTGCGGCGGCACACTATGCATCAGGAACACGTTGGCGCCTATGGTGCTGCCCTCGCCAATGACCGTTTCCCCACCCACAATGGTGGCGTTGGCATAGAGCGTGACGTAATCTTCCACCGTCGGATGCCGCTTCTGGCCGCGCAACGCCTGCCCGCCGGCAAGGGAGCGCGCCACAAGCCCGACTCCTTGGTACATTTTCACATGGTGGCCAATGACGGCCGTCTCGCCAATGACCGTCCCGGTGCAGTGATCCACGAAGAAGTGCGAGCCGATCTGTGCGCCCGGGTGCAAGTCCATGCCCGTCCGGCTATGGGCCCACTCTGTCATGATCCGGGGAATAAGCGCGACCCGTTCGAGATACAGCTCGTGAGCCATGCGTTGCACTGCAATGGCCTCGACAAAAGGATAGGCGACGATGACCTCTTCCTTGCTGAGCGCTGCAGGATCTCCGTTGTAAGCCGCCTCGGCATCGGTTTGGAGCAACTGACGGACCCGAGGCAGCCGGCTCAGAAAATCCATCGTCAACTGGTGGGCTGCGGCCCGCAGATCCTTCGGGTCATAGGCGACCGGCGGACGGTACTCCAAGCTCTTATAGATCTCGTCCTCGAGCCGGCCCTGGACGGAATCCATCAGGTTGGCCGTCTCGGTTCGGATCTCGGAAGAATGGATCGATTGCTCATCGAGAAATCCCGGGAAGAGCAACCGAAGCAGATCGATCGTGATCTGGGCAATGACGGTTTTCGAAGGCAGATTGACGCCGTCGAGGTGGTTGATGCCGCCCACGCGGGCGTAGGAGGCGACCAGTTCGTCGGTTAGCTGGGTAACCGTTCTCTTCACTTGCCCAGTATTGCCAAGGGGTCCGCCAAACGCAAGCAGCCCACCCAACCTACGAACCGGCTCGAATCAGGTGCTTGCGGCGGCCCAGAACCTTGGGTAAGAGTGACCCTGTGAACAAGAGGCCGCAACCCATCGGCCCTCGTTCAGGTCAGTCGTGCGCGACTGATCATTATGCCTGGGCACGTGGCGGAATTGGCAGACGCGCTGGACTTAGGAATGCATTTTTGGCGTTTTCAGAGGGTCTCCGAGGGTAACACTCATAATTCACGAAAGCCCTGATTTTATTGGCTGGAACCCACTTCATCTGCTTCCAAGTGCCGCTTCGATTGTTCAGCCAACTCTGTCGCAAATACTGTCGCAAAAGTGTAGCAGGCGAAGTCCGGCGTTCGCGGCCGGAATCCTCACCGCCAGAGCGCCTATCCCGCGCCCTGCAACGTTTCCGGTCTAGACCACCGTCGACCCGTGGCCTGACCCTTCGGACCCGTCCTGGACACCGCGATGCGGTCGCCAGGCTGCCGGAGCGCGTTCATTCTCCGGGCAGGGCTCAATTCCGGGGACTGGGAGCTTCCGCGTTGAATGCCTTTCTTTGTCTCGCCGCAGTGTGAGCGAGCCCACCTGTTGAGGGACTGAGTTCCAACTCTTCGGATATCGGGCGTCGAAAGGCCCGGGGGGGCGCGGGGCACCCCCATGCCCGCGCGGTTCCTTTGTGTATTCCGGTACGCGCAACTCCGGACTCCATGGAAACCCTCCTGGGGACCCATTGCGCATGACGCAGAACCAGCGGGCGCGGGTGCCTTGGGCCAGTCGCGTCTGGGTCTGGCGGTGAGTCTACCCCCTGCTCAGACCGCGAATTCAGTCCCTGGCGGTCGTCCTATGCGACCATTGAGCCGGGGTCACCCGCTCTGAGCGCCCTGTGCTCGCATTCGGCGTTCGGTTTCAGCCAGCACTGGCTCTTTCCACGCGGGATACTGCGCCATGTCCTCTGGCCTCGGGAGTTCAGCGTGGACTTGTCCGAAGATCCCAGCGAATTGATCAGCACACTTCTGGCACCAGGCCCGACCACCACCAGGGGCGAGTCCTGCCGTGGCGGCCGACCCGCAATAATCACAGGTTTTCCCCACCATCTTGTTCGCCCAAGCGTGAATATCAGCCTCAGAGGCGGAGGCGCATGTTTCGCACAAGTCCCGCCGCTTCTCCAATGCGTCCACAATCGTCGTTATGTGGACCGTGGCGGGCCGGTGGTGGCAGATGGAGCAGAGGTGCGTTGAGGTTCATCCTGGCCCGGGTCGGGGAGGCCGTCAACAGGCTAAGCATGTCGGTGATCACCGTTTACGAACTACATGACCTCGCGCAGTAACAGCGCCGTTCGGCTCGGATTCCAAGCGGGCCGTAGCGCTCGTTTGACGCGGCACACTTCGTGATTCAGCCCGAATCTTGGCAGGCTGGTGACCGTGGCTGTTTCAGGAACCGCGTCGCCAAAACGTTGACATTCAGGCGGCAGTTCCATACAACAAACCCGCGTTGAATTTCCAGGGTCTTCGGGCACTAAAGAGGACTTAAACCGACATTATGGGACACGCCAATGAGCGCCAAAGCATTGTTTTCAATGACGATTTACGCAGGTGCAGCTCTATTCTTAATCAGCAGTTGGGTGGGGCATGCCCAAGTGGAGTGGAATCTTGCGAATCCGAACCTGACCGGGGCTGCCTATGGGAATGGCACATATGTCGTGGTTGAGGAGACAGGTTGGATTAGGACTTCTCAGGACCTGTCGAATTGGAATCGGCAGCTCAGCCCGGTTTCCGCTCACTTGTCCGGTGTTGCCTTTGGAAAAGGAGCTTTTGTGGTGATTGGCGGCTCTTTGGGGAACGCGGTTTTTCTCCGTTCTACCAATGGTCTGGCGTGGACCCGGCAGGCGTTGAATCAGGAGCAGACTTCGTCCCAAGCCCCCCTTGTTGGTGTGAAGTTCCTGAATGGCCAGTTCGTCGCTTTTGGTGGCAACGTTGAACCTAACGCGTCGTTTGGCTGGATTCTGACTTCTCCGGACGGCGTAACCTGGGAAGTGGCGTTCAGCAGGCCATTTGTAGCACCGCTGATTGTGGAACCTGGCATTTTCGGTGTTTCATTTGGCTCAGACAATTACCTCGCCGTTGGAGGCTCACAGCAGACCGGTCCCCCATACGCTACATTCTTGCGGGTTTTGGAATCGACCGACGCCAAGACTTGGACTGAGATGGAAAATGTTCGCGGTGCCATAATGTCGGACGTTGCGTTCGGCGATGGAACCTTCGTTGCGGTGGGAGCGGGGGGAATCCTGACTATCGCTGACGGAGTTTGGACGCCTGGGCCTGCCGTGGCAGGGCTGCGAAGCATTGTGCATGGCAATGATCGTTTTGTTGCCGTTGGAGATGGTGGGAACATCCAAACATCAATGGATGGCCTATCGTGGACTAATCAAGTTTCTGGCACAACGGCAAAGCTGACGCGCGTGGTGCTCGGTAAAGACGGTTTCCTTGCTGTCGGAGATTCGGGAACCGTTTTGCACTCCGTGGACGGTCAGCAGTGGAAA
Source organism: uncultured Verrucomicrobiota bacterium (assembly GCA_964578605.1). Lineage (GTDB taxonomy): Bacteria > Verrucomicrobiota > Verrucomicrobiia > Limisphaerales > SIBE01 > JAXMHN01. The sequence goes on along the minus strand of CAZODO010000054.1, from coordinate 21,927 downwards.
GTCGTTTTGAGCAGCTACATTTCTGACGGACTCGGCGGCATTGCCTTTGGAAATGGCCAGTTCGTGGCCTCGCATCTTAACGAGATACTGCGTTCGGTCGATGGCCGAGCCTGGGGTGGTAGGCAGGTCGCCAGCAACGGGGTTAATCTGGGAAAAGTCGCTTATGGGGCGGGCAAGTTCGTGGTGGTGGCCAACAATACCCCAAACGCCACTTTATTCACATCGCCGGACGGAGTCGCTTGGCATGAAGCCCAATTGCCCAAGACCGGCCCTTTAACCACGGTCGCTTTTTTCAACAATCGGTTCTTGGCGGGCGGGGCGAGTGTAATACTGAGTTCCTCCGATGGAGAGGTGTGGAGCGTGGTTGACAGCACCAGTCACACTTGGCTGGAGTTCGCCTACGGGAATGGTCTGTTCCTCGCCTTGAGCGACCAGGAGGGCGCATTCAAGACGTATGCGGCAACCTCGCGAGACGCAGTCGTATGGGAATCTCAACCGACTTCGATTAATATTTCGGGGTCTCCTTTTATCACAAGAGGTCGAGGCGCTCTGACATTCGGCAAAGGCAGGTTCATTGCGGCTGTCCGCACGATCTACACATCGCCGAACGGATTGGACTGGCAGCCAATCTATGGTTCCGACTACACCGCTGTTGTACATGCGAACGGAATCTTCGTGGCAAGTGGAATTGCATCCATTGCCACGTCCCTGGACGGGTTGAAATGGACGCCGCGCCCCGCCGAATTTATCCTTGTTAATTGGGCGAACGGACCAGTATCGCTGGGTTTTGGCAACAATACGTTCGTCAGGGTATGTGGGTACGGCTGGGTATTGAACGGTGCCGAGCTACAGACATCGCCCGCAACGCCGCTCCTTGAACTGTGCCGGCCTGGACCGAACGGTGGGCTGGAAATGAACGTGTTTGCCGGGAGCGAGCCGACATTCCGAGTTCAGGCGTCCGAAGACATGCGAAGTTGGTCGACCATTCTCACGCTCCCCAATAGCGCCGCTTCCACGACTATCGTAGACTCAGAGGCTTCTAAACTGCCGAAGCGGTTCTACCGACTCGCCACATCACCGCCATAAATGGGAAGACCAATCCAAACGACTTCGGATCAAAGGGTCGCAGGTTCAAGTCCTGCCGGACGCGCCATTGATAATCAGCTACTTGCGTTGACAAGATCAATTCTGAAAACTCCGTCTGTCCCCTTCCTGTCCCCTTTTCTGATTTCTGAACGGCCGAAAAGTCTTTGGTTGGTTGATCAAGCATAAGTCGCCGGGCGCCCGGTTGCAGTTCCGCAGCCCCAATCCTCGAATGTGCTGGGCAGCGCGGAAGTCCGTATGTCGGAGGGCTGAGCGCATGGAAAGACCGAAAGCCGGGGCCGCCTCTCGGGCCGTCCGCTTGAGCTGCCTCGATCGATCTCGCGTTGCTTTCGACCTTCGCCGCTCGTTCAGGTCTATCCTCGTCGCCAGATCTCGCGCGTTCATCGCACCTTGGGCACACCGTCCGCAGGTCCGGGAAGAAGGGCGCAGAGGTGCGGCGATGAGGCGAACTCCATTTAGGCCAGCTGGAGATGGCGAAGCCGACGCGCGATCAACCGACCGGCGGCAGTCCTCAGGGTTGGGGACAGCCATTGCCCAGCAGCCTCACGCGCTTTCACGAGCGCCGTTCGCCCCAACCCCGGGGCGGGCGGCGGCGGCTCAGTGCTGCGGCTTTTGCGAAAGGCTTGCGCCCGCTGCTGGTCGCTCCACTAACTGGTTAGCAATTTGGCATCTCATGCAGAAATCTTACCTGAATAGCCAGAATGCGAAAGCAAACGCCGTGACTAAAAGCGCGCTGTTTAGGGTAAGCCCAATCCAGGACAACGGGCGAAAGTTCTCATGTCGCGCGATGGATAACACCGAGAAGATCAAACCGCAAAGCCACGAGGCGCCAACGACAAGGATAGCTGCATATAGGTTGAACCAACCGCGCTCGCCGGTAGGTCTGGATACCCAGATGCAACAGGCGGCAACTGCCCCGACGAGCGGCACAATGATGGATGCGGTGCTGAAGCCAGGACCGCGTCGAGTGAGGGCTGGTCGTAAGGCTCGGATCTGCCATTGCCAACAGTCCGAGTCAATGACGGCGGGCCAATCGTCACCGGAGTTCATCAAGGTGGCCTCCCGCCGTTCATTGCACTCGGTAGCTACCCCCTCCACCCTCCATTCCTTGATATAGTCTTCGGGGACCACTCCTGCCTGCCGCAACACGCCAGCCAGAGTTCCGAGTTTGAGTTCGCGATGAAGCGGAACTACGCATCCGCGCTCTCCACAGCGAAGCACAACGTGGCTCCCGCGCTGGCGCACCTGCACGAACCCAAGTCGCCCAAGCACAGAAATACATTCATTCCCGCTGATGCGAGGCAGCTTAGGCAACGGACACCTCAAAAGTGGTCAACAACGGGCGAGGTCCCGGCTCCAGTCCGAACTCCTCTAAATAGAGTTCGGTCGCTTCCTTCAGATTCGCCACAGCCTCCGCGACCGTTTCGCCCTGCGTTGTCGTGCCCGTCTCAGGGTTCAACGCCACGTACCCGCCCTCAGGGGCAGGCGTCAGAACAGCGCTCAACGTCATAGCGGCATCGTATGCTTACCTGCAGACGTGTCAACGGGGTAACGACAAAAGTGAGCGATAGCGGCGGTCCAACGTGTGGGCAATTGCGAAAAGCGTCCGCCCGCCGCTATTCGCTCCACTGACTCGTTAGGCCATACGGTCATACTCTCCACCAATCGCAAGCCGCCAATGCGCTCGCTGAATAGCCGTCAACTGCCTCGGTGATGCTCATAAACTCTGTCGGCTGGCCGGGCCGAAAATGGCCGATGGTAATCTGCTGCGGTGCGGACTGGACACCAAAGAAGAACTCCCGCCTCTCATAATCCGACCGTCGGACGACATTCTGAACCGCGTCGCGGTGGTCAACGTCAGCTGGAATCCCCTGAATGGCTCGAATCTGCTGCGTGTCTGGCAGAACAAAAGTCGGCAAGTAACCATCGAGGCCATCCTCGCGGATAACATTGATGGTCATCTTGGCGAAATCTTGAAGTGTCATCGTGTCGAGCGCGTAGTTTGGCCTAACCATCAATATCCGAACGATAACAGAACCCGAACGGTTCGTATATTGCCAGCAGCCCTATTCATTCGCAAGCTCTTTCTGATTAGGCGCTTAAATGCTGAACTACCCCAGCACAACCCTTCGGTTTGGTCATGCTCCCCCGCCATGATCCCACTGGACGCCTGGTTCGCGGCTGAACGAACGCTCTCCAGGCCCCCAGCCCATGACCATGCGCCACTGCCCTTGTCCCTGCCTTCGGTTGCAGTCCAGGCGGCGGTCGATGATGTTGTGTTAGGGCTGAGGAAATGCTGTCCGGCAATGCGTGCGACGGGAAGCAGTGCTACGGCCAGAAAGTCTTATGCCAAAGTTCAGCCCCCCAAGAATGCCTCGCGTTGGTCTGGTCAAGAGTATCCCCGTGCCACCCATTCGCATCACCCGCCGCCTTGCTGGGCTGAGTCGTGGAAAGTTGGCCGCTGTGATCGGGTTTAGCGAGCGATCAATTGCGCGTTGGGAGCGGGGCCAAGGCCCAGAGAATCGAATGGCGGCGAGGGCGGCATGGCTGCTTTTCCTGGGCTATATCCGACCCGACCCGCAGTTTGGCTGGTTGAAAGCGTGTCTTGGACTCCCACCCAACGGGGTGCTGGCGCCGGAATTAAGGCAGAAATTCAGTCCAGAGGCCGAGAACATGGTCCGGGTGCCGGGATATTGCAGGGCGCGTAAGCGGACGGGCGGGAAGGTTTCTGAGTCGGTGACTTGATCAAGGGCCGCGCTCGCCCGAATGCGGCAGTGCATCACGCTGAACCCGGACCAAGCGTCTCAGGCGAGCCCAACGCCGCTGTGGTGCGCTCGGCCGAGACCGGGAACGGACATGCTGATTGATCCTGTCACCAGCGGGGCCTAATTCGGGTGTAGACAACCGTCAGGAAGGCCGCCAATCGCGTGTTAAAGCCCGCTACAGCGCGTCAGGAGGACGGAGAAAAAGGGGGGGGGAGATACCACACACCCCAAAGGCCGCTCCTGGAGGCGTTTACGCGCTCAGGCGGGAGCGCGCGAGAAGGTGATCATGGAGCTACCGGCGCGTCGTCCCGTGTGACCAATCCATGATCACCAACGCAGCACATGACCAGATCGGCCAAGCTCTTGCGCTCGACGGCGAACAGGTGTTCAAGGCCGAGCACGCTATAGTCGCCGGTCTGGAGGGTGGCCCGGACCGCCGACAGGTGCCTGAACACCAGTGGCATCTGCTCGCGGGTGTCGATCACGATGGCCGGGCGCATTTCGGAGAGTTGGTCGAGGGATTTTAGGGCGGGTAGAACTGGCAGGGGCGTGTTCACGGTCACGAGATTCACTTTCTACGCTCAGGGACAGGTATGGCTTTCATTCCGCCGTGGGGTGCCGGGAACCATTTCCGTCAGGTTATCCATCCGCCTCCTGCTGCTGCTGCCGGATACTACGTATATCCGGCAGGCAGGCAGGCAGGGCGGATACAAGGCAGCCTGCTGGAAATTGCCGGAAATTATTTCCGTCATGTGGCAGCCCTCACTTCCCGGGCGGCTTCCAAGCCTTTCTCGGTAATGTATTGACGAGCGGAACTCCCCTCCCCATCGGTGGAAATCCATCCCTTCTTGCGGAGTTCTGCCAGGTAGTCTGCTAGAGTCTGGCGGGGCAGCTTCGCGGCGGCAGCCCAAGCGGAGATGCTGATCGGGTTTTTGACCGTCCGGTCCATAATGGGCAGGAGCAGTTTGGCGGGGTCATAGGACTTGCCCCGTCCCGCTCCCGCTTTCTTCATTTTCTCTGGGTCAAGGTCGTCGCGGATCTCCATCAGAGGATAATGCCACCCGATACAGAAGGGCGGCACGGGCGGCAATTCTCGATGGACCATATCGACCCGAAAGCAGTCCTTCACGTCATGCCGCCTCAGAATCATCGCGGCGTCCACGTCCCCGCCTTTAGCAGAGCTTCCCCGGATGGCGTCCAGTGGGTCTTTTTCGCTCTGGTTGCCCTTGCCAAAATGGTCATTGAGAATCAGGGTCGCCCCAGCCTCGGTCGTGATGCGATCTAGCTGGTTGAATAGGAGCGTTTGATCCCTCGCCGCGTTCTCCTCCCCTGCGGTGTTGATTTTGTAAAGCGGATCGATCACAACGACGCTGCTCCCAAGCTTTTGGGCAATCTCGATGATCCGGCAGACAAAGACAAAAGGTGGAACGTTCGCGATCTGGCCGCGCAACGGCAAGTGAGTGAACCACTGGCGCTCAATCGTGAGCCCCTTTGCCTTGGCGATAGCCTACACGCGGCGGTCAAATGTCTCCCGCTTTAGTTCCAGGTTGACGTAGAGCACGCGGCACCGCCTGGTTGCGCGCCCAAGAAAAGGCATGCCATGCGCAACGGACAGCGCCATGTCCATCGTGAGCCAGGTCTTCCATGACTTGCTGCCGCTACCGATAGTGAGCTTTGATCGTTCGGCGACGATGCCCTCAACGATCTCGACAACAGGCGGCAGTTCCTTGGTCACGATGTCAGCAGTGTCCTCGATCAGCGAGAGCCAGGGTTCATCGCCGTCACCAGCGGCATCCGGCTCACTTCCGTGTTCTCCCCGAAAATTGTCGCCGCAAAAGGCATGGTTGATCTCTTCCGCTGTCGGCTCCGTGAACGGTTGGCCCTCGCCATTCATTTCGGCTGCCGCTTCAGTGTAGTCCTGCATGGTCCGGGCATCATTCGGCCTCCTGCCCTGGGCTCCACCGGGGGCAAATCATCCGCCAGCGTGCCAGGGATTCACTTCGCGGCCACTTGGGGGCCAGGTCGGCAATGGGCGATAGCGGCGGGTCGGGGTTCAAGTAAAGCAACTGCTGGAACCCTCCTTTTTCCGGTCGGTGGCAGCCTGGGAGCCGCGTCAAGCGAACGGCTGATAGGCAAGCAGGGTCGCCGCCAAGGCGCTTTAGCGGGCGTTTTAGCGGCTCTGCAATCGCGTCAAACTCAGCCTTGCTATGGGCGTCGATTTGGAGAAGCGCATGAATGGATCGCCCTCCCGATGTGTAGATGGCCACGATCCGCGCTGGCATTCTGGTGATGTAAGGCAGCCAAAGATCGGGTGGAGCAATGTCGCTCTCCAGGACCATGAAGCGGAAGTCCGTGAGGGCCGTTTCACTCCGGCAGGAGAACTCACCAGGGCGATCTGCCATGGGGTGCCACTCGCCGTCGACCGGGTTGGCAAGAAACCAGACACCAACGCCTTTGCCGCCCATCTCAATAGCCCAAGGCACACGGCAATCCATCGGGTCGGAGATACGGACACTGGCAGCGGGGGTCTTGCTCTCCATGGAATCGAAGCAATGCACGACCTCACCGAGGCGATAGACGTGCTTCAAAAACGAGTAGGCGTTCTGTGACTCGGGCCGCTTTGGGCTCCGCTCCCACAGCCAATGGCGCCAGGAGGCGGGTTGCTGCGATTTTCCCGCCAGCCGCTCGAGCTTATGCAGATCGGGCTCGATCTGTGTCAGCGGCACGCGCCGGGGATAGGTCGCCCCAGCGTAGGTGCTGCTGTATGCCTTGCGGATGGCTGATTGCACTTCGTTTGGGGGGCTCGGCGGGCGTGTCATCGCTTCACGCAATAGTCGCTCCGCATCGCGTTCGGGGATCTTGGCGTTCCGGCAGCGGTTGGCCGCTGACAAGAGCCAGCTATGGACGCCAGAGCCGGACGCAGGAGAGGGCGGCAGAATGAACGTAGCAGTCATCGGCGTCCGCTCCTTTCGTGCGCGAGCTCGGTATTGGCGCGCGACATCAAGGCCGCGAACCGCCAAGACGCCGCGTAGACGAGTACGAAACGCGACACGGGAAGCACGGCCATGCGTGGATTGACAGCGCACGAAGCGGGTATGCTTCGCTTGGCGTCGGAGTTCTCCCTGTACCGTGTCCCAGCGTCCGGGGCGCGCTTAGGTAGGCTCATGGAGCCTCCGTTGGTAGCGCTCCAGTACCGACACGGCGCTCGTGCGATCGTCGAGCGGCTCCGGCAGGCGGTCTAAAGAATTCACCGCGTTCGGCTCGAGCATCGAACTCAGCGAGCGAGGCAAGATTCACATACGGCCGACCGGAGATATTTACGATTTTGATCCAGCCCCGCCTGGCCCACCGCCAAATCGTGACAGGATCGACGCCCCGTTCGCGGGCGACAGCTTTCTGTGATCGAAAACCCGATGAGGTGTCTTGCTTTGTCGTTGCAGGCGATTTCATTTCTTGTCGCCGAGCATAGAGAGCCGGGCGTACAGAAAATGGACAAAGCGAAACGGAGCCTGCGTCCGGTTTTCAGCGTGCCAGTCTTGAGGCGAAGGGAACAAACGCTGGGCGACCAGAGACGATTGTGAAATCCTTGATGATTCGCGGCGATGCTGGGAGCAATCCAAGGCGAGAGCAGCGTTTCCTGACGGCCTCACTGTCCCACAAGTAGTGCGGCAGCATTTTTAGAGCCTGAGTGTAGTGAGTGACCTTGGCTATTGCTGCATCGCTAAAGAACGACAAACTGCGCTGAAAAAATAAGGGGTCACTTCTCTCAGCGACCCAGTTCTGAACCAGGAATTTGTTTGTAGGGTCGAGCGCAGCCTCGAGGTCTGCGTCGGTTACGGGCGGTTGCTCAGCTAAATCCAGGAGCTTGCGAATGGCCGCAATCAGCTTGGTGTCTCTCCCAGCAAACCGCTGCCGGAGCACGTCGAGGCTGGCTTCGAGACTTGGCGTGCCCAGGCTTTCCCTCCAGCACAGGAGCACAGGATTGCGACCAGCGGTGGGAACAGAGGAGGACGCAAACTTCCGAAGCGCCTATTTCCAAAGCTCGCCGGGATCGCCGAGTTTAATGCCAAGAATGCGCTTGTATGCGTCCCTGTAAATTCGGATTACAGCCTTGTCCCGCGACTCCCGGATTTTGGGATACTGCTCATCGAGTCTGGCGGTGTCGTATTGGATCTGATGTTGGACAGGCATTGCGAATATCAGGAGTTTACTGCCGCCTCGGACGAGCCCAGAACCAGAGGACCGAAGCTCACTTTCTGAGCCATGTTGCGTCGATGCTCGTCCGCAAGGTGGCCGTACACTTTCCCGATGAGCACGCCACCGTCTTTGTGGCCGACCCATTTGGCGATAGTCATAAAGTCTACGTGGCTCATCACGCACATGGAGATGAAGTGGTGTCGGCAGTCGTGGAATCCGATGTGCTGGAGTTTCTCGCTCAAGACCGGCTGCTTTGCCTGGAGGTTCGCGGATTGGCAGTGCGAGCAGGTCTCGGTCTTCTCACTGAAAGTGATCCCATCGCAGTCCCCGCAGAGAACGCCAGCGACCTTTCGTGCCAGCAGGAGCGTTTCACGGAAAGTCTTGGCATGTTCGTCTCGCTCGCCCCGCTGCGGACTCGGAAACAACCATTGGGAGTCCGGTGTCCGCCGCTTCTCCATTTCGCGCAGGTGTGCGTGCAACTCCTGGTTGAATTCCACCGTTCGGGCTTCGCGATTCTTCGTGTCCGCGTCGACCCCGATGGTAATCGAGCCCATTGCGCGCAATTCACCAGAACCGCAAATGGGGCATCTCTCGGATTCCGGCTGATTGACAAGGTGCCCATGCTCGCAGAGCCGCCGCGCGTCGAAATGAACGTCGCACCAACGGGTCTTGATCAGTTCCTGCTCCCTGGCACCAGTCAAAGCCAGCAGCCGGAAGTAGTCCGCAAATTCGTGTCCGTTTTTCGACGCGGCCTGAGCTGCTTCGCAGAATAGGCTGATCTCCTCTCTCGTGTAGAGCGGGCGTTCCTTCGTCTCGACCGGGTCCCATCCAATGCCACTCACGGGGAGCACGTTGATGAAGCCGTCAACCTTGGCAGCTTTGAGCACGTTTCTAAGGCAGATAAGCGAGAGGTTACGGGTTCGGCTCGAGAGCCCCGCAGCTTTCAGTCTCAGGAGCTGAGTGTTGATGTGGTGCGGCCGAATCTTGTCGAGGCGCAACTGCCCGATTGCCCCGACCCATTTCCCCATGTGAACCTTTTCGGTTGTGACCGTATCCGGCTTCTTCCCGCTCAGGAGCAGGGCGGGCAGGTAGGTCTTTTCCCAGTATTCGGCCAGCGTCGGGCTCAGGCCGATGTGCCGCAGCCGATTCTCTTTCCTCTCGACCAGGACCGTCCGAAACTCATCCTGGGCGGCCCCGGGTGTCGTTGCCTTGAGCGGCACCCATTTGACCTCCTTCTTCCCGGCGTCATCTTCCACCGTGATCCGTGCCAGGAACTTCCCGCCCCGACGCCAGAGCCCCCGGATAGGATGCTTGCGGTTATCGAGGACTTTGGTGTACTGGTATCGGCGTGATTGCGACCGTGAATTGCCGCCCGTTGCGTCCCGTTTCATGCGGCAACACTGTCGCAATCTCTGTAGCAGTGGTCAATTACAGATTCGGATTCCGACGTAACTAATTGATCATAATGCCTGGGCACGTGGCGGAATTGGCAGACGCGCTGGACTTAGGATCCAGTGGAGAAATCCGTGCAGGTTCAAGTCCTGTCGTGCCCACCAACCAGTTTGTGCGCAACTTGCGATGTGACCGGTGCCATAGTTTGTCTGGCCGCGCTTTCAATTTGACAACTTGAGCGGCAGCGGCTGAGATTCCGGTTCGAACAAACAACCTCACGCGACCCAAGGAAATGATCAGCGTGTGTCTATGTGGTTTTGGGCCTCTGAACCCGAAAACTGCAGGAGGGCAGGCGCAAGAAAATCCAATGGCGCGCAAGGCAGGAATCCCCACAACAAACTATGCTTAGAAAACTCATTCCCCCGGCATTAGCGGTGATCGCGGCAGCGGCGACGGCTGTATCGGCCGGGACATTCACATCGGATTTCAGCAATCCGAACCAAACCGGATTCACACTGACCAGCAACTTGGCTGTCCGTCCTGACGGTACCGAGTTCCAGCCGGTCATCGAAAATGGCCACTTGGTTCTCACGTATAACGAGAACTCGGAACAGGGCTCGATTGTTCTGGACGACCTGGATGGCGGGAATGCCATCGACAGTTTCACCCTGCGGTTCAAGCTGCAGATCGGACCCGGTTCGGGCAGTCCCGCCGATGGCCTGGCGGTCTCGTTCGGAGCGGATGTCGATCCCGCGGCCAATTTCGGCGAAGAGGGCACGGGGAACGGCATCAGCGTGTGCTTTGACATTTACGACAACGGCAGCGGGGAGGCCCCCGCGATCGACGTCAAGTACAAGGGTGTCACGCTGGCCAGCAAGAAATTCGCCAAAGCCGATCTGGTGACCGGCGCACTTGAAGATGTCGAAATCACCCTCGCTCGCAACGGCATGTTCAACGTGTCGCACAAGGGCCAGAAGGTCCATGAGAACCTCTTCATTGGCGACTTCGAGCCGACCCCGGGATTGTTCGCCATCGGCGCCCGGACCGGCGGTGAAAACGGGCATCATTGGATTGATGACCTGAGCATCACGACGACCCGGGCCACCGCCACGGCGCCATCCATCACCGCCCAACCGCAAAGCCAGACGGTCCTGGAGGGAGCCCCGGTCACGTTCAGCGTGGCTTTCGAAGGCAGCACGCCGGTCACGATCCAGTGGCTGAGCAACAATGTGGCCATCGCGGGCGCCGCCGGCCTCTCTTACAGCATCGAACGCGTGCCGTTCACCGCGAATGGCGCCAAGTTCAAAGCCAATGTGACAAACCCGACCGGCTCCGCCGCTTCGCAGGAAGCGACCCTGACGGTGACCCAGGCCAGCAAGCCGCTCAATCTCCTCTACGCGACCGGCAACAACAAGTTCAACACCGTGCGGGTGTGGTTTTCGGATCCGCTAGATCCCGCATCGGCCCAGACGGCCGCAAATTACCAGCTCTCGGGTGGTCTGGCCATCTCTGCCGCGAAGCTCGTGGCCCCGGCCGGCAGCCCGGGTGACAACATGGTCGACTTGACCACCTCGGCCCAAACGCCCGGCACGATTTACACGCTCACGGTGACGGGTGTGAAAGACCAGACGGCAGCCGCCAATACGGTCGCTCCGGGCAGCAGTGTGGAATTCTCGGCCTGGACGCTCAGCGCGGGCTACCTGACCTTCGAGCATTACGACAACCTCTCCGGCGCAGGCGATGGGGATATCGATCTGGCGCTGCAAGATCCTCGCGTCGTTGCCGGCACGCCGACCACCCTCGGCCTGCTTTCGGGACGGTTCGATACCCGGACTTTCTTCCCCACGGACGAACACGAGAATTACCTGGGCCGGATTACGGGCTGGATTACCCCGGCCGAATCGGGTGACTACTACTTCTTCCTGCGATCCGACGATGCCGGGCGGCTTTTCCTGAGCGCCAATGAAACGTTGCCCAATCCCGCGACGGATGCCCCGATCGCCAACGAACCCGATTGCTGCGGCTCGTTTCTCGAAATCGACAGCGGCGATCCCGCCACAACGCCCGCGCCCATCGCTCTGCAGGCCGGCAAACGCTACGGCGTTCTCGCCCTGCTCAAGGAGGGGGGCGGCGGCGATTACCTGATGGTCGGCTGGAGGAAATCGACCGACTCGACCCCGGCGGCCAACGTGCCTTATTTGCCCGGCCAATTCCTGTCGACTTATGTCGATCCGAATACCGACATCCGCTTCACGAGCCAGCCCACGGATCAGCAGGGCAGCCTGGCTTCCGCCGGCATTGAGATCCTCTCGAAAGACTTCAATGCGGATGATGGCGGGTTTACCGTGACGAACTCGGCGGCCGAACCTCCCGCAGGCTGGGAAAGCACGCCATGGGTGTATGAGCCGGTCGGCGGAAAATGGGTTGCCAATGGCAGCATTGCCGACTGCGGCGGGCCTTACCATTCCCAACTGAACAGCGCGCCCTACAAACTCACCCAGGATGGCGCGGTCTCGCTCTCGTTCAGCCATCGCTACTCGTTCGAGGGCGATCTTTACGATGCCGGTCAGATCCGGATCAGCGTCAATGGCCAGGAGTTCACCCTCGTGCCGGCGGACAACTTCACCGACAACGGATATGCGAACGGCAATATCGTCGGGAATGGCATTGCCAACGGCAAGCGCGGGTTCAACGCCAATTCGCCCGGGTATGCCGCCGGGACCTTCATCACGAGCAAGGCGACCCTGGGGAACTTCAAGAAAGATGACACCCTCGTGGTGCAGTTCCTGGGAGCCTGGGATGAATGTTCGAGTGGCAGCAACCCGAACTGGGAGATCGACAGCATGAAGCTGGAGATGCTGCCGATGACCATCCAGGATTTCGCGAAAGATAACGGCGGCTACACCGTCGAAAACACCACTCCGGCGCCTCCGGGACCGTGGGTGTATGATGCCGCCAACGGGCAATGGGCGGCCAACGGCAGTGAAGAGGCTTGCACCGGCCCCTACAATTCCAAGCTCACCAGCCCGGCCATCGTGGTCGCGGAAGCGGATGAAGTGACCCTCAGCTTCACGCATCGCTACTCGTTCGAAAGCGACTATTACGACGGCGGCCAAGTGCAGCTCAGCGTCAATGGCGCTCCCTTCGCTCCGGTTCCGGCAGAAGCCTTCAGCGCCAATGGCTACGCCGACGGGGCGATCGTTGGGACCGGCGTGCTGAAAGATCTGCGCGGCTTCAATGGCACCTCCGCCGGATACGGCACCAGCAACCTGATCACCAGCTCGGCCGTGCTGGGCTCGTTCAACAAGGGCGACACCCTCGTGCTCCAGTTTGTGGGTGCCTGGGACGAATGCTCCAGCGCTTCACACCCCAACTGGGTGATCAAGAACGTCCAGCTCGTCTTTGGAAAAGCCGCCAAGCCGGTCACGTTCGAGGCTGGGATCCAGGCCACTTTGCAGGGGTCCCCTGTCCCGGTGGTTTATCAGTGGCAACGCGACGATGGCAGCGGCTTTGTGGATATCGCCGGCGCCACCACGCCCACCCTCCGGTTCTACCCGGTGGCGGCGGATTTCGATGCCCAGTTCCGTTTGAAAGCGACCGTTCCTGGAAAGAGCCTCGTTAGCGATAGCGTTAACGTGGTGGAAGGCAGCGTTCCGGTGGAAACTCCGACGATCTCGATCGCGCGATCCGGAGCCGCAATCACCATCACCTACTCTGGCACCCTGCAATCCGCCACCGCGGTGAACGGGCCATACACGAACGTGGCCGGGGCCCAGAGCCCATTCACGGTGCCGACGACCGCGGGCGCCACATTCTTCCGCACGGTCAAGTAAAGTAATCTAAAGCCTAAAGGCGGTCTTCATCCCTCCCTCTTCGTTCGCGGAGAGGGAGGGCTTTTGTTTTTCTGGGGCGGCCACCGAGCGGCGGAAGCCGGAAAAAGCCGCTTACAAAGCGGCGCTCCGAATCGGCAACGGGTTCTGCAACAGATCCGGTCAGGCGCGAGGGGGTGTCAACTGGGGCTCGCCGATCCCTTCGCACCGCAATAGCGCTGGATTCGAAGCAAAAACAGGTTACACGCATGGCAAACGCATGCTAAGCTCATGTCATCATGCGTTTGTCATGCGTTTATCATGCGGGTAACATGCGGTTAGCGTGCGTTTAGACTGGTAGCAGGGGGAGGCGGGTGCGACTCGATCGCGCAATCGGTCCGGACGATGGGAGACGACATTTCGCAGACACCCCATCAATGGCGGGAAGCGACCTGCTATCGACAAGGTCGCACATGGAAAATCTGTCCTGCCGAGGACCGAAATCGCTTTGAATCAGGCGGCGAGCGCTTTCGTGGCGCGATTCTGCGTCGCCCGCTTGCGCTGGGTCTCGTTGAGGATTTTCTTGCGGAGGCGGAGGTTTTTGGGGGTGGCTTCGACGTATTCGTCCTGGCTGATGTATTCCAGGGAGCGTTCGAGGCTTAATTTGAGGGGGGCGGTCAGTTGGATGCCCTTGCCGTCACCTTGCGACCGCATATTGGTGAGGTGCTTGGCTTTGCAGGGGTTGACCGGGATATCGTTGTCGCGGGCGTTTTCGCCCACGATCATCCCCCGGTAAATGGCGTCCCCGGGTTCCACCATGAGGCGTCCCCGCTCCTGGATCGCGTCCAGGGCGTACGCCGTGGCAACGCCGTCTTCCATGCTGACCAGGGAACCGTTCTTGCGGGCGGGGATTTCTCCGCGGTCCGGCCCGTACTCATGAAAGAGATGGCTCATCACACCCAAGCCCCGCGTGAGGTTGACGAGGTCGGTTTCGAACCCGATCAAGCCGCGCATTGGGATGAGCGCCTCGATGCTGACCTGGTCCTGGTGATGGATCATGTTGGTCATGTCGGCCTTGCGCCAGGCCAGGTTTTCCAGGACCACGCCCATATGATCCTGGGGGATTTCAAGGAAGAGCCGTTCGATCGGTTCGAGCATCGCGCCGTCCGGCCCCTTTTGCCAGATGACCTCGGGGCGGGAAACCAGCACTTCGTAACCTTCCCGGCGCATTTGCTCCACGAGGATGGCGATTTGCATTTCGCCGCGGCCGGCGACTTCGAAGACCTTGGGGTCGTCCGTCTGTTTGATTCGAAGGGCCACGTTGGTGCGGACTTCTTTCACCAAGCGTTCCCAGATATGGCGGGCGGTGACGAGTTTGCCGTCCAGACCGGCGAGCGGGCCGTCGTTGACGGCGAATTCCATGGTGATGGTGGGCGGATCGATCGGCTTCGCGGGAAGGGGCGAACGGTCCTCGCGATCGGCCAGCGTTTCGCCGATGAAGACGTCTTCAAACCCGGTGATGCCCACGATATCGCCCGCGTGCGCCTCGGGAATATCGATGCGTTTGAGACCCTCGAAATGGAAGATGTTGGTGACCTTGGCGGGCGACCGGGTGCCATTGACATGGAGGCAGACCGCCTGGTCGCCCACTCGGATCACGCCGGTGTAAATCTTCCCGAAAGCGATGCGGCCCAGGTAATCGCTGTAATCCAGGTTGGCGACAAGGAGCTTGAATCCCTCGCCTGCGTGGGCGCGCGGAGGAGGGACATACTTGACGATGGACTCGAAGAGCGGCTCCATCGTGCTGCCGGCGTGCGTGAGATCAAGCTGGGCATAGCCTTCCTTTGCGCTGGCGTAGACGAAGGGGAAATCGAGCTGTTCGTCGGTGGCGTGCAGCTGGATAAAAAGCTCGAAGACTTCGTCGAGGACCTTCTTGGGGTTGGCATTCTCGCGGTCGATCTTGTTGATGACGACGATCGGTTTGGCGCCGGCTTCGAGCGCTTTGCGAAGGACGAACCGGGTCTGGGCTTGCGGCCCATCGGCGGCATCGACCACGAGCAGCACGCCGTCGATCATGCTCATGGCTCGCTCCACCTCGCCTCCGAAATCGGCGTGGCCCGGCGTGTCCACAATATTGACGTGGAAGCTCTTGTATTTGAACGCGGCGTTCTTCGCCCGGATGGTGATCCCCTTTTCCCGTTCCAGGTCCATGGAGTCCATGATCCGCTCCTCCGTGGCGATGGCCTGGTTGGCACGAAAGGTGCCCGATTGTTTTAGCAAACAGTCGACCAGCGTTGTCTTGCCATGATCGACATGGGCGATAATGGCGATATTCCGAATATGCTGCATAAGCTGAGATCCGAGCAAGGCGGCGTAATGTGACGCTTTTTGTCCAAACGTCAAGCCCGTTGGCGTCGAGGTAGCGCCAACCGTTCGGCCGGCAAGAGGGTGCGGCATGGCCGTCGCGAGCCTCCGGTGGCCTAAAAAACCTTTGGCTTGAGGGCTTTCTATGACTTAATTCCACCGTGCGGCTTCTGACACAGTATCGCACCCTCAAAAAGCGCCGGAAGGCCAGCAGCCACTTTCACTGGTTCCTGGTCGGGATTCTGGCCCTTTTTGTCGGTTGGGTGTGGTGGAGGAACCTCCAGGATTCCACGCCAAAATCGGCGCCGGAACAGGCTGGAAAGCTCCGGCTGACGCCCGTGTTTCGTTCGGAGGGGAAGGGAGCGACCAGCGGGGCCCCTTCCATCACGCTCGAACGGCCGTTATCGGATTCCTCGCCGAGTGCCCTCGGTTCCGACCATCACATCCCGCGCAATATCCTCGAGCTCCAGGTGGCCCTCGCGCGGCGCAGGATCTCCCCCGGCAGCCTCGATGCCGTCATGGGAGGCCAAACCCGCGCTGCGTTGCGGGCCTTTCAGTTGAACGAGGGGCTCCCCGTGACGGGAGAAGCGGATGCGGCGACCAAAGAACGGCTTTTTTTGACCTTCGCGGCCGAACGGCTTTACACCGTGATGCCGGAGGATGTGGCGAGGCTGGCGCCGGTCGGGAGAACATGGCTGGCCAAATCCCAGCAAACCCGGCTCAGCTATGAAACGATCCTCGAGGCGATGGCGGAAAAGGGGCACGCCTACCCGGCTTTGATCAGGAAGTTAAACCCGTCCATTGATTGGAATAACGCGGGTGTGGGCACCACCCTCCGCATCCCGGATATCGATTACGGACGGCCGACGGCGAAAGCCGCCTCGGTCCGGATTCATCTGGGGGCGAAAATGCTGGACGTGTTCGATAGCGGAAACAAGTTGCTGGCGCATTTCCCGTGCAGCATTGCGCGCCAAGTGCGCAAGCGGCCGGTGGGAAGACTCGTGGTCGAAACGATCGTGGAAGAACCGAATTACACCTTTAGCGCCCAGGTCTTTCCGGAATCGGAAGAGGCGCGCCAGCTGAAGCGACCCCTGATCATCCCGCCGGGGCCTAACAACCCGGTGGGCACGGCCTGGATCGGCCTGAGCCTGCCGGGCTATGGAATCCATGGCACCCCTCGGCCGGAAGATGTGGGCCGGACGGAATCCCATGGCTGTTTCCGATTGGCGAACTGGAATGCCGATTACCTGGTCCGGCTCGTCGAAATCGGCACCCCGGTCTATGTGGATCCGTAGGCACCGCGAGCGCAGTGGCGCCGGCAAGGACGGCGCTTCCAACAGCCCGGGGAGGCCGATCAGGCTTCCACGCTCAGCCCGGGTGATGACTGCACCACGTTGATCTTGGGAAACCGAACCCGGATCTGCTCTTCGACCCACGCTCGCGCGTTCTCGTCGCCATGCCCGAGAATCACCGTCCGGGGCGAAACCTGGCCGACGAATTCGACAAGGTCTTCCCGGTTGGCATGGGCCGTGAGATCGAAATCCTGGACTTCGCAACACTTGGTGACTTCGCCCCCGCTGGGGCTGAAAAGAAAGGTCTCGCCGGGTTGGGCCGCTTTGAGCCGTCCGCCCGGGGTATCCGGGTCCGCGTAGCCCACGAAGAAGATGGCTTGATTTTCGTCGCCCACCATCCGGAGGGCGAGGTCGTGCGCCGCCGTCTTCTCGCTCATCATCCCGGCGGTGAGAACAAACAGGCGGCTGCCATTGAGTTTCATCGAGCGAATTTGGGCGGCGTCCAGCACCACGAGATTGAGCGCCTCGTGCAAGATGAGGTTGGTATGCTGTCGATGCGTCCGGTGCGCTTCAAGATCGTAGATCTCGGTGAACACCCGCCCCAGACCGCCAATATAAATCGGCTGTCTTGGAATCTTGCCGGCGCGCATTAGCAGGCATAGCTGGGCGAGGATCTCCTGGGTGCGCCCCAAGGCAAAGACCGGCAGCAGGATATCGCCTTTCCGCGCCAGGACGCGCTGGATGGCCTCAGCGAGCCGAGTGGCTTCGCGTTCGCGTGTGTATCCGGCGGGGACGCCGCGGCCGCCGCGCGTAGACTCCATGATCAGGACGTCCGCTTGCACATCCTCGAAGCGGGCGGCTTTGAGCAGCGTTTGGTCATGAAAGCAGACATCACCCGTGTAAAAGAGGGTCTCGTTTTCGCCACGCACCAGAATGCCTGCGGAACCGAGGGCATGGCCGGCATCGCAAAACTCGATCGTGGGCGAGGGCGAGGGCGACGACGACCGCGCCTGGTCGAGCAGGCCCCAAGGAATCTCGCGGTTATACTTGAAGCCTTCGAACAGGTAAGCGATCTCGTCCAGTTCGTCATGGCTATAGAGCGGGTACTCCCGGATGCCCAATTCCTCGCGTTGCCGGAGCATGACATTGACGGAGTTATGCAGCACCCGTTCCACGATGAAATAGCTCAACTGGGTCATGAGCACCTGGGCTTTCGGGAAGTAACGCAGCGCCACAGGAAGCGAGCCCACATGATCATGATGACAATGGCTGATCGCGATGGCTTCGACCACTTCCTCTTTGATCAAATGATAAAGGGGCAGGCTCTCCCGGCCTTCGCGTTTGGGGTGAGTTCCCGCGTCCAAGAGCAACCGCCGCCCTTCAATATCGACAAACCAAGCGCTCGCCCCCACCCCGGTATCGGGGTTCAAGTTCAATATCCGCATAAGCCACGTTACGCTACCTGCCGAGAAATAAGGAAACAGATTTTACCGTTCTGGTAAAACCCTGTGCCCAATAGCCGGCCCGGCGGGCCA
This sequence comes from uncultured Verrucomicrobiota bacterium, assembly GCA_964578605.1. GTDB lineage: Bacteria > Verrucomicrobiota > Verrucomicrobiia > Limisphaerales > SIBE01 > JAXMHN01. The sequence goes on along the minus strand of CAZODO010000054.1, from coordinate 3,469 downwards.
GTCCTGCCTCATGTTCAGATCCGCAAGAAAATCTTTCGCCGATACATCCAGAACAGGATAAGCCAGAACATCAGCAGCACGCAGGCGCCCATCACGAGCGACTGGTAAGGCGCGCCAAAGACGGTGAAGAAGTCAGCCCCCAGATGCGTGCGCAAGGTCGAGCGGAAGAAAGAATCGAACAGGTGCGCGATGCAGTAGGCGGCGATGGAGTTCATCCCGATGACCACCAACGGGAAGGCCCATCCTTTGAACCGGGCGACATCAATGACCAGGTAAAACGCCGCGAGCAAAAGGAAGCACCACCCACCGCTGAACAGCGTCCAAGCCGGCGTCCAAATGCGCTTGACCGACGGGCAAATGCCTAGCGCATTCAAGAGGTAGCCCGAAAGCAGGCCGATCACCCCCGCGATGACGAACCAGGTCACTTTGTCCTTGCCGGACCATGGACGGCGCACCACCCCGCCGGCGATCAGGCCCAGGATCATCGTGCCAAGCGTCGGGATGAAGCTCAGGGTGGCATAACCCCCTCCGTTATAGGCGAAAGGTTCAGTGCGCGGGAACAGGTTCAGAAACCATGTGTCGAACGCCCAGGCCAAATTGGAGTTCTTGTTCCAATGCGCCGCGAAACCCGTCATGAGGTGCGGCCAGTCCGGACGGACGCCGACGGCGACGTAATCGAAACTGGCAGGGGGCATCGGGTAAAGGGCGAAGGCGAGCCAATAACCGGCGAGGATCAAGCCCAGGGCAACCCATTGATCCCTCACCGGCCTGAGGCCCAGCAGGAACAGGAACCCGTATCCGAGCCCGATCTGCGTCAGGGTATCCTCAAACGTGAAATTGGTCTGCGGCCTGCCGATCGATCGCAGGAAGATGCCGAGCGCGATCAGCAGGAACGCTCTCCAGAACGCGTGCGCGGTCATCCCGCCGATCGATTGCCCCTTGGCCAACCGGCTGGCAATAGAGAAGGGCAGGGCGACCCCGACCATGAACGAGAACGACGGCTGGATCAGGTCGTGCAAAGAGCAGCCAATCCAGGCGACATGGTCCTGGTGATGCGCCAGGAACGCCCAGAAACCGTTCCCTGGCAGCGCCTCGGCGACTCCGCTCAGGTGCAGCACTTCCGCCATCATCAGGAACATCACCAACCCCCGGTAAGCGTCCAGCGAAACGAGCCTTTGCGGGGCCGCGGCTTTGGATGCCGGCAAGCGCTCGGCGACCGGGCCGGCGCTAGGCGTGGAAATCATCGTCATTTTGTGAGAGCCCGGCTGGGTCGGCCGCCGGTTGTCATATCCTGATAAATAGCTTTCGCCGGGCCATCCAGAAAACAATCAGCCAGAAGGCCAGCAACACCGCCAGGCGCTGCACGGTCGGCGCATAGGCGGCTCCAAACATTTCGAACACGTCTTGACCCAAGTGCGTCCTGATCGTGCCCCCGAAGAACCCGGGGGTCAGCTGCCAAAGACAATAGATCGTGATGGGATTCAGGCCCACCACGATGCAGGGGAAAGCCCAGCGTCTCCAGCCGGCCCCCTCAATGACGGCGACAAACCCAGCCAGCATAAGGGTCACCCAGCCGGCGCTATAGATCGCCCAGGAAGGCGTCCAGATCCGTTTCACGATCGGGCACAGGCCGGTCCACGCAATCAACGACCCAACCAGCACTCCGCCAACGCCAAAAGCCACCAGCCGCCAAAGCTTCTGCGACAAGGGCCGCTGGCTCCTCAGCAACCCGCCCGCCAAAAGCCCGAAGAGCATCGTTGCCAGCGACGGGACGAAGTTCAGAGTCTGGTAGCCGCCAGAACCGAATACGTAAGGCGTCTCGCGCGGGAACAAGTTCAGGAACCACTGATCGAAAGACGCCGCGAAATTCACGTTCTTTTCCCAATGCGCGGCAAAGCCCGTCAAATAAGGCCAGTCCGCCTTCAGCCCTGCTTTCGACCATTCAAAGTCCGGCGGCGGCAGCGGATGCAGAGCGAACAGGAGCCAGTAAAAGAAGAGAATGCCGCCGGCTGCCAGCCATTGGGTCCGCGGTTTGGCAAACGCCAGCAGGAACAGGAACGAATATCCCAACCCAATCTGCGCCAGGACATTATTGAAGCTCCAGACCGTTTGCCGACTCCCGTTGGAACTTAGGAAAACCGCCAGCAGGACCAAGGCCAGCGACCGCCAGAGCGCGTGCCCGAGCAATCCGCCAGATCCCGCGCCCCGGGCCCGGCGGTTGGCGACAGACCATGGCAGCGCAACCCCGACCATGAACATAAATGCGGGCTGGATCAGGTCCCAGAAATGGCAGCCCGCCCAAGCCGCGTGCTCGGTCTGCTCGGCCAGGAACTTCCACGTCGCGCTGTCGGGGAAATGGTTTGCCACCGCGGTGAAACCGAGCCCGCCCGACGCCATCAGGAGCATGATGGCCCCGCGATAGGCGTCCAGCGATCGCAGCCGCTCGGGTTTCGGCGCTTGAGCCGGTGTTAACTCAGTCAGCGGCTGAACCACGGGTTCAAGGGTGGTATCCATGCATGTCACCCGTCATACAAGTCCGATCGTAGGCTTGTTCGCCAACCAAAACAAGCCCACGCGATCCGCCGTCAATCCGCCTTCGTTATCCGGCCGGCCGCGTCCTTAATTTAAAAGTTAGCTGGGTGAAAGTTTTTGCTCTAATTGCGCTTGGATCTCCTGCAGGCGGCGTTCGTTCGATACAGCCACTCCCCACCTGGCTAGTTGCTGGCTCACCGCGGCCCCCGTTCCCATCCAGAGAACCTCTGCCGCCGCTCTCTCGCTCAACCCCGCATGTCGGACTGATGCCCAAGCTGCCGCTCCCCGGGCCAGTGCGCCTCGGCTTCGCCGCCGCAAAGCCGCTTCTTCCCTTCCGAAGGCCTGCGTGAGGTGCCCTGCACGCCCGTGCCTCCGGTTGAAGGAAACGGCAGAGGACGTCAGCACCCGGGCCATGAAAGCGCTCAGGTCGCCGGCCGGTGCTTCCACCAGCAGATGAAAGTGGTTGGGCAGGAGGCACACCAGGTAGAGCCGGACCCGGTGCAGGTGCTGGGCTTCCGCCAGGCTCCGCAGGCATCGCCTGCGATGGGGATCACCACGAAAAATGCGCCGCCGTTCGTTGCCGCGTGCCATCCCGTGATAAAGGGCACGATTGAATTGGACCCGGAGCAACCTCGCCATGGCAAGGCACCCTCCAAAATGAAATCCAGCATGTCAACAAGACATCATTCCGGGTCTCACCAGCGCAGCGATGCTAACTTCTAATTTAAGGGCCGACCTCCCGTCGTGGCACGGATGGGGCGGGGTCAACAAAGCTGAGGTGGGCTGGCGAATGTCGCACACTTCGTCCACAAATTGTGGACGAAGTGTGCGACAAATTGCAAACAGTTCTGCCTCAGGTTGTTCTCGAGGCCGTTCAGCCGGATTGACACGGTGAACAAGATCAGCGTGGGGGATCGCCATAGGGAGTTTTCGTTGG
>CAZODO010000053.1:11563-42146 GCA_964578605.1 uncultured Verrucomicrobiota bacterium | reverse complement strand
CCCATCACCCCCGGGAGCCTGGCCGGTCTGACTCCCGCCTCCTTTCTCCACCTCAAGCCTGCTGCTTCCAGTGTTTGAGCATCGGGCGCCGCCGCTGCCATTCTCCAGCCTCAGCCATAACTGTTTCTCCGGCGGCGGCTCAAAGAACTCGCTTTGCACGGCGGTGGCCTCGCCCTCTGGAGCGATCGGCTCCCCTAGCCCGTTTTCTGCCAGCACTTGCTGGATGCTCGGTACACTCACCTCCTCCTGCCAGGCGTCCGCCAACCGCTGCTGAATGGCTTCAAGCTTCCCAATCCTTTCCCGCAACACGATCCAGAGAATCTTAGCGCGCAGTTCCGGGGTGAGCTTCCAAGCGCCCTTGGGTCCACGGCGTTCTGGCATCAATCCGGGCATTCCCTGGTCAGCAAAATCCGCCACGTACCTCTGCAGCGAGGTGATGTGCCGTCCAAAAGCGGCCGCCAAATCCTCCTGCTTTCCCAGCCCGCATTGGAACAACTGAACCATCGCCAAGCGAAAGCTTCCCTCATCTCCCGACGACCAGCTCATATACAGCTGCCCTTTGACCAGCACCCGAGTCGTCCCGTCGGTCTCCACCACCTCGACGGATTTTGGAGCGCACCATCCCGAAAAGTTCAGCTCATCCACGTGCCAGACCTTTCTCGACCGCTTCCCGACGATGGGAGCGCACCGCGAAAAAACCCAGCAGAAATTATTTACGATCGACCCTTCCGCAAGCCGTTGCAGCCAGGCACCTTGCAAAATCAACGATTTTGGGGTGGCGGTTTGCTAAGACCTCTGGAGCTATTCCGCTTTAGACACCCCAGAACCGCCCTGCCTTTGTCGCATGGCCTCGAAGAGGAACACCGAAGCAGCACTGGCTACGTTGAGCGAATCGACGCCCCCCATCATGGGGATCGCCACCGCTTCGTCGCACGCGTCAAGGAGTTCGGACGTGAGGCCGTAGCCTTCGCTGCCAAAGACGAGGCACATGTCGCCGCTCAGATCCGCAGCGAAAAGCGGGCGCGCTTCCGCTCGAGGGTGCGCCGCCACACAGCGGAAACCTTGCCCGCGAAGCTGGTGCATCGTCTCGACAAGATTCAGCTTTTCGATGGCGGGCAGGCGAAAGATGGTGCCCATCGAGCTGCGGACCGCGCGCCGCAAGTACGGGCTGCTGGAGGAACGGTCCACGAGGAGGCCGTCGACGCCGAAGGCGGCCGCGCTGCGGACCATGCCTCCCAGGTTCTCCGCGCTGCAAACGCCCTCAACAGCCGCGAGCAAGCGCGGAGGCGCTTTGCCTGCAAGAAGCGCGTTGAGCGAAGGAGGGTGCGGGACCTTCCCGATGCCGAGGACGCCTTGATAGAAAGTGAACCCGGTCAGCCTTTCCAGCTCGCTCTTCTCGAGCAGGTACACCCGGATTTCCTCGGGGCGCCGCTCAAGTAACGGCAGGAGTTTGGCAAGCCATTTCTCAGGCAGGAGCAGCGAGACGACCCGCAGATCGCTCTCGAGCATCCGTCGAACCACTTTGTCGCTCTCGGCGACAAAGATGCCACCCTCCCGCTGTTCGACCTGGCCTCGCATGGCCTTGTAAGGGGCCAGTTCCGGGTGATCCAGGGAGTCGATCCGCTGCACGTCAACCATAGGTGCGGACGAAGCCACGAACGACGCCTGGGCGCAAGATTAAGTTGGGGAAAGCGAGGGGAGCAGACGGGCGGGCGCCTGGACCGAGAGCCCGGCGCAGCGTCCGGATTCAATTCCCGGTTGCGGGAATATTCAGGACCTGGCCTGCCCGGAGACTTCGAGCCTCCACGTAGGGATTGGCCCGCTGCAACGCACTCAGCTTAATGTTGTACTTCTTGGAGATGCCCGAGAGCGTTTCGCCCTGCCGAACGATATGGGACCTCGGCAAAGCCATCGGGGAAGGCTGTGAGCGAAAGCGCGGTTGCGGGTTGGACTGCCGGGCAGGCGAAGCCGCTGGTTGCTGGCCATAAATCAGAGATCGGTCGGGCCCTGACGACCGGGTTTCGGGCGGCGTGGAACGGCGTTCCGGTTCGCGAGATTGAGGTTCGCGCCTGGCGGGTTCGCGTCGGGCGGGTTCGCTGCGCCCGGGCTGGAGGTCGGGGATGGGGAGGGAAACCTGGCTGGCCAGCGCGAGCTTGTTGCTGAAAACGACGGCTTGGTCCTGCAGTTCGGCTTTCAGGAGCTCGACCTGTTTGCGGAGTTCGCTGTTGGTAATGGAAAGCTTGCGCATCTCGTCCTGGACCTGTTCGCTGACCAGGCGGAACGAAACCGTTCGCGCGAGCTGCAATTTGCAGGAGTAAATATGCTGGCTGACGGTTTCCGTCCATTTGGATTTGGGCCGGAGTTGGAGGTACCGCTCGAAATGGTAAATGGCGGCCGCGTAATTGGCTTTTTTCTCCTCATACAGGAGCCCCAGTTCGAAATGGGCCGAAGCGGATTTCGGGTTGGAGATGAGCGCGTTTTCGAAGGCAGCGATGGCGCCCTCGTAGTCCATGCTGTTCAACCTGCTTTTCCCGGACAGGAAATGCATATCCTTCTGTTCGTCGCCCCCTCCGCTGTCCACCGGAACACAACCGCTCAACGCCAGCACGAGCGGCGCGAGCGTCAGGAGTCGTAACGGGACGCTGAACAGAGTCATTGCGCGAAACTAAACGAACTGTCCCGGACGTCAACGCTGGTTCAGCAATTGGCCTATTGCCCAACAGAGACAGGGCCGGACCGCCGGGCCGGACCTAGGGTCTAGGCAATGCCAATCCCCAAAGCCGGGCCGACCCGCCCTCCCCCAAAAGAGGCTTGCTGATGCTGGTTGTTCTTGACTGTCCTGACGCATGCCGCAAGCTGCGGGCGCAACGGGGGCCCAGGCACAAATTCATGAATGATCTCGAGAATTTCGACGAACTGCTGGTCTGTCGGCTGACGCAAAAGCGCGAAGCGGCCCGGGCGTGCACCATCGTCATTTTTGGCGCCACCGGGGATCTGACGTCGCGCAAATTGATCCCGGCTCTCTACCATCTTTTCTCGGAGAAGCTGATGCCGAATCCGTTTCGGATCTTGGGCGTTGCCCGCCGCCCCAAGACCAGCGAATCGTGGCGCCAGGAACTCTTCGATGAGGTCGGCCGCTTCTCACGCACCCAACCCGTGGATGCGCCCCTGTGGCATGCGTTTGCGGAACACGTCGTCTATTGCGAAGGCGATCTCACCGATGCTTCCACCTACCAGCGCATTCGGGACCAGCTCGAAGGCTTCGAAAACGAGGCGCTCCGCAGGAACCTGCTCTTCTACCTGGCCACCCAGCCCAGCCAATTCGGGGACATTGCCGAGTCCCTGCACCAGGCGGGGTTGCTCGGCCGCGAACGCGGAGGGGAATTTCAGCAACGGCTGATCGTCGAGAAGCCCTTCGGTCACGATCTGGCTTCCGCTCAAAAGTTGAACATGGACCTGACCCGGTACGCGCATGAGAAAGAGATCTTCCGGATCGACCATTATCTCGGGAAGGAGACGGTCCAGAACATCCTCATGTTCCGGTTTTCAAACGCGATTTTTGAACAGCTCTGGACGCGGCTTTCGGTCGATCATGTGCAAATCACGGTGAGCGAGAAACTCGGGGTGGGCGCCCGCGGCGGCTATTACGAGGAAGCCGGTGCCCTGCGTGATATGGTCCAGAATCACCTGCTGCAAGTGCTGGCTCTCGCGGCCATGGAGCCTCCGGTCAGTTTGGAAGCGGAATCGATTCGCGATGAAAAGGTGAAGCTCCTGAAATCCATCCGGATGCTCTTGCCAAGCCAGGTGGCCACTCATGTCGTCCGCGGCCAATATGCGGCTGGCGAGATCCAGGGCGAAACGCGCCGGGCCTACCGGCAGGAAGCGAAGGTGGCGCCGGATTCCGAGGTTGAGACCTTCGTGGCGATGAAGCTGTTTATAGACAACTGGCGCTGGTCAGGCGTGCCCTTCTATCTGCGGACCGGCAAGAGCCTGCCCCTCAGCGCGAGTGAAGTGCGTGTCCAGTTCCGTCCCACGCCCAACGTGCTCTTCGCCGCCCAGTGCGGCACTTCCCTTGATGCGAATTCCCTTACCTTGCGCCTCCAGCCGAACGAGGGCATTACGCTCCGGTTCAATGGCAAAATCCCGGGTCCGGACCTGCAAATCCGGCCGGTGCGCATGCATTTCAGCTATAATACCGAGTTTGGCGCCTACACGCCGGAGGCTTACGAACGCCTTTTATTGGAGGCGATGTCCGGCGATGCCACGCTTTTCATTCGGCGTGACGAAGTCGAAGCGGCCTGGGCCATCGTGGATGCGGTGCGGGCGGGTTGGGATGGCAGATCGCTTCGCGACCGCGACTTTTACCCGGCCGGGACCTGGGGGCCAAGCGCCGCGGACGATCTTCTGGCGCCGCGAGGCCACGCCTGGCGCAACCCGCAAATCATCGCCGGCAGCGCCCCGTGAACGGACCTTTGAGTCAAAGAGCGAAGCGCTTATGAACGAACCTGAGGTGGTCCCGTTTGAAACGCCAGAAGCCCTGGCCGAAGACGCTGCCCGGCTTTGGCTGGAGGCCCTGGCCGCGCGCGATCGGAAAGGGCCGCCTTGCCTGGCGGCGCTCTCGGGCGGCCGCATTGCGCGCAACTTCTTCGAAGCGCTAACCGCGCGGGTCCGGAGCGGGAAGGGCGCCGTGGATCGCGTGGAGTTCTTCTGGGCCGACGAGCGCTGCGTCCCTTTCATGGATCCCCAGAGCAACTTTCGCCTGGCCGATGAAGCCCTTTTCGAGCCGCTTCGAATCCCGCTGGGGCGAACCCACCGGATTCCCGGCGAGGTTCCGCCGGAGAATGCTGCCGTGGAGGCGGAGCGCGCATTGTTGAATTTGGCGCCGCTCAATCCGAAGGGCCAGCCGGTGCTGGATTTCGTATTTCTTGGCATGGGTGAAGACGGGCATATCGCGTCGCTCTTCCCCAACGAGCCGGACGCGCTAATCGAATCCAAGCGCGCCTTTCGCCCGGTCCACAGTCCCAAACCGCCGCCGATTCGGATCACGCTGAATTACGGCCCGATCCTCGCCGCTCGGAATGTCTGGGTGCTTGCGTCCGGTCCGGGCAAAAGAGAGGCCTTGGAGCGGTCATTGGCAGGTTCGCCGGCCACGCCGCTCGGCAGGCTTCTGGCAAAGAGAGGCGGAAGCGAGCCGGTCAAGATCTTCACGGATATTGCCCGTTGAACACGGGACCACGGATGCGTTCGAGGGTGGCTAATCGTCTTCGGGCGAATGGGCGGTGTCCTTGACGGCTTTCCGAAGGTCGGCGGAGGAGAACGGTTTGAGCAGGACCCGATCGCAGGGCGAACAGGACCCTCCCGGCGGGGAACCGCTAAAGAGAATCACCAATTGCGCAGGGTCTTTGGCCTTGATCTGGCGGGCCAATTCCAAGCCGGTCATCCCGGGCATCCGGTTGTCTGTAAGGATCACGTCGTAACGCCCGGATGCGAACCGTTCGAGGGCTTCCGGGCCGCTGCCCGCAAGCTCAATGGCATGCCCATCCAGTTCGAGCATTAATTGAATCGATTCACGCACCATCGCGTCGTCGTCCACCACCAGAATCCGGTTCGCCTGCATTTGAGTTTTGCCACCGCACCGACTCGGGCGAGATTGGCAGACCCTGCAGCCGTTGTCCAGTGAACCTCGAATTGAACCTGGAATTGAAGCTCTTCTCGCTCATCCGCGTCAGAAAGGGCATGGCCACTGACTTTTTGTCTCCAGAAAGGTTCACCTTTGCTCCGTTCCAGGCTGTCCTCCTGCTGGTTCTGGGATCGGTTCTCCATTGCCCGCAAACGAATGCGGCGGTTCTGCAGCGTTCGGATGTGGTGTTTATGTATCAGGCCGAGCGGCCCGTGTACGAAGCCTATGGCGCCACGGTTCTTGCCTGGGGCGGCCGGCCCACACCGCGATCTCTCGAGCAGGCGAAAGGCGTCAAGTTCTTCGGAAGCGTGGGCATGGTGACCGAGTTTTCGCGGTATTACGAACGCTTCCCGGACGAATATGAAAAGGGCCTTTGCCGCGACGTGAACGGGCAGCCGGTCAAAGTCCCCTGGCTGACGGACCACCAGCACAAGGGGATTCCTTACTGGTGGTGCTGCACGCAGCAACCGATCTTCCGCCAGTATCTCAAAGAACGCGTCGTCGATACCGTCAAAGCCGGCGCCGATGGCCTGCATATCGACGATCACCTGGGCTCCGCAGGCGGGCTTTGGCTGGGCCTCTGCTTCTGTGACCGTTGTGTCGAGGGATTTCGCACCCACCTCGCCGCGCTTCCCGCCGCCGAAACGAAGCGGCTCGGGATCGAGGACCCCGCAACCTGCCACTACCGCGACGCCGTCCGCGCGTGGATGGCTGCCGACCCCGCCAAACGCAAACCCACGCAGCACCCACTCTGGAATGAATGGACCGTTTACCAATGCCGCGCGTCCGCGGCGTTTATGGAAGAGCTCCATTCGCTCGCGAACCAGACCGCGGGGCGGCCAGTCCCCATGGGCGCCAACGCCGGCCTCCTTTGGCCGCGGCACCTGGCCGATTACAAGACGCTCGACCTGTTCAGCGCCGAAACGGATCATCACGCCTCGGAACGAAAGTTTTCCGATCTGCCCCTTTTCGCCTACCGGATGGCGGATGCGGTCGGGCGGCCTTATGCGGCGACGGCGAGTGGCGGGGATTGGGCTTTCGTGGCGGAACACAAGACGCCGGGCCTGGTGCGCGGCTGGATCGCGCTTTCGTATGCGGCGGGGCATACCCTCATGGCGCCGCACCGGCAATGGTGTTACACGCGGGAAAAAGGCACCCACTGGTACCAGGGACCGGCGGAGAAGTTCGCGCCTCTGTACCAATTCGTCCGGCGGAATGCCGCGCTTTTCGACAGCTACGAAACGCATGCGGACGTGAGCCTGGTTCTGCCGCATCGCGCCTTTATAAAGAACCCGGGTCCCTGGTTCGAACTTGGCCGGGAGTTCGCCGGCGGCAACATCTCTTACCGGTTGCTGTTGGGCGGCGACGCCATCGTGGATCATCCGTTGCCGAGGCGTGAACTGGCGGCAAGCTCCGTGCTCCTGGCGCCGCAATCGGAGGATTTGCTGCCTGAAGATCGGCGTGCGCTGGCGGAGATTGCCGCAAAACAACCGGTCTACGAACGCCTTGCGGATGCCTTGAAAGCCATCCAGCCGGCCGTGCAAGTCGAGAATGGCCAACCGGTGCGTGTCCTTGCCCGGGTTACGTCCGGTTCAGCGGTGATCCACGTGTTAAACTACGCTTACCAAGCCGAGCAAGACGATGTGCGGCCTCTGGAAGGCGTGCGGTTGAAGGTGAACCTGGCCGCGCTGGGGCTCGAGAACGACGCGCGGTGCTGGTTCTATGAACCGGACGCCGCCTCCGTCCAGCTTGAGGCTGCCAACGGCGCAATCGCGCTGCCCAAACTTGGCCTCTGGAGCGTCATCAAGTTGGGTGGAGAAGCGCCGGCCAATCGATGACCTTTCGTCCTCGGACCCCACGTCGATAACAGGCTTGGAACTCTGCGCGGTCGATGGGACAGTCCACCGCACCTAATGGGAACGGTGGATCCTGTGACAGACCGCAAGACCAGCGACTTGGCCGAAGTGGTCGGGTTGTTTCTCAAGCTTGGCGCGACGGCGTTTGGGGGGCCCGCCGCCCACATCGGCTTGATGGAGGCGGAGATTGTCCGGCGCCGCGGGTGGCTTACCCACGAGGAATTCCTCGATCTGCTGGGTGCAACGAACCTCATCCCGGGACCGAACTCGACGGAGATGGCCATTCATATTGGGCTTCGGCGAGCGGGTTGGCCGGGATTCCTGCTGGGCGGGGTCTGTTTTGTTGCGCCATCGGCTCTCCTGGTGACGGGATTCGCCTGGGCTTACGTGCGGTTTGGCAGTCTTCCGGAGCTGGAAGGACTGCTGTATGGCATCAAGCCGGTGATCATCGCGGTCATCGTTCAAGCGCTCTGGGGCCTCGGCCGGACGGCGTTGAGGCACTGGCGCCTGGGCATCCTCGCGATCGGCGCCGGGCTCCTGAATGCGTTTGGGATTCATGAACTGGCGGTGCTCTTTGGGGCGGGACTTCTCGCCGGATTGGTTCGCGGGCTGGAAGTCCGCAAGCCTGGCCGCATCGCCCTGCTGCCCATTTTAGGGACGGCTGCCGGCCTAAACGCGTCCGGAGCGGCAGCCGCGGCCAGCCTGGCCGCCCCTTTCAGCCTGGGCGCGCTTTTCCTGTTCTTTCTGAAGATCGGGTCGGTCCTGTTCGGCAGCGGTTATGTCCTCCTGGCGTTCTTGCGAGCGGACCTGGTGGATCGCTGGGGTTGGCTGACCGAAGCCCAGTTGATCGACGCAATCGCCGTGGGCCAAGTCACCCCCGGCCCGCTCTTCACGGCCGCCACGTTCATCGGCTACATCTTGGGCGGCCCGGTCGCGGCGCTCCTGGCGACCGTCGGGATGTTCCTGCCGGCATTTGTCTTCGTGGCGGCAAGCGGGCCGCTTCTCCCCCGCCTCCGAGCCTCGCCCGTGGCCGGAGCGGTGCTGGACGGCGTCAATGTTGCCTCGCTGGCCCTTATGACCCTTGTGACGTTCCATCTTGGGAAGGCCGCGCTTGTGGATTGGCAAACGATACTCCTGGCCGGCGTCGCCAGTTTTCTGCTCTTGCGGTACCGTCCTAATTCCGCATGGCTTATCCTGGGCGGCGCGGTCGTTGGAGTGATCAGCATGGTTCTCAAGGCGGCGCCTTGAGCCTAGCTCAAACTCTGACATCGCGATACGGGAAGGCTAGGCGTTGAGTGACGCGCCCAATCGCGCCTCGGCTCCGGTTCGAATGGCATAAGGCGTCCTCGCGCCGAGGCCGTCACGCCCCCCGACTTCCGGCAGGGAGCATGCGACGGTTTTCAGCGCGGTTGCGATCCTGGAGTTGCGGAAGTCCCTTCCGGCACCTTCAGCTTTTGCCCCGCGAGGATCCGGTCGGTCTTGAGGCTGTTGGCTTCTTTAATTGCCTTGGGAGTGGTCCGGTGGCTTCGCGCGATGCGGGTCAGGGTATCACCGCGTTTCACCTCGTAGACCACAGTGCGCGCTGAGGGCAGGGGTTGGGGGGGCGGATTGACAACCGTCGAAGGCGGTGTGAAGGGCTCAGGCGCAGAAGGCTGAATATTCGGGGTGGCCATCACGGGCGGCGGTGTCGAACTTCCGCCAGGAAGCGCCAGGGGATTGACGGGCGGTGACTGAGGCGATGGCTGCGCTGGTTCCGGGGGCGTTTCAACCCGCCGGGTCGTTCCGGCCGGAGGCGTTTCGGCGCTGTCACCGAGCGGTTCAAGGGCGTTCAAAGAATTGTCTTGCGGGGCGGTTCCGGTCTGGTCCTGGCGCTTGCACCCTTGGATGAGCACCGACACCAAGAGAAACATATGAAGCGCGAGGATGGCGGAGACGGTGAAGAGGAACTTGCGGTTGCCGCCCGGAAGCGTCCGCTGCAAAGGGGAGTCAGGTGGAATGATCGGACTGGCGCTGCGCATAGAATTGAAAGTTTCAGACATATTGCGCGCGTTTGCGCCTTGTCGTCAAGTGAGCAATGGAAGCCTACAAATTCTGCCCATGAACCTCAAAATGGTTGGCTTGATTACCAACTATTTGCGCAACGCGAGGTTCAAGGGCGCAGTGCGCGCAATCCTGTTCCGGGGTGATCTCATTTTAGGGCGACGCGCTCCGTCGCGCGCCGTGGCTAACTTCCGCTTGACCGTGATTGACTCCGCACAAGATTCACGCGGTCCAGTCTGCAGGATGTTTGAAGGAAGATAGAGCAAACCAACGGCGGTCGACGGAGCGACCTGCCCTGCTATGGGTTTTCAGTCCGGCCCCACCCTTTTCTGAGCAAAAGGAGAATTGCTGGGAAGCCGATGATCCTTGGGAGCGCAAGCCGGTTGAAAACCGGCGCTGCGCCTGATAAACAACAAGGGTCGAGTGCATAGTCCTAAATTCAAACAACCCTATGATGTCGGATATCGAAACGCTCCGGAGCAAGGTCGAGAAGATCAAGTGGTACCACCAGATCGACCTTGGCAACGGAGTGATCACGCCTGGCATCGATAATAGCCCCAAGAAACTGCAGCTCTTGCATCTCCCGGAGCGCCTTGACGGCAAGATGGTCCTCGATGTCGGCGCCTGGGACGGGTTCTTCTCGTTCGAAGCGGAACGGCGCGGGGCCAAACGCATCCTGGCAACGGACCAGTTCAGTTGGAGCGACCAGGGGTGGGGGAGCAAGGCCGGGTTCGAACTGGCCCGGACGGCCCTCCGATCGAAAGTGGAGGACATGAATATCGACGTGCTGGAATTGTCTCCGGAAAGGCTCGGGGGGACGTTCGACGTCGTGTTCTTCCTCGGGGTTCTTTACCATATGCGCCACCCGCTCCTCGCGCTCGAAAAGATCGCCAGCGTGACAAAGGAGGTCGCGATCATTGAGTCGGTGAGCGGAATGTTATGGTGCCGCAAACCGGTCATCCCGTTCTATCCCGAGTCCGAGTTGTATAACGATCCCAGCAACTGGTGCGCGCCAAACGCCGCGGCGACTATCGCGCTCTTGAAAACAGCCGGGTTCCGCGATGTGAAGATCGTGGGAGGAGTCCGGTCGCTTCCCTTCCGGCTGATGAAAGCCATGGTTTATAAATTCAAGTTTGGCTCGCCTTTCTGGGACCTGGTTCGCACGGACCGGATCGCCGTGCATGCCTGGAAGTAACCCTGCCGCCTACCCGGCCCGGCAGATTTCCCGGTAAATATCCACCGTTTCCTGGGCGCACTTAGACCAGGAAAACCGGCGGGCTTGTTCCCGGCCTTTGCTGGAAAGATTGTCACGAAAGGAAGTGTCGGCGGTCAGCTTGACCATCGCCTCGAGGTAGGCGGCCGGATTGAGTTCGGCGTAACAAGCAGCGGAGCCTCCCACCTCGGGGATGCTGGCCACTCGCGAGCAGATCACGGGACAGCCCAGGGCCATCGCTTCCGCTACCGGGAGGCCAAAACCTTCATAGCGGCTGGGGAAAACCAGGGCGAGCGCTCGACGGTAAAGGTACTGGAGAACGCCATCCGGTTGCCGGCCCAGGTACTCCCAACCGGCGGGCGGTTTGCCCTCCGCCGCCACGCCGGCCCAGCGAACGCCAATCACAAGCAATGGAGGCAACGCTTGCCCTCGGCCGGTTGCCAGTTCGTACGCTTGCCGAATGAGGGCGAGGTTCTTGCCGGGCTCCAGCGAGCCAACGAACAGGAAGTATTCCGAGGGGAGAGCGAAGGCGGGTGCTTCCTCTGGCTTGACGGGCTCGCTGGGATGGAAATCGCAGCCGCAATAGACGACTTCCAGCAAGCGGGCGGGCAGGCCCAGCAATCGCATCGCTTCATCCGCGGTGAATTGGCTGATGCAAAGAATCCGATCCGCCCCGCCTAATCGAGCCAGGCGCTTCGATTCGGACCAGCGATGCCAGCGCCGGAAACGCTCCGGATGGCGCATGACGCCCAGGTCATAAAGCGTGACCACTTGTTTCAACCCACGCGGTGCGCGGACGAAATAGCTGCCGGTCGCATGGTACAGGTCCGCTTTCTGGCGCACGAGCGCTCGCGGGGCGGCCGTGCGGGCCCAGATGAGCTCGCGGTAGGCTGTTTTCAGCATTCGCGCCGGCTGACGGAAGTCCAGGTTCTCCACTTCCCACGCGAGAGGGAAGTAATCGACGGGATGGGTTAAGGATTGAAGGCCCCGGAGGAACCCGCGGATATGCCGGGCGGTTCCGGCCTGGCCGGTATAAAGGCCGTTGGTATCAATAGCAACCCGCATCTAAGTGGTTTGGTAGGGCTGTCAAACCGTCTCTCCTGGCGCGCCCGCTGAACCTTCCACAATTGTGGAAGGTATGGATCATGCTGAATCCCAGAGGCTTGCAACACGAGTTCGCCTCGCGGTGCGTCGTCCTGCCCCTATTCCCGGAAGTCTGCCAGCCTGTTGGAGGTTTCCTCTGCCACACAAAAACAGATCCCCACCCGAAGCCCGATTCCGAATGGCCGGGCCAGCAGCTCACCCTTGCTTTCACCTACCGGGGCGCTTGAGGCGCAAGCCGCCAAGACGGGAGTGCTTCGGGTTCCGCAACGGGCTCCGGAACCGGCACCGAGCTTGAGGCGACGCCCCCATTCAGGGCGACGCTCATGCCGAGGATGCCCACGAAGTTCGCGAAGTCCGAATCGAACTGGCCGTAAAACACGACGTAGAACACCAGGCGCGCGCTGAAAAGCGCCAGGAGGGCCGTATTGACCGTTTTCAAGTCCGGATCGCCATATCGAAAGTTGCGCATGAGCACCCAAAGAGCCGATCCACAAAACCAAACAAACGCTCCAAATCCGAAGATCCCAAATGGGATCAGCAAGGTCAGAATGCCATTGTGATAATTCCCGCTAACCAGGGTGTCTTCGAACGCCGAATACATGCCGCGCCGCATCGATTCCTGCGTCAGGTAATAATCCGTTCCGCTAAAGCCGTAACCCTTGCCCAATAACAGGTACTTGGGCACCTCGGGAATAAGGATCTTCCACATGCTCAAGCGCCAGTCGAGGGTTCCCATGGCGTCCTGCCGCGCGGCCGAATCGACCCGTTCGAGGGGCAGGAAGCTAAAGGCGCGCTGGACCGCTAGCGGCATGCGGTCGATCACCGTGATGGTTCCGATGACCGTAAGAAGCAACCCGAGGATCATGACCGGCCCGAGCTTGGAGCGATAGACACCCTCGACGAAAAACTGCGTGGCAAACACCAGCAACATGAGGATGAGCAGCCCGCGGTACCCTCCCAGGAGACTCCCGGCCACACACGCGACCATCAAGAACAGTCGCCAAGGCGCTCTGATATCGAAGATGCCATGAATTCCATACCGGCTGATAAAGTAGTAGTAGGCCCAGGCGCACGCGAACGAAACGCCGCTCAACCGCATAATCGTCTCGGCCGTGATGGCTTGAAGCGAGGCGTAATCGCTGGGGAACAAGACGAACAGGAAGTAAAACTGCGGTCCCGCCATGAAGATCAGATCGCTCATCATGGCCGTGAGGCCGCCCAGGAAGAAGGCCGCCACATACAGCTTGGCTTTGTCCTTCGGGATGCTCTGGGTCGTGAACGCGAAATAGCCAATGATCGCTCCGAACACGCCGAGATATCGTTTGGCTCCCCAGGTTTCGGCGCCGAGCACACGCGCCCCGATTCCCCCGGTGAGTTTCGCGGTGATCAGGACCACGACGGTGAGCAAGATAAGAGGCCAGGTAATCGCCGGGATTTTCAGAAAAGGGCGCTGTCTTGTCAGCGTGCGCGTCACAATGGCAATCCCAAGGCTGACGATGGCAAGCACCATGCCCAGTTGGGGCTGGCCCGGCAGAAAGAAGACGATCAACGCGGCGTTCCAGGTCAACGTCAACATCAGGTGGTGATGCCTGAGGATCAACGGGATGCAGACCACCGTCAACGCTATCATGATGAAAGCGAAGCTGTTGAAATCTGTTGGCGTGGCCAACATGAAGCCCAGCAGCATTGCCAGCGGCAAGACCAGGGCATAAATCAGCAAAGCGCGCGGCATAGTGATTCGTCAAAAGTCCGACAGGTCCGTGTACACTCTCAGATAATCCTCTACCATTCTCTTCATCGCGAACTCGCCTTCAACTCTTTTCTTCGCCGCCCGCCCGGCTTCCGCCGCGAGGTTCGGGGTTCGCAGAACCGCCTCCAGGAGCCGCACGGCTTCCTGCCGATCTCCCCGGTTGAAAAGCCAACCCGTCTTGCCGTCCTCGATCATCTCGGGAATCCCTCCCACGCGCGTCCCGAGCACGGGAATGCCAGCTTGCGCCGCCTCCAGGACCACCGTCGGGAAGGGATCAAAATCCGAGGAGGGGCATAGCAGCAGGTCGAGGGAAGCCAGGAACTGGGCCGGCTGCTTCACCCAACCGCACCATTGCACTTGCGATTGCCAGGGTTTGGAGGCCAGATTCGCCTTAAGGTGCGCGACTAATTGGCGGCCCTCCTCTTCTTGCGCATCGCCGGCCAGGGCCATTTCCCATGGGACAGAGGTGCGCCGCGCCAGTTCGTCCAAGGCTTCAAAGAGCGTTCGGAGTCCTTTCCGTTCCGAGAACAGCCCCAGATACCCGAAGCGAAAGACCCCGGCGCTGCCGCGGGCCGGGGCTGGGGGCGCCGGGCAGGGTGGCAATCCGTTTCGGACTACTGTCAGCCGGCTGGCCTTATAGCCCGCTTCCATGCACGCATGGCGAACCGCTTCGGACACACAAACGACCTTGCGCAAACCGGCAGCCGACCAGCGCATAAGCCGCTGGCGCTTGGGCGAAATGAACGGGGCCCGCGGATGGTCATGCAACGTCCCGATGGCAGGGTGGCGGAGCACGCGGCCCGTGACCGCCGTCAGCTCCCAATCGCGCGCGGCCCACCCATGCACGAGATTCACCGGAGCGCTCCGGCAGGTCTTGCGCAACGCAGTCACCTGCCTCAGGAAAGTCAGCGGCGAGAACTTGCTGCTCGGCGGAATCCAGCATGCCTCGATCCCGGGAGGAACAAGGTCGCGGACCCGGCTTTCACGCACGGCGGCGAGGGTCACTTGGTGCTCCGGAAAGGCGGCGAGTCCTTGCAGGAAGTAACCCAGCATCTTCTCGGCCCCGGCGAAATACTCGGCTTCCTGGTGAATGATCAATATGCGCATGGTTCGCCGAACCCCTGACGCGTTGCCTAACCCGCCTGGCGCACCTCGCCTGGGAAAAGGCGGGTCCGCAAGTAAGTCCATACGGGCGTCCATCGGACCTTGGGCGCCCGCCGGACATCGAGCACCCGGCCATTGAACTTCAACGTGCGAATGGTGGCTTCCAAGCGAAGGTACTGTCGCTCCACCACGTCCGGGCCGAACAGCTTGAAAGCCAGCTCCCGCGTTTGGACTTTCTTTTCTTCAAGCAGGTTGCGGTCTGCCGTGCTGCTGAGCAGAGCGCGAACGGCGTCTTTCGGCGACTTCGCCTTGTATCCAGCCACCCCGCCTTGCTCGACCACAAAATGTATTCCTGCGGGCAGATCCGGCGCGACGCAATGCAGGCCGCAAAACATGGCTTGCTGCAACGCCACGGGCAGCCCCTCAAACCGCGAGCAACTGAAGTAAACATCGTGCTGGGAAGCGCGCGCAGCGATATCTTCTTCCTTGGTCCACCCGTGCAGATGAACGAGGTCCAGGCAGCCTTTCTCTTTCAGGGAATCGCGCAGTTCGGCCTCGCCCGGTCCGGCGCCGTAAATATGCCAAACCAGTTCGCGGCGGGCGCGCTGGCAGCTCTCGACGATTTCCGGCAGCCAATGCATGCGTTTCTGGTAATTCTCAATCCGGCCAATGCAGCAAACTTCGATCGGGCGGTTATCCAACGAACGGATAGGCGCGGTGCGCAGTTCGTAAAAGGCCGGGCCGACCCAATAAGGGGTAAAGATCTCTTCGAAATCGCAAGGCCCCAATTCCCTGAGGAGATCGAACACGTCCGGCGTATTGGCCGTGCCCGCTTCCCAGTAGGGCAACAGCTGCCGCGTCCAGTAAGGGGCATTGAAGATCGGATGTTCCTCGAGCGCGAAGGTGTGGCGAACACGGGGATAGGGCAGAAAGCGCAAGAGATCGCCTTCCTCAATCCCCGATACCATATAGACCGCGTCCGGCTGTGTGGATTCGACAAAGGCGCGATACTCGTCAAGCCGCTGGCGCCAATCCGCCCCGGCGCTGCCTTTAAAGACTTTGTAAGATTCCACCTGCGGGTCCGGGCTGTCCGCACTGACAACGACGCACGTCTCGTGTCCTCGGGATCGGAACAGTCGCTCGAGCTGGACCAGCCACGACGTGCTGCCGCCCCGGCCAGGGAAATGAGACAGGAGGGTGATCCGCATCAGGGCACCGCTTTCTCCGCCCGCACCGCAACGCCCACATACAAGGTTGCCGAGGCTGACGCGGGCACGATCGCCTGGTGGGGCAGTCCGTCCGCCAGCGTGTTGAGAACCGGGACACAAACGGCGTGGTACAGCCGCCGAACCGCCGCCAAACTATACCGCCATAACACCCGGTCCGGACAACGGACGTGCTCCACAAATTGGTGCAGCAACTGGACGATGGCCCGAATCTCGGCGGTGAACCGGACGCTTTCCACGATGGTAAAACCGTGGTTCGACACGAGTGTTTCCAATCCCCGGCTGGTCCAACGGTAGTAATCGTCCGGGCACGCGTGCTCTTCGATCATGCCGTGCGTGGAAAGGATAAGCTGGCCGCCCGGTTTGAGCAGCCGCCGGCATTCGCGCAGGTATCGGTCCGGGTCGCCGACATGTTCGAGCACCTGGGTGGACAGGACGGTGTCGTAGCTTTCGACGGGCTCGCTCGTCAAGCCGTCGGCGCCCAGCAGCACATCCACCTGCGGTCCTGGCGTGACGTCGGCCGCCACATACTCTTGGCAATGCGCGAAGAGGCTTCGATAAGGCGCCCCGCCGCAGCCGTAATCCAGCACCCGGCCTTGGGCGGTTTTCGCCAAGCGCTGCACGAGCAGGAAGAGGTCCTTCAAAACCAGGTAATCCGGGTCGCGCCGCCGCGGATGCAACCGCCGGCTGACATAGTGCTCTTGGGCCAGCAACGCCCCCAGAGCGGGCGCGTTCGCCCCGGGTGCGCACGGTTCATTCACGCTGGTAGATGGCATAGACGCTTGTCCCTAATCCAGGGAGTATAAACTTCATCCCCAGCTTGCGGTAGAAAAAGCTCAGCAGCTTGGGCAGAACGGTCCCTCCGGGGTGGGGCGGCTGGCCCAGCGCCGCGGCGATCCGGTTGTGCAAGCCCCAGAAATGCTCCGCCTCGCTTCCCAGGAGCCGGTTAGCCCCCGATTTCACCACGCGCAATCCGCACCGGGCTCCGAGTTCGCGCAGGTCATTCTGGCGCCAGCGTGTGATATGGTGCGGCGGCCATTCATGGGGTTCAAGCGGGCAGATCCGGTAGATTCCACGGTCATTCGGCACCGCCACGGATACATACCCTCCCTGCCGCAACAGGGTCGAAGCCTGCCTTAAGAATGAAACCGGGTCGGGCACATGTTCAAGCACCTGGAACAGCGTGACCAGGTCGTAACGAGATCCGAGCGAATCGGTCGCCAGCTCTGCCAGCGGGATCATCGACACGTGGTGGCCTTTGCTCCGGCAAACCTCGGCCGCCTTCCGGTTCAGTTCGATGCCCGCCGTGCCCATTCCCGCCTCGCGCGCCAAATCCAGGAAGGCGCCATCGCCGCAGCCAACGTCCAGAACTGTGCGCAATTTGCGCACACCGGCCCATGCCAGGGTTCGCGTGAATTCGGGGACTTCCGCGGGGTAATACCCGGTCCGTTGGGCCTCCAGCTCCGTGTAAAACCGTCCGTTCCCGGCCAGGCCCGGATCGCAAAAACGGAAGCCGCACTCAAGACATTCGAAAAGCTCCGCGCTGCCTGTCCCGTTCATGGTTTTCCACGCGTCCGCCGAGAACGTGACCCCCAGGGCGCGCCAGGCTTTCTGCAGGTCATCCAGGGGGAATCGGCTGGCCAATTTGCTCCGGTCGCTCTTGCACAGCAGGCAATGGCGCGCTCCGGCGCCTTTGGCGATCGCAGTTCTTTCGTCGGGTGCGGCGTCCGATCTCATCAGATCCCTTTCAGCAGGTGAGCCAAGCCCCCAGGCGAATGGAGCAGCGAAACCGGTTTGGGAGCTCGGAGGAACGAAATCACCACAGGCAGCATCAACCCCGAGATCAGCCCCACCGCCGCCGGAATGACAGTGAACGGACCTTCCGGAAAGAACCGCAACAGGTACCAGGCCCAGACCGTGCTGTAAGCGAGGCCGGCCAGGGTGCGCCACCACATCTGGACAAGGATCTGCCCGGCCGGCACGCGCGCCACCCTCGCATAGGCCGCGATCATCGGGTAAAGCGTGCCCACCGCAGTGGCCAGCAGAAAGGCCAACGCCACTCCGGGCAGTTCGAACACCGCACCCAGCACAAGCGCCAGCGCGCAGCCCACAATCAATTCCGCCTGCAGGCAGCGCGTCAGGACGTGGAATTCCCCAAGCCCATACAGGATATAGGCCGCCGGCGTGGCCAAGCCTGTGATCACGAACCGCGCCGCCACCAGATAAAGCACCAGCGGGCTGGCCACCCATTCCTCACGCAGATACCAGCTGCAAAACGGGAGCAGGCTCACGCAGGCCGCTCCGGTCACCGCCCCGTAAATCCATGCGTTGCTCCGAATGAGCACCTGCCGAAAACTCTCGTTGCCCATCCCGCGCTGCGCGATGAGAGGCCAGCTGACTTCGCCGGACGACTGCAGGAAGGTGCGCATCATGGCGAAGATTCGGGAAAGGACCGCGTACACAGCGGCGTCTGCGGGGCCGCAAAGATACAGCACAAAGACCAGGTCGATCGTGTAAAGGAGGACCGTTACCACCTGGCTCCGGAAACAGGCCCAAGCGCTCCCTCGCAACTGTCGAAATCGGTCCCAAAACCGTGCGTCCCAATGCCAATCCAGGAATTTCCAACCGGGCGCCCGCCTTCGGATCAAGAGCACGGCGAGCAGGTAGGTCATGAGCAGCGTTGCCAGCATCGAGAGGGGGAACGACCAGACATCGAGCCCCGCGCGCAACGCGAGCCAGAGCACCCCCGCATTCAGCCAGGCATTGACGGCGGTGAGCAGGTAGGTTTGCTCCTGCGCTCTCAGGCCGATGAGCAATCCGGCCTGGATGTTGCTGCCAACGGTCAACGCTCCCACCACCCCCAGCGTCACGAAGAAGATCAAGGGCTGCCCGGACTCCCGGGCGACCGGGATGGCCCAGTAGATCACCATGCATACTTGGGCGACAACGAACCCCAATCCCGCAAGGCCAAGGTGCAATTTCTGGTAAAACTGCGCCAAAGGCCGCCGACCTTCCGCATTCTCTTCGCCCAGGATCAACCGGTTCACCGTCAACCGGAACCCGCCATCGAGCAAAGGCAGGTAATTGAGAATCTGGAGCGCGGCCACCACCACCCCGAAATCCTCCAGTTCCAAACGCCGGTATAAGCGCAGGCAAATCAGCCCCGACGCCAGCGCCGACACCGCCGCCACCACCCGCGACACCAACGGCAATGAGAACTCGCGCCGGTTCACAACGAGGTCAGGGACAAATCTCGCGCGGACGGTGCCAGGATCAGGTTTCCATACACATACACATGGCGAAACTGGTGCCGGATAAACTGGCCGCGGATGAATTCCCAAGGCACGTAGTCGAGCCCCTGGACGAAATCGAGCAGGCGCCGGCTTCCCTGGTCCCCTTTGACATCCCCCACCTCGAGCGAGAGGATCGGCCGATCCGACGCCAGCAGGGCTCTGGCGCCCCGCAATATCTCCAGTTCGGCCGACTCGGCATCGATCTTCACAAACGATACCGGCTTGCCCAACCCTTCGCGGAACGCGTCCAGGGTCATCGTTTTCACCTGGAAAAGCTTTGGCTTGGGCGCCTCCGTCTGGTCCACCCGGGCGTCTGTGAAACTGTTGAAACCCATCCACTCGATCCCGTAATCCCGGAATTCCAATTCCTGGAGCTGGGACCACATGGCGAACGGATGCACCCGCACCTGGGGATACTGGCCGACATTGTGCTGGGCGATCTCCCGCGTGGACGGCGTCGGCTCAAAGGCATGCACTTCACCTTTGGGCCCGACCAGCGCGGCGAACAGCGTCGTGTAATAGCCGATATGCATCCCGATATCCACCACCACGTTCCCGGGCTCGATCAGGTGCAGGCATGCCTCGGTCAACGACTCTTCGAAAATCCCGTAACTGGCGATCGATTCGCTCAGCCGCTCGCCTGTCACCACGGTGAAGTTGGGACAATGAAACGTCCCCGCCACGCGCAGCGTGCCCAGTTGCGAGCCGGAATGGAAATGCTTGCGGAGCTGGTTCCGGGCGAACCGGGCCGGGTTCACCAGCGGTTTCTGCCATGCTCTGGCGGTTTTGTAGCGCAGGTGACGGTGGAACCGTTCCAGTAAATCGGGATTGGACATCGCTAATTCGTGCGCCTGAGCCACAAGTCCACTTGCCATAGTCGACCGGGCCATTGCCGAAAGGTCTCCTGCATATCCTCCAACTCGAACCTCCAACCGGTCAGCGTGTGCAGCACTTCGGGCACCAGGCTTTGGCCATCGTAAAGCGGGTGCAGCGAGACTTCAATCACCATGCGACGCGCCTGTTGGAGCGTCCGGCCGCCGCCCGCGAGCACGCGCCCTTCAAACCCCTGGACATCAATCTTCACGAAATCGGGCGCCGGCAACCCTTTCGCCTCCGCCAGCGCGTCCAGCGGCACGACGTCCACCTTCTCTTCGCCCACTTCCCGTTCCCCAATCTGCGCCAGCGACTCAAGCGGGGCCAGGAGCGATGACGCGGCCGAATTGCGGGTCACATGGAGCGCGTGCGATTCTTCACGGTCCCCAAGCGCCACCCCCATCACCTGCCAGCGGGCCCCGGGCGGTTGACGGGCCGCCGCCTGTTCCCGCGCTTCCCGTTGCGGCTCGAAAAGAACGCATTGTTCGGGGCTGAAAAGGGCCTGGCACATCTCCGACCACAGGCCCACGTGCGCGCCAATGTCGTAGACCACCCGCGGCCGGAAGCCTTCATCCTGCCAGCGCTGCATTTGAATGAAGTGCGACGGGTCCCAGCCCTTCCTCCACGCCCGGAGGACGCGCGGGTCGTCTGCGAATGTGGCGCAGGCGGCTCCCCAGCGCCGGAGACGCGCCCGGAAAGCCCGGGTCAACCGGCTTGCGAAGTCACGCGATTGCAGGTCATTCGCCCTTGCGAAAAAAGATCGGCCAGCTGAAGCCGGCTGCGGGTCCATGGGTTGAAAACAAAGGCCAACCCTATCGTTAAGGCAAGCAAATTGGCCTGCGCATCCACGGATCCGCGGATCGTGTGCACGACAGGATTCTTCCCATGCGGAGGAGTTCCGGTCACTTTCGGCCGGAGCGCCGTTTTGACGGAGCGCGTCGCCCTACCGTCCTAGGCAATCTCGTGCAACTCCTTCCAATTCAAACACATGAAAATCCCATGCCAAACACAGGATAAACCCATGTTAAACCCATGAAAACATGATGGTAACATGAGGGTAACGTGCGTTTAGCGTGCGTTTAGCATGCCTTTAGACCGGGTGCAGGCTCGGCGCAGGGTCTGCCGGTAGCTGACGAAATTTGCAGGTCCGACCCTTTATTCGCCCCGAACGTTTAATCCGTGGTCGCGAAGGTACTTCTTCACTTCCGCTATCGAGATCGCCCCGAAATGGAACACCGACGCCGCCAAAAGGATCGTCGCCCCGGCCTCAGCCGCCTCCTTGAAATGTTCCAACGCCCCGGCGCCTCCCGAAGCGACCACTTCCGCGGGCACCGCGTTGGCGATCATCTTGATCAGGCGCAGCTCGTACCCGGTGCGGACGCCGTCGGCCGCTTTGCTGGTCGGGAGGATGCATTGGACACCAAAATCTCCGATCTGCTTCGCCCATTCCAGGGCGTCCGCCCCTGTGCCCGTGCGTCCGCCATCGATGAACACTTCATAACCCGAACGCATCCGGGGGTTCCGGTCGACGTCGATCGCCACGGTCACCTTTTCGGGGCCCAGTTCGCGAACCATTTCGCCGATGACGCTCGGATTGCGGAACGCGGCGCTGCTGGTGGAGACCTTGGTCGCTCCTGCCGCAATCACTTCCGCAGCCGAAGCCACATCCTTGATGCCGCCGCCCACGGTGAATGGCACAGTCGCCACGGCGGCGACGCGTTTCACGACCTCGAGCATCGTGGGCCGATTCTCCACCGTGGCGGTGATATCGAGCATGGCGAGTTCGTCGGCTCCGGCAGCGCAGTAGGCCTCCGCGCACGCCACGGGATCACCCGCATCTTTGATATTGACGAAACGGACGCCCTTGACGACCCGGCCGTTCTGCATGTCAAGGCAAGGCATGATGCGGATGAGAGGTTTCATAGATTCGCTTGCGGCGCGACTCTAAAGAAGCGTTCCCCCCGAAGCAAACCGAATGCAATCGGCTTCGGAACCCGAATCCGCGGTAGGGCGCGTCCGGCCTCGGCCCGCCACTGAACCATTCGAAAAGCCCGGCGCCCACGAAACAGCGCGAATCACACGAATGGGTCGGCGCCTGAACCACTGGTCAGAGGCCTTGGTCGCACGGTTGATTCCCGCAGCTGATCCGTCAGGCGTTGGGACGTGTTCTCCTGCGCAGTCGACCCCGTCGACCAGGGGCCTCTTGACATCTCTGGCGAGCGCGAGCGTAATCAGAATTCGCGGTGGGCAGGGCAGCGTCTTCGGTGAAGGGTTCAAACGGGAAGGGTTGCATGGACACAAACTCGTTCAGACCGGGCATCTCGGCAGCACTGATTCTCGCAGGCGCCCTTCTATTTGCCGAGCGTGGGACTGCTCTCGATCTGAGCGATGTCCTGCCCGAACTCCGCGTGATTGCAGCCCCGCCTTCGGTGCGGGAAGGCATGCGGCTGACCTATTATGTCGCCGTAGCGACAGTTGCGCAGACCTTCGCCGAAGAATGGGTGGACGAAGCGGGCAAGACCAACACGTTGAATACGCCGACGCCTTCGGGCCACGGCTATACCCAGGTGGACGTCATTGCGGTCTCTCCGAGATATACCGCCCTCCGCGTGCAACCGTGGCTCTTCTACAATTTTGACGGACCATCCGTGCCTCAGTTTGGCTCAGACGAGAGCCTGGTTTCTTACGCAGGCGGAGGCGATTGGTTTGCCCATCCCGACGTGCTTGCCAAAGTCAGCCAGATCCTCACACCGGAGCTGAAAATCCTGCGAATGCCTTTGAAGGTGGGAAATCGCATCTACGACGCTCTGCGCGTTCAGGCCGAGGACGGAAAAAGCCGGCAGGTTCTCTCCTACGACTTGCAGACAGGGTATCTTTTGTACAAGGGAAGCGTCGTGCAAGGCGAGGAAACGACAACCCTCTCGCAAGCTTATTTCCAAGGCGCGCGCGATCTGGCCATCCCGTGGCGGGGCGGACTCATGCCGGGCTGGGTGGCCACAACGGATCATTTGAGGTACGAAGGCAGCTATACCGCCGTCGCCGTGGGATCGAACCCATTGACCCTGCCGTTGTCTGCGGCCCTGGAGATCAGCGCGCGGGACGACGACTGGTTTGTCTACACGCAAACCACAACGCTGGGCAGCTTGCCGGGCCTGCCGCCGACCGTCGGCACCCGCACCTTGGCCACTGGGATCAATCAACTGGGCGGCTTATGTCTTCCCCCGGCAGCGATCAGATCCTTGAACCCAAACCAGAGAATCGATCGGGATGAGTTTACCGGGGCAACGATCGATGTGACACACGTCGGCACGCTGGCCACGGGTCGAATGGGGGTGACCCTGAGGATGAGCGCAGGCGAGGCCGCCTGGTCCGAGGTAACCTACGATGCCCTGTCGGGCCTCGCTCTCGAACTCAAAACGTTTGATGGCCCTAGCCCCTTCTACTTCACTCAGACCGAACTCCAACTCACCGAGTTGCCTGCCATCCCACCGGCCGCGCCACGGTTGAGTATTTCCTGGGCCCCGAACCGGCGAACCGTCCTGATTTCCTGCCCGACCGAAGCCGGCCGCTTCGTAACGTTCTTCACGTCCAAGGACGGCTGCCGGACGTGGCAAACTGTTCCAGGTTATCAGGATCGAGCGGGCACCGGCGATCCGTTGGTCTGCACAGCCGACATTGGATCGGGCTCTGTTTTCTACCGGGTCGAGGCGCGTTGAACCGGCGTTGCGAGCACGCGCCAATCACACGAATAAATCGTTGACCTGTTCCCGCTTGGTCAAACGCCCTTAGTCAAACACCTGATCCCCGCACTTAGTCCATCCGGCATGGGAGATTCTCCTCCCGAGACGAAGTGCAAGACAACACGAGGAGCAATCCAAAAGAGAACCTTCTTTTCCCCTCTTCTTCGTGAACTTCGTGCCCTTCGTGGTGACAAACGCCGCTTTCGGATCGACCCCACGAGGAGCAATCCAAAAGAGAACCTTCTCTTTCCCCTCTTCTTCGTGAACTTCGTGCCCTTCGTGGTGGCACACCGGAGATTTCAGAGTGCCTGCCGATTGTCTCCACATCGAGACGAAGGTAGACAGCAAGATGCCTGATGCCTTAGGGCGGGCCCTACCGCATCTGCTCTATCCACTTCCCCGCTTCTTCCCTAAATCGCGCGCGTTCCTGCGGATCAAGCCCGCGCGGATGGAACCGAAGCCGGTAATGAGCCGCCAGCAGCGGTTCTAATCCTGCTGCGGCAAACCCCGCGCTCGCCCGCACCCGAGCGATCCACGCTGAGCCTGTCTCGCCCGGCAACCGCGGGAAGCCGGCCTTCGCCAGCGTCTTCTCCACTTCGTAAAACTCGGAGTCCAATCCGGGCCAGTCTCGTCGGGCTCCAGCACCCTTTCGATTTTGGGCCCGGGTCCACTGCTTGTGGACCAGCAGCCTGGCCAGGGCGAAGGCGAGCAGCGGGAGAATGAGCCAAAGCAGGTGCTGTTTCCATTCGGCGTGGCCCCATCGCCACCGTGAAAACTCAAACCATAAACGCGAGAGCGCATCGCGAACCGGCTCCCAAACCGACGCGCGCTCCGCCTCGGACGCCACCCAGTCGGGCGGGGTGGTGTCGATATCCTGCCAGGCGCCATCGATCCACGCCAGGCACCAGGCGTGCGCGTGCCGCTCGCGAACCACGTAGTACCGGCCGCGCTTTTCCTGCACGCTGAAGCCGGTGGCGTATCGCGCCGGGATATGAGCCGCGCGGAGCAGCAGCGTCGTGGCCGTGGCGAAGTATTCGCAATGCCCGGAGCGATGTTCCAGGAGGAAACGTCCCAGGGGCGTCCGATCTCCCTTCGCCAGGTGCGACGGCCCTTGCCACAGCGAATACCTGAAGTGACGGGCGAACCATTGCTCGACCGCCCGAACGGCCTCCCGGGGTGCCAGGTTCTCAAGGCCCAGCACCTGCGCTGTCTCCAGAACGGCGTCCTTTTCCTTCTCCGGCAGCCTCTCGTCTTCCGGCCCGGGCGGACTGTCGATCGACGGAGTGGGCTCATACTCCGCGTCGAACTGGACGAATCCCGGCGCGCCATCGACGCGCACGCTGCCAAACGCATTCGTCTCCACGCTCACCACAGGGAGATCCCCCACGACGGCCACGCCGCCCGGCACCGGCAGCAAACCACGGCCGCCCGGCATGTAGCCCGCGATCCGGACGCTCTTCCCGGCTTGCGATTCCGAGTTGAGAACCCAATTCACTTGGGTGGCGTCCGATTGCACGGCGTCGAACTCGGATCGCGGGGAACTCCAGGTGGGAGTTAGAAACGTTTCGTAGCTGGATTCCCGCAACAGCGCAGGGGGCTCCTGCCCTGGCGCCTCGACGCGCAGCACGATTCGGCCCGAGAGTTTCATCCGGCCAATGGACCCGATCCGGGTTTCGTTGTCTCGGGGGCTAGGCGTCCTGGAACCGCTCCACCGAACCAGGAGAAACTCGTCAATCCGCTGGAGGAGCTTCTGCACCTCCAACATGCCGAAATGCAAGGCGAACCCGAGCCCGATCGCCAGCATCAAGGACACGGCCCAAGTTGTCGGCCGAAAGCTCCGTGACCGGTGAAGCCATAGCGGCGCGGCGGCAAGAATGACCAGGCCAGCCGTGAACCAGAGGGTTCGCTCGTTGCCCGCGCTCGCAGCGAAGAGGCAGCAGACAAAGAAGGGATAGGTTACGTTTAGCCCGCCCGAGAAGCGCTGCGAAAATCCCGGTTCACTCCGCTTGCGTCGCAGCCACCATGAAAACGTGCTTAGCTCCATCCGTTCCTCGGTTCCATACGCCTGGGCCAGCACCATCGGCAGGAACATGATAGGCAACCATTGCATGAGCTGAAAGAGGCTCCGTTTGCTTTGGTTGATCGTCGCCAGTCGGCTGGAAGCGGAGTTGTCTTTGATCAGTTCGCTTACCACACCCATGTTCTCGCTGGAGAAAAAGGCGAAGATGGTCGCCCCCAGGAAAAGCGCCACGCAAAGGTTCCAGACCCGGTCCAGGTCGGTTTGGGAGAATTCCCACCGGACTTTGATGTAATGAGACGCCTCGACCACCACGGCGCCCGCTGCGCCTACCCAGAAAAGCCCCGTGTGCCAGCCCCAAAAGACCAGGGCGGCGCCGATGAGAAACGGAGGGGCTCTCATGCCTGGCATCCTTCCAAGGCCATCAAGTCTTCGGCAATGCGTCCCGCCCGAAGCACCCGCACGTCGGCTGCCCCCATGGGCGAGTCCGCTTTACCCAACGCGCGCTCGGTCGCCGCGCCGGCAATGATCAAGGTCAACACCGGCATGCCCAGCATCTTCAAACGCCGGACCAGTTCCCGTCGGGGTTCGTCCCACTGCAAGAAGACACAAACGCAAGCAGCCATTCGCGGCGCATGCCGCAGGACCAGGTTGCGCAAGGCCTGGAAATTTGTGAGCTCTGACGGCCGCAAGCCCGCAAGCACTTCGAGCACCTGCTCGGGCTGCCCAAGGCTCCGCCCTGCCGTAAAGCAAAACGCCTGCGAACCCGCAAACAGCAGGTCCAACAGCGATTCCTGCGTCTCCAGCGTGCAGGCAAACGAGGCCGCCACCGACACCGCTTCCTCGAAGATCTCCTCCTGCGCCAAGGCCACGAAGGTATCCAACACCAGGCCGTGCCTGGCCAGAAACTCATCCTGATGCTCCTTCACAATCGGATGCCCGGCCCGGGCCCAACTGCGCCAGTGAATCCGCCGGAACGGATCACCCGGCCGGTAATCGCGCAAGGCCACGAATTCCTCCGATTCGCCCACCGACGAGGCCAGGGCAACGCCGCCCAGTTGATATTGGCGCGTCCCCGCAAAGTCCAACGGCGGCACGCGGTATCGCTTGGGGAGGACCAGCACGGTCTGGGGCAACGGCACACGCACAAAGGCCCTGACCAGCCCGAGCGGGTCCGTTCGCGCGACCGTCACGCCCTTGAACCGAAGAGGCCCGCGACGCAGGGGAACCACCTCGACTTCCGCGTTCGCCACAGCGCCAGGTCCCAAGCCGGGCAGGGCGGCGGCTTTTATCGTGGCGGCCCGATGCTCGATCCGCGGGTGCGAGGCTGGCGCGAGCCGGAAAGCGCGCATCCCGCCGGTTGGGCGAACGATGCGCGCGAATTCATCGAACGTGGGAAGCGGTTGCGCCAGATCCTCCAGAACCTCCAAGTGCCGGTGGACGCGCTTCCCATTGTTGCGGACCTCCACCCGGTAGCGAAAGGGTTGGTCCACGCTGGCAAGCCGGGGCAACGACCGCTCCACGGAAAACGCACCCCGAAAGAACGGCGCCCAAGCGAGGGCAACCGCCAGCAGGCACGATTGCAGCGCGAACGCTTGGAATGCCACCGATTGGTCAATGTCGCTCCCGACAGCGCCGGCCAGCACCATACCGCCTGCAACGAGCAGACCGCCCTGGGTCAACCGCCGCGGCATCGCGTAATTCAGCTTCGCCGCAAGCAGGTAAAATCGGTAGCTAAGACGGAGCATGGCCGCGGCACTTCGGCACTACACCGGGACAGGCACTTTTTTCAGGATATCCGCCATCAGGCCGGCTGCCGTGACCCCCGAAAACCGGGCTTGAGGCTCCAACCCCAGCCGATGCGTCACCACTGGCACTGCCATCTCGTGGATGTGCTCCGGACTCACGAAATCAAGCCCATCCAGGAGAGCGGCCGCCTGGGCGGCTTTCATCAGGGCAAGCGACGCTCGCGGGCTGGCGCCCAACTGGATGCCGGGCGCGTGCCGCGTCGCGCCAACGACGTCTACGATGTAACGCTTGAGCTCGTCGCTGACTTGAATTTCCTTAACTTTCTGGCGCAAAGCCAGGATGTCGGCCGTGGAAACCACGCTGCCCACCGAATCCAAAGGGAGCGATTCCGCGTGAGAAGTCAGGATCGCTACCTCCTCCTCCGGCGCCACGTATCCCAACGCGAACTCCATGGCAAACCGGTCCATTTGTGCCTCGGGCAACGGATACGTGCCTCGAAACTCCACCGGGTTCTGCGTGGCGATGACAAAGAACAGCTCCGGCAGCCTGCACGCTTTGCCTTCAACCGTCACCTGGCCTTCGGCCATGGCTTCCAACAGGGCCGATTGGGTCCGGGGCGACGCCCGGTTGATCTCGTCCGCCAGGAGGATATTGGTGAACACGGGCCCTTCGTGGTATTCGAAGGATTGGTCCCGCTGATTGTAGATGGAAACGCCCAGGATGTCCGAGGGCAAAAGGTCCGGCGTGAACTGGATCCGTCGGAATTGGGCGTCGATCGACCGGGACAGCGCCTTGGCCAGCGTCGTTTTGCCCGTCCCCGGAAAATCCTCAAGCAACACGTGTCCGCCGCTGGCCAGCGCGGCCACCAGCCTGCGCAACGCGCGACTCTGCCCTTGGATCACCCGCTCAAGATTGGCCAAGAGCGCTCGGCAGACCGCGTGCGGCGTGAGGTCGGAACTCGAGGCGGTTTCCGACTCGACGGCTGGCAGTGTGATGCTGTTCATCGACGTTTCGACAAGACAACCCCTCCCCCGGTATTCCGGTTCGATATTGAAAACTGCCCGGGCTGCCTTGTCGTTCAGAATAACCGCGGCCAACCCGATCCGCAATGCACCAGCTTAAAGCGCCACTAAACGATCCGGAGGGAGGTGCCCACGCAACACACCAGCCACCGAATGAGCCATTGACTTGTCCCCGCTGGTCACCTGGGGGAAACAGGGGGCAGGTGCCATGCCAGAACCGGCGTGATGCCGCCCGTGCCCCGGTGGCGACCCGGTCGTGGCGGCCGGCTGGCAGAGCTTCGTGGATGTCGAATTGGCCCTGGCGGAAATCCGTCGCGACCGCCTTACAAAGACGATTACGACTCGTTCGAGGTCTATTGCCGTGAGAAATGGCACTACGGGCGG
Organism: uncultured Verrucomicrobiota bacterium; assembly: GCA_964578605.1. Lineage (GTDB taxonomy): Bacteria > Verrucomicrobiota > Verrucomicrobiia > Limisphaerales > SIBE01 > JAXMHN01. Next base: position 13,095 of record CAZODO010000053.1, on the reverse strand, counting down.
AGGTGCGTCTACCAGTTGATCTCTGCAGCAGAGCTGTTTACGCATCTGTGCGCAATTTGCGCACACTGCAAACCCGATCACGAATCGCAACTCCGCCCGCTCGTCGGCCTTACCCCGGAACAAGCGCAACTCGCCTGGACGTGCGCCGTGGAAAGCGCCGGCGGGCGAAAGATCACTGCCCGCCTGGTCAAACGCGCCATGCAGGACCTGGGCCTGGCCGCCCCGCCCAAGCCCGTGTCCAAAGTCAACTGCAACGCGAAAGCCAAGCGCCGCAAACTGATCAACGACACAATCGGCCAATTGCTCATGCTCATCAGCCAAAAGGCCGCTTACGAAGCCCTCCAGCGCCACATCCAGCCGCTCCTGCAAACAAGCCGTGGCGCCGCAATGTGAGAAGCGGTCAGTTCACCACGAAGGACTCAGTTCACCACGAAGGGCACGCAGAACCGCTGCCTTGGTTGCCACCACGAAGAGCACGAAGGACACGAAGAGCAACTGAAAAGACAAAAAGACAACTTTCTTTTTTCTCCCTCTCCTTCGTGAACTTCGTGTCCTTCGTGGTGACACCCCGCCCTCGGATCGACCACCACGAAGGGCACGAAGTTCACGAAGAAATGGGAGAAGAAGGAGGGTCGTTCTGTTCTCTTCCCGGGGAATGCGAAGGTCCTGGTCCGATACATCTGCATGCAAACTGCTGCTTCGGGTCTTCCGTGCCCTTCGTGCTGACAAATCGTTGGGTCCTTCGTGCTGACAAATCGTGTGACAAATCGTTGGCATCTTATCCACCGGCCGTAGTAGAAAACCACCCATGGAATTTGAACCTCTCTCCCACAAGGTCATCGGTTGTGCCCTGGAGGTGCATCGTGAGCTGGGTCCTGGTCTGCTTGAGTCCACCTATGAAGCTTGCCTGGCGCACGAGTTATCGCAGGCGGGTCTCTCTTTCTCACGGCAAACGCCCATGTTGGTCGAATACAAAGGTGTGCGGCTGGATTGCGGGTACCGAGTGGATGTCCTGGTTGAGAACGCACTCATCTTGGAGTTGAAGGCCGTGGATGAAGTGCTTGGAATCCACGAAGCACAGCTGCTGACCTACCTCAAACTATCCAAACTGTCAGTGGGTTTGCTGATCAACTTCAATGTCCCCGTCCTGAAAGATGGTATACGCCGCTTCGTGCTGTAAACCCTCCTCCGGTCAGAAGCCTGACTTTTGTTCACCACGAAGAGCACGAAGGACACGAAGAGCAACTGAAAAGACAAAAAGACAACTTTCTCTTTTCTCCCTCTTCTTCGTGAACTTCGTGCCCTTCGTGGTGACACCCCGCCCTCGGATCGACCACCACGAAGGACACGAAGCAGTGAACCAAAGCAGCCCTCTGCATGCGGATGTAACCAGACGAGGACCTCCGCATTGCCACCACGAAGAGCACGAAGACCACGAAGAGCAACCCAAAAGAGCACCTTCTTTCTTTCCCCTCTCCTTCGTGAACTTCGTGCCCTTCGTGGTGACACCCCGCCCTCGGATCGACCACCAC
>CAZODO010000053.1:4301-11463 GCA_964578605.1 uncultured Verrucomicrobiota bacterium | reverse complement strand
CCTCCGCATTGCCACCACGAAGAGCACGAAGACCACGAAGAGCAACCCAAAAGAGAACCTTCTTTCTTTTCCCTCTCCTTCGTGCCCTTCGTGCCCTTCGTGGTGACACCCCCGCTTTCGCATCGGCCGCGTGTAATCGCCTAAAAGGACGACTTGTTACACTCCTACTATTCGTCATTTTTGACGACTTCATTGACATTATGGGCGTTATTCGTCATAAATGACGTATTGTGAAGCTGTCAAAGCAAGCCACGGATGCGGCTATTCTGGCCGAGTTGGGCAGCCGGCTGGCCCAGGTGCGCTTGGAACGGAACCTCACCCAAGCTCAACTGGCGGAGCAGGCTGGCGCCTCGAAACGGACGGTGGAACGGCTGGAATCAGGCAGTGTGGCTACGCAATTATCGGGCTTCATCCGCGTGTGCCGCGCACTCGATCTGGTCGAGCGCTTCGACATGCTCGTCCCAGAGCCAGTGCCCAGCCCGGTCGAACAACTCAAGCTCCGCGGACGGAAGCGGCAGCGGGCGTCGGCAAAAAGGAAAGCCAAAGCGGGTCCACAGAAGTGGCAATGGGGAGATGCACCATGACGCTGGCAGAGGTTAAACTGTGGGGGCGAACCATCGGGGCGGTTTCTCTGGAGGACAGAGGCCGCTTTGCGGCGTTCCAGTATGATCCGGCATTTGCAGCGAGCGGGATCGAGCTTTCCCCCATCGCCATGCCGCTCTCGGATCGGGTTTACGTCTATCCGAACCTCCCGGAACGGACGTTCTACGGACTGCCGGGTTTATTGGCCGATTCACTCCCGGACCGTTTCGGCAGCGCGCTGATTGATGCCTGGCTGGCCACACAGGGCCGGACGCCCGAGAGCTTTAATGCCGTCGAGCGCCTTTGCTATACGGGCGCACGCGGTATGGGTGCACTGGAGTTCGTGCCGGCCTTGGGACCGAAGCCGCAAATGGCGAAGAAGATCGAGATTGATGCCCTGGTCAAGCTGGCGTCCGAAATTCTGAGCCAGCGCAAGAATCTGAGAGCCAGCTTCTCGAGCGACCGCAGGAAGAGCGCCTTGAACGACATTCTGCGCGTTGGCACCTCCGCCGGCGGGGCGCGAGCCAAAGCGGTCATTGCCTGGAATCCGGAAACCAACGAGGTCCGATCCGGGCAGGTTCAAGCTGGAAAAGGCTTCGGCTACTGGTTGTTGAAATTCGACGATGTCACCGGAAACAAAGACAAGGAACTTGAAGACCCGAAAGGGTATGGTGCAATCGAATACGCGTATTCCCTGATGGCCAAAGCGGCGGGTGTGACGGTGAGCGAGTGCCGTTTGCTCGAAGAAAGCGACCGGCGGCACTTCATGAGCCGACGTTTCGACAGACTCGAAAGCGGCGAGAAGCTGCATATGCAGTCGCTCTGTGCCCTGGCCCATTTCGATTTCAACCAGGCGGGGGCCTATTCCTACGAGCAGGCGATGTTGACGATCCGTCAGTTGAACCTGCCTAGGGCAGCCGTGGAAGAACAGTTCCGGCGCATGACGTTCAACATTGTCGCCCGCAACCAGGACGACCACGTCAAGAACATCGCCTTCCTGATGGACAAAGCCGGACACTGGTCGCTGGCGCCGGCATTCGATGTCACCTACAGCTACAATCCATCCGGCAATTGGACTGCCGTGCATCAAATGACGATGAATGGGAAGCGCGACGGATTCACGCTGGCGGACTTTCGTGCTTGCGCCAAGAGCGCTCTGATGAAGCGCGGACGGGCGGAGGCTATCGTGGAACAGGTTCGCGCCGCTGTTGCGAAATGGCCCGGGTTTGCTGAACGAGCGCAGGTCATGGGCAAGTGGTGCAAGCAAATCCAACGCAGCCACCGTTTGGAATTCCCACGCACATGATACGGCTCTCTTCACCGCGGATGGCGGGATAACGCGGCCCCCGACCAACCAAACCGCGAATGGACGCGAATCAACGAATTCTGTGAGGCATCAGCCTTCATCAGCGAAGATCAGCGTGAATCAGCGTTCTCCCAGGCGGAATGCCGAATGATGAGCGTTTGGGAACGCTAATCTGCGTTGATTGACGCTGATCCCAACCCGTTCCTGCGAACATGGGCGCCAGAGTCGCTTGTCAGACGACTTTGTCGCACACTTTATCCGACACTTTGTCGAACGGGCGCCCGGGATTCCTCTCCCGGAGACTAAGTGGTGGATCAAGTGTTTGACTAAGGAAGTCGGCAACGGGCCCGGATCAACCAAACCGCGAATGGACAAAATGTTCCGACTGCAAGGGGGAAGCTCGGAGCAGTAACCGCGAACCACGCGAACCACGCGAACGGGACCGGCCATTGATGAGGATCTCCTTTTCGCGTATTTCGCGGTTTGACAAGGGCCTTCTTCGTGTCGAGTCGAGTTTTTCTCCCGGAGACTAAGTGGTGGATCAAGTGCGGGGACTAAGGAAGTCGGCAACGGGCACGGACCAAACAACCCGCGAATGGACGTGAGTTTTGTGGGGCATTGGCGTTCACCCTGTCGACAGCCTGGAAATGCTGTGGTATGAAGCGGTCATGAGCGCGCAATACGTATCGGATGACGCCGGGCGAAGGACGGCCGTCCTGCTGCCCATCGAAGATTACGAACGGTTGCTGGAAGATTTGGAGGATCTCGCAGCTATCGCTGAACGTCGCGACGAACCCACCGTTTCCCACGAGGAGTTGATTGCTGGACTGAAGCGCGATGGCCTCCTTCCGGCTTGAGTGGCGACGATTTGAGCTAACGCGTCGGGGTATTAATCCACTTCTCAATCGCGTCGTCGTGCCGTTGCCCTTGATGCTGGTCCCAAAGCCGCTTCTGGCTCCTCTCCTCCAGGCCCTGCGTAAACAGCTGTTCGTCCAGCATGTCCTGGCGCAGGCGTTCCCCTTTCCAAAAGATGAGCGCCGCAGCCAATACGAAAATCCAGGGGGCCACGACTCGAAGAGCAACCCCACCGAGCATGAATACCGCCATGCCGGCACGCGGGGTCAGGCAGGACGGACAATAGTCGTCGCTCTCCCGCAAGATTCGACGGCAATGGGAGCACCTAACCGGCTGCCATGCAAAGATACCGCCCATGCCCCACTGTTATACAGCCGTTTGATGGATTTGGGAAGAAATAACACGTGCCAGCAGCGCGCCAGAGCCGCTTGTCAGATGACTTTGTCCCACACTTTATCCCACACTTCGTCCAACGGGCGTTTGGGGTTTTTCCTCCCGGAGACTAAGTGGAAGACAAAGTGTTGAGACTAAGGTAGTCGGCAATGGGGCCGGATCAACCAAACCGCGAATGGACAAAATGTTCCGACTGCAAGGGGGAAGCTCGGAGCAACAACCGCGAACCACGCGAACGGGACCGGCCATTGATGAGGATCTCCTTTTGGCGTATTTCGCGGTTTGACAAGGGCCTTCTTCGTGTCCTTCGTGTCCTTCGTGGTAAGGAAGTCGGCAATGGGAAATCTGAGAGGGCCGGCCCGGCGGTCCGGCCCTACCAAGAGAAAGGAAAAGCCGTATTTCTTGATCGAGTTCGTGTTCATCCCTTCCGCTCCAGGAGGTCCGGAACGCCGTTCTGGTTCCGATCGAGCTGGCCTTTGTAGTAGGCGTAAAGAACCAGCAGAGCCGCCAATGCGAAGGCTCCTAGCCCACCCAACAGAATGGCTGTGCCGTGATCTGGCAGCGTCTGCGCGAGAACGATCATGCTGATCCCAACGCAAGCCGCCACGGCCGCTTTGGTCCACCAACCGAAATAAAGAAGCACTCCGGGAACAAGCGTCAGCATGATGATCCCGGCCCACATCACCCCCCGCATGTTGGCGGCTTTGCTCGCCCACTCCCGAACAGTGTCCTTCTGCGCGCCGCCGATCCGGGTCTCCGTCCGGTCCTTGGACGTGATCCGAATTGGCACCGGGTGAAGCAGCCTGGCCAACTCGCCGCCGCTGCCTTCGCCTGTCACCGACGCCACGCTCGCGCCTGGGGAACCCACGTTCAAAGCGGTGCCCGGCGGGAGCACGTATTCGGCAGTCTGTTCGCTGGACACGAGCTGTGTGGACGGTTCCTTGGGGTTCTCCGATTGCGCGAAGCTCACCTTGTTGCTCACCCCGGGTCGGTTGATCAGGGTGCTGCCGTGGCCGCCTTGCTGCGGTTTGATCATGGCGCAAGCGGTGAGAACAAGCGCCACTATAGCGAGGCCCGCTGCCAGCAACACCGTCGAGATAACCACCGCTCGGCCGGGAAACACAACCACGTCGAAGCGGCGGGTGGAGGTCTTGCCCTTTCGGGTCCAGGAGAAAACGTGTGCGAGGTCCATAGGAAGTTTAGATGAGCCCCAGCCGGTGGCCTTTGCCGCGGACGATTCGCATGTAGCGCAGGAGCAGTGCGCCAAAGCCGGTGATGGCCAGGACAATCCACGATCGCCGGTCGGTGGTTCTCACGATCACCCTGGGTTTGGCAGGTTTGGCTGCCCGCTTCACTGTGCGGTTAGCGGTCGTGGCGGCAGGGCGAGACCGTTGTGACGGGTTCTTGCTGCCTTTGGATTTCTTCATCTGTGGTGGTTGATTGGTTGTCCGCCGCTGCTGGCCGGTGGGTGCGGGAGAGGTGTGTGCCCTATCGCGTCGTATGTCAGCCGAAGTTCAGCGACGGACAACCGAGATCATTTGTGTTTTGGAGACGGGCAGGCGCCTCACTTCGGGGCGCCTGCCTGCGTGGTCCCTCTGGCTGCCCCCTTACGGGGTGAAAGGGCTTATCCGTGGCTTTCGCTGCGCGAGGCGGTGTGGCCCGCCAGGTCGGTGGCGGTGACATCGATCGACACCGTCTGGCCGACTTCCAGCGTGGTCGTGGCGGTGTAAGTCCACGCACCGGCTCCTGCAACCGCCGCGCCTTGTTCGATGACCACTCCCTCCGGCGTGCGGATCGTGACGTTCACCCCGGCGACCTGGACGTCGTCGCTGGCCCGGATGACGATCGTGTCGCCCGTCTCGCCGGCGTAATCGGCCAGGCTGATCTCGGGGATGGCCGGCTCGTTCAGGAAGTCGCCCACCATGAGGGCGAAGGCCGGGATGCCCTTGCGATCCGAAGCGGCGTCGTAGATGGCCTTCTGCTCCTCATCGGCCAAGACCGCCTTGCCGTAGAGCACCGCCAGGCGGAACTCGTCCTGTTGCGCCAGTTGTTCAGCCGTGGGCACGATGCCCGTCCGGTCGGGCATCTTGCCGACAATGACCTGACTTTCGACCCGGCGGAACACGAGGTCGCCGACCTTGCCGCGGATCGCTTCGAGAACGGGGTTGAGTGTGACTTTTGCCATACAATCTTCTGCTTTCTGACCTGGGGAATGACCTCCCTGTGTGCCTTTTTCCGGTTTGACTCACGGCGGCCTGAGGGGCAAACATCTCACGGCGAGAGGCCCGGCCGCTTCTGGAATCAGGTCTTGTCCAGGTTGAGTGTTACTAATGCTTTGGCAATGCCAGCCTATGCCCCGTTCTCGAACCCCGCGATTCGAGCAAAAGCCGTCCGCCGCCATTTAAGAGTGTAACGGCGGCAAAATGGACTCCCATGCGCCCCATCCCAACTCGACTGCCGCCCTATTGTAACTCTCTGAATTGCAGCTTTCCATAGAGTGACTGTCGCAACTCTGAGAATGCCGTTTTTACCATCACGCCCCTGTTCGGTTCCAAGGCATCGGTGTTCCATGATCAGGACACGGCCGGTAATCCGGGGGCCTTGCTCTTCTCAGGAATGGGGAATAACAAGCAATGTTCGCAAGAAAACGTTATAAGTCTAACTGAATCAGTAACCCCCTCCCCTCCCCCGTGCGCATCTTAGGTTTTTTCCCTGACATTCCGTAATCGTAATCGTAATCGTAATCGTAATCGGCATCGGCATCGTAATCGGTATGACGCATCGACGAGCGAGCGAAAACACGTGAACAAATGTTGTCCCTTTCGCCGCGCTCGGTGGCTTGGCATTCGCGCCGAAGGCGCATCGACTCAGCAGCCCAGCAAAGCGGCGCCCTGGGTGGTTCGTGTGCCACCACAAACCACCCCGCCCTGGAAGGGCAAAACCCGGGGAGTCGCGCCCCTTTCAGGGCTTTAGGCCAGCGGCGGCGTGGTTCCCAGGGCGCCGCGTTGCTGTGCCCAGGGCTGACGGCTGCCTGCGCCTTTGGCGCGAACCTGAAAGCCAAAGGAATTTCAAATCCGATTGGCTAGGATTACGATTACGATTACGATTGCGATTACGACAGGCCCTCACCCTGCCAACGCGTGATCAACCCGCTTCCGCGCCACGTTCCCCGCCCGGTCCCACGCCGCGATCTCAATGGCGATCGTCTGGCCCGGATCAGCTTCCGCGCAGGTCGTGTAGACCCAACGATGCTCGTGTTCGGGATCGCGCACGGCCACCCCTTGCTCGACCGTGGCGCCGTCCAACCGGCGAATCAGGACGTCGACAGCGGTGACTTCAAAGTCGTCCGTGGCGCCAATCACGATGCTCTGGGCCGCATGCCCGGTGTAACCGGCGGCATCGACGTCGCGGATCACGGGGCCTTGGAGGAAGTCAGCCAGCGCCAGGTCGCACGCCCGCTTGCCCCGAATGCGCGCGGCGGCTTGATATGGGGCGAGCTGTTGAGGATCCGAGATGACGCGTCCCCGATACCAGACCGCCTCGCGGAAGCGGTTCTGGGCAGCCTGCTCGGCGGGGGTTTGGCGGGTCTCGGGGCCTGGTTTTCGGCGGATGACCACGCGGCCGTCGGGATAGGTGGCATAGACCAGTTCACCGACCGAGCCGCTAGGGTTGCCGATGCTTGGATTGGGTTTGAGTATAGCCATGAGAAGAGGTTCCTTTCGCGAAGAACAAAGGGCAGGAACCATGCCTGGAAGAGGTCCGGCGCCTCCGGGTTCTCCCCGTTCCCGGCACTTTCAAAACCCGTTCAAAGCACGTCCGTGGACGGGGTATCGACGTGCTTTCAACGGGCTTTCAACGGGCTTGGAAGGGGGGCAATTCGCAAGCGCGGATTGCCGGACCCTGAAAAATCAACCATCTGCCGACTGGTCTTAGTCCCACACTTGATCCAGCACTTAGTCTCAGAAGGAAGGATCCCAAACGCCGGCCGGACTAAGTGTGCGATCAAGTGTTTGACTAAGTCTCCGA
>CAZODO010000053.1:0-4201 GCA_964578605.1 uncultured Verrucomicrobiota bacterium | reverse complement strand
AATCCCAAACGCCGGCCGGACTAAGTGTGCGATCAAGTGTTTGACTAAGTCTCCGAGGGCGGTTTGTGGTGGCAAGCGAACCCAGGGCGCCGCTTTGCTCTGGGCTGGCGAGTCGTTGCGCCTTCGGCGCGGATTGCCGGACCCTGAAAAATCAACCATCTGCCGACTACCCTTTGTCCCACACTTTGTCTCCCACTTTGTCTCGGGAGAGGAGGAATCCCAAACGCCGGCCGGACTAAGTGTGCGATCAAGTGTTTGACTAAGTCTCGGAAAATCCCCGAGTTTTGCCCTTTCAGGGCGAGGGCGGTTTGTGGTGGCACGCGCACCCAGGGCGCCGCTTCTCTCTGCCCTGGGCTGACGAATTTTGCGCCTTCGGCGCGGATTGCCGGGCCCGGAGAATTAGCCATCCGCCAACTAGCCTTAGTCCCACACTTGATCCAGCACTTTGTCTCAGAAGGAGGAATCCCAAACGCCGGCCGGACTAAGTGTGCGATCAAGTGTTTGACTAAGTCTCCGGAAATCCCATTCGGCCAATCATCAGCAAAACGTATAGATGCCTACCGCGCTTTCCGATCTTTCTTATGCCTCCCCCACCCTGCCAGACGTCCAGACTCCCGGCTGGCACCGGCTGTGCTCAGGCGTCTGGTGCCGGAGCCGTCTTCGCGCTCAACGTCATCCGCGCCGCGAACGGGCCTGCCAAGATGTTTGGGCCTGAACTTCGCGGGCGTTTCTGAGGGCGTTCTGAAAGGTTCCATTCGAACGGGCGGGAGGGTGCACCGGCACACGGGAAAGAGAGGGGCACACAAAACAGAAAGGAGCACCGCAATGCCGGTATTCAAAGGAGCCTCGTTGGAGTTGAGCTTGGGACCCTTCATGCATCCGCTGGTCTTCGACAGTGTGGACACCAGCCAGTATCAAGGCGTCCCCGGGGATGCCATCGCCGTCCGCCCGAGTCACAACGCGGAATTGGCCCATGTCCTGGTCACCGTGCGCGCCGCGAAGAGCGGCCTGATCGAGCGCGGCAGCGCCGTTTGGCACCCGGAAAGCGGGACATGGCGCTTTGTGGCCAAGGCGCATTTTCCGCGGGGGGAGGGCCTGCTCGTGGATGTGATGGCTGTGGCGGCCCCCGGCCACCACAGCGCCACCCTGTCCTCCATCGAAGAACTCCGGCACCTCACGGTCGAATGCCGGTCCGCTGGGGAACTCCACGTCGCAGGAATCCGGATCAAGCCGAGGTTGCGTGGCCGCAAGAGCCCCACCGTGCGGCCGTGCTTCACCCGGTTCCGAGACGCCGCCTGACCGGGCGGTTCTAAATCCCGGGGACGCTCCCGCCGCGGCCCACGCGGCGGGAGGCAGTCAATCCAGGAACCCGCCATGCGCCCCGATCCGGAGGTTCTACCCCCGCACAGTCCGGAAGCCGAACGCGGCGTTTTGGGCTGTTGCCTGCGCGACCCGGCCAAGATCCCGGTCGCCCTCCGATCGGGGGTGACTCCCGGCTGGTTTTACGACCTCCGCCATCGCGAGATCTTCGTCGTCCTGGCCGAAATGGCTGCCCAGGGCGGCGGCGATTGGGTGGTGGCCGCCATGCGCCTGCGCCGCGACGGCAAACTCGACCGCATCGGGGGGCTGGCCTTTCTCAACGAGCTGGAAAACGCCGTCCCCACCGCCGAGAACATCGAGTATTACCTCCCCGACCTGCGCGACCATTTCCAGCGGCGCCAGGTGCTCGACGCCACCGCGCGCCTCCAGCTCCTGGCCCGCGACAAGGCCATCGATTCCGCGGCGCTGGTCGCCGACACCGCCTGGCTGCTGGACCGGCTCCACCAGCAGGCCAATCACGGGGCCCTGCCGGAAATCGTCAGCGCGCCCGACTTCGTCGCCACGGACTTGCCGGCGCCCGACGAGGTCATTCATGGCGTCTTGCACCAGGGCAGCAAAATCATCGTGGGCGGCGCGTCCAAGAGCTTCAAGACCTGGAACCTGGTCGATATGGCGGTTTCGGTCGCTTCCGGGACGTCCTGGCTGGGATTCGACACCACGCCTGGCAAAGTGCTTTACGTTAACCTCGAGATTCAGCCTGCCTTCTTCCGACACCGCATCGAGCAGGTGGCCAAGGCCAAGGCGGTGGACGTGCCCGAAAAGCTCGAGCTATGGAACCTGCGGGGCTATCTCAACGACTACCGTTGCTTGCTGCCGAAGATCGAGGAGCGCATCGCCGAATTGGGGCACGCCCTGGTGATCCTGGACCCCACCTACAAAATGCTGGGAACAGCCGACGAGAACAAAGCCACCGATGTCGCCGCGCTCCTGAACACCATCGAACACCTGGCGGTGACCACCGGGTCAGCGGTCGCGATGGCAGGCCACTTCGCCAAAGGCAACGCCGCCAGCAAGGAAACCCTCGACCGCATCAGCGGCAGCGGCGTCTTCGCCCGCGACCCCGACAGCTTGCTGATCTTTACCCCGCACGAAGAAGACGCGGCGTTCACCGTGGAATCGGTGCTCCGCAATTTCCCGCCCGTGGAACCGTTCGTCGTCAAGTGGCGATGGCCGACATTCCAGCGGGAAGACAACCTCGACCCGGCGAAGTTGAAGGGGGCAGGAAGGCCACCAGCCTATACGCCCGAGATGCTGCTGGAATGTCTGGGCGACAAGCGGCTCGCGAGCGAAGAGTGGATGGCCGAGTGCAGTGCCAAAATCTGCATCTCTCGCGCCAAGTTTTACGAGCTCCTGAAGGTCCTAAAAAACGAGGAAAAAGTCATCCGGTCGGTGGTCGACGAAAAATGGGAGCGAATTCGACCCAAGTCCAGAAACTCGGACCCTCAAGAAAATCAATAAGAACGGGCCTTTTATGCACTATGTCCAGAATGTCCAAAAATTCCAAAAGCCGGTTTCTGGATGCCATGTCCAGTATGTCCAGAAACATAGTATGTTTCTGGACATACTGGACATGGGGGGAGAAACCACGGTCCTGGACGGTGCTCGCGCCGAAGGCGCCAGGCCGTAACTCCCCCTCCTGTGAAGAATCCTGTCATGCACCCAACCCAAAACAAAAAAGAAAACGAACCCCATCCTCATGCACCCACAACCCCCTGCTCGCCAGAGCTTCTTGGGCAGAGCATTGCGGGTCTTCCTGAGGCCACCCCACAGCTATCCACGATCCTCGGCCAACTCGAGACCCTCACCGATACCCAGCGGGTCCGTTACGTGGCATGCGAAGCCGTCGTGGCGGCCGGTTGGCAACACTTCGTCGATGTCGGATTGGCGCTTGCGGAAATCAGCCGGGACCGGCTCTACAAGGAGGAATACGACTCGTTCGAGGTCTATTGCCGTGAGAAATGGCAGTACGGCCGGAGACACGTTTACCAGTTAATCTCTGCAGCAGAGCTATTTACGCATCTGTGCGCAATTTGCGCACACTGCAAACCCGACCACGAATCCCAACTCCGCCCGCTCGTGGGCCTTACCCCGGAACAAGCCCAACTGGCCTGGACGTGCGCCGTGGAAAACGCCGGTGGGCGAAAGATCACCGCCCGCGTGGTCAAACGCGCCATGCAGGACCTGGGCCTGGCCGCCCCGCCCAAGCCCGCATCAAAAATCAACCGCAACGAGAAAGCCGAGCGCCGCAAACTGATCAACGACACCATCGGCCAATTGCTGCTGCTGATCGGCCAAAGAGCCGGTTACGACGCCATTCTCCAGCAGGTCGAAGCCCTCCAGCGCCACATCCAGCCGCTGCTGCAAACAAGGCGTGGTGCTGCAACGTGAAGCCGTCACGGATGATAGAGAAACGGTCAGTCCACTAAGAAGAGCACGAAGTTCACGAAGAAAAGGGAGAACCCATTTCGTTCTCCAGATCCTCTCTTTTGTTCGGTGAAGAGAAAACCGCGGGGAATAGCCATTTGGCGGGAAACGATCCGTTCACCACAAAGAGCACGAAGGACACGAAGAACCGAGGCAGCACCCTACATGCAGACGTTATCAGACCGGGACCTTCGCGTTCCCCGGGACGAGAAAACAAAAAACCTCTCTTCTTCTTCCCCATTTCTTCGTGAACTTCGTGCCCTTCGTGGTGACAACCCGCTCTCGGATCGACCACCACGAAGGACACGAAGGACACGAAGCCGTGACCAGAGCAGCACTCTGCATGCAGACGTTATCAGACCGGGACCTTCGCGTTCCCCGGGACGAGAAAACAAAA
>CAZODO010000052.1:0-42978 GCA_964578605.1 uncultured Verrucomicrobiota bacterium | reverse complement strand
GTAGATGACCCGTTCGGGAACGGGTGATCACCGGGTGATCACCGGGTGACGACCGTGTTTAGAGCGTAAGAACCTGCGAGTCGGGAAGGGGGCGCAACTCCCATGGTTGCGCACGCTTTGGGATCCTCAGTGCGGCGCGCTGGAGAGCCGGTCAGGGAACGGGCTTTTCGATATAGCCGTGGTGCAAACCCATATAGTAGGGGAGCAGGAAGACCGTGCCGGCGGCGAGTTCGTCGCCAGAACCGCCATAATCCAGACGCCACGGATCGGTATTCCAATGATTGAAATGGCGGTTCTCGACCGGGATGACTTTGCCGCCGGTCCGATGCCCACGCGCCGCGCGGTCCGCCGAATCGAAATCGGATGAGCGAACTCTGGGCAGGCGAGCAAGATCGAGGCGGTGGCTATTCCGGTGCGGCCAATTGAGGCGGTCGAGAGGGAAACCGCGAAGCGTGGTCATGGAATCCTCGTGCCATCCGTGCCAAGGGCTCACGGGAAAGGGGCCCCAGGGGCTTGGCGAAGTGGCTTCCCGGTTCATGGCGGCGCACGCAAAATTGAAGAAAGGGTTCATTTCCGGCTCTTCATTGAGCCAATAACGGAAGCATGACGCGCGAAGGATCGATTTGAGCGCCTCGTCCTTCGAAAATCGGAGCAGGGTGTAGAAACACATGAACGCCATCTCGTCATCGGATTGGTTGCCGGAACCGGGACCCTGCTGGACCTTCGGGTACATGGCATTTTGGGCGTAGCCATGCCGGTCGATCAGTTCGCGGGAAGCGGCTTCATACTTGGGATCGCCAGTGACATGAGCAGCGGCCGCGAGGTAACTGAGCATGCTGAGCGAATTCAAGCCACGTTCCGGCCACCACATCGGATCGTGATTCACGAACTGGGGGCCGAAAATGGCCCATCGGGTCGGGCGCCCATCGTGGTCGATCAGCACATAGCGGTGCTCCAAGAGATGGTCCGTTATGCCGCGCACGACGTCCCGCACGCGGTCTTTCTCCTCCGAAGTATCGGCACAAAGGTCGTAATAGAGCGGATAGAAGAAGAAATGGCCGTCCAATTCGTCGCTGCTGGTGTCCGATTTCCAGAACCACTTGCCATCGGCGCTTTTGGGCCACCTGGGCTCGTAGGCTTTCCAGAGGGAATCGCTCTTCTGCGCTTCTCGGTCGCGTTCCAGGCGCCCGATGTTCGGATCGGGCAATTCGACAGAACGGATCGTCCGGGCGATATAGCCAGGGGGCGGGGAGGGAGAGCCGCCTTCGGTGACTTTCTGGAGGAAACGCAAGGCTTCGAAGGCTTTTTTGGCGCGGGCTTTCGCCCGGGGATCCTGGGTAGCGGCGTAAGCGAAGCATTCGCCCGCGCCATACATCGCGGTCCAGAGCCCGTCGTTATCGCTGTCCTGGGGATCGGCGCTGGACCGGTCGCCAGGAACTCTGAGATGGGCTTCGGCCACGTAACCGAACGGGGTGCGTTGAATGTGCCGCTCGATCTCCTGCTCGTAATGTTCGGCTTTGGCAGCCAGCGTCATGGGCCTTTGTTCGATGCTCCCGGCGCCTCCGGCGGTGGCGAACCAGGCGGTGCCCTCCGTGTCCACGGCAATATGGGCGACGGCATCGTTGGGAAGCCAGCGTGGCCCTTGCCGGTAATGCCAATCGTCGCCATCAAACCGGATGGCGCCAAGCCGGGTGCCAAACCAGATGTCGCCATTGGGCGCAGCGGCCGCGCAGGTGAAATCGTTCCATGGGATCAGGCCGTCCTTCACGTCAAAGAAGGTCCAGCCATCGTCAGCCAGACGGCCAACACCGGCCTTGCACGCGAACCAAACCTGGCCTTTCGGATCGATCGTCACGGCGGAAACCTCGGCCGACCCCCACATCCGGCCGTGCGGATCAAGCGGGCGGATCGGTTCCCATCCCTGCTCCCGCTGTTCGGCTTGCCTGAAAAGCCCGGCGCTGGACGCAAGCCAGAGCCTGCCATCCGGCGCCAGCGCGATCTGGTTGACTCGGTATCGGCTGGGCCAGAGGAGGGAGGAGAGCTTGCCGTCGGCAACGACCAGAGGATCGGCTGGCGTGGCAAGGTAGGTTGTCGTTCCCTGGCGGATGATCTGCCGGACGTCGCCCCAGGATACAGGAAGGCGCACCGCCTCTGCGTTACCAGGCAGGACGAACTCCGCTGCGCCGCGCGGGCTTAAGTCTCCGTTCTTCACCCAGCGTCCGTCCCGCCATTCAAACCATTCCCCGCCGGCGAAAGACCGGACGGTGCCTTTCGGATCGATGTCGATCAGTTGGATCGGCCCGGCAGGCAAACCGTCTGCCGCAGGGGAGCGCTTCGCAATCTCCTGGTGAAACTCTTGCGGGGCAGGGGAGAACCAAGGGGCTGCTGGAACCGGCAATGCCATGCAGCCAACCCATACCAAGACCAAGCCTGCGGATTTCATGGCCGAAAGACTGGCACGGCCACCGAGGACGAGCAAGCCACCTCGCGCTGCCCGATTATTCCTGGAATTCGAATTCCAGGCGGGTCCGGGAATCTCGGGCATCGTCCCGGATTTCCATGTCCTTCACGTGCCAGCGGCCATTGACCTTCTTGAAGCTTTTCAGATCGAAGATTTTGAAGCGCTTGCCATGGACATCGTAGGCCTCAGCCCGGACCACACTTCCGAGTTCCGAGTCGATCCACGAAACCACGCGCGAGTAACCGCTCACCGCAGGATGAGGGTTGCGGCTTTCCACGACTTTCATGGGGCGGCCCCAGCGCATGGTAATCCGGGCGTCACGCACCATCCGCTGGTCGGGCCAATGGAGGAATTCGAGCCCCAAATCGGTCAGCCAGAAATCAGAACCCGCAAACGACACTACCGCTTCCGATCCGGTGAGGGTGATGAGGTTGGTGCGGGAACCATCAAGGCTGATCTGTTTGAGCCGGTACCGGTTCGGTTGGTTTGCCGAATGCGTGACCACCAGTTCCTCCGGGCCGATTGTGGAGGTCCGTTCCGTGACGTAAACGCTTTGCCACTCGTGCCCGCCCAGGCGAACCGAGTATCTCACCGGGATCTGGCTGCGATGGCCATCGGGTTGGCGGATGTGGAAAACCCCGTTGATCGCGATCTCGGTCGCGGGACGTTGAGCCAGCAAATCGCGGACAAAAGTGACGGCTTCCCGGTCTTCGGGCGGTGCCGCCGCCGGCGCCTGGCTTGCAGCCGAAACATGAGGCGCGACCGCAAGAAGGCAGGCAACAAGCACGAGCAGCCCCAGACCGTGGCGGGCTGCGAAGGGAAGGCGTCGATGGTGCATGGTCGAGAGCGGACGGCGGCTTACCGAGGCGCCAGCACCAGGCGTATCAGTTCGGAGATCTGCTGGACAAAGTGCACTTTCATGCGCTGACGCACCTCGGTGGGAACTTCATCCCAATCCTTCCGGTTCCGCTCCGGAAGCACCACCTGCTTGACCTTGGCGCGCGAGGCGGCCAGCACCTTTTCCTTGATGCCGCCGACCGGCAGAATCCGGCCGCGAAGGCTGATTTCGCCCGTCATGGCCATATCGGATCGGACACGGCGCTGCGCGAAAAGCGACGCCAGAGCCGCGACGATGGCCGTGCCCGCGCTCGGCCCGTCTTTCGGGGTGGCGCCTGCGGGGACATGAATATGGATATCGAACTGGTCGAAGTCGCTGAGATCAATTTTCAGCTGGCGCGCCTGGCTCCGCAAATAACTCAGGGCGGTCTGGGCGCTTTCCTTCATGACTTCACCGAGGGAGCCCGTAAGCGTCAGTTTGCCTCTTCCAGGCATCCGCGTGGCTTCGATAAAGAGGATCTCGCCACCGACGGGAGTCCAGCCGAGGCCGATGGCAATGCCGCGTTCGGTAATTTGCTCCGCCGTTTCCGAAACAAACCGGGTGGCACCGAGATAATCGGGCAGGTTTTCCGGGGCGATAACGAGCGGTTGATGGACCTCGCGGTTGCTGACGACTTTGCGGGCGGCTTTGCGGGTCAGGCCGGCAATCTCGCGCTCCAATTGGCGAACACCTGCCTCGCGGGTGTAATCTTCGATCAGGCGGCGCAGGGTGGCGTCGGGGAACTTGACGATCTTCTTCTTCAGCCCGTGCTCTTCCAGTTGCCGTGGGACAAGGTAACGTTTGGCAATCTGCAGCTTCTCCGTCGGCGTGTAGCTGGGCAGTTCGATCACTTCCAATCGGTCGCGCAATGCCGGGTGGATCGGGTCCAGCCAGTTCGCCGTGGTGATAAAGAGGATTCGCGAAAGATCGTAAGGGAGCTCCAGGTAGTTGTCGGTAAAAGTGGAATTCTGGTGCGGATCGAGCACTTCGAGGAGCGCCGCCGCAGGGTCGCCACGGAAATCCGAGCCCACCTTGTCAATCTCATCCAGGAGGATGACCGGGTTGCTGCTCTCAACCCGGCGCAAGGCTTGGATAATCCGGCCGGGCAAGGCGCTCACGTAAGTGCGGCGATGGCCGCGGATTTCGGCTTCATCCCGCATGCCGCCAAGAGCGATCCGGGCAAACTTGCGTCCGAGGGCATCGGCCACGCTTTGGCCCAGGGAAGTCTTGCCGACCCCGGGCGGGCCCACGAGGCACAGGATGGGTCCTTTGAGCCGCTGCTTGATTTTGATGACCGCGAGGAACTCCAACAGGCGGTCTTTGACCTTGTCCAAGCCATAATGCTGCGCATCCAATATCCTCGCGCCGTCTTCGAGGTCGAGCTGATCGTCGGTCCAGCGGTTCCAGGGAAGGTTAATGATCCAGTCGAGGTAGTTGCGCGAGACGGTGTACTCGGCGGCTGAGAAAGGGATCTGCTGGAGACGTTCCCATTCCTTGATCGCGACCTTCTTCACCTCTGCAGGAAGGTCATTGCGGTCGATCTGCTCGCGCAAAAGGTTGGCTTCCGATGTGTTCGGATCGCTTTCGCCCAGTTCCCGCTGGATGGCTCGAATCTGTTCGCGCAGGAAGAAGTCGCGCTGGCTTTTGGACATCGAAGAAGCGACCTCTTTTTGGATCTTGGAACCGAGCGTGAGGACTTCGACTTCCCGGTTCAAAAGGGGCAGCAACCGGGTCAGGCGGTCTTTCACCACCACCGTTTCGAGCAAGTGCTGCCGGTCTTCGAGGCTGAGATTCAGGTTGGCGGCGATCAGATCGGCGAGGCGGCCCGGCTGCTCGGTGTTCAGCGCAGTGACCTTGACCTGGTCGGAAATGGCGGGCGAGAGATTGATGATCTCCTGGAATTGCAGGTGCGCATTGCGCGCCAGTGCGGTCATTTCCAGCGAATCCTCGCTGATCTCTTTGAGCAGCTCAATCTCCGCGCAGAGATAAGGGTCCTGCGATGGATAGCGGGTCACCCGGAACCGCCGCAAACCCTCGATCAGCACCCGGACCGTGTTGTCCGGGAACTTCAACATCTTGAGCACGCGGGCTGCGCAACCGTGCTCCCACAAGTCGTCCGGGGTAGGATTCTCGACTTCCGGCTTCTTCTGCAGGATCAGGCCCATGAACCGGTCCCCCGCGACGACGTCGTCGATCAGTCGAATGCTCTGGGTCGACTCTACCAGCAGCGGAGAGACCATGCCCGGGAAGATGACGATATCTGACAGGCCGAGGATGGGCATGACCTCGGGCAGAGACTTGCCGCTGGGCTTCGACGCGGACGTCTCAGAGCCCACGGCGTTGCCGGAGGCGAGGATATTAATGAACTCCGTGTCGGGCAGACTCATGTTACAGCTCGATAGTCATTAGATGCTACCGGCGGCAAAAAAGTTCACTGAATCTTGAGAACAGGATGGACTGAAGCCCTCGTTCCGGGCTTAAGCTTGGCTCGCAGCTTCCAGCGCCGGCACATCGATGCGCAAGAACCCGTTCTGATACGCGGCCCGGGCCCGGGTGAGATCGTAGCCTTTCGGCAGGTCAATCACCGTCTCGAACGCCCCATAGTTGATCTCCATGACGAGAAACTTGCACTTCGCGGCGCGGCAACCATCGGGACGGTAGCCAGCGATACGGACACGGGTCCCTTCGATGACGAGTTCCAGATCCTCACGGCGCATTCCTGCCAGCTCGACCTTAACGACCAACCCGCCATCGCTAACGTAGACGTCGGTATTGGGAACCCAATAGGTTTCGGCACTGCTCTCCTGGCTCGAGTGAGAAGGGTTCTTAACGAAATGCAGGGAGGAACTGACTTTGCACATGGCGATCAATTCAGCCGAAAAACAATGTTGTTGTGTTCAGTTAAGCCTCAAGCGAAGCACTCATTCTGCCCGCACGATGATCTGCGGGCGTTGCCCTTTCCGGGCGCGAAAGACCATCGGCTGCGGCAGGGGACGGCTTTGGGATGGGCAACCGCAGAAGGACTCACACGCGGACATTCCACTTCGAGTCCGGACCTTGCTCCACGCGAACGCCACGGCGGTGGCTGCCACAATGAGCAATGAGACCACTTCCTGCCAATCCATTGCCACAAAGTAGTCCAATCCGGGCTGTTCGCAACATTCATCTTGCCGCAGCGGCTATTCAGGCCGGGCGCCCCACCGGCTACTGGGTTCCCATCCCGACACTCTGGACTGCCTGGAAAAGCTTGCCTTCGGTCCGGATGCTTGGGGCGATGATGATTTCGGTTTCCTGGAACTGCCGGATTGTGCGGACGCCCACGTTGCCCATGCTGGTCATAATGGCCCCGACGAGGTTTTGCGACCCGTCATCCACGGTTGCCGGTCCGAAAAGGATCTGCTTGAGCGAGCCCGTGATGCCGACCTTGATCCGGGTGCCCCGCGGCAAATTCGCATGCGGGGTGGCCATGCCCCAATGGTTACCCTGGCCGGGCGCTTCTTGGGCTCGTGCGAAGGCGCTTCCGACCATCACGGCGTCCGCGCCACAGGCAAGCGCCTTGCAGACATCGCCGCCTTTGCTCATGCCGCCGTCGGTGATAATCGGCACGTAGCGGCCGGATTGCTTCTGGTAATAATCCCGGGCGGCTGCGCAATCGACCGTGGCGGTCACTTGCGGCACGCCGAGGCCGAGAACGCCACGGCTGGTGCACGCGGCTCCTGGGCCGACGCCGATCAGCACCCCTGCGACGCCGCAGCCCATCAACTCGAGCGTCACCTTGTAGGTCACGGCGTTGCCCACCAGGACGGGGATCTTCATGGCCTTGCAGAATGCCGCCAGGTCCAGCGACTTGTACTCCGTCGAGATATGGCGCACCGTCGACACGGTGGACTGCACCACGAACACATCGGCCCCGCTTTCCTGCGCGATGGCGGCGTAGCGTTCGGCTCTTTGGGGGATGGAACTGACCGCGGCGAGCACTCCCGCTTGCTTGAGTTCCTGGACGCGCCGGCTGATCAACTCCTCTTTGACCGGCTCGGTATAGATCTTCTGAATGATCGTGGTGGCTTCCTCTTTGCCGGCCTTGACGATCTTCTTGAGCATCTCGGCGGGATTCTCGTAGCGGGTTTGGACCCCTTCGAGGTTGATGACGCCCAGCCCGCCGAGCTTGCCCATTTCGGTGCAGAAATGGACGTCGGTAACGCCATCCATGGCACTGGCGATGATGGGGATCTTGAGCGAAATGACCCCGCCATCGGGCCGTGGGATCTGGAAGCTCGTATCCACTTCGTTGGGGTTGATAGTCACATCGCCCGGGACCAGGGCGATCTCGTCGAACCCGTAGGTGACACGAGCCTTTCGGTTACGGCCAATCCACATTCCCATAGGTGATCTCTCTTTCTCGGTTGAGCTTCAATGATGCTAAATGGCTGAAAGGTTACAGCAAAACACGCCTTGCGAAAACTACCAGTGCCCTAAAAGTTGAACACGGCATTCACTTTCCCGCATTGGGGGCACCGCGAACGATCAACATCCGCGTCGTCGGTATAAACAAATGCGCAGTTTTCACAACGAAAAATATTGTCCTCGCTGGGCATGGGCTCAAACCGCTTGAGCCGAAGTTCATAAAAAATGCCGATCACCGAGAGCAACCCCATGGTGCCCGCCACGTACCAGAAGATCAGGGCCTCGCTGCTCATGGCACCTTGGTGACTTGCACCGGGGAGGTTGCGGCGCCCGGTTCGATCCACTGCATGCCATGCCATCGAAATATCAGGTAGCCGGACGCCAGCTGGACTTGGTTCGTCCACCCTGCCGAGAGCCGGCCGGACCTGGCAAACCGCATCGACCGGCTGAAATCAAGGGCCTCCCGGTCCGCTTCGGCCACGCCGCACGTCGAGATCAAGGCCGCCGATATCGGGAGCCCGGCGGCGTTCACCAGGACCCGAACCACGGTGGGTGTGTTGGTGAGAATGGGTTCGGAGCGCTGGGGAAGAGAGCGGCTTGAAACCCAGGGCCTGGAGCGCAGCTCGCCTTGCACCTGCAGGACGCTCGCGTTCACGACGATCGGCATGCTCAGGCTGGGCTGCGACCGCACCGGGGGCAAGCCACCGCCCATCCCATGATCCTCGAACAGGTTCGTCTGGACGAATTCCGCGAATTCGTCCACCAACTCCTCCGTGGCGAGGCTCAAGGGCTCCGGAAGGCCGGGCGGGTTGGTCACGTGGTAGGGGAACGGCCGGAGCGTCTGCCAGGCGAACCGCGAGAAGCTGCGCGGGTGGGCCAGCGCGAACAACGTTGGATCGGGACGGTCGGGAGCCGGATCGGTCTCGGCGGGGCCGAGCAGGTTCGGGGCAAGCATCGCTCTGGCGTGGGGTGGGGGAGGGCGCTGCTCTTCGAACCGGTTCTCGGATGTCCAGAAGACAAGCCCGAGCTGAAAGACCATCAGAAGCAGGACCCCGAGCATCCATTGGCGGCGGGTCCAATGCGGCACGGAACCCGGCGCGTTCATGGTGCCGATTCCCGGATGGGCACGATGGGAGGCCGTGTCACCAGCAGGGCCCGGTCCATCCCTGCTTCCCCGGCCAGGCTCAGGACAGGCACCCAGTAGGCGAGTGGCGCCGATTTGTCGACCATCACCTCGAGCGTCAAGGGTTGGCGCGATTGCCGGACCGCGGCGCGCAGGCGGTCGCGCAGATCGCCGAGGTTGGCGATCGCCTGGCTCTCGTAATAGATCTGGCCGCTCCGGTCCACAGCCACCACCACGCTTGAACCAGGGATGCCCGGAAGATCCGCGTCCACTTTGGGAAGGTCAATCTGAATGCCGGGAGTGAAGACCAGCTTCGATTGCAGCACGATGAAGAGGAGAAGGAGAAACATCACCCCCGCGAACGGGGCGGCGTCGAGTTGGCCGCGGAAGATCTTGGTATTGCGCGGGAGCCTCATTGGGTCTTGACCGTCAGGTTGGTGACAATGTTGAGGATTTCGGTCGAGGCTTTTTCCATATCCAACACGATGCTGTTGACCCGGCTGACGAGGTAGTTATAGCCCGCGTAGCTCGGGATCGCGATTGCCAGGCCGAACGCCGTGCAGACCAGCGCTTCCCAAACGCCGCTGGCCAGCCTCGGGCTATGGGCGGCGAGGCCTTGCGCATGCAACTCCGAAAACACCGTCATCAAGCCCAGCACCGTGCCGAGAAGGCCCATGATCGGGGCGATCTGGGCGATGGTAGCCAGCAGGTTCAGCTTGTCCTCCAACCGCGGCACCTCCAGCAACCCGGCTTCCTCAAGCGCCTCGCGCACGCCGTCGCGCCCATTCTCCCGGTTCAGGATGGCGACTTTGACCAGGCGGGCCACCGGGCCGGGCGTGGCTTCACAGATCGAAATGGCCTCCACGACATTCTCGCGCTTCAGCACATTCCGCACGCCGTTCAGGAATTCGGCGGAGTTGATCTGGGCGCGGTGATAATGCAGCAAGCGTTCGACAAACACCGCCATCGCAACGGCGCTCACCACGACGAGCAGATACATCATGGGCCCGCCATGCTGAAGTAATTCCGGCAGCATGGATTCTTTATAAGGGCCCGTCTCGGGACTTAAAAGAGCAAACTGGCCGGTCCGGCGGTTCGCGTCGAACCGTTCGGGCGCTCAATCGACAATATGGAGCTGGTGAGGGCGGGAGAGGCGGCTTTGGGGGCGCGGTTCGGGGATGCTGTTGTACCGGTAGTCGAATTTGTAGCGGTAATTGACGTATTCCTTGCCCGGAGCGATGGGGATGAGGGTCTCATACCGGTTCTTGAGCATGTGGGTCGGCTGCATCGGGTAGGCATCGGGCCCAATCAGGACGTAGGGCGTCAATGTCTCATCCCGAATGCGGTGGTCTCCGGTATCGACGACCACTTCGAAAGGGTAAAGGCTGTCGGCGTTGCGTTTCTGAGTGCTTGGCGTCAGGTTCGTGATGGTGGTGGCACACCCGGCCCACAGCAGCGAAGAAACCACCACGGTACCCAGCGTACACAACGAGATTAGCTTCTTCTTCATACCGGGGCGGAGCGTTGCACAAGGCCGCCGGAGTGTAAAGGTGGAACTGAACGCGTGTTTTCCGTTTGACCCTGATGCTGCAAGCTGGTTACGTTGCGCCCTCAAATCATTAGCGATTAGTTATGTTTGGAACCATTCGGCGGCATCAAAAATGGCTCTGGATCGCGATCAGCACGGTCACTATCGTGAGTTTCGTCGCTTTCTTCAGCCCTCAGCAGTCTCGCCAAAGCGGCTGGACCAGCCTTCAGGACACGGTCGGGACCCTCGATGGCCGGCCGGTTTCCCGGGATGAGTACCTGGACGCCTACCGGGAATCGCAGCTGCGGTACCTCTTCAGCTATGGCGAATGGCCTGGCAATGACGCCTTGAGCCGCCAGTCCGGCCTGCTCGAGCGCGAGACCCGCAACCGGCTTTTCCTGATCGAGAAGATCAACCAAATGGGCGTTCGCGTGGGGGAATCCTCCATCGCCCAATGGATTGCCGATGCCTTCCGCGACCGCGAGAACCAGTCCTTCCGCCGCGACAGCTACGAACAGTTCGTGAAGAGCGCCCTTCCCACGCACAACCTGACCGAAGCCGACTTCCAGCGCTTTGTCCGCCACGAAGTGGGCATCCAGCACTTGGTCTCCCTCGCCGGGACCGCGGGCAAACTGGTCCCCCCCCAGGAAGCGGAGCGCCTGCTCCGGCGCGAGAAAGAGGAGGCGGATGCCGCAGTGGTGTTCATTTCCAGTTCCAACTTCCTTTCGCAAGTGGTCGTTGAACCGGCGGCGGTGGCCACTTACTATACCAATCGCCAGGCGGACTATCGCATCCCCGATCGCGTGCAGGTTAGCTACGTCAAGTTCGCCTCCTCGAATTACTTCGCCGACGCGGAACAGGAACTCGCCAAGAACACGAACCTTAATCAATACGTCGAGGCCGTGTTCAAAGACCGCGGCACCAACGCCTTTACGGACGCCACGGGCGCCCCCCTCCCGCCGGATGCCGCCAAGCAGAAGATTCGGGAGGAAATCCGCGACAGCCTCGCCCTCGAGGCGGCCAGGACCAACGCCGTCGCGTTCGCCAATGCCCTTTTTGAAGTCGGCAACAAGACGAACGCCCTCGAAAACCTCGCCGCCGCCAAGGGCCTGGTCAGCCACGTGACCGCCCCGTTCAGCCAATTCCAGCCCCCGCCCGATCTCGATGTCTCGCCCCGGTTTTCCCAGATTGCCGCGAAACTGACCCCGGAAGAGCCCTTTGCGGAGGAGGTCATCGAAGGACCGAATGCGGTGTATATCATCGCTCTCAAAGAGCGTTTCCCCAGCGAAGTGCCGCCCTTGGACAGCATCCGGGACCGGGTGACGCAAGATTACCTGAACAGCCGGGCTCTCGAACTGGCCCAGGAAGCTGGCCG
This sequence comes from uncultured Verrucomicrobiota bacterium, assembly GCA_964578605.1. Classification (GTDB taxonomy): domain Bacteria; phylum Verrucomicrobiota; class Verrucomicrobiia; order Limisphaerales; family SIBE01; genus JAXMHN01. The sequence continues at coordinate 31,210 of CAZODO010000052.1, read as the reverse complement.
AAACCTTTATAGCGCCATGACCAATGCGATGGCACAAGGCAAGACCTTCGAGGCTGCCGCGGCTGAAAGCAGCGCCAGCCCGATCCTCCTGGCGCCTTTCACCCGCAAATCCACCAGCCTGCCGGGACTTCCCAACGCTGCCGACTCGTCCCGGGTTGTCAGCACGAGTTTCTCGTTGACTCCAGGTCATGTCTCGAACTGGATCGCCACCCGCTCCGGGGGCTTTCTGGTCTTTTTGAAGGAGATTATTCCGCCAACTCCCGAGAGGTTGCAGGCCGAATTGCCCGAGTTCCTCAAGAACCTCCGTCAAACCCGGCAGTATGAAGCGTTCTCTGACTGGTTCCAAAAGGAAATGGAAGCGGCGCGTATCACGCTCCCGGGAGATACGCGGCAGGAAGCCAGCACTCGGTAGGCCATCGGAACCAGGGGCCTTCCGGTCCGCTCTCGAGGCCGGCCAACGGACCGGTCTTGGCGAAGGCTGGCGGCTCCGGTTGCGACCTCCTGAATAACGGCGCCGTCGTCGCGCGGGTTTTCGCCGCTGGCGCGAGGCCCGCGATTCGCTGTGCCGCAAAGGCGGCTGCCTGCGTCGCGCGTTTCGGTCAGTCGAAATACCGCAAAACCTCGTATCCTGGAAGAGGTTCTCAAGAAAGGCAGAGCCGGACCGCCGGGCCGGCCATTGGGAATAGGGAATTCCAATCACCAACTGCGGGCCGAGCCGACCCGCCCTGCTAAAATGAATTGCTGCCATCGAACGTGCTCATGAGCGCCATCATCAAACTCTCCGCGGCGGACAAGAGCGGGTATTGGGAAGTGCCCATTCTGTATGAAGACCCGCACCTGCTGGCTCTCGACAAGCCCAGCGGCCTCCTCACGTCGCCCGATCGATATGACCCGGCCCGGCCCAACCTGATGAAGCTGCTCCACGACGGCATCGCCCGAGGCGCGCCGTGGGCCGTCGAACGAGGCTTGGTTTACCTGGCCAACGCCCATCGCCTGGACTTCGAAACTAGCGGCATTATCCTTCTGGCCAAGACCAAGCCGGTCCTGGTCTGTCTTGCAGACCTTTTCGGGACGGAGAAACCCCTCAAGACCTACCTCGCCCTGGTACAAGGCCATCCTCCCGCTGAGCCGTTCAGCGTTTCGAAGAGCCTCGCGCCTCACCCTGTCAAGATTGGGCTGATGCGCGTCGACGAAAAGCATGGCAAGAAGGCGTCCACGCACTTCCGCGTTTTGGAGCGATTCGGGGCGCATGCCCTCCTCGAATGCCAGCCATTGACCGGCCGGACACACCAAATCCGCGTCCATCTCCGGTCCGTGCGTCTTCCCATTGTTGGCGACGCGCTCTATGGCGGCCGGCCGCTCCTGTTATCGTCGCTCAAACCCGGGTATCGCCAGAAGCCCGGAATCCCTGAAAGACCGCTTCTGGGGCGCGTGGCTTTGCACGCGACGCAACTGTTGCTTCCGAATCCGACCGGCGAAGGACGAGTTGAGGTGACGGCGCCATGGCCGAAGGATATGACTGTGGCGGTCAAGTACTTGCGCAGGTTTAGCCAGGGACACGAACCCGTCTGAAGCCCTTGTCGTTCCGTTGTAAACCCAATTGACACGCAATTGACACGCAATGGATACACAATCGCGATTGAGTATCCATCGAGGTGTCATCGCGTTTTAATTGGATATAAAGCGGATGCAGTGCTTGATCAGGCCCGATCCGGAGCCAGGTTCGGTGCAACCAGGCTCCTTTTCGTTCTAATCATAGGAAGAACAGCCCAAACAGGCGCCGGATAACCCTCAGTGTTGCGCCAGCATGTTCACCAGGCGCACCCCCACAACTACCGCGGCCAACAGCAGGCACGCGCCAGAAACATGGGCCATCCGGACCAGGGTCCGCGAGGAGAACCGGCCATGGCCGAGCGAGACCAGGTAGCTAAGAAGGACGAACCACGCGAAGATCCCGGCGCCCATCCCCGCCACGCAAGCCCCTTTGCTTGCCCAGGTGTCTTCGATCCATCGGTGCGAGAGGAACGACGCTGAGAGCGTGATCCAAAACAGCAGCACCGCCGGGTTGCCGAGCACCCGGACAAACCCGACCATAAACGCCGTGTGCGGATGCAGGGTATGCTCCGCGATCTCGACACCTTTGGTGGTGGTCGGCAGGCCAGTGGTCTCGAGGTATTTGAACCCAAGATAAACGAGGGCCAGGAAGCTCAAAAGCTCGATCGTGGCCCGCAGCAACGGAGTCGTGAACAACCCGGAAAAGCCGGCAAAGGCAACCCCGCAATAGACCAGGTCCATCGCGAGTCCGCCCACTCCGATCAGGAGACCCCACCAAAACCCGCGTTGGGCCCCTTCATTGATGATCGCGAGATTGATCGGGCCAACGGGAACGGAAACCACAAACCCGCTCGCCACGCCCAGGATCGCAGCGGAAAGAATAGCGTTCACCCGGCTGGCCTGTCGCCTGACGTGTCGGGTTCCACTAGATCGTCGTCGTCTTCGTCCTCAATTTCGCGGCGCATCTGGCGTGAAATGCGTGGCCGGATGAATCCGTAGACCAAGTAAGCCGTGAAGATGGACGGCAGGACGAAAGGAAGAATGATCTCTCGGAGCAAGAGCAACGAGCCGATAAACAGGATGGCCACCACCGTCTTCGTGAAAGGCCTGGTGGCGCGAAGGTCCAGTTTCTTGAACGAAGGATATTTTACCTGGCTGACCATCATGATCGAGAGGAAGACCATGATCACGGGCAACACATACCGCCAGTTGCCTTTCGCAAAGCCCCGGTCATCCCACCACATCAGGAATAGGGTCAGCGACGCTACCAGGCCCGCCGCGGCCGGAATTGGAAAACCAAGGAACTCCTTGCTGCCGCCGGAGCCGGCCATCGTCGCCAGGCAATTGAACCGCGCCAGACGCAAGGCTCCACAGATGACGTAGATCGACGCAATAAACCATCCGACTTCGGCGAAGTTAAGAAAGACGTCGTGCAACACGATCCGGTGCACCAGGAAGGCCGGCGCCACCCCGAAACTGATCAAGTCCGCCAGCGAATCGAATTCGCGTCCAAAGGGGCTTTCAGAACCTCCCATCCGCGCCAACCGCCCATCCAGGAGGTCGAAAATGCATGCGAGGAAGATGAAAAAGAGCGCGTGGCGAATGACGGAGGTGAAGTTGGCGGCGTTAATGTCCGCTTCAACGATCTTGGTCAGCGCCGCGAAGCCGCAGAATAAGTTTCCCGCCGTCATCAGGTTTGGCAGGAAATAGATCTTGAGCTTGCTCGGATCGGCTGGCTCAGCCTGTGGGCTCGTGGGTTTCATGGCGATCTTCAGGTTCGCCTGGCGATGACGGTCTCTCCGGCTTTGACCTTGCTCCCGAGGTTCACTGTTACCCGGGTGTCCAGCGGGAGGTAGATATCCACCCGTGATCCAAATTGAATGAGGCTGATGCGGTCCCCTTTGGCGAGGGCATCGCCTTCCGCAACCCAGGGCACAATGCGACGCGCCAGCAACCCGGCAATCAACCGCACCGCCACGCGCTCTCCAGAACGCTCTTGCGACTCAAACCCGATCAGCACGTTTTCGTTGACGTCGGCGCAGTCTTTGCGCATCGCGTTCAGGAACTGTCCGTGACAATGCTTGAGATACGCCACGCGGCCTGAGATCGGGGCGTTCTGCACGTGGACATCGAACACGGAAAGGAATATCGAAACCCGCCGGCAACGCCCGCCCATGAAAACCTTCTCCACCGTCTCGTCGATGACGTCAACCGTCCCATGGCCCGGCGCCAGAATGGCTTCCGGTTCAGCCGGCACCCGCGGGTCCGGATCCCGGAAGAAGTTCATGCTGAACACCGAAAAGATCAGCGCGATCAACCCCAGGGCAAGCGCCAGCACGGACAGGATTGCTCCGGTAAAAAACCATCCGGCGACCAAAAGGATAACGGCGACGATCAGTGAAAAGACCGTGATTTTCAGCCCAGCCCGCCTCGCCTTTCCGGCGTGTTTCATGGGCACATACTAATTCCAATACCCCCAACAACAAGCAGATATCCCCAACTCACGACCAGCGAGATCTGACCACCGTGCCGTCGTTGAGCCGAGGTGATGAGCGATGCCGCTTAAGCGGCAGACAGAATACGTCGAAAACTGCACCGGTTCTTCGCTTCTCCCCCCGATCAATGAGCTAGAGAGGCCGCTGGCCTGTGCCAATGGACCTGCCGAGAAGCCTCAATTCGTTGCATAAACCGTTCGTCTCCAAATAGATCCCGACCTTCCACAATTGTGGAAGGTCGCCCGCGCCGGACAACGTGGTCCGAGCGTGCTTCAGCTCCGAGCTTAATTCGCCATTGATGACAAAAAGTCATCAACCGTGTAAATGCCACAACTGCAGAGGTTAGTGACCAGCCCGGAAGCGGTCGTGAAGTGAACCCCGTCACCTCGACTCACGATCGGCCCTGGTGGCAGTGTCAAGACGCCCCCTCCTGAAACTCGCCAAGCTCAAGGGGGTACTGGCCATACTGGCGCACGAGTTGCACGACATAATCGTAAGCCTGCCCCGAAACCTGGCTGGTGACGGAATGGTCCGATTGCACAATCATTCCGCCTCCCCGGGCGGCATTCAGCTTGCGCAGAATCTCGCGGCGGATGGCATCCCGATCGCCTGTTTCCCATACCTGAATATCGCTATTGCCGCAGAAAGCGATCCGGTGGCCGTATTCCCGGCGCAGTTCCAAGGCGTCCATGCCGGCTTTGACTTCCAGCGGATTATAAGCGTCGACGCCCATTTCGATGTAATCTGGCAGGATGGCTTTCACGTTGCCGCACCCGTGGTAAATGACCGGCAGTCCGGCCTTGTGCGCAAGGGCGACCATTTCCGCCACGCGGGGCTTGAAATAGCGGCGCCAATAGGCCGGCGACATGAAGGTGCTCTTCTTGTAAGCCACGTCGCCCCAGATCACGAACCCGTCCAGCAGCCCTGAGCCGGCTTTGATTTGGGCCTCGGCCATCTCCACGTAAAAGGCCCCGATCCGGTCGATGATCGCTCCCATGCGCTCCGGAGACTCAGCCATCCAGAGCAGGGCGTTTTTCTGGCCGATCAACCGGGTGAGACATTCACTGGCTTCGATGATGCTCCCGTAGACCGGGAAATCGGGGCGCAGCGACTTGACGGTGTCGATCCAAGCGGGTGAATTCCGCTGAAAACCGTCTCCGACCCCGGCAATCTGGTTGTCGCCAGGCGAAAAAAAGCGGTGCGGGTCGCGGGGCGGATCGAATTCAGCCGCTTCGAGCTTGTCGAAGGTATCCGTCTCCCAGGCGCGCATTTCGGGCATGGGAAACTGGAAGTTCTTGCGTAGAACGGCGCCAAACCCGGTCTTCAGCACGACTTCTTCGGCGTCTTCCTTGAGGATCTCAAACGGCCGAATCCACGGATCCATGTTGGGCACCGTCACGATCCAATCGAGGTCGTAGTAGTAATACGGATTGGCATCGGACGGCAGTTGAAGGTCGCGCCGCCAGCGTTCGATAAAGCTGCCCCAAAAGAAGTCGCTGATCGGCACACGATCGGGTTCCTCGTGGCGCAGGGCCTTGTTCATGCGCTCGAGCTTGCGCAGCGTGTTCGCTTTGCGGCCGTTGGCGGCAGCGGCTTTGCCGAAGGTGTCGAACAGGCTCATGGCGAGCGGAGACCCAAGCGTGAGCCATGCCGGGCCGGCTCAGCTGCGGCCTTCGGGGCTTGGGATCTACGCGGCTGAGGGTTTGAATTTGATGAACAAAACCTCTTCATGCTTGATCCATCCGGACCTGAGATCCACTCGGAACCAACCCTCGCCGTTCTTCTCGTGGAAACGAGTTGGAGACCGTTTGCCAAACTCCTTCAGGTCATATTGGCCCCAGGTCTTGCCCAAGTCCGTCGAGATGATGAAGCCGTTGTCCAAAGGCGATGCCGGGGCGCAGTGCGACGCGATGATCACGTCGTCCTGGATGATCATGTTGCCGGACTCCACCCCAGGGTTGAAGAGCAGGGTGTGCTTTTCGGGGCGGGCAAGGTCTGCGGGGGCGCAGCGGAAGATGCCACGATCCCACGGTTCGGGACCGTTCGCATCGCTGATCCAATAGAGCCGGCCGTCCACGATATTGATGCCGCCCGATTTGTAGCGGGTATTGGATTGCGTTGAGACCAGCACCGTCCAGGTCCACCGGTCGTTCGGCGCATCATAGACGCCCCTGAGCCAATGGCATTCGTGTCCGGACCCGCGGTCGATGTCGCCCGTGCAGGCGTAGAACGCGTTCTCTTCCGGGTGATAGGCCACGGTATGGACATGGCGACAGAGCACCGAAGACTCCGAGTTGCCCAGCAAAGCACCCGTCGCCCCCCCTCCGGCAGAGCCGTCATCGCGGAAGTGCGGGTTCTGCCCGAACGCATAAGCGATCTTCACGGTCTGGCCACCGTCGGTTGAGTAGTAGATATTCACGGGCGTTGCGCCGCCCAGCACATTGCAATAGTTGCCCCAAACCAGCATCTCCCTTCCGTTCACGTCCCACGAAATGACGCCCGACAACGTATGAAAATACCAGCCTGGCTGCTCCGGGTTGCGCGGCGTGTGCGGCGTGTAATCCGAGCCGTCCTGCGCCTTCACCATGACCGGGCGGCAGCTCTTGAGCTTGTCTTTGCTCAGGTAAAGCTGCGAACTCGTCCCGAAGAGCACGTTCCCGTTCTTAAGGATATGGCTGAATGTGATCCGCCTGGCTTCGGGAAAGGCAAGGCGGTGCGGCCAGGTCCGGCCGTTGTCCTCCGACAAAAATACCGTCTCGTCCGCGTAAGCAAAAGCTCTGTCGCCCCTTTGCGAATCGATATACCGGCCGGCGGGCTGCAGCCGATACCAAAAGCGGTCGGTGGACGCGAATTCCTCCCGTGCGACCCGCGTGTTCGCGCCGAACCCCATTCGGCTGGCCAGGACGGTGCCACCGGCGGTTGCGGTCATGGATGCCAGGAAGCGGCGGCGAGTCAAAGAGTGCGAAGGCGTTTTCATCGTTGTTATATGAGCTGCGCGGCGAGCGCCAGGAACGCTCCAGGGACCGCAACGGTGTTTGACAGAAAGGGCGTGGGCAGTGATCGCACACGCGACGCGGCTGCTTCAAGCCAAAAGTCCGCCTCGGACCGGGCTACCGGCCGGCAGGCGCGGGGCTCTGCAGCACCCGCCGGATCGCTTCCATCAGGCGTCCTTCCGAACCCGGCGCGACCCAGCACCAGTCCCTCAGATTGCCGTCTCCTTCCGCGATATGACGGTCCGTGGGGATATAGCCCGTGGCCCCCTCGCCATACCCGGCCACCAGGACGAAGCGATCGGGCCGCATCCGCTGCGCCGCGAGCTGGAACTCGATGTACGACTCCCCCGGAAGCAGCAGCCACTGGGCCGTTCCGAAATCCAGGCACGGAATGGCTACCCGGTGCCCCGCGTCCGCGCGCTGGCGCCAGCTCAAGCCCATCGCCGCCAAACATTGCTGGAACGGCACCGCGTTCGTGACGATTTCCCGCTCAAGATCGGCGACCGTGAACCCCGGACCGTCCCGCGGCTCCAGGCGAACGCGCTCCACCCGGAAGTCTGCCTGGGTGAGCGGCACGCGCCGGGTGGCCGTCCAGGCGTCGACCATCCCTTGGTAAAGCCGCTGGGCCAATGCGGCCCGGTTCGTGGTGGCGCCCGTGTTGTACTTGCCGGCTGTCAGGTTGCCGGCGCACCCGGTCAAATAGATCTGTTCGACCCCAGGCAAGTCCTGCTGCCGGCGGCGCCGCGCAATTCCCGGGAAATCGGCGGAGACTTCGCCTTTGCCATAATAACTCATCGGGTGCACGGCGTAGGCGCTTACGGCGGCCACCGGCACTTCGCCATCCCAGAAGCTGAGCGTCTTGAGCCAAGGATCGATAAGGTTCTCGGGCGCGTCGATCGCCACCGGGTCGCGCGTCGCGCTCATCCGGTCAAAGCGAACCGAGCCGTCCCCCAGCAGGTAACGGCGGTTGGAGGCAATCCGTTCCACCTGGGCCTGGCCCAGGCCGAGATGCGTGACGCGCCGTGCCGATTCCAGCGACTCCCGCAAGGCTCGCGCCACCCGTTGGACGGCTGCTTCGTGGAAATCCGGGTCGCACACCGTTCCTTTGGCATGGCGGGCGCGGAGGATGCGCTCAGCCTCCAGGTCGGCCACGGGCGCGTCATGCTGATGGACGGTCGACACCATGACGCGGTCGGATTCGGTCCCGGCGGCTTCGGCCAGGACACTTTGCCAGCGATCGAGAGCCTGGTTGCGAATCTCACACCAATCGACGGCCACGACGACGATCGGGCGCTCCGCTCCGAGCAGCACCAAGCCGTGGGCCTCCAATGGGTCGGCGACCGTCTTGGATAACCAGGCGCCCCCCATCATTCCGTGTCCGGCCGGGACGGTGACATCCGCCGAAAACCGGGCTACGCGAAACTCCGGCTTGGGCGCCGCCTCGCCGCAAACGGGCACCGAATTGAGCGCAAAAGCCACGCTCACCGAGAGGAGAGCTACCCGCGCTGAGATTTGCAGTCTAAACATAAGCCTTTCAACGCTCCCGCGATAGCTTCGCATCCGGAGCGTTCGCGACTTTGCGGTCGCCGGTGCATGGCCGTCAAACCCCATTTCTCGAAGGTATTGAGGCGTCCGGAAGACACCCGACAGGCCCAGGTGCCTCCTTGCTCTTGCTGCCGTCACACCCAATGCATTCCGACGTTCTGGCTGGTGAATTTGAGGGATTCCTTTAGGCGGGAACGAATTCATGACAGATTTGTAATGAAACCAAATGGCCCGCCCGAACGTATTAAGCACTGAGGGAAATATGAGCGCGAGACCTTTGGACCCGGCATGGGATATCGAGGAAGGGCTATGGGCCTTCCCCGTGAGTGTTTGGCAGATCGGATGGGCTCCCCGGGTCCGTCAATTCGGCACGTCGGCCCGGGTGCTGCGGTGCCCGGGATGCGCGTCGATCATTTATAGTCGCCGGCACAAGATCTGCGGCGTGTGCAACCAGGAATTGCCGGAGTCTTTGCGTTTTACCGAAGCCGAAGCGCACCGGGTGGAGCGCGTTCTCGAAGCGGAGCGCGCGCGGCACCGCAAATGGATGCAGCGTTAGCGATGGAAAATAGGCACTTGACCTCGTGAGTTGATCGCGTTGGACTGAGCCTGTGAGCGCGCAGCGCCACAGAGCACCTGTCAACACGACTCATGAACGATACGAAAAGATCCGGAACCCTATCCCGGCGGCAGTTTCTAGCCAGCAGCGCGCTGGCGTCCGCCTTCACCATCGTCCCAGGCGCGGTCCTGGGTTTGAACGGGGCAACACCGCCGAGCGAAAAGCTCAATATCGCGGGGATTGGCGTCGGCGGCCAGGGCGGTGCCGATATCAACCAGATGACCAGCGAGAATATTGTCGCCCTTTGCGACGTCGACTGGCGCCATGCCGCCGGCATCTTCCAGAAGTTCCCAAAAGCGAAACAGCACAAGGACTTTCGCAGGATGCTTGACGAACAGGACGACATCGACGCGGTGGTCGTCGGGACGCCTGATCACCTGCATGCCTTCGCGTCCATGGCGGCGATCCGGCGCGGCAAACATGTCTATTGCGAGAAGCCGCTCACCCATTCCGTTTGGGAAGCTCGCCAGTTGGCGATTGCGGCCCGGGAACACAAAGTGGCCACCCAGATGGGCAATCAAGGCCAGGCTTCCGAGGAAACCCGCCGCCTCTGTGAGCTGGTCTGGTCGGGAATCATCGGCCCGGTCAGGGAAGCGCATATCTGGACGGACCGTCCCTCCAACGGCTTGTTCAACGAGTACTGGCCCCAGGGTGTGCCGCGCCCCAAAGACACGCCTGCCGTGCCGGAGACGCTGGATTGGGATCTGTGGCTCGGCCCGGCCCCTTACCGCCCGTATCATCCCGCTTACCACCCGTTCCGATGGCGCGGATGGTGGGATTTCGGCACGGGCGCGCTCGGGGATATTGGCTGCCACGCGTTCGATCCGGTCTTTCGTGCCCTGAAATTCGGGGCGCCTCTCAGTGTCCAGGCCAGCTCCACCCGGGTCAATGAAGAGACCTTCCCGCTCGGGTCGATGGTGACTTACGAGTTTCCGGCGCGCGGCGATTTCCCGCCCTGCAAACTCACCTGGTATGATGGCGGGCTCAGGCCGCCGCGGCCCGCGGAACTCGAAGAGGAGCAGTTGATGGGCGATAACGGGCGCTTGCTCGTGGGCGACTACGGCAAGATTCTCGGCAACCGGATCATCCCGGAGGCCCAGCGCCAGCAGCAGCAAGACGTGCCGAAAACGCTTCCCCGTTCGATCGGCCATTACAAAGAGTGGATCGAGGCCTGCAAAGGCGGGCAGCCGGGCGGCTCGAACTTCGATTGGGCCGGACCTCTGGCGGAAACGGTCCTTCTGGGCAATGTCGCCCTGCGCCTCCAGATGCGCCAGGAACTCACCCGAAGGAAGCTGCTTTGGGACCCCGAAACCTTCCGTGTCACCAATTACGACGACGCCAACAAGTTCCTTCGCCGCGAGTACCGCGAGGGCTGGTCGTTGGTCTAACGAATCCTCCACGTGCTGGCGGGGCGCAGTGCCCCGCCAACTGGCGCAGGCGAGCCATTCTCGTTTGGGGCTGTTGTCTATTGGGTGGAGCGCCGGTCTGCATCCGGCTTTATGGGTTCCCATGGGTCGTGGCCGTGAAGTGGGATTCCACGCAACGGCAGCCAATAAAGCCGCTTACAGACCGGCGCTCCGAACTGAGAATTACGGAAAGACTGCGGCTGCGGCGCGCCACGGGCGGCTTACCGGTGGCCTCTCCGGGCTACTTTGAAGACTTCGCCAGTTCAGAAAGGATAAACTTGCGCCGGTTCTGCACCTGGGCCCGAAACGATTCCATGTAGCCGGCGAATTCGCTCAGCCCACGTTGCGGACTTTGGTTGAGGGCTTGAGCACGGAGGCGAACCTCGGGCCCGAGGCGCTGTTCCATGGCTTGAATGATCGGGCCGAGGCTTTCCTCGGCGAAAACCGTTTGGCAGAGCTCCCCGAGCCGGGCGAGGAAGACCGCCCGGAACTGAGGGTTCGCCAAGAGCGGCCCTGAGAAGTGCCCGGGCGGACGCCACCAACTGCCTCCGCCGCCAAAGGAAAAGCCGCCAAAAGAGCGTTGAGACTGGGCGGCGTTGCCCAGATTGGCTCCATACGTGAGCGGCAGAGTGTACCAATCGTATCGATTCGAGGCTCCGTCGTAATCACCAAAGGTCTTGTCCTCATCCCAGGGATAGATCTCCCACTTCCCGTTTTGGCCGGGGCCATGGTAGGCAAAGTAGTTGTTGAAGAAGCCGTCCCAGTTCTGAATGCACATATTGACCGCGAAGTAATTGGCCACCTCCTCGACGTTGAAGTTCTCCTGGATAAACGCCCATTGTTCGGCGCCTGTCTTGCGCCTCAGGCCGTTGAGCGTCTGGATGAGATCGTCATGCCCTGACGATCGGTTGGTCTTCTTCTCGTGCTGTTCAATCACGTTCTGCCCGTACCAAACGAGCTTATAAAGATTGCCGTCCGGGGAACGTCCGTTTCGCTCAAGAAAGGTTTCGTTGGGCTGCTCCACAAGCAGGTGAAACCCGATCAGGCGGCCATCCACCGAAAGGCGGACATGCTCGGTCAGCGGTGCCGGCACGCCGGCCATGCGAAAGACCGCGTAAGCCAGGGGCTCGGCCAGGATCCAGCGCATGGGGCCTTCGGAAATGAGGTTGATGCTCGTCATCCCCTTCAACGGCCGGTCCTTCTGGAAGTGCACCTTGTAGCCGCCATGGCGGGCGGCAACGCTGACGAAATCGTAGGTTTCCGCTTCGCCTCCGCCAGAAGGCAGGTAAAAGAGTGCGCCGTTGCCGCGGCTGGGAGACGGTTCCGCAGACCGAAGGGAGGGCGGTTCATAATGCCGGGCGCCGCGCGCGGGCGGCCTCACATTCACCAGGAAAGCCAGCGGAATCCGGCCCTGGTCCCTCGGTTCGAAGGTGACGTAGGAATAGGCGGGCCGGGGCTCGTTCGGGGCCGGGGAGATGCGTTGCGCATTCGCACCGTCCAAAGCGGCAATTCGAAACCGAACCAACTGCCCATGGGCTTGCGCGCCAAGGCTCGCGGCATACTCCCCGCTCCGTTCGTCGCCCGATCGGCGCACCATGGGAATCTCCTTCTCTTCGGTTTCGCGCCGTGTGCCCACGAGTTGATAGAACAGCGTGACGTTGCGGACGCCGTCCGGATCGGCGACCCGGACGGTGACCTGGACATCTTGCGCTGGGGATGGGCACCTGGGCGTGAAGACCAAACTCGAGATGACCGGCGGCAGATTGGCGGAATAACTGTCGTTTTGCGCTCCGGGCGTTCCGGTCGCGCGCTTGACGTCGGGCAAGGCGGAGGCGCTCCAGTTCTCGGGCAGATCCGATGCCGCATCAGGGCAGATGCGTTCGAGGGAGCATGAATAACCGTCGGGCGCGACGGGCCAGGGCGCTCCATCCCGGTAGGTCAGCGCATCGATCACGCGCCCCGAAGCGTCCGTGAGTTCGAGCTTGTCGCTCTTGTGGCTCAATCGGCCGCTGAACGGACCCAGCGCAGCGACTCCGTAATGAGCCGAGAATGCGGCCGGATCATTGCAGATGACCAGGAAGGACTGCGGCGGGAGCGTGACGCCCTTCTGAAAGCGGAATTGGATCCCCTTGCTGAAGGACCAACCGGAGAGATCGGCCGGAGACGCGCTGCGATTGAACAGCTCCAGGAATTGCAGGTCGTCCGCTTGCCCGGGCGGATTGTACATGATCTCATTGATGACCACCTGGCGCTCGCTGGCATGCGCCCCCCACACACACGCCCCTAGCAGAAGCAGCAAGATCCAGGGGCTGCGCCAAGAATGCGGCACGCCTCGCTTCGTCTCTTTCATGATGTTGGCCTTCAATGAACGGCTCCCGCGGGAAGGGTCAAGGCGGAAACGCTCTGCAATTTGACCGCCGCCCCACGCCATTCCTCCGTCACTCCCCACAGGTTCACCGGGTTCACGGACTGGCCATACTTCAGGAACCGGACACTGCCATCCGCAAAGGTGAAGTTTGAGCCCCCGGCATTTCGGCCCGTGCCGGACTTGTGCCGCACCTGGTCGATGACTTCGACATCGTTTCCGGACTGGCCTTGGTCGAAGTCCATATGGACGTGGCGGAGTCCGCTCTTCTTTTCACCGAAGGCGATCGTATCCGAAGGGGTGGGGATTTCCGATTCCCGCATTCCATGGGGCCAGCTCCACTGGGCATAGAGTTGGTAATCCTCCGGTGACAGCTTGGCTTTGAAGTAATCGTTCCAGCCGTTGATCACGTAACTTCGCGTTTCGGCAAAGCCGTCCCTGGGGCATTTCAGGACCGCGCGATCTCCGTAATACGGCTGGAGCCGCCCCACCCAGGTATTGGTTTCCCCCCGGCGGCGGGGCGGGAATTGGCCGTCGTAATCCCCCGCATACATGGTGAGCGCCATGCCCAACTGCCGCATGTGGTTTAGGCACTTCACCCTATGGGCCTTCTGCTTGGCCTGGGACAACGCCGGCATGAGCATCGCCGCCAGAAGGCCGATAATCCCGATCACCACGAGAAGTTCCATCAAGGTAAACCCGGCCCCCCGCGGCCGGAACAAATAGTTCCGGCGAAGCGCCAAAAGGCCAGGCTCGAACGGCACGGTGCGTGGAACTTCCCTTGCCATGATGAACATAGACAAAACGCGGAACCCGGCGTTTTGTTTCAGAGAATCTTCGCCGCAGGCCGCTATCGCGCGTTTGCACCGAGCTGGCTCCGGTCCGAAGACAGAAGGCGTTCAGAACTCGTTCGGAACTCATTCGGACATGGTTCGGACATCATTCGGTTGAAAGCGCAGGAGTACCGCTTTATAACCTATTTATTACCGAAGCATTATCCTATGGAACTATTCCCATGCCGGGTAGACGGAGGGTCGCCTCGGCCCGCCGTTCCTGATTGGAATTGCCTAGGCCCAATGGCCGACCCCGGCGGTCCGGCCCAACCTTTGCAAACAGCCCGGAGAAAGGTTCCTGATCGCGCCGATCATCCTGGTGGCGAGCAGGAGCAAGCGTATGCGTAAGAGCAAGCGCAAGCGTGATACATGAATTGGTCACCTTCCGGATAAGGTAAATTCCACCCCACCCAGGCGGCGATCCTCAATTTCCGAGTGACGCTTGGCGGGAATGCTTGTCGAATAGGCGGGTGGAACCGCCGCAAACCAGCCTGAACCAGCCTGGAGGCCCTGCGCTGGCCCGATGGGCCGCGCAAACAGGACGCGTCCGTCTATGACCGTCCTGTCCATCGTCGCGCGCGAGCTTCGGGTCGCGTCCAGGAAACGCAACACTTACCTGGGACGCGTTGTGGCGGCGTTGGTGCCCATCGCGATGGCGGCGTTTTGGGTGCCGGTCTTCGCTGGTCAGTACAATGTCAGCCAGGGCAAGCTCCTTTTCGCTGGCTTGTCCGTCCTCCTGTTTGGGTATTGCCTGCTGGCGGGAGCCCATGTGACCGCCGATTGCCTGAGTTCCGAGAAGCGCGAGGGAACGATCGGTTTGCTCTTTCTGACAGATCTGCGCGGATACGATGTCATCCTGGGCAAGCTTGTTTCGCGCTCGCTAAGCGCGTTTTACGGGCTCCTCGCGACCGTGCCTGTGCTGGCATTGGCCATTTTGCTCGGCGGTGTGACTCTGGGCGAACTCAGCCGCATGGCGCTCTTGTTCCTCAACACCCTCTTCCTTTCCCTGGCAGCGGGGGTGTTCGTTTCCGCGCTAAGCCGGAACGAACGGCGGGCGATGTTTGCCACCGTTTGCGTGATGCTGTTGGCGCTGTTTGCCCCATACGCGGCCGCGTTGCTGGCGGTCTGGTGGCAATGGCGCCAGAGCGGGATCGGCCCAGCGGGATGGGAGGACCTGCCCACCGTGGCGCAGCTCAGCCCATTGTTCGCGTTTCGCATGCTGCGCGCAAACGTTGCCAGCCCCACCATGATCCAGTTGTTCTACCAATCCCTTCTGGCGACGCATCTCCTGGGCTGGGCTCTGCTGGCCGTTGCGAGCTTTGTCGCTCCCCGCGTGTGCCGGGAGCGTGCCCGGGGCACCCTGGGGATGCGCTGGTTGCTCTTCCGCAATCGCTGGAGCTACGGCAATCCAACCCGGCGCGCGGGGCTCCGAAAACGGTTGCTGGACCAAAACGCCTTTTACTGGCTGGCGGCGCGTGACCGGATCAAGGCGCAGTATGTTTGGCTGTTCGTTGGCGCGCTTTTCCTGATCTGGTGCTGGACCGGCTGGATGACGGGCAATCTGGTGCTGGACTGGGAGATCTCGCTCGTTCTTCTCTTCCTGTGTTTTGTCTTCCTCAAAGTCTGGCTCGTGTCGGAAGTGTGCACACGGTTTGTTGAAGACCGCGCCTGCGGGGCGCTCGAACTCTTGCTTTCGGCGCCCATCACGATCCGGGACATGGCCAAGGGCCAATTTCTGGCACTCCGTCGCCAGTTTGGGCGCCCGGTTCTGCTGCTGGTCGGGCTCACGCTGCTATTGATGTTCTGGAGTTTGCGGTCGTCGCACTCCGGGTCCACGGCCGGCGAAATTCGACTGCTCTTCTGGTCCTTGATCATCATGCTGTTCGCGGATCTGGCTGCGTTGACCTGGGTGAGCATGTGGCAGGCAATCCGGACTGGCCAAGTGAACCGGGCCGCGTCTGCCGCGTCTCTGCGCATTCTCTTCCTGCCCACGTTTCTGTTCCTCTTGACTCTGGTTCTCTGGTTCGTTGTCAGCCAGGCAAACCGCACCCATGCGGACAGTGCCTGGCTTTCGAAAGCGTGCCTCCTTTGGCTGTTGATTGGATTGGGCGCCGATGCCTTCTTCGGGCTGCGTGCCCGCTGGCTTTTTCTCCACCATTTCCGCGACGTCGCGCCGCAACGGTTTGCCGGAGCACAACCCGGGTTCCAGCCCATCAGTGAAATGATGGCCGCCCTTCACGCGAAATTCACCCGGCGCCGGAATCATCCGGCAGGCGCGGAGATCAGTGGCCCGCTTTGGAGACGCTGGTGGGTGGCGACACCCGTGCTCCTGGTGGTCTGCGCTCTGGCGGGCGCTGCCTTGTGGAAGCGCTCGGTCCAACGGCAGGTCGAAATCCGCCTCACCGCCATCCGCGCAAGAGGAGAACCCACGGACGCCAGGGCCTTGCTCCGGTGGCGGCAAACGGTCCTTCCCCAGGAGAATGCCGGCCTGGTTTACCAGAAAGCGGGATTGCGCCTGCTCTCGGCAGGGTTGGGTCCAAACCGCCGGATTTTTGACGGGTCCGCGCCTCAGGGCCCGCTGGTTCCGGACGTGTGGCAGGTGGTTTCCAACACCGTCGCGAAAAACGGCCCCGCTCTGGAACTGCTCCACGCCGCGGCGGCGTTGCCCAAAAGCTCTCTCCCGATCGACTGGAGCTCCGCGGGCTTTCATGTGGCGCTTTATCAGGCGCTGCAGTCCATCGGCCAAGGCCCGGACCTCCTGGAGATGGAAGCGCTCTACTGGATCGAGAAAGGCGACTTCACCAGGGCCGTGCGGTCCATCCGGAGCCTTGCCGGAATGGCCCGAGCCATGGCGCAAGAGCCGTTCCTGTCTGCGCAAAGCTGCCGGGCTCGCTGCGTGAACAAAGCCGTTGGAATTTTGGAGCGGCTTCTTTGTTATCACGCCCTGCCGGATGCGGAACTGGCCTTGATCGCGGATGATTTTGCCCAGGCGGAAGCCGTCTCAAGCCCGGCTCTTCAACGGTCCCTTATCGGCGAGCGCGCGCTTCTGATCGGGGAATTCCGCTCCCCCGATACGGCAGGCCTTGGCCCGCCCGGATGGGGAACGACTTGGCAGAAGACCGCTTCCGACTTTGCGGCGTTCACTCAGGAGCTCCTCGAAGTCCGGAACCGGTTGCTGGTCGAGTTCCTGGATGTCGCCGACGAATACGTGGTCCTGGCCGCTCGGGCGGGGAGGGGCGATGCCGACGCGCTCCAGATTCGAGCGGCTCCACGAACACCGGGAACGGCCGTTTCCATCAAACAACAACAGTTCAACAGTTTGTGGCAGCATTGGACCGATAGTCTTCGCGGCCAGGTCGAAATGATCGCGCAACTCCGAATCGCGCAGACCGCACTGGCCATCGAACGATTCCGGGCGTCGAACGATGGCCGCCTTCCTCGGAAACTCGATGAGGTGGCCGTGGGCGCTGCCGGGACGCCGCCCGAGGATCCGTTCTTGACGGTGTCGCTCGCGTTTAAGGCGCCGGGCGGCGGGTCCGTGACCTATAACCCGGGGCCGCGTCCGCTCCAGTTCCGGCCGCTGGACACCGGATACGTGATCTACAGCGCCGGTTCTGACGGCCAGGACGATGGCGGGACGGCCTATCGGCTGCGAGGGTTCCAGGGCAAGGGCGATATCGTTTTCCGAGTCACGCGTTAGCCGGACGCCTTAGCGGTTCGATCGGAGGGCTTCGGGTGTTCCCGATGGTTCCGCTGAGGGCTTGGCGGGATTTGGAACGGCGGCCGCGGCGGGCTGTTCCCGAATGTACTCTTCCGGTTCCGCGAAGAGTTCGCCATCGGCAAGATGCTGCAGAACAAATGTTTGCAGATCAGGAGTGCTGGCGGTAAACAAAGGCCGGTCTTCCTCTGCCCTGTGCGCCACCGCTTTCGGGTTCTTCTCGAGGAATTTGGCAAGCCAATCGAAGTCGAAGAACGCCAGTTTCAGCGTCGGTTCGATCTGAACGACGCGCAAGAGCAGATGCCCCGGGGTCATGGCAATTCCGACCAGGTCCGCTTGTTGAGGATCGAATTCCCACCTTTGGGGCACGATATCGAGGAAAAGCTTGCCTTTGAGATTGAACAGGTTGGCGCTGAAGGAGCCGCGTTTCTCGCCCGGGTCTGTCACCACGAGGGTGTAAGCCTTGTCGGCCGCCGCTTCAAATTTCCAGGTTTGAATCTCGCTGTCTTTCTTGGGTTTCAGGCGCCATTCCCCAAGTAACCGGGAGTCAAACTGCACATCTTGCGCGAGGTAGAACGGGTTGACGGATGGAATACAGGCGGTCAGCAGCATGAGCGCTGCCGACAGACCGATAGTGGCTTTCGCAGGAGTTTTCATAAGATTTGGATTCCTTCACACCCACAATGCGCAACCGGGCGCGAAATTGGACCAATCAGTTCGTGAGAACGGCCCGGCTCGAGGAAATTAGCGTTCAAAGCGCTGTGGTTCAATTGGTGATCAACGACCTAAGTCCCAAAGCGACGACTGATTTCGCTGCCCAAGGCCCGAGGTTCGGCAGTCCCGTTCGGGACTCATTCAACCGCCAATTCGAAACTCGGCGTTGACCTCGGGCGTTCACCTCGCCGTCGGCGCCGTCCCAGAGAGGGCTGCAGGCGGTGGTTTCGAATGCGAAAGGGCCCTGGAACGCCAAAGAAAGAAGAGGGCAGGGTAAACGAGCAGTTCGAGCAGGACGGAGGTCACGACGCCCCCGACCATCGGCGCGGCGAGCCGTTTCATCACGTCGGCGCCCGTCCCCGTGCTCCAGAGAATCGGCACCAAAGCGATCAGGGTGGTCGCGGCGGTCATGAGCTTCGGCCGGACCCGCTTGACGGCGCCATGATGGATCGCCTCGACCAGATCCGAACCATGGCGCATCCGGCCGTTTCGGACGGCATCTCCGTAGGCCAGGTCGAGATAAAGCAGCATGACCACACCGGTTTCAGCATCCAGCCCCGCGAGCGCGATGAGCCCCACCCAAACAGCCACGCTGAGGTTGTAATCGAGGAGGTAAAGCAGCCAGAACGCCCCCACGAGCGAGAAGGGGACCGCGAGAAAAACAATCGCCGTTTTCACGATTGAACCGGTGTTCAGGTAGATCAGCAGGCCCACGATGAGGAGCGTGATGGGCACGACGACCATCAGCCGCTGTTTCGCCCGGAGCATGTATTCGTACTGGCCGCTCCAGAACAGATTGTACCCTTCCGGAAGGCGGATTGTGCCGGAAGCGATAGCTTCCTCGACGACCTGTTTGGCCGCTTTAACGTAACTGCCGACGTCCACGCCGCGAATGTCCACGTAAATCCAGGCGTTCGGCACGGCGGACTCGCTCTTGACGGTCATGGGCCCTTGCACGATGCGCAGGTCCGCGAGTTGGCCCAGGGGCACTTGGGCGCCGGTGGGCGCCGGAATGACGACCTGGTTCCGGAGCGCATCCAGGTCGGATCGGAAGTCGCGGTCGTACCGCAGGTTAATGGCATAGCGTTCGAGGCCCTCGACTGTGTTGACGATCGGCATGCCGCCAAGCGCAACCGCCAGCACCTCCTGGACATCCGCTATGTTCAATCCGTACCGGGCAATTTCGTCGCGGCGAATATCGAATTCGATATAGGTGCCGCCCATGACGCGCTCGGCGTAGGCGCTCGCGGTGCCAGGGGCCGTCCGGATGACGGCTTCAACCTCGATGGCGATCCGCTCCAGTTCCGCAAGGTCAGGCCCGGCGACTTTAATGCCTACGGGCGTTTTGATGCCGGTGGAGAGCATGTCGATCCGAGTCTTGATCGGCATGGTCCAGGCGTTCGCCAAGCCGGGGAACTGAATGGCGTTGTTCAGGGCGTCCGTGAGTTCTTCAACCGTGCGCCGGCGATGGGCGACGACGTTCCCGTAAGGGTCGGTGATGTCCACGTCCGGCCAGGCGCTCTCCGGCTTGAGCATGATGGTGGTTTCGATCATGTCCATCGGCGCGGGGTCCGTCGCGGTTTCAGCCCGGCCGATCTTGCCGAACACATGATGCACCTCAGGAAAGTGTTTGATGATTTTGTCGGTCTGCTGGAGAAGCTCGCGGGCTTTGGTGGCGGAGATGCCGGGAAAAGTCGTCGGCATGTAAAGCAGGTCGCCTTCGTACAAAGGCGGCATGAACTCGGATCCGATATTTTGGAATGGGAAGAGCGGGTTGGCCTTGGCGGCGATCTGTTTGAGAGGCCCTTCGGGCAACGGTTGGACTATCCACCTGTTCCAGGGGACGAAAACCCAGAGAACCAGGAGGGCGCTGGCGGTGACAACGGCCCAGCGCCTGCGCACCACGAAATCGATAACCGGGTGATACAGGCGAATCAAGACCCGGCTGATCGGGTTCTTCTCCTCAGGCCGGGGCTTGCCGCGAATAAAGAACCCGGCCAACACAGGCGCGAGGGTGATTGCCAGGATGGCGGCCGCGGCCATGGAATAGGTTTTCGTATAGGCCAGCGGCTTGAACATGCGCCCTTCTTGCGACTGCAGCGCAAACACGGGCAGGAACGAAACCGTGATCACCAAAAGCGCGTAGAAGATCGTCGGTCCGACCTCGACCGAAGCGTCGCGGACGATTTGCCAATGCGCTCTCTTGCCGTGGTCTTCCTCCAGGTGTTTGTGGACGTTCTCGACGAGGATGATGACGCCGTCCACTAGCACGCCAATGGCGATGGCAATCCCGCCCAGCGACATAATGTTCGAGCTGATGCCCTGCAGGTGCATGATGACGAACGACGCCAGGACGGCGATTGGCAGAATCACAATCGGGACCAAGGCGGTGCGGAAGTGCAGAAGGAAGACGAAGATGACGATCGCGACGACAACGCTTTCCTCCAGGAGCGTTCGTTCGAGGTTCTTCACCGCCCGATCGATAAGAGCGCTGCGATCGTAGGCAATCTCGTAGCGCACACCCGCGGGAAGGCTCTTGACGGCCTGATCCAAAGCGGTCTTGACATCCGTGATGACCTTGCGGGCGTTCGCGCCGTATCGGACCACCACAATCCCGCCAACGGTTTCGCCTTCGCCATTCCACTCGGCGATGCCGCGGCGCATGTCCGGGCCGAGTTGCACGTTGGCGACGTCGCGGAGCAGAATGGGAACGCCGCTCGCGCCCACGCCCACAGCCACCTGGCGGAGGTCTTCGGGATCTTGAACGTACCCTTTGACTCGCAGGATGAACTCCTTTTCCGCCATCTCCAGGGCGCGCCCGCCGACTTCGCCATTGCTGCGCCGAATGGCATTCTCAACCTCGGAAAGCGCGAGGTTGTAGGCGCGAAGTCTTACGGGATCGACCGTGACCTGGTACTGCTTCACAAACCCGCCAACGGACGCCACTTCCGCCACACCTTCGACCGCGGTGAGCTGGTATTTGAGGTGCCAATCCTGCATGGACCTGAGTTGCTGAAGGTCGTGCCTGTCTGAATGCAGCGAATACATGAACGCCCAGCCCACCCCGGTGGCATCGGGTCCAAGGGTGGGGGTGACCCCTCGGGGCAATTGGCTGCTGAGCCCACTCAGGTATTCCAAGACGCGGCTGCGCGCCCAGTAGGGATCGGTGCCGTCTTCGAACAGGATGTAAACGAACGAATACCCGTAAAACGAGTAACCGCGGACCACCTTCGCAAACGGGACCGCGAGCATCTTCGTCGTGATGGGGTAGGTGACCTGGTCCTGGACGATCTGCGGCGCTTGCCCCTCGAACTCGGTGAACACGATCACCTGTACGTCCGAGAGATCGGGAATCGCATCGACCGGGATGTGCCTGAGTGAGTAAACGCCGCCCAGGACGATAGCCAGCGTGCTCAGCAGGATGAAGAACCTGTTCCTGAGCGAGAAATCAATCACGCCTTGAAGCATGGGAATCCTGGGCGTCAGTGCTGGTGTGCGGGCGGCGCGGGGGCGTTGCTTTCAGCCGCTTGCTGCTTGCGCCAGGCAGCTTCGGCCGCTTTCGTGTGCGAAACCGTGCTCGCGGGAACGAGGGTCATCTCGCATTCGGGGCATTTGCCTGGCTGATCCGAAACCACGTGGGCATGGCTGGCCATGGGACAGGTATAGAGCGGATCGGGGACCGGCGCCGCGGATGCGGTCGCCCCTTCACGACCCGCGGTCGCCGCCGGCGGTTCCGGGCGCACCATGACGGGCACCAGGGTCATGCCGCATTTTGGACATTTGCCAGGTTTTTCGGCGGTCACATCGGAGTGCTCTGGCATGGGGCAGGTGTAGTAATCCACCCTTCCCCCAGGCTGCATGGCTGATAATGCCTCAGCCGAAACCGGCACCAGCGCCATTCCGCAAAGCGGACATTTCCCCGGATGTTCGTATGCAATCGAGACGTGCTCCGGCATCGGGCAGACGTAGCTGTGCGGTTCCGGAGCGCCCGCGGCTGGCGTCCCTTCCGCGGGGCCGCTTCCAGTGGGTTCGCCATGGCGGGCGTGTCCGGCCGCTGCGCCAGGATCGAGCATCTTCTGAATCGCCTCGCGCAACTGGCTTTCCGAATCCAGCATGAACTGTCCCGAGACGACGATGCGCTCCCCTTCGTTCAAGCCGCTCAAGACCTGCAGCATGTCGTTTTCGCCGCGGGGGCCGAGCGTCACGGTTCGGGGTTCAAAGCGGCCGCCTTCCCGGGCCACAAACACGGTGTTCTTCGTTCCGCTGCGGAGCACCGCCATGTCCGGCACGAGCAAGGCGGACGGGTCCAGCTCCGCTTTGAGTTCAACGCTGGCGAACATCCCCGGTTTGAGCAGGAAGCCTGGGTTATGGAACTCCATACGGACCCGGGCGGTGCGGGTCTGTTCGTTGAGGGCTGGGTAGACGTAAGTAACCCGGCCGCGAAACTGGCGGTCAGCAAGGTAGGAGAGCCTGACAGTGGCTTCCTGGCCCAAGCGGATGAAGGGCAGATCCTGTTCGTAAATCTCGGCGTAGACCCACACCAGCCCAAGGTCGGCGAGGCGGTAAAGCCGCATCCCGGCTTCGACCATCATCCCTTCCACGGCTAGCTTTTCAGTGACGAAACCGTCAATAGGCGCCCCCACGCGCAGGGCTTTTCGCGGTTCGCGCGTCTTCTCAAGTTCGGCGATCTGTTCGTCCGAGATGTCAAAGAAGCTCAATTTTAACCGGGCGCTTTCCACCAGGCTATTTCGCGCCGCTGGGTCGGAGGCGGCGCTTCCAGCGGCCGCGAGCAGGTATTCCCGCTGCGCGGTGTAAAGCTCGGGCGAATAGATCTCGAACAGAGGCTCGCCCCGGTGGACTTGCTGGCCGGTAGCGTCGACATGGAGCCGTTCGATCCATCCCCGAAACTTCGTCGTGACATCGGCCAGCGACGTCTCGCTGTAGTCGATGCTGCCCACCGTCCGGATAACCCGGCGCAGGGGGCCGTTCGTCACCACGTCCGTGCGGATGCCCATGTTCTGGATTGTGACGGGATCGATCGAAATGCTGGACATTCCCGGGGCGGCACTGTTCGTATCGCCGTTGGTGGACCGTCTGATCGGCGTAAGTTTCATCTCGCAGATCGGGCAATTTCCCGGCCGATCCTGGATGACATTCGGGTGCATCCCGCAGGTGTAAAGCGTCTTTTCCTCGGTCGCGGACTGTGGGGCGGTGGCGGACTGCTGCGCGGGGCCAAGAGTGAAGAACAGGACAACGCCGAGGACGATCAGCGCGGCCGCTATCAGAAGCTTTTGGGGGGTGGAAATCATTGGGTCAACGGTTGCCGGAGTTCACAGACGCCGGCGTTAAGATTGGCGCGCCCTCAGGAGCGATTCCCGCGATCGTGAGCGAGAGTTCCGCGAGGATAATCTCGCGCCGAGAGCGGGCTTCCACTTCCTGGAGCTGGAAACTGAGCAGGGTGCGTTCGGCGTCCAGCAGGTTAAAGAAGTCGATCTGCCCTGACAGGTAGCCGGCGCGGGCCACGTCAAGCGATTGCCGGGCTTTCGGAATCAACTTGTCGGCCAGCAACGCGAGGTTCCGCGTGATTTCGCGGTAATCATAACTGCGCATCGCGAAGTCGACGCTGAGCATAATCTGTTCGGACGTGAGACGGGCCGCGGCGGCTTGCTTTGCGGCTTGGGCTTGGGAAATTCTCGCGGCGATCTTGTCCCGCCAAATCGGCAGCGTCATCCCGGCCAAGGGCCGATACATCACGGGCGCCGCGAGCGCATCAGCCATAAGCCCAAGGCTAAAATCGGGCACCCTGGATCTTCGGGCGAGCGCGATGGACGCTTCGGCCATGCGCACTTCCGCTTCCATGGCCTTGAGCCTTGGGTTTCGCGCGAGGGCCGTTTCGAGCAATTGGCTGCCATCCATGGTCAAGGGCGTGGACTCGAACCGGCTCGGGGTCGGTGGTTCGGGTTCGCCATGCCGAATGCCGAGCGCGCCTCTAAGTTGCGCCATCAGGGGACGCCGTGAATCCTCGAGGTTGGCAATCTCGGTGGTGAGTTGGTCTTGTTCAATCTGGGCGCGGTAAACGTCTTGAAGCGTGACGGCACCCGCGGCGTTCCTGGCGCGGGCGATTTCCTCCAGTTCCGCGAGAAGGGCGAGTGTCTGGCGGTTGATTCGGATGTTTTCATCGAGAAACCAGAGTTGGTAAAACGCGCGTTTCACCTCAAGAGCCGTCTGCAACACCGCCGTTTCGAAAGCAAAGTATTTGGCCTGGCTTTCCGCGGTCGCCGCTTCGGCAGCGGCTCGCAGCTTCCCGGGGCCGGGGAACTCAAGCATCAGCCCGGGCATCACGGTCATGAGGACGTCCGTGATATCCGCCTCGAACGAGAGCCTCGGATCTGGCAACGACCGCTCGATCGTGATCCGTTCCACGGACTGTGCCCAGTCGAAGTATGCGGCCTGGACCGACGGCTGGCGGAGCATTGCGAACCGCAAGTAATCCCCAAGTGTCGATCCCTGCGCGAGAACAGGCGTTTGGCGTTGGGCTGAATGCGGCGCAAACGCTTGGCTCACGGCCTGCAAATCCTGCCGCGCCGCTCGCTCACCCTTCGTCGGCAGGCCGGAGCATCCGGAGAGCAACAGACTGGCGAGGGCGGCGCCGACGAAAGGCACCGCCCGACCACCCAGACAAAACTTGCTTGGAAGCTTCATGGCCGTTTCACCGTGACCCCACAACTTGGCGGCTCTGCGGCAATCCTCATGCAGCAGAGCCGCTCTCGTCCCACAACTTCGAGGATCCTGAATTCCCGAGATTCACCCGGTAATACGATTTGCCTCTTCAAATCCCTCAGGGACGCCGCCGTTCAGGGCCGTTCCGAGCCCAGCGGTTCTTAATTTCTTCGGAGCGCCGGCTTGCAGCCGGCTTCATCTTTCGTCGGCGCCACGAACGACCGGCGGCCCAAGCCGGCTGCAAGCCGGCGCTCCGAACAATAGGAATCCAAGCTGCGAATTAGCGTCCGGTCCCCAGCAGTTTTCATTTTGCATTCCCCATGCGCTTGGGATTGGGGTGGGGACGGCTCGTCCCCGCGCCCCACCTGCCCAAACCCTCGGGGACGAGCCGTCCCCGCCCCAATCCACAAGGGGACAATGAGAATTGCTGTCCGGTCCCTCCAGCCTCTCGACAATCCGTTGGGCCAGTGGCACGTTGGCGCCGTGGTTGCCTCGAAACTTGAAGCATTACAGGATTTGCTGCGTTCATTCGGCTCCTGCCTGGTGGCGTATTCAGGCGGAGTCGATTCGGTCTTTCTGGCTTTCGTGGCGCGGGAGGTTTTGGGAGACAAGTCGCTCGCGGCGATCGCCGATTCGCCCAGCCTGCCCCGGCGCGAGTTGGAGGAAGCGCTGGCGCTGGGCAGGCAGTTCAACTTCCCGGTCCGGGTGGTCCAGACGCGCGAGTTCAACAACCCTGATTACCTCGCGAACCCGGCGAACCGCTGCTATTTCTGCAAGTCGGAACTGTTCACCGAACTGGTGCCGCTGGCCAGGAACGAGGGCTTTGCTGTGTTGGCCTACGGCGAGAACGCCAGTGACATCGGCGACTTCCGTCCCGGTGCTCAAGCCGCCTCGGAGTTCCAGGTGCGCGCTCCGCTCAAGGAAATCGGGTTGACCAAGGCGGAAATCCGCGAACTCTCCGGCCGCTATGGTCTGCCGACCGCGGATAAGCCGCAGATGGCCTGCTTGAGTTCACGAATTCCCTTCGGCGAACCGGTCTCGCCTGAAAAGCTCAGGATGATCGAACAAGCGGAGAACGTCTTGCGCGACCTCGGATTTTTCGATGTGCGAGTCCGGCACCACGAGCTTAAGCAAGGGCACCTGGCGCGAATCGAGTTGGGGCAACAGGAGATTCCGCGGTTTCTCAGCGACGGCATGTTGGGGAAGGTCAACACGGCGCTGCGGCAGTTCGGGTATGCGCACGTAACCCTTGATCTGGAGGGATACCGGCGCGGCGGCACGAACTTCCAGATTCCTTCACTGGAAGCTAAACCAGCCACTCAGAAGAGGACTGGGCCTGGGATACCGTCGTTAAGATAACAATCACGGCAGGGATCAGGCACAAGGTCGTCCGCGACCGGCGCCCTCCGCTGAACTTCGCTGATGGCCTCGGGTCAGATCGTTGCGGCTGCAACTCAAGAGACGTTCGCAAAGTGTTGCGTGCCTTTGGAAAAAGGAGCTTATTTCCATCGCATGGCCAAGAAACTGTTTCTCCTCGATGGCATGGCGCTGGTTTATCGGGCGCATTTTGCGCTAGCCAGCCGGCCGATCTTCACGTCGAAAGGGGTGAACACGTCCGCTCTTTACGGCTTCACGCAGACTCTGTTGGAGATCGTTAGAGAACAGCAACCGACCCATATCGCCGCCGTTTTCGACACAGCAGGGCCGACGCATCGGGACAAGGAATTCGCCGAGTATAAGGCCCAGCGCCAGGCGATGCCGGAGGATATCACGAACGCTCTTCCGCATATCGAACGGATGCTGGCGGGATTTCGCGTCCCCGTGGTGACATGCGAAGGTTATGAAGCCGACGACGTTATTGGCACGCTGGTCCGTTTGGCTGAAAAGGAGGGGTTCACTTCGTACATGGTCACGCAGGACAAAGATTTT
The DNA here is from genome assembly GCA_964578605.1 of uncultured Verrucomicrobiota bacterium. Classification (GTDB taxonomy): domain Bacteria; phylum Verrucomicrobiota; class Verrucomicrobiia; order Limisphaerales; family SIBE01; genus JAXMHN01. The sequence goes on along the minus strand of CAZODO010000052.1, from coordinate 4,322 downwards.
GGGCAGTTGGTGACCCCGAACACGATCCTCTACAAACCCTCGCGCATGGGCGATTCGGTTGAAGTAATGGGCGTCTCGGAAGTGTGCGGGAAATGGGGGATCAACAATCCCCGGCAGGTGATCGACATCCTCGCGTTGATGGGCGATTCGGTGGACAACATCCCCGGCGTGCCTGGCATTGGCCAAAAAACCGCGGCCAAGCTTATCGCCGAGTATGGCTCGGTGGAGAACGTTCTGGCGCACACGGACGACCTCACGGGCAAGGTGAAAGCCGGTCTCGAAGCCAACCGCGAACTGGCGCTGTTATCGAAACGCCTGGCGACAATCCTTTGCGACGCGCCTTGCGGCGCTGATTTCGAGAAGTTCAAGGTGCGCGAACCGGACAAAGAAGCGTTGGGCGCCTTGTTCGTTGAGTTCGAGTTTAACTCGATCGGGCGCCGGGTGCTGGGCGAGGACTTTAAGGCTGGGCGCGGCTACCAGGCCGCGGAGGAGCCAGGGGCGATCGCCGAGAGCGTCGGGGCGCCTTCGCAAGAGGGCGCAGACGACGTGGCTTCCGCTGCCTCCGGGGCGCCATTGAAGACGCTGGCGGATGTCACGCACGACTACCGGATCGCCAAGACGCTGTCTGAACAACGCGAGTTGCTGGCGAAGTTGAGCCGGCGAACTTCCATCGGGATGGCGCTGCAGGCCAGCGCCGACGATCCTAAACAGGCCCGAATTCTTGGGATCGCTTTCACATTCGCGCCGCACACCGGGTGGTTTGTCCCGATCCAGAACAGCGGGGGCCCCAACTCGTCCCTATCGCTTTTCCGCGGTCTGATCGAGAACGATCTCATCGAGAAGGTCGGGCACGACTTGAAGTTCGCTTTTAGCGTCCTGCGTTGGCATGGCATTGCCGCGCGCGGCAAGCTTTTCGACGCTATGCTGGCGCATAGCCTGATCGAGCCGGACGTGCGCCATTCGCTGGAGTATGTGGCCGAGAGCCTGCTGGGTTACAGCCCGGCGTCCGTGGCCAAGCTGGCGGGCGAACCGAAGAAGGGCGAACTCGACCTCGGCTTGCTCTCCCCGGAGCAACTGGCCCAGTGCACCACCGAAGCCGTCGATCTCGCCTGGCAACTCAAAGGCGTGCTCGAACCGCAGCTCAAGGAAAAGGACCAGGTCCGGGTTTATCACGAGATCGAAGCGCCGCTTTTGCCGGTGCTCGTCGATATGGAATGGGAGGGCATTCGGGTTGACGGCGGCGCGCTTTCGGAATTCGCCCTGCAACTCGAGAAGCAGATCGCGGTCGAAGAAAAGGAGATCTGCCGCCTGGCCGGACGCGAGTTCAACGTCAATTCGGCGCGGCAATTAGGCGAAGTGCTCTTCGAAGTGCTCAAGATTTGCGAGAAACCCAAGAAGACCAAGACCGGCCAGTATTCCACCGACGAACGCACCCTGGCCGAGTTGGCGCCGGACCACGAGGTCGTGCGACGCCTGCTCGAGTACCGGGGGATGACCAAGCTGAAATCGACCTATGTCGATGCGCTGCCCGCAGCGATCTCGTCGAAGACCGGCCGAGTCCATACAACGTTTCACCAAACCGCCACGGCCACAGGCCGCCTCAGCTCCCAGAACCCGAACCTCCAGAATATCCCCATCCGCACCGAACGCGGCCGGGAGATCCGCAAAGCCTTTGTGGCGCGCGACCAGGACCATGTCTTTCTCTCGGCGGATTACTCGCAGATCGAGCTCCGGATTATCGCTGCGCTCACGGGCGAGCCGGCCATGCGCGAGGCTTTCGAGAAGGACATCGATATTCACACGGCGACGGCTGCTCGCGTCTTCGGCGTGGCTCTCGATGCGGTCACGAGCGAGATGCGCCGCAAAGCCAAGATGGTGAATTACGGGATCGCTTACGGGATTTCGGCGTTCGGCCTCGCGCAGCGCCTGACGATACCGCGGCGGGAAGCCGCTGCGATCATGGACGAGTATTTCGCGCAGTTTCCAGGCATTCGGCGATACATGAACAACACGATCGCCTTTGCTCGGGAGCATGGGTATGTGAAGACGGTCACCGGACGCAGGCGTTACATCCGCGACATTCGCTCGGCCAACATGACCTTGCGGAGCGCCGCGGAGCGAAATGCGATCAACGCGCCCATCCAGGGATCCGCGGCCGATATGATCAAGATTGCCATGGCGCAAATCCATGCCGAGCTCGCCCGGCGCGGCCTGCAAACGCGGATGCTCCTTCAGGTGCATGATGAATTGCTGTTCGATGTGCCGAAGAAGGAGACGGACGCCGTGCTACCGCTGGTCCGCGACAAAATGATCCACGCGATTCCGATGGAGATCCCAATCGCGGTCGAGATCGGCTCGGGTAAGAACTGGCTCGAAGCGCACGAGTAGGCCGTCACCACGAGAGCCAAGCCAGCCCAAGGCGAATCCAAAGCGGGATCGTGATCAGTCCCACGATGGAGGTTCCGAGCACCACGCGCAGCGCTGTCGAAGGGTCGCCCGCGTAGTGTTTCGCCATGACGATGGGGAACACGGCGGAAGGCATGGCTGCTTGAAGCACGATCACCCGCTTCAGTTCGAGAGAAGCAGGCAGCAGCTTCGCCAAAGCCAGGAACACCATGGGCAGCAGGACAATTCTCAGGAGAACGGCCGTCGCAATAGTCCCCCACGCCGGCCTCGTATGGAACTCCTCCAAGTGGTCGTCCATGGTTGCGCCCGCGAGGATCAGCGATAGCGGGATCGCGCATTCCGCAAGAATCGCGATCGTGCGATCAACGACGGTGGGCAGATGGTCGCCTGCGCCGGAAAAGTTGAGCACCAAGGCGAGAACGATCGCCACCAGAGGAGCATTGATCAGGTTGCGCCAACCCACCCGGGTGCGCGCGCCCGCCAGGACCATAACCCCCGCCGTCCACAGGCCCAACTCCACCCCGACATTGTGCACGAACAGGACCCCGACCGTATGTTGGCCGAAAAGGAGCAGCGCTAATGGGATGGGGACAAAGCCGTAATTGTAGAGGCCCACCGAAAGCGTAAACGTCCTGCGCGCAGCCTCGTTGTCCAGCTTGGCAAAGCGGCTCGCCACCTTGGCGGCGATTAAGCCCAACCCGAACGTCACCAGACCAACGGCCGGCGCTAATGCCAGGTTTTGCCACTCGCGCAGCGCTGGGTTCCTCATCGCTGAATGCAGAACCAGGCAGGGGAAAAGCAGGTTGATCGTCAGCCGCAACAGGCTCTGGTCAGCTTCTTCGGTCAGCCAGGCAAGACGGCGAAGCACAAAACCGGCGCCGGTAATCAGGAAGACCGGCACCACTGCGCCCAGCACGACATGGAATTCGCTCATCGTCCCGGCTCAGCAAACTGCCAGCCGGAGCGCGAAAGCATCCCGAAAAGCTCCTCGCGAATCAAGCTCCCAGCCTGATCAGGGCGGGGAAGGGGGGGGAGGACGCATCGCCCGTTTCCCGCCCTGGCACGACCCCGTAAGCCTCGCCACAGAAAGCGCCGATTGGACGGCCAAATGTAGCACAGTCTGCGGACAAAAAGTCATCAGTGGCTTAAGTTTCTGGCGTTCAACGCCTTGGTTTGATGAGAACAAATTGTTCCGGTACGGTCGACAGCACGTCTACCACCTGATCTCTGCAGCAGAACTGTTTACGCATTTGTGCGCAATTTGCGCACACTGCAGGCCCGATCGCTGGCGCGCTCCGCGTCATGGCTCACGCCATATCTGGCGTGAATTGACGGCGAACCTTGACGGTATGTAGCCACACGGCTACAGTGCCCAAGTGATCGAGATCCGCAAGACCGATTTCTTCGCCAAATGGCTCGATAGCCTGAGAGATCTGCAGGCGAGGGCGCGCGTCCAGGCGCGGATCGAAAGACTCGGCCTGGGCAACCCTGGCGACGTTCAGCCGGTCGGTGAGGGTGTTTCGGAGCTGCGTATCAATTAGGGTCCCGGTTACCGGGTGTATTTCAAACAGGCGAGGGCGTGGCGACAAGCACACCCAAGCAAGCGACATCAAGGTCGCCTTGCGCCTCGCACGCAACCGGGCGCAACTCACGTTATCCGGCAGGCAACCGATCTGCGTTTCACGTTTGCGCCTGCTCTTACGCATACGCATACGCTTACTCTTACTCGCACCAAAATGAACCCTTCCCCTGTTTCTATTTCGACCAAAAGAAGTTGGTGCCGAGGAGGAGTAGGAGTAAGCGTAAGAGGACGAGCAAGAGTAATCGTGAACGGGCCTGCCGGATAGCGTGAGTTGCACCCCACGCAACCTGGAGGAGTGATTTGTTATGAAAAAAACGGCTACCACTCGCTACGA
>CAZODO010000051.1:0-43585 GCA_964578605.1 uncultured Verrucomicrobiota bacterium | reverse complement strand
ACCCGTAGATCACCCGTAGATCACCCGTAGATCACCCGTAGATCACCCGTTCGCGGACGGGTGATCACCGAGTGATCACCGAGTGATGACCGTGTTTAGACCGGATGGACCCCCAGTTCCCGCCGGATCGCAACCGGCAAGTTTGGGGGCATGTTCCCAGGTGTGGTGAACCCCGCCCGGCCAGAAAGGAGGCAAAGAGGGGCCTTGCCGCCTTCCCCCACCCCAAGGTAATCCTCGACAGAAGGCCCCTGGAAAAGGTAAGACTTCTTGCAAGCCTTTGAATGGCATCCTGTCAAGCCACTTGCTGCCCTTGGTGCGCGGCCATGCCCTGGCGGTCCGAATGGAATTCATGGCATGGTCATGGTTATTGTCCCTGCCGGGGCACGCCTTGGCACGAAACTTGACTTAGTGAACCCCCGATTGTCCATGTACCTGCGAGACGCCTTAAGCCGCTGGTTGCCCGAGTTGGTGCTGATATCGACGGCACTGAGCGCCGCGGCCCTTGAACCCGAACAGGTTCTTTTCTTCAAGACCGGACCGCTATCGCTCCGGCCACAGTTCTCGCTGGGCGAGAGCTATTCGGACAATATTTTCTATCAAGGGACGGATGAGGTGGAAGATTTCATTACCACGGTGAGTCCGGGGCTGAAATTGCAACTGGGCAGGCCTGAACACAACAACCTGCAACTCGAGTACCAGTACGACCACCTGTTTTACGTCGACAACTCCGATCTCAACACCGGGCAACACACGATCGATCTCAAAAGTGCGATTGCTCTTGAACGGCTAAAACTCCAGGGCATGGACCGGATCCAAGTGCTTTCAAGCCCCTTGAGCGGCGTGGTGGAGCGAATTATCGACGCCAACGGCAACCCGACGTTCATTCGCGGGAACGTGGACCGGTTGGCTGTCGCCGACTCCTACACCCTCTCGTACGATCTGAGCGAGAAAACCGCGGTTTACGTGCGCGGAGAACACACGATGACGGATTACGACCAGAATATTGCCCTTTATGACATGCGCAAGCTGACGGGCACGGGCGGGTTTGGATTCCAGGTCTTGCCGAAAACGATTGTCTTCGGCGAGGCATATTACGGCCAAACCCGGACGGAGCCAAATGACTCGGCGCAGGTTGGCAATCCCCGGCTGGACGCCATCGGCGGGTATATCGGCGCTCGCGGTGATTTCACACCGAAGCTCACCGGCATGGCGAAAGTGGGCTACGAACATCGTGAATTCGCGGATGACAGCTCGGCGCCGAGCGATCCGGTGGCCGATCTTTCGATTGCCTACGCGTTTTCGCCCAAGCGTTCTCTGGCGTTGACGTATTCGCACCAGAACTTCGTTTCCGTCCAGTATAGCCGCCAGACCTACACGGCGGATATGGTGGGCCTGAATTTCAATCAAATGCTTGGTTCGAGCGGCAAATGGCAAGCGACACTGGGCGGCAGCTACTCGCTTTACGGATACGAACGGGGGGGTGGCGTGACGCAGTCCGTGGATTATGATTATCTTCGGGCTTCGTTTAGCCTTGCGTATAAGATACAACGTTGGTTGACTGCCAATTGTGGGTATGACTTTGAGAAGGTCATGGGCGAAAAGGGCCAGGTGATCGAGTACGATGTCAACCGGGTCAATCTCCGGCTGACGGTTGGTTTTTAGCTATGAAGATCGAACATGGGTTGTGGATCGGTTTGTTGCTCGTTTGCGCGTCGTGGGTGGGAGGACCTCGCCTTTCGGCGGCAGAAGTCAACGACCGCAAGATTGCGCCTTCGGACATCATCATCGTCGAAGTGTTTGGCGAAAAAGACCTGAGCGGAGAACACCGCGTGCAGATCAGCGGGACGATCAAGTTCCCCTTGCTCGGAACGGTGGAGGTTGCCGGGAAAACGCCGGTTGAGGTCGCCGCCGTTTTGACGCAATTGCTCGAAGCGGACTACCTCGTGGACCCGCAGGTCAACGTCATGGTGCGGGAATACCAGTTGCGCACGGTCTCCATCATCGGGTGTGTCAACAAAGAGGGCGCCATCGAGCTGCCGGCCGAGCAGAAGCTGGACATTCTCGAGGGGATTGCCCGTGGCGGCGGCTTCTCGCAGGTGGCCAACAAAAACAAAATTGACCTTTCACGGAGTGGCAAAACGACGCGGTACCAGTTTGACCAACTGATCAAGGTCCGAGATCCAAAAAAGAAGATCTGGCTCGAGCCGGGCGATGTCATTTACGTCCACGAAAGCTTTTTCTAATCCGCGTCTTCTATGGAAAACCAGCCTCCCCCTGTCGAGACCTTTGGCTCGCAAGAAGAGTCGATCAATCTGCGGCATTATTGGCATGTCGTCCTGGAACGCCGATGGCTCGTCATCACCGCGTTCATTTCGGTGTTCGTGCTGTGCTTGATCTATTTGTTCAAGGCCACGCCGATCTACCAGGCCACCGCCCGCCTCCAGATTAACCGCGAGCAGGAAAACCTCCTGCGCGAAGGCTTCGAATTCGCGTCCGCCCAGGACGAAGCCAGCTACCTCCAGACCCAGTACAAGAACCTGCTCAGCCGGACGCTCCTTAGGTCGGTCATTACGAAGCTGAACCTGGATAGAGACGAGCGCTACGCCAAGCAGTTGGATATCGTGCGGGCCGTTGCCGAGGATATCAGCATTGTGCCCATCCGGCTTAGCCGCCTCGTGGACGTCAAGGTGGAACATCCGAACCCGAAGACGGCCCAAGCCATTGCCAACACGCTCATCCGCGAGTTTACGGACGACAATATGGACCGCAAGAAAGCGGCTTCCAGCGATGTGGTGACCTTGCTCAAATCGGAAGGCGACGGCGAACAGATCAAGCTGGAGCAAGCGGAAAAGGATTTGCACGCCTACGCCAAAGCGCACAACCAGGTGTCCTTCGAAGACACGGAGAACATCGTCCTGCAATCGCTGAAGCAACTCCAAGGGGAGTGGGCCAAAGCCCAGGCGGAAGCGGCGACGTCGCAGAAGATTGTCGACATGGCCAAGCAAGTCCTGGCGACCAACGGGCCGATCACGACCATCCCGCTCGTGGCGAACAATCCGGCCATTCAGGCCCTTCAAAAGGAGCTGGCGGTGATTGAAGCCGAATTTGCCGACCTCAAGATGCGCTACAAGAGAAAGCATCCTTCCTACATTCGTGCTGTCGAAAAGATCGCTTCCATCCGGGAATCTATCGAGCGCCAGGGCTCGATCATCGTGGCGGCGATGGTGAACGACGCCGAGACCGCGCGCGCCACCGAAATACGCCTTGCCGAACTGGTCGAAAGCCAGAAGAAAGAGCAGCTCGAAGTCGACCAACTCCGCATCCAGTACGACGTGCTCAAACGAAAAGCGCAGGCAGCCGATCTCCTTTACAAAACGGTGCTGACTCGCATGAAGGAGACGGATATCACCAGCCGCGCCAAGGTCCAGAACATGGACATCATCGACGAAGCCAGCCTGCCGCTGAAACCAGTCAAGCCGCGCGTCATTCTTACGATCTTCCTTGGGCTCGTAGGCGGGCTTGGCGTCGCGCTGGCTCTGGCGTTCTTCGTCAATTACCTGGACGACTCCATCAAGAGTCAGGACGACGTGGAAACCTACTTGCGCCTTCCCTTCCTCGGCTACGTCCCCAATATCAAGACCAACAGCGTGGTCGAGCGCGACCTCCAGGCGCATCTGCACCCGCAATCCAACGCCGCAGAAGGGTTCCGCACGCTTCGCGCCAGCATCTCGCTCACCCCGCGTTCGGACAAGTTCCACGTCCTGGCCGTCACGAGCACGATTCCTTCGGAAGGCAAATCCCTGGTGGCCTCGAACCTCGCCATTGTCCTCGCGCAAACGGGCCTGCGAACGCTGCTCGTCGACGCGGACTTGCGCAGACCGTCGGTCCACAAGGCCTATCAACTCCACAGCCCCACCGGGTTGTCGTCCTTCCTGACGAGCGAGCTGGACCAGATCGATCCGCTGATGCACAAGACCGAGGTGCCAAACCTGGACGTCATCTGCTGCGGCGCGGTGCCAACGACGCCGTCCGAACTGATCGGATCCACCCGCATGACGGAGTTCCTGCAGGCGGCCCGCACCCGCTACGACCGGATTGTCCTTGACTCACCGCCCATCTCGGCTGTGAGCGATCCCCTGATCATCGCGGCGATGGCCGATGGCGTGGTGTTCGTGACCAAGTTCAACAAGATCCGGCGCGAACACGCCCGGAAATCCATCCAACGTCTCCAAGACGCGGGCATTCATATTGTGGGGGTCGTGCTGAACGACATCGATTTCGAGGGCAAAGATTCCTACTACTACTCCTATTATTACTACCAGAACCGGTACTATTCGCATTACCGCAGCACCTCCGACAAGCCGAGAGGCGGCAAGGAGTCCAAGGAAAAGACCGCGGTTCTGGCCAAAGATCGGAACGGACACTAAAACGTTCGACTACAGGTATTTCGCCAGCAACAGCTTGAGCTGAGTCTTGGTCCTGGCGGGCCAGAATTTCCGGTCCGTCAGGATCGCGTTCTTCAGGGCTTCGTGACAGGAGCATCCGGGCTTTTCCGGCACGCGAGTCACCGCCTCCGTGACGATCCTCTTGGCCTGCTCGGCGTTGCGCATCAGGTTGGCGACGATCACCTCGACGCTCACGTGCGCTTCGTCCGTCTTCCAGGCGTCGTAATCGGTCACCATCGCCATGGTGGCGTAGGCAATCTCCGCTTCCCGCGCGCACTTGGCTTCGCCGAGGTTGGTCATGCCGATCACGTCGTAGCCCAACCGGGCGTTGCCCAGCGACTCGGCCCGTGTGCTGAACGCCGGCCCTTCCATGTTCACGTAAGTTCCGCCATCGTGCACCCGAGCGCCGGCAACTCGTGCGGCTTTCAGAAGAATCCGGCGAAGCTCCTCGCAGATCGGATCGGCAAATGCAATATGTGCCACGATGCCGCGTCCGAAGAACGTATGTTCAGCCGACTGTTTCGTCCGGTCAAAGAACTGGTCGGGCAGCACGATATCGCACGGCTTGTACTTCGCTTGGAGCGAACCGACCGCACTGACACTGATGATCCACGCCACGCCCAGCTTCTTGAAAGCATAGAGGTTGGCCCGGTGGTTCAGTTCGCTGGGCAACAGCCGGTGGCCTCGCCCGTGTCGGGCTAGAAAGACCACCTCGCGGCCGGAAAGCTCCCCGGTCAGCAAATCGTCCGAAGGCCGGCCAAAAGGGGTGGTGACCTTGACCCATTTCTGTTTTTCGAAGCCTTCAATGTGGTAAAGGCCGCTGCCGCCGATGATTCCAATTCGATTCACAAGGATGTTGTCGTCTGCTTGCCGGCTAAAGTGCCTGCAAGCGCCGGCTAGCCGACGCCGGGACTTTAGGATTCGGTGCCCGTCAAAGACAAGAAATTACCGTTCGCGTCCTCTTCGTCCCCCAGGTTGATTTCAGCCGCAAGCCCCTCTACCCTTGCCCGTATGGCAAATGGAACCTGCGCCTCCGCCGAGGCTCGCGTCACCGAACTGAGGCTCGAACTGCCGCCCGCGCCGAAGGCCCTGGGCGTTTACAAACCGGCTGTCATTTGTGGCAGCCTCGTTTACCTCTCTGGCCATGGGCCAATCAAGTCCGATGGCTCGCTCCTGACCGGGCGCGTCGGGGCGGACCTCGACCTGGCTGCGGGCCAAGCCGCCGCCCGGCAAACCGGCCTGGCCCTGCTGTCAACCTTGCGCGCCGCCCTGGGCAGCCTCGACAAGGTCAAGCGGCTCGTAAAGGTGCTCGGATTGGTCAATTGCACTCCCGAATTCACGGACCAGCCCAAGGTCATCAACGGTTGCAGCGAACTGTTCGCGGACGTCTTCGGATCCGAGGCGGGTGTGGGAGCCCGAAGCGCAGTCGGGGCGGGGTCGCTTCCCAGCAACATCGCCGTCGAGATCGAAGCGATCTTCGAACTGAATTGACGGTCTAAACTCAGCAACCGGGATTCCACTTCCGAATCTGGCTTGCCGGAAAGCCTCTGACCGCCGAGATTCGTTCAAATGTGCTCGACGATGAACTTAACGAAATCGCTCTTCGGATTACTTGCGCTGCTGCTGGCAGCGCCCATGCTCCGCCCCCTTTCCGCTGCCGATGCCGACTGGCCCCAATGGCGAGGACCGAACCGGGATGGGATCTCCACCGAAACCGGCCTGCTCAAGACGTGGCCCGCCGAAGGCCCGCCGCTGGCTTGGAAGATCAAAGGATTGGGCGCGGGCTACTCCGGGGTCTCCGTGTCCAAGGGCCGGATCTACACGATGGGCGATTTGGCCGATTCGAGCTACGTCCTGGCACTGAACGAAGCGGACGGCAAACAGATCTGGGCCGCGAAGGTCGGCAGGACGGGAGGCGGCGACGGTTATCCCGGCCCGCGCTGCACGCCGGCGGTCGATGGCGACCTTGTCTTTGCGCTGGGACAATTTGGTGATCTTGTCTGCGTGGACGCCGCAACGGGCGAGGCCCGCTGGCGGAAGCATCTCGTCAGCGATTTCGGTGGCAAGATGATGTCCGGTTGGGGCTATTCGGAATCTCCGCTCATCGATGGCGACCGTTTGATCTGCACGCCTGGCGGCCCGCGGGGCACAATGATCGCGCTCAACAAGAAGACCGGGGCCGAACTCTGGCGCACCACGGACTTGAAGGAATCGGCTTCCTACAGCTCGGTTGTCCCGGTCGAAATGGGCGGGCAAAAGCAATACGTCCAACTGACCGATGCGAGCGTTTTCGGTGTCGCCACGGATGACGGCAAACTCCTTTGGCGCGGTCGCCGTGCGGGGCGGGTGGCCGTGATTCCAACGCCGGTGATTCACGACCATCACGTCTATGTCACGTCCGGGTACGGCGTGGGCTGCAACCTGTTCAGCATCACCGCGGCGGGCGGGCAGTTCAAGGCCGACCAGGTCTATGCCAACACCGTCATGGCGAACCATCATGGGGGCGTGATTCTTCTCGATAACCACCTCTACGGATTCTCGGACGGCAAGGGCTGGGTTTGCCAGGAATTCGCGACCGGCAAGATGGTCTGGAGCGAGCGACAGCAACTGGGCAAAGGCGCCATTGCCTGCGCGGACGGCCGCCTGTACCTCCGCAGTGAAGACAAAGGCACCTTGGTCCTGCTCGAAGCCACCCCCCAAGGCTACAAAGAGGCCGGACGCTTTGAACAACCGGATCGGAGCGACGTGAAAGCGTGGCCGCACCCTGTGATCGCCAATGGCAAACTATACCTGCGCGATCAAGACGTGCTCCTGTGCTATAACGTCAAAGAATAGCCTTCGCACGCTTCGACCGTCGTTGCTCTTCAATCCGGGCACTTCGACCAGGAGTGCCCGGTTCGCTCTTGCCCCCGCGCATTCATGCCGGCCCTGGCGGAGGCTCAAACTCATCCGCGTGGTAGGAACTGCGCACCCTCGGCCCGCTGGCGACATGCACAAACCCCATCTCCTTCGCCAGGGCGCCGAACGCATTGAACTTCGCGGGCGTGACAAATTCGACCACCGGCAAATGTTCGCGCGTGGGCTGCAGGTACTGCCCTAGCGTAAGGATGTCGCAGCCGACACGGCGGAGGTCGCCCAGAGTCTCACAGAGTTCGTCGTCCGTTTCACCCAGGCCGAGCATCAACCCGGACTTTGTATAAAGGCTGCTTCCGCGCCGCTCTTTCACCTTCCGGAGCACGGAAAGGGAACGGTCATAAGTGGCGCGGGACCGAACGTGCGGTGTCAAACGGCGCACCGTCTCAATATTGTGATTGAACACGTGGGGATTGGCCGCGAGCACCGTTTCAATGGCCGCATCTCGGTCGTTAAAGTCCGGCACCAAAATCTCGATCACAATCCCAGGATTCGCGTTGCGCACGGCGTCCACTGTCTGGCGGAAATGTTCGGCGCCGCCGTCCGGCAGGTCGTCCCGAGCCACAGCCGTGATCACCACGTGCTTCAGCTTCATCCGGCGCGACGCCTCTGCGACTCGCGTCGGCTCGTCCTCTTCGAGCGGCAGAGGTTTGGCGGTCGTGACGGCGCAGAACCGGCACGCCCGGGTGCAGCGATCGCCGCCAATCATGAAAGTGGCCGTGCCATGGCTCCAGCATTCCCAGTGGTTCGGGCACTTGGCGCTTTCGCAGACGGTGTGCAAGCGCAAGTCCTGGAGCAAGCGCTTCGTGTCCGAGAAAGTATCGCTGGTGGGGAGGCGGATGCGCAGCCATTCGGGCAAACGCGGGCGCGGCGGACTCAACGGTGCGGTGAGGTTGCTCATCGGCGGCAGAAAGATGCCTTAGGCCGGGCATTCTTCCAGCTTTTTCCAAAACGCGGCGAGCTGCCCGGTATCGAAGTCGGCCAGGACCTTGCCGTCCACTTCAATGACCGGAGCGAGCGTCTGCCCGGATAGCTCTGTCATCTCGCGCCGGGCAGCCGGGTCCGCTAGGACATCCAGCTTCTCGTAAGCAATGCCACGTTCGTCAAGCCAGCCCTCCGCTTCGTGGCACCAACCGCAGTAAGGTTTCACGAAGAGGCGAATGCGTCGCGGTTTCATCATGCCCAGACTCTACCGGGGCAGCCCGCTTCTTTCAATCGGGCACCGCTTGGCAAACACGGGCTGGTCAATGGCCCCAAACCAGCCTACTCTGCCCCCGTAATTGCGAAGCCATTTCGTCTATGAAAACAACCTGGCACCTTGCCATCCTGGCAGCCTGCGCCCTCATCTGCAACGCGGTGCACGCGGCGGACCCGCGCGCCCCTGAACCGGAACGTCTCAAGCCGATCGGCGAAGGCAAAGGGATTCACCCGGGCCGGGTCGTCTGGGTGCATGACCCGGAAGTCATGGACTGGAAAGGCCCTGGCGATGGCCATTGGTGGCAGCCCGGACGCACCAAGCAGGACCGCGTCGACGCCATGATGGCCCGCGCCGTGTGCGATCTCACGGGTGAAGCGAGCGTTTCCAAGGCCTGGGACGCCCTGTTTCGGCACGTCAACCTAAGCCGGGGCAAAGGCGCGGTCGGCTACAAGCCCGGTGAAAAGCTGGTTATCAAGCCGAACTGGGTCGGGATGATCTGGCACGAGGGCCGTGTGAACCCAGAGACGTACAGTTTCGCCCAGCGCCACGATTACATGAATACCTCCCCGCAAATGATCATCGCCCTTCTTCGCCAATTGGTCGGCACGGTGGGGATGAAGGAATCGGAAATCACCGTTTCAGACACGCTGGCCTACCTCGTCAACGAGTATTACGAGATCCTTCATGGCGAGTTTCCTGACGTGCAGTATGTCGATTACGCCGGCAAATTCGGGCGCACCAAGGTGCAAACGTCCTCCACCCCCATCTCCTGGAGCATTCGCCCCGAAGGGAAGGAGCCCGATTTCCTCCCATCGTGCTTTGCGGAAGCGGATTACCTGGTCAATTTCGCCACCTTCAAGGCGCATATGGGGACGGGGGTCACGCTGTGCGGCAAGAACCATTTCGGCTCCCTGGTGCGCTGGCCCGCCCAAAAGAACTACTACGATATGCACAGGAACTCGTTCGCCAAGCGTACCGGCATTTACCGTGAACAGGTTGACCTCATGGGCCACGCCCACCTGGGTGGCAAAACCGTCCTTTACCTGATCGACGGTCTGTTCACGGGCAAGCACCCCGTCGACTCCGTGCCAAGCAAGATGAGCTTCCCGCCCTTCAATGACGACTGGCCAAAGAGCTTGTTCGCTTCCCAGGACCCCGTGGCGATCGATTCCGTCGCGTTCGATTTCCTCTGGACCCAATTCGACGACGCCCCGCGATGGCTGGGGGTGGACGATTACCTGCACGAAGCCGCGCTGGCGGCCAATCCGCCTTCGGGCACGTTTTACGACCCGGACCACGCCACGCCGACAAAGCGCATGGGAAGCCTCGGCGTCCACGAGCATTGGAATAACCCCGAACAGAAGCAGTATTCGAAAAACCTCGGCCGTGCCGATGGGATCGAGTTGATCCACGTGAACCAAGCCGCGCAACCGCCTGCCGGGCGCGCCTTGTCGGCAGTGCGATAAACTGCGGGGCGACCTCCGAGAGCTCAGACCACGAACCGGCGCCGATCGCGCATCGGCGCCGTTGTCGTCCGTCTTCCGGGATCAAATCTTGAACTGCGGGATCTTGAGCAATTCGCCATCTTTCAGGGCGGATTGATGCGCCACGATGCCGCCAGCGGTCATATTCAAGGCCCACGCGATATTCACCAGCGGCGTGCGGTCCTGCAGGATCGCCGTGACGAACTCGTTCATCAGATAGCCATGCGAACCGCCATGCCCGCCCGCTTCAACCTTGGGCGGCAGGGGTGGACGTTTGATCGGCGGCAGCTTGCTCTCGAGCCCTTCATACTTGCCGTAGAAGGTTCCCCGTTGCCCGCGAATCCGGCCCATTTCCCCTCCATATCCCGGGGTATCCCAACTCACCGCCATTCGGGCTGAACCCCCTTCGCTGGTCCGGAACAGGGCGATTTCGGTGCCGAACGGGTTCTTGTATCGGTTATTCGAAGGCTGCAGATGCTTGATGATGCTGGGCATCCCCATGCAGGACACTTCGGTAAAGCTGCCGCCATTGACGCCCACATAATAGGCGTTTGAATGAGTCGGATACCATTGCGGCGGCAAACCCACCCGCCAGTCTTTGAAGGATGGAATGGGCTCCTCCATGTAATGGTAATACTCCCCTTCGGCGTAGACCAGCTTGCCCAACCCTCCCGCGCGGTAAATCTGCCGCATCGCATAAAGATCGTCATGAAAACAGGACGTTTCAAACATCATGTATTTAAGGCCGCTCGATTTGACCGCTTCGAAGAGCATTTGCGCTTCTTCAAGCGACCCGTAAGCGGCCGGAACGGCAGAGGCGGCGTGCTTGCCATGTTTGAGGACCTCGGCGCAATGCCGCGCATGGCTTGGCGCATCGGTCGCCACGAAGACGGCCTCGATCCGGTCGTCCTTCACCAGTTCTTCAAGCGACGGGTAAGTCTTGGCGCAACGGACCGCTCTTGCCAGGCCGGCGCAGCGCTCCGGAACGAGGTCGCTCACCGCCACGATTTCCACATTCGGGTGATCCTGGAAGCTAAATGCCGCCCCAAACTGGCAAACGCCATAGCCCACGATTCCCACACGAACCTTGCGGTCCGAAACCGGTTGCCAGCCCTTGGAGGCGTCCGGGTTCTCCGGGCCCTTCTCGAAACCCTGAATGGGCTGTTCTTGAGCGCGTCCGCCCTGGCGCAAGCTTAATGCGGCACTGGCAGCGGCCATCGTGCCCAGAAACGTGCGACGGGAGAGATTCAAATGGGGCTTTTTCATAGATTCTTGGAATCGTTGAACAATGTGGTTTGCGGTGCCGAGCCTAACCCTCCGGCGTCCGTCGAGCAATGGCAATCACCTGGGATCACGAAACGCGTCATCCCAGCGCCCGCCGTTGGGCGGAGGAGTCCGAGCCCATCGCGTTGGATTGACGAGTCCAGTGGGGTGTCTCTGAACAGAGCTGACCCATCGTTGCGGTCGAATTGCGGCATCGATACGCGCTCGTTCTCGCTTTTCATGCGGTGTAAACGCACGCTAAACGCACGATAAACGCATGTTCAACTCATGGCGACATGTGTTTACCATGCGTTTATCATGCGTTTATCATGGACTTATATCGTATCCAGTGCCGCACCGAAGCGAAAGGAGCGGAACGTCACGGTATTTCGGAAATACCACCCGCGTGAACCCCCTCGTTAACCGGCAGTAACCGGAACGTCTCCGTATGGGACGGATTCTTGCCTCAAAAAGGCAGGGCAGGACCGCCGGGCCGGCCCTTGGGCCTCGGTCATGTCACTCACCCATGGCGGGCCAAGCCGACCGGCCCTCCTAGAATGAGATCACCCCGGAACAGGATTGCGCGCACTGCGCCCTTGAACCTCGCGTTGCGCAAATAGTTGGTAATCAAGCCAACCATTTTGAGGTTCATGGGCAGAATTGCGGCTTGTGCACGGATGGGAGTTGCGTCGGCGGGAGGTGGCGACGCATACTCCGGCGTATGGCATCCAATCGATCCTCTGAGCTGAATCGGAGAGGTTTCCTGACCTCCATGACTGGATTGGCGGGGGCGGCGGCCCTTGCGCCGCTGGCGAGTTCGCGGGCCGAACCGCGCCGAGGCCGGCTCAAGCAAGCGGTTTGTGGGGGCGTGTTCAGCGGATTGAAACTGGACTTGGAGGGGATGTGCCGTGAAGCCGCACGCCTTGGGGCGTGGGGAATCGATCTGGTGGGGCCCAACGCCTACCCGACGTTGAAGAAGTATGGCCTTATTCCCACAATGGTCCCGGGCGGCAGCGGAATCCAAAACGGGATCAACAACCGCAAGAATCACGCGGAGTTCGAGCGGCGGCTGCGGGACTCGATTCGGGCGGCGGCGGAGGCCGGTGTGCCCAACGTGATCGTCATGGCAGGCGATCGCAAAGGCATCCGTGACGAGGAAGGCTTGGACAACAGTGTGATCTTTCTCAACCAGGTGAAGGCGTTCGCCGAAGACCACAAGGTCACGCTTTGCATGGAATTGCTGAACTCGAAAGTGGATCACCCCGGGTACATGTGCGACTCGACCAAGTGGGGCGCGGAACTCTGCAAACGGGTCAATTCGCCTCGGGTCAAGCTGTTGTATGACATTTACCACATGCAAATCATGGAGGGTGACGTCATCCGGACGATCCGCGAGAATATCCAGCATATCGGGCATTTTCACACCGCCGGAAATCCGGGGCGGCATGAATTCGACGAAACGCAGGAGTTGAATTACGTGGCGATCTGCAAGGCCATCGCCGACCTGGGTTTCGACGGCTACCTCGCCCATGAGTACAGCCCGACGCGCGATCCGCTCGGCACACTCGAGAAGATGATGCGCATCTGCGAAGTTTGAGCCTGGGCCGGACCGCCGGGCTGGCCCTTGATGATTGCACCTTGCCGATTTCCTTAGTCCGGCATTTTGCCTTCCACTGTGTCGCCGGAGAAGGCAAACGCCCGCCACTTGGACAGAGTGCAAGACAAAGTGGGGGACAAAGGGCCTTCAACAGCGGTTCTGAAACCGTCTCATTCGCGTGCTTGGCGTGTTTCGTGGGCCTCTCGCGGGCCACCAGCCTTGGCTTTCCTTTTCACCCGGCGCCGGGCACTCTCCCGCGCATGACTCGCTTGATCTTGTTGCTGGGATTGGCTGCAGCCCTGACATCCGGCGCCCAGGAGGATGCCTTCGTGCCGTTGTTCAACGGCCGCAACCTTGACGGTTGGGTGAACGCAAACTGTGCGCCCGAGACGTGGAGCGTCCGGGATGGAGTCATCCATTGCACAGGCAAACCCACCGGAGCCCTTCGCACCGCGCGGCAGTTCGAGAACTTTATTCTTGAAGTGGAATGGCGGCACTTGAGTTCCGGCGGCAATTCGGGGGTGTTCATCTGGGGCACGCCGATCGCCGCGCCTGGGGTGCCTTTCCTGCGAGGCATCGAGGTGCAGGTGCTGGACAACGGATACTCTTCCCAGGGCAAGAACGAATGGTACACCACGCACGGGGATGTGTTCCCGATCCATGGCGCCACCATGCAACCGTTCGGCCGGCACAGGGGTCAGCGCAGTTTCCCATCCGAGGAGCGCTGCAAATCGTCACCGGAATGGAACCAATACCAAATTGTGGCCACCAACGGTGTGCTGCGCCTGAGCGTCAATGGCAAGGAAGTCTCCGGCGGCAAGGACTGCAACTATCGCAAAGGGTATTTGGCATTGGAATCCGAAGGTGCCCCGGTTGAATTCAGGAACCTTCGGATCAAGGAACTGCCTTCGAGCGGCACCCCGCCCGAATTGACAGCCCCGGTGGACCTCGGGTTGAGATCGCTGTTTACCGGCTTGGATCTCCGCGGGTGGAAAACCAGCGGGGTCGGAGAAGGACAATGGAGCGTTCGCAATGAACTGCTGCACGCCCGGGGCGCCGGACCGGCGGACGAGTCGACACTGTGGGCCGAAATGGCTTTCGGCGATGTGGAATGGGTGATCGACTTCCGGCCAGCGAAACCAGCCGAGGGTGCCCAACCGGCGTCGGCTTGCCTCCAAGTGCGCGGCGAAGGGAACCGTGGGGTGGCGCTGAGCCTGGCAGGCGCCGAACCAGGCAAGTTCAAGCGCTACGTCTTGGCCGTCAAAGGCGCGCAAATCACGGTGACCCAGGATGGGCAGCAGGTCGGAAGCGCCACGATCCCCTCCAACCAAGGACGCCGCGAAGTGGGCTTGCGGAGCCTTGGGGGTCCAGCAGACTTCATGAACCTTTACGCGCGCGACCTGTAAAGCACGCGGGTCGATTGGGTCGAGTTTACCCCACCTTCTTTGGCTGCACTTTTCGCGATAACACTCTTTGCCAGCGCGCTGCTCCTGTTTTGGGTGCAGCCGATGCTGGCGAAGATGGTCCTCCCGTTGCTGGGCGGGACGCCGGCCGTCTGGAACATTTGCATGGTCTTTTTTCAAGCCGTGCTTTTGGCCGGGTATGCCTATGCGCACTGGATCACGACACGCCTGAGCTTGAGAACGCAGGTCGTCCTGCATACCGGGTTGCTCGTCGTCACGATACTGGCGCTGCCAATTGGCGTTTCCCCATGGGCTCTGGAGAGAATGCCGGAACAGTCCAATTTCGCCTTGTGGCTGTTGCTATGCCTGTTCCTCAGCGCAGGGCTGCCATTCTTTGCCGTCTCGACCAATGGGCCCCTATTGCAGCGCTGGTTCTCCCGGTCCCGCCATTCGGGGGCACGCGACCCCTACTTCCTCTATGCGGCGAGCAACCTGGGGAGTTTGCTTGCCCTTTTAGGATACCCGCTGGCGATTGAACCTTCGTTGCGCCTGGGGCATCAGACCCAATGGTGGAGTGCGGGGTTTCTGGGGCTCGGCTTTCTCGTGGCGGGCTGTGGCACGCTGCTGCTTTGGACAAGACGCCTTCATGCATCCGGGTCAACGGGCGGCGAATCGGAAGAGTCTGACCCAGAATTGCGGACGGCAAGTGCGCCGACCACACCATGGCAGCGCGTGCGCTGGTGCCTTTGGGCGTTTGTGCCTTCGAGCTTGATGCTTGGGGTGACAACGTATCTGACGACCGATATCGCTAGCATCCCGCTGCTATGGGTCGTGCCGCTTGCGACTTACTTGCTGACCTTTGTGCTCGTGTTCGCGCGCCGGGGGGAACGGTGGTGGCGATGGACCCCGCGCGCCCTGCCGATTGGCGGGCTCGCGCTGGCTTACATGCTTTTGTCGGAGGGAACGGAACCCGTCTGGGCCATCCTGCTGTTGCACCTCGCGGTCTTCTTTTTGGCGGCGATGGTTTGCCACGGGCAACTCGCGGCGAGCAGGCCGCCAGCGGTTCGTTTGACCGAGTTCTACCTTTGGATCGCGGTGGGCGGAGTGCTGGGGGGGCTCTTTAACGGCCTGGCAGCTCCATTGCTTTTCACGCGCGTGGCGGAGTATCCGTTGGCGCTCATCCTGGCCTGCTGGCTGGCGCCGGCCGTTTCCCGGCGGATCGCCTGGGTGGACGTCGTCGCCGCACTGGGCATGGGCCTTCTGGCTGCGGTTCTGGCGGCTTTCGTTCTGCCGGCGCAAGGGCTTCCACTCCAACTCAGGCTGGGAATTGTCTTTGGCGCTCCTTTGATGGCGTGCTACGCCGCGGTGGACAGGCCAGCCCGGTTCGCGCTGTGCCTCGGGGGCGTGATGCTTGCCAGTTCCTTCTTCCCTGGCACGCATGGGGCTCCGCTGCTCGCCGAGCGCAACTTCTTTGGGGTGTTGCGTGTCACCCAGGACCCCGCGGGGCCTTTTCGCAGATTGGTCCATGGCAGCACGATTCATGGGCGGCAATCGACCGATCCAGCCAGCCGTTGCGATCCCCTCTCGTACTACCACCGTTCAGGACCGCTCGGGCAGGTGATCGAGGCCTCTCGCGAAGGCAAACCGGGCGGCAGCGTTGCCGTGATCGGGCTGGGAGCAGGTTCGATGGCGGCTTATTCCGTTTCCGGCGAAACATGGACGTTTTACGAAATCAACCCGGGCGTGGTGCGCATCGCCACGGATACGAACTACTTCACGTTCGTCCACGGATGCGCCTCCGGGAAGATTGAGCTGGTCTTGGGCGACGCGCGATTACGCCTCCAGGATGCTGGCGAAGGACCGTATGGAATAATCCTCCTCGACGCGTTCAGTTCGGATGCCATTCCCTTGCATTTAATCACACGCGAAGCCCTCCAATTGTACCTCTCGAAGCTTGCGCCGGGCGGGCTGCTGGCCTTCCACATCTCCAACCGATCCATGGACCTGGAGAATATCCTGGGCGACCTGGCGGCAGATGCGCAACTGGTTTGCCATGCCCGCGATGAAATGGACGTGAGTCCTGGGGAAGCGGCCGAAGGCAAAGATGCGTCCCACTGGGTCGTGATGGGGCGTCGAAAGGAGGATTTGGGCAAGCTGGTTCGCGATTCGCGCTGGCTCCCGGTCAAGGGGCGGCAAGGCGTTCGCGTCTGGTCGGATGACTTCTCCAACATCATCAGCGTGCTCCATTGGCGCTGAGTCCCTGCAACAAAACCGTTGGCTGGCCCGCTTCTTTTCGACGATACTTGCCTCCACAGATGAGCGTGAAGGTCAAAATCTGCGGCATTACCAACTTGGACGATGCGCTCGCAGCCGTCGATGCCGGCGCGGATGCGCTGGGGTTTGTCTTCTGCGACTCAAGCCCGCGCCGGGTCGCTCCCGGGATTGCGGACGCTGTGATCAGTCGGCTGCCTCCGTTCGTGACGGCGGTGGGGCTCTTTGTCAATGCCCCGGAGGCGGCTGTGCGCGAGATCTTAAACCAGTGCAGGATCCAAACGTTGCAGTTTCACGGCGCAGAGTCGCCCAATTACTGCCAGAGCTTCAAGCAGTGCGTCATCAAGGCGTTCCGGGTCCAGGACGAAACGTCCCTCGCGGCGCTCGTCGACTACTCCGTTGCCGGGTGGCTCCTGGACAGCTATGTCCCGGGCCAGGCCGGTGGGACGGGCGCGCGTTTCAATTGGGATCTTGCCGTGCGCGCCAAAGCTTGGTGTCCGCGGCTGATCCTAGCCGGCGGGCTGACGCCAGCCAACGTCGCAGAGGCGGTCCGCCAGGTGCGCCCTTACGCCGTGGATGTCTCGAGCGGCGTGGAGTCGGCGCCCGGCAGAAAGGACCGGGCAAAGCTGAACGCGTTCATTCGCGCCGCGAAAACAGCGCTCGAGGCGGAATAGAGCGAATGCGTTGCGGCGGATCGGTCCTGCGAGCGATTTTCTGATTTGCTTTTTGCCTGCGCCCTCTAGAGTTTTCACCGAAATTTAACCATGAACACGACCTCTGCTGAAACGTTGTCGGGTATTGCCAACCAGCTGCGGATCCACTCTATCGCGTCGACGACCGCGGCCGGGAGCGGCCATCCCACTTCCTGTTGCTCTGCGGCGGACATGGTCGCGGCGTTGTTCTTCGGGCATATGCGGTACGATCCCAAGGACCCGAAGTTCCACAACAACGATCGGTTCATCCTTTCGAAAGGCCACGCGGCGCCGCTCCTGTACGCGGCGTGGGCCGAGACCGGGTTTGTGAAGCCATCGGAACTGCTCAAGCTGCGCGTTCTGGACAACGACCTCGAGGGCCATCCCACGCCTCGCTTGGCGTTTGTGGACGTGGCGACGGGTTCGCTCGGCCAGGGGCTGAGCGTCGGGGTCGGCATGGCCCTGAGCGCCCGGCTGGACAAGCTGGATTTCCGCACCTACGTGTTGCTGGGCGACGGCGAGTGCGCGGAAGGCAGCGTTTGGGAAGCCGCGTCCCTCGCCGGCGTTTACAAGCTGAACAATTTGGTCGCACTCGTGGACGTCAACCGCTTGGGCCAAAGCCAGGCGACAGCTTTTGGGCATGATTTGAACGTGTACCGGGACCGGTTCTCTGCCTTCGGATGGCGCGCCTTGAGAATCGATGGGCAGAACATGGGCGAGATTCTCTCAGCTCTGCACTCCGTAGGGCAAGGGGACCGACCGCTCGCCCTGATCGCCCGAACGGAGAAGGGTGCGGGGGTTTCGTTCCTCGCGGGCAAAGACGCCTGGCATGGCAAGGCTCTCTCGCGAGACGAGGCGGACCGCGCGATCGCCGAACTCAAGCCCAAGGCGCACTCGGGCATCGGGACCCCCATCCCCCCGCCGAACCGCCTGCCCGCTCCGCCATTGAACGCGCAGCGGAGCTTTCCTCCCGTCCAATACAAGCTCGGGGACAAGGTGGCGACCCGCGAGGCTTACGGAAGCGCCCTTGTGCGCATCGGCGAAGCGGACCCCCGTGTGGTGGCCATGGATGGCGACACCAAGAATTCGACTTTCGCGGAGAAGTTCGCCAAGCGTTTCCCGGACCGCTTCACCGAGTGCTTTATCGCAGAGCAGAACATGGTGGGGGTAGCCGTTGGGTTCGCTGCCCGCGGCCATATTCCGTTTGCCTCGACGTTTGCGGCGTTCTTCGCGCGGGCGGCCGATCAAATCCGGATGGCGGGCGTCTCCATGTCGAACATCAAGCTGGCCGGGTCGCACGTGGGCGTCAGCATCGGCGAGGACGGCGGTTCTCAAATGGGTTTGGAGGACATCGCGCTGATGCGGGCCATCGCGGGAAGCGTGGTGCTCTATCCGTCCGATGCCGTTTCGACAGAGAAGCTCGTCGAACAGGCGGCTCTTGCGCAGGGGATCGTCTTTCTGCGGACCTCTCGCCCCAAGACGCCCGTAATTTACGCGAACGACGAGGCTTTCCCGCTGGGCGGCGCAAAGATCCTCCGGCAATCCGACCGCGACAAGGTCACCGTCGTGGCCGCGGGTGTGACGGTGTTCGAAGCCTTAAAAGCTGCCGATGCGCTTGCCAAGGAAGGTCTGGCCATCACGGTGATCGACGCTTACAGCGTGAAGCCGCTCGGCGCCGACGTCATCCGTGCCGCAGCGCAAAAGACCGGCCAGCTCGTGCTCACTGTCGAAGACCATTATTCGGAAGGCGGACTGGGCGATGCCGTGGCCGGCGAACTGAGCCGGGACGGAATCCGTGTGCACAAACTCGCCGTGTCTGGCTTGCCGCGGTCCGGCAAGTCTGAGGAACTGATGGCGCGGCACGGGATCGACGCCGCGGCGATCACCCGGAAGGTGAAGGCGCTCTAGTCGTTCGGAATCCAGCCTTTGTCTGGCGTGTACTCGCGGCTGCCGGAGGGTTCCTTGCACGCGGTAGCACCGAGCACAACGACAGCCAGCAGCAAGGCAACAATAACTTTCAACATGGTGCGAATGTTATCTGAGTGCGCCGACGGAGCAAGCGGATAGGGGAACCGGTCATGCCAGAGCCAATCCAATCCTTGAGGGGCCATTTGCTCCTGGACAGCGGGCAACTATCCGGGTCGTTCTTCCACCGCACGGTGGTCCTGATCTGTGAACACGATCAGGAGGGCGCCTTCGGCCTCGTGATTAACCGTCCCACCGGCAACAAAGTGGCGGAAGCCCTCGTTGCCGATCTTCCCGAATCGCTAAAAGAGGAAAAGCTCTACCTCGGTGGCCCGGTCCAGCCTACGGCCCTCAGTTACCTGCATAGCGACACGTTCCTCCCCGAGGGCACCGTCATGCCCAATCTCGAGGTGGGCCATTCGCTGGAAGCGCTGGTTGAGCTGGCGGAATCGTTCTCGACGACCCAACGCATCCGCTTATTTGCCGGCTACGCGGGCTGGTCTCCAGGCCAACTCGAAGACGAAATCAAACGCAAAGCCTGGGTCACTCATCCCGCTTCCCTGGATCTCGTCTTTCACGCCGAATCCAAAGGTCTTTGGCGCCGCATTCTGCGCCAGAAAGAAGACTGGCGCTTCCGCCTCCTCGCCGAGTTGCCGGACGACCTCACCTGGAATTAGACGGCTTTGCCCGGCAAGGCTGAATGGCTAGGGGGCTTTCAGCCGCTTTACGTTCTTGCGCTTGCGGTAGGTTGCGGCTTCCCGTTGCGCGGGACGAGAGCCCGCGCTCGCTCCGTCGACATTTCGCTTGAGCTCCCGGATCTGGTCGCGCAGCAAGGCCGCCTTTTCGAACTGGAGTTCCTGCGCTGCCTCCACCATTTCCTGCTCCAACTCACGGATGGTCTCCGTCAGGTCGAAGTTGCCGCCCGCGTCGTTGATCACCGCCGCGGCCTTCTGCCCATCCCGGCGTGTCGAGAGGCTTTCTTCGACCGCCCGGGTGACGCTGCGCGGAGTGATCTGATGTGCCTCATTGTAAGCGAGCTGCTTCTGACGCCGATATTCCGAGGTCGCGAGGAACTTCTGAATGCTCTGCGTCATGACGTCGGCGTAAAGGATGACTTCGCCATGGAGATGACGGGCGGCGCGGCCGGCGGTTTGGATCAGGCTGGTGGCCGATCGCAGATAGCCTTCTTTGTCGGCGTCGAGAATCGCCACTAACGACACTTCCGGCAGATCCAAACCTTCCCGAAGCAAATTGATCCCGACCAGGACATCGAACTCGCCTTTGCGCAAGGCCCGCAGGATTTCCACCCGCTCAATGGCATCGATCTCACTGTGCAAGTATCGCACGTTGATCCCGATGTCGCGCAGGTAATCGGTCAGTTCCTCAGCGGTGCGTTTGGTCAAGGTCGTGACCAGGACGCGCTCTTTCTGGTCGACGCGGCGGCGCGCTTCATCGATCAGATCATCGATCTGGCCCTTGAGCGGCTTGAGGGTGGTCTTGGGATCGACCAGGCCTGTCGGGCGGACGATCTGCTCGACCACTCGGCCTCCTGCCCAACCCAACTCCTGCAGCCCCGGCGTGGCACTCACGTAAACCGTCTGGCCCTGCAGGGATTGGAATTCCTCGAAATTCAAAGGCCGGTTGTCCAGCGCGCTCGGCAATCGAAAACCGTGCTCGACCAGCACCGTCTTGCGCGATCGGTCGCCTTCATACATCCCGCCAACCTGCGGAACCGTGGCGTGCGATTCATCCATCACAAGCAGGTAGTCCTCCGGAAAGAAGTCGAATAGCGTGCACGGACGCGACCCGGGCGCACGCCCGCTCAAATGGCGCGAGTAATTCTCGATCCCCGAGCAGAACCCCATCTCCAGCATCATTTCGAGGTCGTACTCCGTGCGCATTTTGATTCTCTGCGCTTCGAGAAGCTTGCCTTGTGCTTCAAACCAAGCGATCCGGTCGCTCAGTTCGGCGCGGATCGACAGAATGGCGCGCTTGATCTTTTCCAAAGGCGTCACGAATTGTTTACCGGGGTAAACCGTGATCGCGTCCAAGCTCCCGATTTTCTTCCCCGTCAACGGCTCGAAACGGGTCATCCGCTCGATTTCGTCTCCGAAGAACTCGATCCGCAACCCTTCCTCCCCCGACGCCGGGAAGACTTCCACCGTATCGCCACGAACTCGAAAGTTGCCCCGGGCGAACTCCACGTCATTTCGGTTGTATTGAAGGTCGATCAAGCGCGACAGCAGCAGGTCGCGCGCGATCTCCTGCCCCACCCGGAGCGGCACGACCATCGCCTCATAATCCTCCTTGCTGCCAATCCCATAGATGCAGGAGACGCTGGCCACGACAATGACGTCCCGGCGGGCAAAGAGCGAACTCATCGTCGAAAGACGCAGTCGCTCGATCTCTTCATTGATGCTCGAGTCCTTCTCAATGAACGTGTCCGTCCGCGGGATGTACGCCTCCGGCTGGTAATAATCGAAGTAACTGACGAAATACTCGACGGCGTTGTTGGGAAAGAAGCTCTTGAACTCGGCGTAAAGCTGCGCAGCCAGAGTCTTGTTGTGGGACATCACCAAGGTGGGTTTCCCCACGTTCTGGATCACGTTCGCAATCGAAAACGTCTTTCCAGAACCCGTGACGCCGAGCAGGACCTGGTGCTTGGCGCCCGACTGGATGCCTTCCGTCAACTGGGCGATCGCCTGGGGTTGATCCCCTGCGGGTTGGTACGGTGAAACGAGCTCAAACATGGCAACCTCTCCATCCCAAACTCTCCCGGAGCACAGCCGCTTGCACCGGACCCGAGCCGCAGAATGCGAGGTGAGACAGTATGGGGCTGTGTGCGGAATTTTTCCAGTCACTGGGTTCGATCACGCGAGAAGCCGGCAATGGCCGAAATCGCCATTTTGTTCGCTGAGGGGACAGAAAAGGCCCTCAGCGGATGGCAAAGCGAAGGCTAGCCCACGGGGAACGGCCTCACCACGGTTTCCTGCGCGGCTGAGCAGCCAGCACACCCCATCTCCGTGCGAACTAAACCCATTTAAAACTCAATCGATACACAATCGACACACAATAGATACACAATTACCACTCACTCGATACTCAATGCTCATTGTGTTTATATTGTGTAGCTCATGCGTTTCTATTGTGTTTATTCCGAATGCAGCCCCTGGCCAATGCGGAATCGGTGCGCTGGCAGAAACTCAGAGGAGAGGCCGAATGACGATAACGAGGGCAACAGAACCCGGCAAGCGGCGCCCTGTCCGGAGCCGCAACTCACGTTTTCCGCCCTGGCACGATCCCGTAAGCCTCGCCATAGAAAGCACCGATCGGACGGCCAAATGTCGCACAGTCTGCTGACAAAAAGTCATCAATGGGGCGAAGTTCCTGGCGCTCAATGTCTTGACTTGATCGTAAACATTCGGCGATGCCGGAAGGAACCGAGGCGCGGGTAAGACCGCTTACGCTTGCACCTACTCTTGCTCGCCACCGATAAGCGTGCGTTGCGCCCCCTGCCCCGCCGTGCGCTGCGCCTCTTTTTGTGTTCGCATTTCACCCTGGTGTGTTACGTTAGGGCAACACTGACGTCCTACCATATGAACAACCTGCCTCTGCAACGTGAACGGCCTCCCAAAGCGGCTTCTCGCACCCTGGCTTTTACGTTGATCGAACTGCTCGTGGTGATCGCGATCATCGCCATTTTAGCCGGCATGCTCCTCCCCGCGCTCGCGGCTGCGAAGGAAAAGGCGCAACGGACCAAATGCGTCAATAACGAGAAGCAATTGGGTTTGGCCACGCACCTATATGCCGGTGACAACCTGGAGAAAATGCCGCACCCGAACTGGAACCCGCCCTGGGTCCAAGGCTGGTTGTACGAACCGGTCAATAGCCAGGTGCCAAACCTGTGGGACGCGCGATACAGAACCAACGAGACCGGGCCTTATAAGGGCGGGCAGCTATGGTCTTTCATGGGAACCGTTCAGAGCTATCGATGCCCTTCGGACAAGACCAATACCGCCACGTTCAAAGCGAGGGCTAACAAGCTATCGAGCTACGTGCAGAACGGAGCCGTTTGTGGCTATGGCGCTCTAAAGCCTGACGGCAACGCCTACAAGCTTACCGACTTCTCCCAGGACGCCTTCATGATGTGGGAACCGGATTCGGCCCATCCGACGCCCGGCTATGGCTATAACGACGGTTCCAGCTATCCCGATCCTGATGTGGACGGCGCTTTGGGACGGCGCCACGGAAAACAGGGCGGAATCGTTTTAGCCGTCGATGGCCATGTCGAGTTCATCAAGTACGATGTCTGGAAGCGGGAAGCCAAAATCACCACGAAGAACCGCATGTTCTGCAATCCAGGCACGGCGAACGGACGCTGACGCGGTCCGTTGACAGAGCGGGTCGGTTCGGCCGCTGACGGAGCGCCGGGCTTCGTTGTTCATGCATTTACAGCCATGACGATCGCTGCTAGAAGTGCCGAGTGCCGAACAGCGTTGCGAATCTCTGGCAGGACTTGAGTGATCCGGACAGGCTTGGCCTGCTCGCCGGCCCTTGTGTGATCGAGAGCGAATCGTTGTGCCTGGAGATCGGCCGAAGGCTCAAGGAAGTGTGCGTCAAGCTGGGGATTCCTTTCGCTTTTAAGGCGAGCTACGACAAAGCCAATCGGTCATCCGGCGCGTCGTTCCGCGGTCCGGGGCTGGAAGCCGGCCTGGACATCCTCGCAACCGTGCGCCGGGAACTGGACATTCCGGTGCTGACGGACGTCCACACCGCAACGGAGGCGGCGGCGGCTGCGGAAGTCGTTGATATCATCCAAATCCCGGCCTTGCTGTGCCGCCAGACGGACCTGGTGGAAGCGGCAGCGCGCACCGGGAAGATCGTTAACCTCAAAAAGGGGCAGTTCCTCTCGCCGCTGGACATGAAGCAGGTCGTGGGCAAAGCGGTGGCGGCCGGCGGCAGGATGATTCTGGTGACGGAACGAGGGACCACCTTCGGCTACAACAATCTGGTCTCGGACATGCGGGCCATGCCTATCCTGGGCGCCTTTGGGTTTCCCGTGATCTTTGACGCGACGCATTCGGTGCAGTTGCCTGGCGGGGCCGGAGACCGCTCGGGCGGCCAGCGCGAGTTTGCGCCGGTGCTGGCGCGGGCGGCGGTGGCGGCGGGCGCAAACGGTTTGTTCCTCGAGACCCATCCCGACCCGGATCGGGCGCTGAGCGACGGACCGAACATGATCCCGCTGGATGAGCTTCCGCGGTTGATGGCGCTCCTCGTCCGGCTTCATGCCGTGGTGCGGGAGGATCGATCCAGGCCGAGAGAATCCAATGGCTAACGCGGCCGAATTGCCTTTGTATTGGCAGAAAACCAGATGATGAACACGGCCGACAGACCGAAGGCCGCAGGCGGGTGTCGATGGCTTGCATGGGCTGGCGTCCTGGCCTTGACGGCGGCAATGGGCTTTCTTGGCCCAAGCCACGCCCAGGTCAACGTCACCGGGCGGGGGCGAAACTTCGTTGCCCCGGTCACAGACGCCCAGGGGCGGAAGTCCGTCTTGCGAGGCAAGGATGTCCGGGAGGTCAAACCGTCGGGCACAGGGATGGTGGAGATCCTGGGGATGCAGGCCGAGACTTACCGGGGCCAAGCCAAGGATATGATCGTGGAAGCGCCCCAGTGTGTGTTCAATACGAGAACCAAGGTGGCGTCCTCCGCGGGCGCCTTGTCCATTCGAACGGCGGACGGGCGGTTTTCAATTGTGGGCGAAGGGTTTCGTTGGGAAATGGGCGATTCCGCGCAGAACTCGCGATTGGTGATATCGAACCAGGTGCAATCGTCGATTCGCAAACGGTTGATTGGTTCACGGGCGGCGATTGGCGTGCGAGCGCCGGCAGCCAGCAGCGCTCCGGCCACGACCAACGCGCCGACAGGCGGGGACGCCGGGACCGGCGAGTTCATCGAGGTCCATTCGCAGCAGTTTGAGTATCAGAACGACGTCGCGACCTTCCGCAACGCCGTCCGCGTGAACGAAGCGGATGGAGGGCTCGAATGCGGCGTTCTGACGGTGGTGTTCCAAGAAGCGGGCAGCGTGGACCGCATTGAAGCCGAGCAGGAAGTGGTGCTTCGCCAAGCCGGGACGCGCGGGACGGCGGATCGCGCCGTTTACATCGTGGGTGAAGGACGGGAGCGAGTCACGTTCCTTGGCAACGCCGTGTGGGAGGATGGCGCGCGTCAAGGGAAAGGCGAGCGCCTGACGTACGATCGCGTGACCAACTTGATCCAGGCGGAGACCAATGCTTATCTCAGGCTGCCGCGCGCGCTCCTCGGCGAGAGAAGCTTTTTTGCCATGGCGCAACCGGTCCCCGTCCAGGCCGTCAAGGCCAGCGACGCCGTCGTGGAGATTTACTCGGACCAGCTCACGGTTCAGTTGCCTGCCACGAACGGGCCGGTCCAGCGGGTGCAAGCGGAGGGGAACGTCCTGATCGTCGACGTCGGCCAGGAGGCGCGGGCCTTGGCCAATCGCGCGGTGTACGAGGAAGGCACCGGCTTGCTCGAGCTCACCGGATCTCCGATGCTCGAAATGGAGCGCCGCATGGTGACCGGCAAGGTCTTGCGCTTCGCGCGCGACACCGGGGTGTTCACCGCCGCTCCAGACGCTTACATGAAGCTGCCTTTCCAGGCCGTCGCGGACCTCGGCAGGGTGCCGCTCAACGACGCTTCCCGGGAGGCGGTCGCGAGCACCAACCGGTTCATTGAGATCTGGAGCCAGGAATTCAACTACCGGACGAACTGGCTCGAGTTTCGCAACGCCGTGCGGGCCAACTTTCTGGAAGGCGACGAATCGCGAGCGAAAATGACGTGTGTGACCCTGTCGATCCGCCATGGCGAACAGCTCGAGAGCCTCCTCGCGGAAGGCGGTGTCATGCTCGAACAGTTCCCGGTCAAAGGTTCTCCAAGGCCGGTCTCGCGCAGGGTGGCGTGTGAACGGTTGCGAGCGCAATTCAATGCCAAAGGCCGCTTGGAGGCTGCGGTTGCGGAGTTGGGAGTCGCGGCGGACCAGGAGGAACATAACCCCGGGCAGCCTGTCCCGGTCCGCAGCCGCCTTAGTTCGGAAACCGTCACGGCTCTTTTCGGACCCGGGACTAACCAGATCGACCGAATCATCGCCGATCAACGAGTCTTGTTCTCCCAGGACGGGCGGTCGGCGCAGGGAGCCAAGGCCGTTTATAGCGGCGCGACCGGCCTGATGGAATTGACAGGCGAGCCCATCGCAACCATGCCCGAAGGCAGGATCACCGGCGCCGAGCGGTTGATCTGGGACCGAACCCGCGGGACATTCAGCGGCAAAGGGACTTTTAAATCGGAGTGGAAACGCACGCCGGGCGGGACCGCGCCGTTTGGAAAGACGAACCGTCCACCCTTGCCTTGAGCCCATGGCCCTCCTCTCGACTGACAAACTCGTTAAGGAATATGGAGACCGCCGGGTCGTCAATGGGGTCTCGATCAACGTCAATGAGGGCGAGATCGTCGGTTTGCTCGGTCCCAATGGCGCCGGTAAAACGACGACCTTCAATATCGTGGTCGGCCTGATCAAACCGAACTCCGGCCAGGTCGCCTTCCGAGATCAGCCCATCACCGATCTGCCCATGCACAAACGGGCCCGGCGGGGCATGGGTTACCTGACGCAGGAACCTTCCGTTTTCAGGAAGCTCACGGTAGAACAGAACATCCTGGCCATCCTCGAGACGTGCGTCATGCGCAGCGACGAGCGCAAAGTCCGGCTCAAGTACCTGCTCGAAGAACTGGACCTGACGCCCCTGGCAAAGAACAAGGCCTATACCTTGAGCGGCGGCGAGAAACGGCGCCTCGAAATCACCCGGTCCCTGGTCACCAGCCCGAAGCTGCTTTTGTTGGATGAACCTTTCAGCGGCATCGATCCGATCGCGGTCTACGAAGTCCAGAAGATCGTGCGGAGATTGAAGGAACGTGGTTTGGGGATCCTCATTACCGACCATAACGTGCGGGAGACTCTCAAGCTCGTGGACCGCGCCTATGTCATCCATAAGGGAGAAGTCCTGTGCGAAGGAACCGCGGATTTCCTGGTGAACGATGCGAAAGCCCGCGAGATTTACCTCGGCCCTGAGTTCAACCTGTGACTCGTTGAGGACCGTGCCGCCTTCGGAGGAGGCCATTCAAAAAAAGGCCTCGGTTTTGGCAAAATCAGGTTTGCATTAGGCTCCACTCCTCTCTAGGCTGCAGCTCAGAAGATGTGGTGATGCCGCTTGGCAAACTGCCACCTTCGGACGGACCGGGCTGCGGCCCGGGGCACTGTCCGATGGAAACGGTTCGTCAGGACAAGCCGAAAGGCCCGTGTCATGGCGGCATCCAGAAACCACGCGCGGATAACCGTTACCATGCGCCTTGGGCTCTCGCCTGAGAGCCACGAGCGCCATGGCATCGCAACTGGCCGCCGGTTAGTGCAGGGGTCCCTTGAAAGAATTCCCTGCAGAGCACCGGACAGGATGAGATGACACAGGAACGCGACACCACTGGCAAAGGCTGTTTGTCGGGGGAATCCCCTCCCCGCCAGACTGCTCGCTGCTGGCACGTCTTTTGCCATATCCCCTCTCCGTGATGCCCATGAGCGATCGCCGACTCGCTTTCGTTTTCTCTCCCGAGGCGCACCAACTGAGCTACCCGGAGGATTGCCCATTCAAAAGCCAGCGAACCGGACTGACGCGGTCCCGGTTGCTCTCGTTCGGCCTGCTGGGGGTCGAGGGCCGCCAGGAAGTCGCGCCTGCCAAAGCTTCGCTCGAGCAATTGACCACTTTCCACGACCCGCAGTATCTGGAGGAACTCCAGCGCGCTGCCGGAGGCGATTTAACTCCGACTGCCATTCACATGGGTATCGGAGGGCCTGACACGCCGGTCTTTGGCGCCATGTTCGAGTATGGGTCCTGGGCTTGCGGGGCCGCCCTGACCGCGGCCGACCTCCTGTTGGCTCGCGAGGTCGACGTCGCTTTTAGTCTGCCGGGAGGCTTCCACCATGCCCTGGCCGATGCCGCCGTCGGCTTCTGCTTTTTGAACGACGTGGTCCTCGCGTGCATGCGTCTCACCTCCGCCGGCAAGCGGGTGGCTTACGTCGACGTGGATGCGCACCATGGGGATGGCGTGCAAACGGCCTTCTACCGGCGCAAGGACGTCCTCACCGTGTCGCTCCACGAGAGTGGGAAGACCCTCTTCCCTTGGGGCGGGTTCGAAGACGAGATTGGCGAAGGCGATGGCCTGGGGTATAACGCCAACATTTCGCTTCCCGCCTGGACGTATGACGCGGCGTTTCTGACCGCGTTCGACCGCGCCGCAATGCCGCTGGTCAGGGCCTATCAACCGGATGTCCTCGTGCTTGAGTTGGGCATGGACACCCTGGCGGGGGACCCTTTGACGCACCTTCACATGACGAACAACGTGGTGGTCGAGGTGCTGGAACGTTTGCTGGCAATGAACAAGCCTCTGCTCGTTGTGGGGGGAGGCGGTTACCATGTCGAGAATACCGTCCGGGGTTGGGCGCTGGCTTGGCGGACCTGCTGCGGGGAGGGTGAAGATGACGCGTTGAGCCTCGGGCTTGGCGGGGTGCTTATGGAGAGCAGCGAATGGGCAGGCGGGCTGAGGGACCGGGAATTGCCCGTCACCCAGGAGCAGCGCCAGAGCGTCGAACCCGAGCTGTCCGCCTCGATTGAGAGGGTTGCCAGCGGGGTTTTCCCTTATCACGGCCTCGTGATCCCGGAGGGGGTGTCCAGATTTGGATGAGCTGCAGGCCGGAACACCGGCTGTCCGAGCAAATGATCAAACCAAAAAAGAACAGCGTATGACCGAACCTAACAAAACCGTCTCCACCAGTTCCCTGCTCCAAGAGACCCGGACCTTTCCACCCCCACCCGAGGTGGTCCGGAGAGCCCATATCAATGCGGACCAGTACCAGGCGATGTACCGAAGGTCGATCGCGGACCCGGACGGCTTCTGGCTTGAACAGGCCCAGACTCTCCAATGGATCAAGCCACCGAGCATCGGCCGCAAGTTCACTTGGGATACGGACGCGCGCAAGATTCAGCATACCTGGTTCGAAGACGGCCAGCTCAATATCAGTGTCAATTGCCTGGACCGTCATCTCGCCACCCCCACGCGCAACAAGCCGGCCATCGTGTTCCAAGGCGAGCCGGAGAATGACGTGCGCACGCTGACTTATGCGCAACTGCACCAGGAGGTCTGCAAGTTCGCGAACGTCCTCAAGTCCTTTGGAATCAAGAAGGGTGACCGTGTCTCGATCTACCTGCCGATGATCCCCGAGTTGCCCATCGTCATGCTTGCGTGCGCCCGAATCGGGGCGATTCATTCGGTGGTCTTTGGCGGGTTTAGCGCGGACGCGCTGGCTGGCCGGATTAACGATTCGCAATGCCGCCTGCTGGTGACATCGAACGTCTCGCTGCGGGCGGGCAAGAGCATCCCGCTGAAAGCCATTGCCGACGAAGCGCTGAAGCAATGCCCGAGCATTGAAAAGGTGGTGCTGGTCAAGCGCAACGAGACCGCCTGCAACTTCGTGGCGGGACGAGACGTTTGGTACGGCGACCTCATGGCGAAAGCGAGCGACAATTGCCCGCCGGAAACCGTCAATGCCGAAGATCCGTTATTCATCCTGTATACCTCCGGTTCGACCGGCAAACCCAAAGGGGTCGTGCACTCCAGCGGCGGCTACCTCCTGCAATGCGCCCTGACCCACAAGTACATTTTCGACGTGCACGAGGACGACATTTACTGGTGCACGGCGGATATCGGGTGGGTGACCGGCCATAGCTACATCGTTTACGGGCCGTTGTGCAACGGCGCGACCAGCCTCATGTTCGAGGGCGTCCCGACCTTCCCGGATGCCGGCCGTTTCTGGCAAGTGGTTCAGAAGTTCAAGGTGACCGTCTTCTACACCGCGCCCACCGCCATCCGGTCGCTCATCCGCTTGGGAGAGGAATGGCCCAACAAGTATGACATGAGCAGCTTGCGCACGCTCGGGTCCGTGGGCGAGCCGATCAACCCGGAAGCCTGGATGTGGTACTACCGAGTGATCGGAAAGGGCCGGTGCCCGATCGTGGACACATGGTGGCAGACCGAGACCGGCGCCATCCTGATCACGCCGCTCCCTGGGGCTCATACGCTGAAACCCGGCAGCGCCAACCGTCCCTTCTTCGGCGTCGAACCGGTGGTTCTCAACGACAACGGCACCCCGTGCGCTCCGAACGAAGGCGGCAAACTGTGCATTAAGAAGCCTTGGCCAGCGATGGCGCGCACGATGTGGGGCGACCATGGCCGGTTTATCGAGACTTACTTCACGATGTACCGGAACCTTTACTTCACCGGTGACGGCTGCCGCACCGATCCCGACGGCGATTACTGGCTCATGGGCCGGATTGACGATGTTGTGAACGTCTCGGGTCACCGGATTGGCACCGCCGAAGTCGAGAGTGCCCTGGTGAGTCATCCGAAGGTCTCCGAAGCCGCCGTCGCGCCCATGCCGCACGAGATCAAAGGGCAGGCGCTCTACGCATTCGTCACCCTCAAGGACAGCGTGCCCGAGAGCGAGGAACTCAAGAAAGAACTCGCCAACCACGTTCGCAAAGAGATCGGGCCGATTGCCGTTCCGGACAAGATCCAGTTCGCTCCGGCTCTGCCGAAGACCCGCTCGGGCAAGATCATGCGGCGCATCCTGCGCAAGATCGCCGAGAACCAGGTCGACCAGATCGGCGACACCACCACCCTGGCGGATCCGCACGTGGTTGAAGTTCTCATTCACGGCAAGCAATAGACCGTCCAGGGCCGCTGGCCCATATGAAGCCGGCGACCCTCCGTTGTGCCCAGGCGCCCAAACAGGCGCTTGGGCTTTGGCCGCCAACCTCGGTCCGGCCGGCCGGGTTGGAGCCCATACCGGCATAGCAACCCGAACACCTCGATGCAAACTCCCTCTGTCATCCCCACCTCCGAAGCGCAATTCCCGGTCGTCAACCGCGGCTGGACAGTCGCCTTTGCCGGAATCGGCATCAACCTCGCGCTGGGCGTGCTCTATGCCTGGAGCATGTTCAAAGGCGCCATCGAAAAGGACTTTGGCTGGGAGGCGGCCCGCCTGAACGACCCCTACGCGCTTTGCTGCCTGGTGTTCGCGTTTTCGATGATCGTGGCCGGGCGATGCCAGGACAAGTTCGGCCCCCGGATCACCGCTTTCGTGGGCGGTTTGCTGGTTGGCATCGGCCTGTTCATCGCCTCCCGCACCACGGATTACCTGGCCTGGGTCATTGGGTTTGGCTTGTTTGCGGGCACCGGGATCGGGTTCGGCTACTCGTCCGCGACTCCGCCGGCTTTGAAATGGTTCCCTGCCTCCAAGACGGGCCTGATCGCGGGGTTGGTCGTAGCGGGGTTCGGCTTGGCTTCGGTGTACATCGCGCCGCTTTCCGAATTTCTCCTGAACAAGTATGGCGCTCTGCATGCGATGCTGTTTTTCAGCCTCTTCTTTGTGCTCGTAGTTTGCGGGTTGTCGTTGTTGCTGGTGAATCCTCCGGCTGGATATGTGCCCGGGGCTGCCAGCACAACGGGCAAAGCAGCGGCCAAGCCCGCCGCCCTCAGCAGCACCCCGGGTGAAATGCTGCGGACGCCGACTTTCTACCTGCTCTGGGTCATGTACTTCATCGGGGCGGGAGCTGGACTTATGGTCATTAGCAGTGTCAGCGGCATGGCCAAGGCCAGCATGGGACAGGCTGCGTTTGTCGCTGTCGCGGTGCTTGCGATCGGCAATGCTGCCGGCCGTATCGCGGCCGGCGTGCTCTCCGACAAAATTGGCCGGCGCTGGACCCTCTTTATCGTCCTTCTCTTCCAGGCGGCGCTCATGTTCCTGGCCATTCCTGTGACCAACTCCAAGGAGACCGCCCCCGCCGTGATCGTGCTGGTGGCCACCTTGATCGGGTTCAATTACGGCGCGAACCTCTCGCTCTTTCCGTCCTACGCAAAAGACCTGTGGGGCTTGAAGAACTTCGGAGTCAACTACGGAATCCTCTTTACGGCGTGGGGTGTTGGCGGTTTCGTGTTGAGCCGCGTGCAGCAAATGCTCAAAGCCCAGAGCGGCAGCTTCACTTCCAGTTTCGTCGCCGCCGGATTGCTTTTGCTTGTGGGAGCCGCCCTCACCTTCGCAATTCGGCCCCCTGCCCCGAAAGCGGCACCGCTTGCCCCGTCCCCTGCCACCCCTTAAACACCCTCGCAATCCTTGCCCATGCTTTATCAACCCACCGTGTGCGCGGCGCTTCCGGCGCGGCGCATGTTCACTCTCGCGTTCGCCCTCCTGATCGCGCCGGTCGCCGCCCCGGCCGCGTTGCCCGCCAGCACCAACGTTCAATTCAAGGCTGAGGCGAGCGTCAAAGAAACCTTCGACAGCAATGTTTACCTCCAGGACGAATCCGGCACCGCGGCGAACATCGCCGCGGCCAAGGCGGCTGGTTATGACCCGGTCGAAGCCGGCAAGGAATCCTGGGTCACGTCCATTCTGCCGAAGATCGGTCTCGAGTACAAACCGGCGCCTGTTTTTGGCCTGAGCGCCGCCTACGCGCCCGACATCACCTTTTATCACTCGGCCCATTCGGAGGATTACGTCACGCACCGCGGAACCTTGAACCTCGGCGGCAAGGTCGAGGACACCACCTGGGAGTTGTCAAATACGGCAGCCTGCATTGATGGCAGCAACGAAGGCCCCGTCTTCGCCCGTCCCGGCGAGGTTCCCGCGATCGGCGGCATTCCACTTCGGGACCGGCGCGAAGCGTTCATTTTCCGCAACGCCTTTCGTTTAACCCATTCGTTTGAGAACTGGTTCATCCGGCCGGTGGCGTCGAGTTACATCCACGATTTCAAGACGAAGTTGCGCTACGTCCCGCCAGCGGACCGGGCGGCTTATATCTACGAGAATTACATCGACCGCCAGGATGTCAGCGGCGGCCTGGATCTCGGCTTCCGCGCGTTCGAGAGCACCTTTCTCACCTTGGGATACCGGTATGGACAGCAGGAGCAATATCGCGCTCCCAACGGCCCTGGCGGCGCCCGCATCGACAGCCCGTACGACAGCGCTTATCACCGCGTGCTTTTCGGGATCGAAGGCGCCCCGCTCGAATGGCTCAAGCTCAACGTGCAACTCGGCCCGGACATTCGGCAGTTCTCGGACCGCGTGAACGCGATGTTCCCGAGCTTCGATGACGACGAAGTCCTGGTTTACATGGATCTGTCCGTGACGGTCACGCTAAGCCCGAAGGACACCCTCACCCTTCGGTCCACGCGGTTTGAAATGCCCGCTTTCTCGAGCTTCAGCGTCTACGAAGACATCCGCAACGACCTCCTCTGGCGGCACAAGGTCAATGATCAGCTCACCGCCAGCGCCGGGTTCACCTTTTACATCGGGGATTGGCAACCGCCTGTCACGCGCCACGACTGGATCTATACGCCCAACACCTCGCTGACTTACGCCTTCACGAGCAAATTCAGCGGTGAAGTGGCTTACTCCTACGATTGGGTCGATAGCCGCACCAGCAAGTCTTCCGATCCCCTTACCGAAGGCCACGAATTCACCCGGCACCTCGCCACCGTCGGCCTGCGGTATGTATTCTGACCGTCCGCCAAACCGCCAAGCCGCTGGTGTGGCGCGGTCCTTGGGTCATCGCTCCACGCGGCTCGGCTCTTGAGCCGGTTCGCCAGGGCATCCCGGCCTCAGGATGGAAACAGGATCTCGATGCGGTTGGCGCGCTGGCCCGGCCAATTGATGGCGATCACTTCGACCGTGACCCCGGCCGGGTCTTCCGCCGCAGCCGTGGTCTGGTAGGTCCAGTAGGGGTCTCCATCAGGCGGCCGGCTCGCGAAGCCGGATTCAAGCAGGCTGCCGCCAGCCTGGCGGATGATCACTTCCACTTTGGCAATATCCACCAGGTCGATGGCGCCCGCCCGGATGATTTCGCCGGCCTGCCCGGTATACTGGGACAGATCGATCTCTTCGACCGACGGCGGCCGATGATTGGTCTTTTGGAAAAGCCCGCAGGGGGGCATTTCCAGTTCACGGGCCCGGGCGCGGTAGAGCGCTTTGACTTCGTCCGGGAGGCCCTTCCATTTCACGGTCCCGGTGGTGAAGCGGCCGACTTGCACCTGTTGCGCCTCGGACAACTGCCGCTTGCTGAAATCGGGCACGCGACTGGTGACTTGCTGGCCCCAGAGTTTGCGATGGACCATATCGCCCATCTTGCCGTTGATGGCGGCGACGGCGGGATTGAGTTTGATCTTAGCCATTTGTCTCCTTTCCTGAGTGAACGATTCAACGCTGCAATGGCTCTAAGGATTAGACGCTGCAACAGCCGCTTTATTCAGATGCAAGGATGCGATTCCTGAGGAGTCCGAGAGATGCGCGCCAGGTCTGAATAGCTTCGCGCTCCTGCTCTCGCTCTTGGGGCTGATCTCCGTCTTTTCTGCTGCGAACTCCCCAGTAAAGACCCGGAACGGGATTGCACATGGGATAGGCCCGTGATGCGTCCGAAATCCGTCCGCAATGCGCTTCTGGCGGAAGGGCAACACTTGCCCAAGACCCGCCTTGCACCTGCCTGTCACTACGGAGCCACTACGGAGCCACTACGGAGCCACCTCATAGCGGGCGTGGCAGGGGCGCCTCCGTCGTCCGGTTGGTTCGCATCTCGAAGATTTGGAGTTTGCGCGTTGGTTGCGACCGAATCTGCGGTCCCGGAGGGACCCTCCGACACGAGCCCAACACGTTTCAACGTGCTGCACGAATCCGATCTGGTGGCACTGGCCGGATGCCCGGCGGAAGGCGCGGTGTAATTTCGGGATTGAATCCCGGCTGGGTTCAATTAGGTATTCCGTCCATAGTGCGCATACACCACGTTTATTCGCGAGTTGCCAGGTGAAATTCACTGACCTTCGGGGCATTCTTCAGTACATCCCGCGCTTTCGGGAGAAGGTATTCGTCATCAGCATTGACGGGGCGATCGTGACGGACGAGAACTTCTCGAACATCGTGCTCGACGTCGCCGTCCTGCGCTCGCTGAACATCCGGGTGGTGCTGGTCCATGGCGCCGCGGCCCAGATTGGCAGCCTGGCCCAGGAGAAGCAGATTACTCCGTCCGACCTGGAAGGAAGCGGGGTGACGGACACCGAGACGCTCCGCCTCGCGCTGACCGCTGCCAACCGGTTGACCCACGAGATCCTGGAGGGCCTATCCGCGAACGATCTCCGCGCCGCGTGCACCAACGCCATCGTGGCGCATCCGATGGGGATCATTCAGGGGGTCGATCACCTGTTTACCGGGAAGGTCGAGCGGGTGGACGTGGAATTCCTGCAATCGTTATTGGCGCAGGGCATCGTCCCGGTGATCCCGCCGCTGGGTTTTGACGGGGACGGCAAGACGTACCGGGTCAACTCGGATGGAGTGGCCGTGGCCACGGCCGAGGCGCTCAAGGCGATCAAGCTGATCTTCATCACCACCCACGACGGTCTTTTCAAGCAGGGCCGCTTGTTTCGCCAGATCCTGGCGGGAGACCTGGAATCGATGCTCGGGCAGAACCGGAACGACCTGGCGCCCGAGATCCTGTCAAAGGCGGTGCACGCGGTTGCCGCATGCCGGGCGGGCATCCCGCGCGTGCATGTGATCAACGGACGCATTGATGAAGGGCTGCTGGCGGAAGTGTTCTCCAACGAAGGGATCGGCACGCTGGTCTACGTCAGCGAGTACCAACAGATCCGGCGCGCGCTCAAGAAGGACATTCGAAACATCCTGATGCTGACCCGCGAATCCGTCGCGAGCGAAGAACTGGTAAAGCGGACCCGGACGATGATCGAGAAGCAGTTGAGCGACTACTACATCTTCGAGATCGACCGGAACCCGGTGGGCTGCGTGGCCCTGCATGTTTACCCGGAACAGAAGAAAGGCGAGCTGGCCTGCCTTTATGTGAAGTCGTCGCACGAGAACCTGGGCATCGGACGCAAGCTGATCAATTTCACCGAGACGCGCGCGCGGGAACTTGGGCTCGAACAACTCCTGGCGCTGTCAACGCAGGCCTTCACTTACTTTCAATCGAAGGGCGGATTTGCGGAGGGAACGGCCGAAGATCTGCCGCCCGCCCGGCGGGAGAAGTACGAACAGAGCGGCCGGAAATCCAAGGTGCTGGTCAAGAACCTGACCGCCACCGCCCCGGAAACGCCGCGACGCGCCGGGTAAGGAGAGGCCCCACGCCTGCCCGGCGAGCGGGGCGTTCCGGCATCGCAAAGGATCTTGTGCGATTTGAAAGGACCCCGAGTTTCGAAAGGGACGTTGGCGCCCCCGCGCTTCCGGCGGCTTTTCTGTGGACCTGCCGGCGTTTGGACGTGCCCTTAAGCCGGTTCGTGCTGACGGTGAGTGTTGCCAGGCAGGAGCTGCAGTGGTTCGAGGTGCGCCCGGGGCCACGAAGCCGCGCGGTGATCTTCCGCCGCCGATACCGGGTGTCCACTTCGCGCTTTGGCACCGGCCAGCAGTCGGGGTCAAACCGGACGCCTCTGGGGCTGCATCGGGTGGCGGAGAAGATTGGCGGAGGGCATCCGGCCGGCACGGTCTTTGAGAGCCGCCGGGCGGTGGGATTCACCTGGCAAGGAAGACCCAGGGCGCCCATTGCGCATCGGATTCTGTGGCTGGAGGGGCTCGAGCCGGGATTCAACCGCGGCGGAGATGTCGATTCGCGCGCGCGTTACATTTATCTCCATGGGCTGGGCGATGAACCGACGCTGGGGCGGCCGGCTTCGCGCGGTTGCATTCACATGGCCGGGGCGGATCTGATGCCGCTCTTTGACCGGGTGGCGACGGGGACGCTGGTGTGGATCGGGCTGTGATTTGCGGGAAGAGCGGAAACCTGCAAAAAAAGCCAAAGAGTCGCCAAGGAACGGAGAGCAACCCGCCCGCGGAAAGGGGAAGGTAAGCAGGATAGTCAACCACGGGATGCGCATGCAAACGCCCAAACCAATTGAATCAGAGCATCCCTTCCTGAGAAGCCTTCCGCCCGCTTACCTGCGCGTCTTGACCGAATGCGCGGAGGCGAAGGAGTTCCGCGAAGGCGAAGTCATCTTCCGGGAAGGGGATAGCGCGGACGGCTTTTACCTTGTCGAGCAGGGCAAAGTCCAGCTGGGCATGCCCGCACCGGCCCAAGAGAGCCAGGGGATGCACGAACTGGGGCCGGGAGATGTGCTCGGGTGGTCGTGGCTCTTCCCGGCGCGGGTCTGGAATTTTGAAGCGCGGGCGGTGGAGCCAACCCGGACCGTCGCCATCAACGGCCCGCGCGTGCTCGCGTTGTGTGAACGGGACCACCAGTTTGGATACGACCTGATGAAACGTCTTGCGCAGGTCCTCATCCGCCGGTTGCAGGCCGCAGAGAAGGATCTTGTCACCTTGCACGTGCAACATCCCGAGACCCTGGTGGCCTGAGCGCCAAGGCTCCTGCTGGCTTCTGCGGCGTTGAATCCATGAACGGACCCGTCCTCGAGAATGCGGTGGCGCGCCATCCTTTCGTCCAGGGCATGGCGCGCCGGCACCTCCAGATTCTTATCGAATGTGCCATGTTCGCCCGGTTTGAGCCCGGGCAGATTGTGTTTCACAAAGGGGAGATCGCCAACCGGTTTTACCTGATCGAACGCGGCAAAGTGAGCATTGAAACCCAGGCGGGAGAACAGGGCGTGGTGCCCGTGCAGACGGTTGGGGCGGGCGATGTCCTGGGCTGGTCCTGGCTCTTCGCGCCGTTCTACTGGCATTTCGACGCTTGTGCGTTGGAACCGACCGAGGCCATCTTTTTCTATGGAACCCGCCTGCGCGAGCATTGCGAACAGGACCGGGATTTCGGCTACGAACTGATGCGCAGGGTGACCGCGGTGATCATGCAACGGCTGCAAGTGACGGTCGAACAGTCGCTC
The DNA here is from genome assembly GCA_964578605.1 of uncultured Verrucomicrobiota bacterium. Taxonomy (GTDB): domain Bacteria; phylum Verrucomicrobiota; class Verrucomicrobiia; order Limisphaerales; family SIBE01; genus JAXMHN01. The sequence goes on along the minus strand of CAZODO010000051.1, from coordinate 5,355 downwards.
AAAATGGCGGAGGAGAGCTGAAAAGCGGAAGGAGCCCCCTTGCGAGGGCTGGTGGAATTCTCAAAAAAGGAATAGCCTTTAACAAGGTTTGGTGAGTCAAGTGCTTCGAATTCAGGAAGGCTTGGAGAACGGAAGACTTATGCTTGAGACGCTTTTATATCCCAACTCCGTCGCCGTCATTGGCGCGTCACGCAACCCGGGGAAGGTCGGCTACGCACTGCTGGCCAACCTCGTAAACAGCGGCTTCAAAGGCACCCTTGTCCCGGTCAACCCGGAACCGGGCGATATCCTCGGACTGCAAAGCTATCGTTCGCTGGCCGAGTTCAAAGGGCAGATCGACCTCGGGATCGTGGTCGTTCCCGGCAAGCATGTGAAAGCCGCGATCCAGGACTCGATCAACGCCGGCGCCAAGTCCATCATTGTGATCACCGCCGGATTCCGCGAGGTGAGCAGCCAAGGGGCCCAGGTGGAGGAAGAACTGGTCCAGCTATGCCGATCCAACGGGGTCCGCATGGTCGGCCCCAACTGCTTGGGAGTGCTCAACACGGATCACCAGATGAACGCGACGTTCGCCCCCTCTCTGCCGCGAGCCGGGCGGATCTCGGTGATTTCCCAGTCGGGCGCGCTCTGCGTCGCTATTCTGGATTGGGCAGCCCACCAGAAGCTTGGCTTGGCCAAGGTCATCAGTTTCGGCAACAAAGCGGATCTGAACGAAGTGGATTTCATCCAGGCGCTGGCGGAGGACAAGCAAACCAACGTCATCGCCGGGTACCTGGAAAGCATCAAGGAAGGCAACAAGTTCCTGCGCGTCGCGGAGGAAGCGGCCTCCATCAAGCCCGTGGTCATCTTGAAGGTGGGGATTACCCAAGCGGGCGCGAAGGCCGCGTCGTCTCACACCGGCAGCCTTGCAGGCGCCGATATCGCTTATGGGGCGGCGTTCCGTCGCGCGGGGGTGGTGCGGGCCGAGAATTTCGAGGCGCTGTTCGATTATGCCATGGCGTTCAGCATGCAACCGCTGCCGGAAGGCGACCGCGTCGGCATCATCACCAATGCGGGCGGACCCGGAATCATGGCGGCGGATGCCGCCGAAACACTCGGGCTCAAGATGGTTGCGCCCACGCCCGACAGCGAAGCGCGCCTCCGGGCGGTCCTGCCCGCGGCGGCAGCCGTCGGCAACCCGGTCGATGTCATTGGCGATGCCGATCCCGACCGTTACGTCAAAGCGTTCGAAATCCTCCAGGACGACGAGAAGATCGATAGCATTATCATCGTTTCAACCCCCCAAAATATGACCCGCCCCCTTGAGTTGGCCGAGAAGCTCGCCGCCACTCATAAGGGGAAAAAGCCGCTCTTGACCGCGTTTATGGGCGGGCAGGAAGTCGCGGAGGCCAAGGACAAGCTGATGGCCCTGGGCATTCCCAATTACCCGGCCCCGGACCGCGCGGTCTCGGCGCTCCGGGCCATGTGCGACTACGCCGCCTGGCGCCGGCGCTCGGCCAGAATCGTCACTCGGTTCCCCGTCAACCACCGGCGCGTCGACCGGGTCATTCGCATGCAAGAGCGAAGCGGCACCACCCAAATGGCAGAAATTGAGGCCAAAGAGATCCTGCGCGCCTATGGGTTCAATGTCCTGGACGGGAATCTGGCGCGAACCGGCGACGAATCCGTGGACATCGCGGACCGCATCGGCTACCCGGTCGTGCTGAAAATCTCGTCGCCTGACATCATTCACAAATCGGACTTCGGCGGCGTGCGAATCAACCTGGCAAACTCGGAGCAGGTTCGCGACGCGTTTGACCTCATGATGCTGCGCATTCAAAAACGCGCTCCGAACGCCCATCTGCGCGGGGTCTTCGTGGAGAAGATGGGACAGCGCGGCCGAGAGGTCATCCTGGGCATGACGCGCGACCCGCAATTCGGGCCAATGCTGATGTTCGGTTTGGGCGGTATCTTTGTCGAAGTGATGAAGGACGTGACATTTCACCTTGCGCCCATCACCGCGGACGAAGCGATGCAAATGCTGAAAGGCACCCGTTCCTACGCCTTGCTTCAAGGGGCGCGCGGACAGGCACCGGTGGATCTCGAGGCGATTGCCGGCGCCCTGCAGCGCATCAGCCAGCTCGCCACGGATTATCCGCAGATCAAGGAACTCGATATCAATCCTTTCATCGTCGGCCCCGTGGGCATGCAGCCGTATGTGGCCGACGCCCGCATGACACTCTCAACCGCCCGTGAAGACCATGACTAAGACCATCACTTACGATCCCGCCTGGCAAGAGAAGTACAAGGCTTCCATCGCCACTCCGGTCGAGGCCGTCAAACGCATCCGGCCAGGACAGCGCATTTTCATCGGCACCGGTGTGGCGGAACCGCTGGAGCTGGTCAGCGCCTTGACCAAGCGCGCCTATGAACTCCCCGACACCGAGATTCTCCATTTGCTGACCTTTGGCGAAGCGCCTTACGCCCACCGGGAGCTTGCCCAATACTTCCGCGTCAACAGTTTCTTCATCGCGGAGAACGTGCGCGACATCATCCAGGAAGGTCTTGGCGATTACACCCCGGTGTTCCTCTCGGATATCCCGCGCCTGTTCAACTCAGGCCAACTGCCGCTCGATGTGGCCCTGATTCATGTCTCGCCCCCCGACGTGAATGGCGTGTGCAGCCTGGGCGTCTCGGTCGACATCGTAAAGAGTGCGGCGGAAAACTCGTCCCTGGTGATCGCCCAGGTGAACCCGAACATGCCGCGCACCCATGGCGATTCCCAGATCCACGTCTACGACATCGACGTGCTGGTGCCGACAGACGCGGCCATCCTTGAAGTGCCGCCCGCCGAAGTGACCGACACCACCCGCCAGATCGCCGAATACGTGGCCGGTCTTGTCGAAGACGGCTGCACCCTCGAGTTCGGAATTGGACGCATCCCTCAAGCCCTGCTTGGCTTCCTCAAAGGGAAGAAGGACCTGGGAGTGCACACGGAAATGGTGACCGACGGCATCATTGACCTGATCGAATCCGGAGCGGTAACGGGAGCCCGAAAGACCATCGACCGCGGCAAGGTTGTCGCGAGTTTCGCGCTGGGCACGCGCAAGCTTTACGATTACCTCGATAACAACCCCCTTTTCGCGTTCCATCCCACGGAGTACGTCAACGACCCCTTCATCATTCGCCAGCAGAACAAAATGGTGGCGGTCAACACCGCCCTGGAAATCGATCTGACCGGCCAGGTCTGCGCAGATTCCATAGGGTCCAAGTTCTTCTCCGGGGTGGGCGGCCAAGTTGACTTCAACCGCGGCGCCGCCAAGTCGCGAGGTGGCAAGGCGATCATTGCCATGCCTTCGACCGCCAAAGGCGGGAGCGTCTCCCGCATCATGACGCATCTGAGCGAAGGCGCGGGCGTCGTGACCACGCGCGCTGGGGTCCATTACGTGGTGACGGAGTACGGGGTGGCCTACCTCCACGGCAAGAGCATCCAGGAACGGGCCCTGGCCTTGATTAGCATTGCCCATCCCAAATTCCGGGCGGACCTTCTTCGGGACGCCATCGAGGCGAAGTACCTCTCGGCTGAACTGGCTGACAAAGAAGGCAAGATCCTGGTTGGGCCCAAAGAACTGCGGACGACCTACGTGGCCAACGACGGCAGTCTCCTGAACTTCCGGCCGATTCACCCAACCGACGAACCCCGGATGCGGGATTTGTTCTACAAACTTTCGGAAGCCACGATTTACTACCGGTTTATGGGCTACCAGAAGCGCGTTTCCCGGCAGCAAATCCAGGACTTCGTCTATATCGACCATCGGAACGACGTGACGATCGTGGGCACCTTGCCGGAAGCGCACGGCGAGGAAATTATGGCGGTGGGCAGCTATTACCTTGACCAGAAGACCAACCTGGCAGAAGTGGCGTTCACCGTGGCGGATTCCTGGCAAAACAAGGGTGTGGGCACCTTCTTGTTGAACTACCTGATTCGCATTGCGCGCCGCAATGGCATCCGCGGCTTCACGGCCGAGGTTCTGCGGGAGAACAAGGCCATGCAAGCCGTCATCAACAAGTCCAATTGCAAGATCAAGAGCAAGTTCACCGGGAACGTCCTCAGCTACGAAATGGATTTCGAATAGCTTGAGTGCAAAACTCCCGCTCCGCCCCTGCCTGTCTCCCGCGGGCAGGGGCTTTTTGCTGTCCTTTTTCGGGTTGACTTCGATTAGGCTCGCGCCTTCCTTGGCGGCGGGGTAGAATCGCCCTTGTGAAACCGAGCGTGCCCATGGGTGCCACCGAGCGGGAGCTATAACGATCGTTGCCATGCCCACACGAAGTCCCCTTTACCAGCATCCCTTCCTGAGAGGAATGGCTCCGGAGCATCGGACGGTCATTCTGAACGGAGCCGAAGAGAAATCCTACGCGGCCAACGAGGTCCTCTTTAGCGAAGGCCAGCCGGCGAACAGGCTTTTCCTGCTCCACGAAGGCGAGGTCGCGCTGGAGACCCACGTGCCCGCCAAGGGCGACGTCCGGGTCGCGTCGGTCGGTGCCGGCCAATTGCTGGGCTGGTCCTGGCTGGTGCCGCCCTTTGTCTGGCATTTCCAGGGCCGGGCGCTGCAACCGGTCAAGTCCACGGTCTTGAACGGAGCGCATCTGCTCGTGGCCAGCGAGCAGAATCATTATCTCGGGTATGAGTTGATGAAGGGGATCCGCGCCGTGATCCTTGATGTCCTCCTGGTCGCGCATCAGCGCTGGCTGGAGATTGGCCATCCTGTCGCTCCGCTTAGCCCGGTCGCTCCCGCCACGCGGACGGTGATCGACCCCGGCCTGCCGCTGCGCGAGCGCCTGGCCCTCCACCCCTTCTTTCATGGGATCAAGCCGGATTACCTGGAGATCGTCAGCGCCCTGGCCAGCCCCCGGGAATTCGAAGCCGGGCAACTGGTCCTCGAGACCGGCGCGTTGGCGGACGGCTTGTATGTGCTGGAATCGGGCACGCTGCGAATCGAGTCGCCCCAGGCCAGCGGCGCCAGGCCGGTGCAAATTGTCCCCGCCGGCGGGGCCGTGGGCTGGTCTTCCTTCTGCGAACCTTACGAGTGGCACTTCAACGTTCGAGCCATCGAGCCGGCGTCGATGCAGTTCTTCAAAGCCGCCGATCTCCGGGAGCGCTGCGCCGGCGATTACCATTTCGCCTACGAACTGACCAAGCGGATCACCCGGATGATGCTGCAGCATTTGCAGAGCACGCGTCATCGCATGTGGGAAGCGTTCCATTGAAGCGTCGTGGGCCAAGTGTCCCGGTGCGTCCCGGCGGCCCAGCGCCCTTGAGATTGGGTGCAACTCACGGTCTCCAGGGTTTTCTCATTATTGGGGAGGGAAGGGAGT
>CAZODO010000050.1:0-43656 GCA_964578605.1 uncultured Verrucomicrobiota bacterium | reverse complement strand
AGCCAATTACTCCGATAATCCAATCCACCGACGAATTTCCGCCGTGGTGTACTAGTCTGTGTCCTGGAGTCGATCATGAAAGCTCCTCTTTTAACCCTGATCTTCACCTGCCTCCCCCTGCTGGCCTTGGCGCTGCTCTTTCCAGCCTGCTCGCGCGCGGTCGAGACAGCCGCGATCAGCAACCCGGCGCCGCCCGTTCCACCCAGCGCTCAGGCCCCGCAGCGTATCCGGCAACCAGCCGTTGCCGGCCTGTTCTACCCCAAAGATGCCGGGGACCTGACCCGTGCGGTGGACCAATGTCTGGCCGCCGCGTCTTCCGCCAAGACCGACGGCGTGCGCGCGCTCATCTCGCCTCATGCGGGCTATGAATACTCGGGCCGCGTTGCTGCCGAAGCGTATCACCAACTCGCGGGCGGCAGTTACCATACTGTCATCATCCTGGCCGCCAGCCATTACGCGCTCTTTCGCGGCGCTTCGGTTCCCGCCACCGACGCTTACCAAACACCCCTCGGGTTGGTTCCGATCGCCGCCCAAGCACGCGAACTCGCCCGACAGGCACCCTTTGTGCTCGAACCCCGCTGCCTGGTGCGACGACCGCCCTGGTCTGCCCTGTCTTCGAGACCGCCTCCTCCCGCGGGCGAAGAGACTCCCGAAACCTGGGAGCACTCGGTCGAGGTGCAATTGCCCTTCCTCCAGCGCCTGTTGAAACAGTTTACGATTCTGCCCGTCATCTTCGGGCAAGCCGACCCGGAAAAGGTCGCCAACGCCCTCGCTCCCCTGGTCGATGATAAAACTCTCGTAGTCGTGAGCACCGACTTGAGCCATTATCGCTCCTGCGATGAAGCGCGTTTACTTGACACCGAAACGGTGCGTTGGATCCAGCAAATGAACATCGACGCCCTGAAAGCGCCCGCTGCGGAAGAACGGGCCTGCGGCCAGCTGCCAGTCCTCACCCTTCTGCACCTTGCGAAACTCAAAGGCTGGACGGCGCAGGCGCTCGACTACCGAAACAGCGGCGATACGGGCGGCGACAAGAGCCGCGTGGTCGGGTATTCGGCCGTGGTGTTCGTCACCCCAAACAGTCAGGCGCCAAGCGCGGACGCCACGCCTGCGGCCGCGGATACCGAGCTGAGTGCTGCGGACCGCCAATTTCTGCTCGATCTCGCCCGCCGGACGATCAGGGAGGTGACCGCCGGTCGCGACCTGCCCCAGCTCGCTCCCGGCAACGCTCCCGAAGCGTGCCGCGCGGAGAAGGGCTGTTTTGTCACTCTTACCAAAGCGGGAGATTTGCGCGGATGCATCGGCAACATCGTGCCGACCGGGCCGCTTTTCCGTTCTGTGATACAGAACGCCCGCAGCGCCGCTCTGCGTGATCCTCGTTTCCAAGCCGTGAGCGCCAGCGAAACGGACCAGCTCGAGATTGAGATCAGCGTCCTTACGGAGCCGCGGCCGCTCGTCTTTTCATCGCCCGACGATCTGCTGGCGAAGATCCAACCGAATCGCGACGGTGTCGTGCTCAGGATCGGCGAGCACAGCGCGACCTTCCTGCCACAGGTCTGGGAGCAATTGCCGGACAAAACCGAATTCCTCAGCCGCCTGGCCGCCAAGTCGGGTTGCGCGCCGTCTGCGTGGCGCGGGCGCGACGTTTCGGTGCTCACGTACCGGGTTGAAGCATTCGAGGAGCAAAGGTAGCTGGCCCCGCCGGGCCGGCCATTGGGAATTGAATATTACCTAGGGCGCGGCGAGGCCGACGCACCCTGCCAGGCCCGGCAAACGACAAGATGAGATCACCCCGGAACAGGATTGCGCGCACTGCGCCCTTGAACCTCGCGTTGCGCAAATAGTTGGTAATCAAGCCAACCATTTTGAGGTTCATGGGCAGAAATCCTGCCGCGGTCCCGCCTGTGGCCACCTTGACTGCCGTCCTGGCTCTTGGGGTCTCGTCGATTATCACGCAACTGGCTATGATGCGTGAGATGCTCGGCGTGTTTGCCGGCAATGAACTGGTCCTGGGCATTGTCCTCGGGAGCTGGCTCCTCCTCATGGGACTTGGAGCCTCTCTGGCACGGCGGATTGGCGGTGCCGCATCCCGTCCGGGCTTGCTGGGCGTTTGCCTTCTCGTTACGGCCCTCGTTCCGCCGGCGCAAATCCTGGTGCTGCGCGCGTTGCGGTCGCTCGTCTTCCGCCCCGGCGAAGGTGTCGGAGTGGCCGCGACCCTTCTGACGGCTTTCCTGATCTTGTTGCCGTTTTGCCTGACGGCTGGGTTCGCCCTCTCGTTTGCCTGTCGCGAGTGGCAGGGGGAGGATCGGGCGGTGGGCGCGGGCAAGGTCTACCTGATGGACAGCCTCGGCAGCGTGGGGGGTGGAGTCTTGTTTACGTTCCTTCTCGTCGTGTGGCTGGATCCGATCGCGCTGCTGGCCGTGCCGGCGTTCTTGAGTGGATTGGCCGCGGCATGGCTGACCTGGACGACGCCGGCACCCTCGCGACGAAGGCTGCTCGTCATCCTCAACTTCGCGGCAGCGTTGGGCGTCCCCGGATGGATTCTAGGGTCCCATCCAGATGCTTCCTCGACCGCCCGCCAGTATCCCCACCAGCGCCTTCTCTTCCGCGGCAATTCACCCTATGGCCGCGTGCTCGTGACCGAGTCGGGCGGTCAAACCAACTTCATCGCGAATGGGACGGTCCTGGCGTCGACTCCCAACATTGAGCAGGCGGAGGAAAGCGTCCATTTCGCCATGGCGCAACGCCCTGAATCCAGGCACGTGCTGCTCATTGGCGGAGCGCTTTCCGGCGCGGCCCGCGAACTGTTGCGCTACGGAATCGAACGCCTTGATTGCGTGGAACTGGACCCCCTGATCACCTCGCTGGGACGCCGGTTCCTTCCCGCCGAATTCAGTGACACCCGAATGCACTTGTTCGAAACCGACGCCCGTGATTTCGTTCGGCGAGTCGCCCCTGGCTACGACGTGGTCGTGCTGGCACTGCCAGATCCCTCGACCGCCCAGATCAACCGCTTTTTCACCGACGAGTTTCTCGCCGGCGTTCGACGCGTGCTCCGGCCGGGCGGCCTTTTGAGTTTCGCCGTCGGTCAATATGCGAACTTCGCAAGCCCCGAATTGTCTGCTGTGCTCAGTTGCGCGCGTCGCACGGCGGCGCAGTCCTTCCCCAATGTCTTGCTCATTCCCGCCGGGCGGGTTCGGTTTTTGGCTTCGGACCGCCCGTTCGGCACCGATTTCGCGGCTGCCCTGGAGAAGACCGGACTTACGAATGCCTGGGTTAACCGGAACTTCGTGGCCGCCATGCTGACGCCCGATCGCATGGCATCCGTTGAACGCGCAGCGACCCAGCCGGCCCCCATAAACCGTGACTTCGCGCCGGCACTGTACTTCCTGCATTTGCGGCATTGGGCGAGCCAGTTCGAGAACAAGTGGCGCCCGGTGCTGGCCGTGGCCGCGCTCGCGGCAATGTTCTGGATGCTCCGGATGGGGGCGGTCGGCGGCGCCTTGTTCGCTTCTGGTTATGCGGGTTCGGCGCTGGAAGTCATTCTCTTGCTTGCCGTGCAGACGCTTGTCGGCGCTGTTTACCAGCAAGTCGCTTGGGTGGTGACCTTGTTTATGGCGGGCCTGGCTCTTGGCGCCTGGATCGCAACACGCTGGCTCACGGCGCCGTCGCGAGTGGCCCGGACCCCGCGCCGGATGCTCGGATGGCTGGCCCTCTCCATCGCGCTTATTGCGGGCGTGTTCCCGGCCGTTTTGTCTTTGCTAGCGCGATGGACGGCATCCGGCGCTCCGAGTGTGGCAACGCAATCCGTTCTCCTCGTGTTTACCTTCGGCTTCGCCGCGTTGGTGGGGGCACAATTCCCGGTTGCCAACCAGGCCTTGCAGGTCTCGAAAGCTCTTCCCGCAGCCCGCTTGTTCAACGCGGATTTCGTAGGCGCGTCCGCCGGCGCGATCCTTGCAAGCGCGTTCCTCTTGCCGCTCGTTGGCGTGACCGGGACCGCCTGGAGCGCGGCGGGCTTGAACCTCGTGGCCGGCGTTGTCCTTATCGGCAGAGAGAATTCCCCATGAGCAAGCTGAACCTTATCTGCCTGCGCGCGGTGCGCTGGAGCAGTTGGCCGCTCCTGCCAGTGCTCGGAGCGTTCCTTTTCACCGGATACGCCATCACCGGTCAATACGGCCTCGCCAGGCTTTGCGACGAAGCGACCGCGTTGGCATGGCACCGGATGCTCCATTGGCCCTTGATCATCCTCGTGGTGGTGCACTCGGTTCCGGCAATCTTTCTGGTGCTGCAGCGATGGGGCTGGATTCGGCACCGATAAGAGCGCAAGGAGGCGGGCGCAATCTACCAAGGCAGTCGATCTCACGCGTACCCAGCGCTCTCCCGTGTTACCAGTAGTGTTAAACTATGGTTTTACTATGGTTTTACTATGATAAGTTACTAACATCATACTCGATAATTAGCCGAAATGCGGAAGCAAAGCGGCTCCAGGCCCGGAACAGTCTCCCATCAACCGCGAATGGACGCGAATCGACGAGGCGCCGCCCCCGATCCAGAGTCACCAAAAAGTCCCTTGCGCCGAAATCCGCCCCAGGTCCGTTCGAATGATTAACCGGATCGTCCCAGAAATTGGCTATTCCCGGTCGTTCGCGCCCCCACCGGAGCTTTCCATAACGCTTCGGCTCGAACATGGTCTAAGAAATGATCCCGTCCGGGGAAGGATCGATGCGTGCCGCTGAACGCGGATTGCGGGAGTTCGCCAAACGGGCGGCTATCATGGATGGTATTGCGAAGCCATGAGCGATATTCAAATTATCCAGAGCGTGCTGGAAAAGACCGCACGGCGGAAACGCTGGCAGCAGGGCTGGAGAGGTTTCTGGCGGGGATTGCTTGCCGGGAGCTGCCTTTGGGCTTTGACCGTGGTGATCTACAAGCTATTGCCCATTTCCAGCACGGTCCCGGTCCTTGGGGCGATCGCAGGCGTGTTGGCGATCGTTGCCGGGGTTGTGCAAGGTTGGTGGCGGCGGCCCGATCTTTTTGACACCGCACGCTGGCTGGACAGCGAACGCAAGCTGCAGGAACGCCTGAGCACCGCTTGGGAACTGGCCGCGTCCCCGGGGTCGGAAGACTGGCGCGAACTGCTGGTAACGGACGCCGCGAAGCACGCCAATGAAGTCGATCCCCGGGCGCTGCTGCCTTATCAACTGCCGAGATCGGCCAAGTGGGCTTTGCTAAGCTTCGCTCTCGCTGCCGGGTTGGGGTTCGTCCCCGAATACCGCACCGCGGCACATGTCCAGAACAAGCGGGACGCGGAGATCATCAAGGAGACCGGGCGGAAACTGGCGGAACTGACCCGACGCGAGATTGCGCGCAGACCACCCGCTTTGGAGCCGACCCGCCAGGCTCTGGACTCGGTGACCGAGTTGGGCGATCACCTTGCGAAAGCGAAGCTCACGCGGGCGGAAGCCTTGAAAGATTTGGCCAGCGTGACGGAAAGGCTCAAGGACGAGGCCAGGGAACTGCGGAAGAATCCGGTGCTCAGGACGATGGAAAGAGCGGCACGCGCTCCGAGGACCGGAGGCGTCCCCGGCGGTGCCGATTTGCAGAAGCAGATCGAGTCGCTGCAGAAATCCCTGGAAAGCCAGGCGGCGGGCGCCGATCCCCAGTCGCTGGAGAAGTTGAGCAAAGATCTGCAGAAGGCTAAGGAAGCGGCAGCGGGGTTGCCAGCCAGCGATTCCGCGGCAGGGGACGCCGCGCGAGAGCAACTCGAGAAGAGCCTTTCGGATCTGGCAAGGCGCGCCAAAGATCTAGGGCTCGCGCTGCCGAGTCTTGAAGACGCCATTGCCGCGCTGGCGGCAAGTCAAACGGACCAGATGCTGCGCGATTTGGAGTTTACCGAGACCGAGTTGGAGAAGCTGCAGGGAATGGCCAAAGCCCTTGCCGACCTGCAAATGCAGGCGGAGAAGATCGGGAAAGACCTTGCCGAACAGTTGCAGAACGGGCAGGCGGAGGCCGCACAATCCACGCTGGAAAAGATGATCGAGCAATTGCAGACACCGGGGCTGGCACCCGAGGAATTGCGGCGCTTGGCGGAGGAAGTCGGGCGGGCGGTCGATCCAGCCGGGCCGTACGGCAAGGCGGGCGAGTTCCTGAAGAACGGCGCGAGCCAAATGGAAAAGGGCGACAAAGAAGCGGCGGCGCAATCGTTGGCGCAGGCGGCCAAGGAACTCGAGAACCTGATGCAACAGATGGGCGACGGAGAGGCTATTCTGGCGTCGCTCGAAGCGCTGCAGCGAGCCCAGATGGCCGTCGGCAACGGACAGAATTGGTCGGATGCACCTCCGAGAGCAGGGCAGGGGGGCGGTGCTGGCAGCGGGGTAGGGACATGGGCGGATGACAGCCGGTTCCTGGACGTGAGCGAGATCAAGGATCGCTGGGACAACTCGGGAGTGGCTCGGCCGGACATGGACGCGCGGGGGATCACGGATCGGGGCGAGGGGCAGTTGGCGGACAGCCTGCTTCCGACCAAGGTCCGCGGTCAGATGAACCCGGGCGGTCCCATGCCGAGCATCACGCTGCGCGGCGTGAGCATCAAAGGCCAGAGCAAGGTTGATTACAGCGAGATGACCGCCGCTGCCCAGACGGAAGCCGAGGCGGCCTTGAGCCAGGAGCAAGTGCCGCGAGCGTACCAAGGCGCCGTGCGCGATTACTTTGATGACTTCAAGGAATAGACTTGCGCAGGATGCAGATTCCTTTTGAAGTGCGTTGGCAGAACGAAGTGGCAGGGGCCTTTTCGGGCGCGATGAAGAACCGGGCAACCATTGGTCCCAGACCCCGCGCGTCCGCTGAGGGGCAGCAGACCCACATAATATGAATATCGAAGCTCGCATTGAGACATTCCGGAACACTTGGGAAGCGCTCCGGACGGAGATTGGGAAGGTGATGGTGGGCCACGCGGGAATTGTGGACGCGACCCTGACCGCCGTGCTCGCCAGCGGCCATGTGCTGCTGGAGGGGGTGCCTGGGTTGGGCAAAACCCTGCTCGTGCGGACGTTGGGGGAAGTGCTCGACTTGTCGTTCAGCCGCGTCCAGTTCACGCCCGACCTGATGCCGGCCGACATTCTAGGGACCAACCTTGTCGTTGAAAATCCGGACGGCCGGCGCGAGTTCCAGTTCCAGCGAGGGCCGGTTTTCGCTCACCTTATCCTGGCCGACGAGATCAACCGGGCCACGCCGAAAACACAGTCCGCCTTGCTCGAAGCTATGCAGGAAAAGCAAGTCACGGCGGCGGGAGAAGTGCGCCGGTTGCCGGAACCGTTCTTCGTGCTCGCTACGCAAAACCCGATCGACCAGGAAGGGACCTACCCCTTGCCGGAAGCGCAGTTGGACCGGTTCTTCTTCAAGCTGCTGGTCGGGTATCCCAGCGCTGTCGAGCTGACCGAGGTGCTTAATCGCACGACGGGCGGCACGGTCGTGAAGGTGGCGAAGGTGGTGGATGGCGCGGGCTTGCTGGAACTGCAAAGCCTGGTGCGGGAAGTGCCCGTGGGCTCGCACGTGAAGGACTACGCGGTGCGGTTGGTCATGGCGACGCATCCCAAGACAGAGACGGGGCTGCCGATGGCGAGCCAGTACTTGCGGTTCGGCAGCAGCCCGCGAGGAGCCCAGGCCCTGCTGCTCGGCGCCAAAGTGCGGGCGCTTACCGAAGGCCGGTTCAACGCGAGCTTTGAAGACGTGCAAGCCGTGGCCCTGCCCGGTTTAAGGCACCGGCTGATCTTGAACTTCGAAGCGGAAGCGGAGGGCATCACGACGGACCACATCATCGCGCAGATCCTCCGCGACGTGCCTGCGAACGTCGAAGGCGTCAGCGTCTAGCCGGCACCCGTCGAAGCCCCGTGGCCTTGCTGAATCCACAACTCCTCCGGCGCCTTGAGCAGTTCCAATTGCTCGCGGCGCGCCGGGCCAAGAGTTCAGCCAAGGGCGAGAGGCGCAGCCGGGCCCGGGGGCAATCGGTGGAGTTTGCCGACTACCGCAATTACGTCCCGGGCGATGACTTTCGTTACCTGGACTGGAATCTTTACGGACGGCTGGACCGCCTGTTTCTCAAGCTGTACGAAGAGGAGCGCGAATTGCCCGTAAGCATTTTCCTCGACGCCAGCGAGTCGATGGCTTTTGGCGCGCCCCGCAAGTTCGACTTTGCGCGGCAGGTAGCGGCCGCGGTGGGGTATGTCGCGTTGTGCGGATTCGACCGCGTTTCGGTCACGGTCTTCCCCGATCATCCCGGAGAGGCGGCCGTTCGGGGAGGGTTGAAAGCAGTGCGGGGACGCCGCTCGGCGCTGGCTTATTTCGACAACCTGAGCGGACTGAACCCGCAGGGGGCGGCGAACCTGAACGAAGCGCTGGCGCGCGCGGCGTTGGAGGCCAGGCAAGCAGGCGTGGCGGTGGTGCTGAGCGATTTCCTCGATCCCGCGGGATACGAGGGCGGCCTCGGAAGCCTGGCAGCCCGCGGGTTCCAGATCAGCGCGGTGCAGATCCTGGCTCCGGACGAAATCAACCCGTCCGTCTTTGGAGACTTGCGGCTGGTGGATTCGGAGACCGGGTTCAAACAGGAGGTGACCTTTGGCCGCTACCGCTTGGCGGCTTACCAGCGGACCTTGCAGAACTTCTGCCAGCGCTTGCGCGAGTTTTGCCAGAAACGCGGGGTAAACTTCTTCATGGCGTCCTCTGAAACGCCGCTCGAGCAGCTTTTGTTGAAACAACTCCGGGAAGCGGAGGTCTGGGGATGAGCTTGAAACCATGAGCTTTCTCGCGCCTGCTGCGTTCTTGTTCGCGGCTGCCATCCCGGTGGTGGTGCTCTTTTATCTGCTGAAGCGCAAACGCGTCGTGAAGCTGGTCTCGAGCACGTTGCTCTGGCAAAGGTTTCTGGCGGAGACACAGGCCAGCGCGCCTTTCCAGAAGCTGCGGCGCAATTGGCTCCTCTTCCTGCAAGTGCTCATGCTGATACTGGCGGTTCTGGCGCTGGCGCGTCCTTACCTGTCCGGCAAACTTGTCGGTGGGCGCCTGCAGGTCGTCATTCTTGACGCTTCTGCTTCGATGCAAAGCGTCGACGTTGCGCCCTCCAGGTTTGAACGCGCTCGAGCCGAGGCGTTGCGCATGGTGGATGCCATGCATGACAACGACCAGATGGTCATCCTTCAAGCCGCTTCCAGGACCGAAGTGAAGCAGTCGCCAACCCGCGAGAAAGCCGCCCTGCGCCGGGCGCTGAACAGTGCGCATGCAACCGATAGCGCGACCCGTTTGAACGAGGCGCTGAAATTGGCCGACACGCTCATCCAGAACCAAGAGCGCGCGGAGATTCACCTGTTCAGCGACGGGGCGGTCGGGACCCTTGACGAGTTTGAGAACCGCGGACTCCCATTAAGCTTTCATCGAATTGGGCAGCGCGGCGATAACCTGGCTCTTACAGCGCTCGATGCCCGGCCCAACCCCGAAAACCCACGCCAGCGGGCGGTGTTTGCGACGGTGGCGAACTTCTCGACGCAGCCGCGCGAAGCTTCGCTCGAGCTTCGATTCAACGACCAGTTGATCGAAGTGAAGCCGGTGCGAATCGACCCCGGCCAGACGGTGCCCCAGGTATTCATCGCGGAACAAACGCCCGACGTGGGAGTGTTCACGGTTCGCCTAACCCCTGGCGATGATCTGCCCGCGGACAACGAGGCGTCCGTGGTGAGCGTGTTGCCCATGCCGGTCAAGGTGCTGCTCGTGACCGCCGGAAATCGGTTTCTCGAGAAAGCCCTCAGGGCGGCGGCGAGCGTCGAACTGGCCACCGCGAGTTCGCTCACGGATCCGAGTGACGCCTTTGACCTGGTGGTGCTGGACAACATCACGCCCACGGTCTGGCCGACCGCCAATATCCTGGCCTTTCGCGCTGCCAACCCGGCGTGGTTCGAGGGAGGCGCAAGACTTGAGGCGCCCCCGATTGTCGCGCTCCGACATAACCACCCGCTCCTGCGCTTTGTGAGCTTGGATAACGTGCAGATCAGCGAGGCCTTTGGTATTTCGACCCCCACTTGGGCCGTCCCGCTGGTCGATGCACCGCAGAATCCGCTCATCATTGCGGGCGAGTTGGGACGTCAGCGCATCGTCTGGGCCGGGTTCGACGTCCTGCAAAGCACGTGGCCGCTGCGGATCTCGTTCCCGATCTTTATCGCCAACGCTGTCGAGTGGTTAAACCCGGCAGCCATCAACGCCAGCCGGTTGACGGTGCAATCCGGCCAACCACTTCGCCTGCTGCTGAGTCAACCCGATGCCAAGGTCCAGGTGCAGACGCCGGACGGAGTGGTTCGGGATTGGACCGCGAACTCCGCCAAGGGCGAATTCGTGTTCGGCGACACCTTGCAGCGCGGCCTGTACCGAGTGACCGCCGGGACGAACGAGAGCCTGTTCGCTGTGAACCTTCTCGACCCCGCGGAGAGCGCCATCATGCCGAGGGACGAAATCAAGCTCGGGAAGTACGCGAAGGCCACCGCGTCGGTCGTGCGCCGGGCCAGTGTTGAAGTATGGCGCTGGATCGCCGCGGCGGCGCTGGCGGTGCTGGCCTGGGAATGGTGGTACTACCATCGGAGGGCCGTGTAACGCTTATTAGACCTATTGTGATGAAACAGATCTGCGCACTGGCCATCCTTCTATTCGCTACGCTCGCCAACTCGGTCCTGGCCCAAGCGGCTTCCGTCGCCGGTGCCGGCAGAGTGGTCATTTACATCGCGCAAGATCACGTTTATGCCGAACCGATCCTTAAGGACTTTGAGCGCGCGACCGGCATCAAGGCCGCCCCGGTTTACGACAGCGAAGCTGTGAAGACGGTGGGGCTTGCGAACCGCTTGCTGGCCGAACGCCGGAATCCGCAGTGCGACGTCTTTTGGGGCAATGAGGAGTTGCGAACGCGGCAGTTGGAGGCCGCCAACGTGTTTCGTGAAACGAAGCCCTGGGCTGCCATTGGATATCGGAGCCGGCGGATCGTGGTGAATACGAACCTCCTCCCGGTGGCTTCGGCACCGACGTCGCTCCTCGAGCTGACGAACCGCGTTTGGAGCGGCAAACTGGCGCTGGCGTATCCGCTTTTCGGGACCACGGCCACGCACTTCGTCGCCCTTCGCCAGCAGTGGGGTCCGCAATCGTGGGAAGCCTGGTGCCGGGCGATCGTCGCGAACAAGCCGCTCGTGGTGGACGGCAATTCCGTCGTCGCCCGGTTAGTCGCGCGTGGCGAGGCCTGGATTGGGTTGACCGACTCCGACGACATTGCCGTGCAACAACGCCAAGGTGGACCCGTTGTCGCGCTGCCGATCACTGAGGAATCATTGCTCATCCCGAATACCATCGCCGTCATTCGGGACGCGCCGAATCCACAAGGGGCACAGCGTCTCTTGGAATACCTGCAGCGGCCCGAAGTCACGGCCCGTCTGGTCGCCGTCCACGCCTTGGAAGGCGCTTCGCCAACAGAGGTAAATACCCGGACTTTGCAGCCTGACTGGGACAAGCTTCTTAAGGAACTCGCGCCGGCAACGGAGCGCATGAAAGAGATCTTCCTTCGATGATTGCCTGGCGCCTTTCTCTGAATTGCGGGGAACGGCGTGCGCCATGAGCTGGATCCTGCTCAAGAACAGTTTGCTGGTTGCCGCGGGAACCGCGGCTCTGGCAACAGTCGCCGGAGCGATCGTCGCGCTGTGCCTGATGGGCGCGCCGGTGACAGTCCGCCGGTGGGTGCTTGTCACTTCCGCGGCGGCACTGGCCCTGCCACCGTTCCTGGTTGCGAGCTGTTGGCTGGACCTGCTTGGCGTCTCGGGAGCGTGGAGGAGGGTGCTGCCTATTAACATTTATTCGCTGGGGGGAACCGTGTGGGTGTTGACCCTTCTGGTCTGGCCCGTTCCGCTCTTCTTCATTCTGGGAAGCCTCAGGAAGCTTGAGACTGGGGCTCTAGAAAGTGAGCCGGCGCTCCGGGGTTGGCCGATGGTTCGCAGGCTGCTCATTCCGATAGCGCGCCCGGGTTTGGCTCTGGGTGCCGCCTTGAGCTTCGTGCTAGCGTTTAACAACTTCGCCGTCCCGGCCATCCTCCAAACGAAAGTCTTTCCGGCCGAGCTGTGGGTCAGTTTCAACACGACTTTCGACTACGCCGACGCCCTTGCGCTGAGCTGGCCGATGGTGCTCGTTCCTCTCGTGCTCCTGGCCCTGCTTCGCGGGGTGCGCACGCCCTGGCCGCGCACCGCCCGCCCCTTATCTGCGAAGCTCTTTCGGGAGCGATTCGGTCGCTTTCCAATCGTGTTGGCAGCGGCGTTCACGGCCGGCGTCGTGGCGCTTTCGCTCGGGATTCCGTTGGTTGAACTGCTTTTGACTGGGCGCACGTGGCGGGAGCTTCCGGTTGCCTTCGCCGCCGGGCACCAGGCCGTGTTCAACTCGGCGCTCTTCGCGAGCGCAGCGGCTTCGGTCTGCGGCGTGGCGGGGGTGATATGCTGGCGCTGGCGCGGTGCGGCGGCGCTCTGGATACCGTTCCTCGCGCCGGGAGTTCTGGTCGGAATCGCGCTGATCTTCGCCCTCAATCGTGAGCCGTTCGCAGCGTTCTATCAAAGCGCGGGGGTGGTCGTGCTTGGCCTGGCGTTGCGATTTGGGGCGCTCAGTTGGGCGGGAGCGCGCCACGCAATGGAGGCCGTGGATACCCGGCTCTTGGACTTCGCCAGGCTCAATGGGGCGGGGTCATGGGCACTCTTCCGCCGTGTTTCCTGGCCCCAGGTAGCACCCGAACTCGCCGCCATCTGGATTGTAACTTACGTCCTTTGCCTTTGGGACGTAGAAACCCTGGTGCTGATCATCCCGCCCGGCTGCGAAACCCTGGCGCTGCGCGTTTTCAACCTTCTTCATTACGGTCATAACGACCAGGTGAATGCTCTCTGCGTGCTCTTGCTAACGCTGGCGGCCCTTCCGGTGGCTGTGTGGGCCCTGGTGGCCGGCGTGCGCCGAAAGCCAGCCCTCGTTTTGAGCCTTGTCATTGCCGCGACGGCGGCGGGCTGCGGGAAAAGCTCCAACAGCGCGCCGATAAAGAGCCAGTTGTTTTCTCGAGTGGAAGTCCTGGGCACGCGCGGCACTGGCGTTGGCCAATTCAACAAACCGCGCTCTCTGGCCTTAGATGCCGCGGACGCCCTCTACGTAGTGGACATGACCGGGCGCGTGCAGAAGTTCTCGCCCCAAGGTGCGTTCGTTCTCTCGTGGCAGATGCCCCAAACGGACCTTGGGAAACCCAAAGGCATGTGCCGTGACGCCAAAGGCAACGTTGTCGTGGTGGAACCGCATTATCACCGGGTGAGCCACTTCTCCCCGGAAGGAAAGCTTCTGGCCCGCTGGGGGACTCCTGGGACCAACGACGGCCAACTGTGCCTTCCGCGTGCGGTGGCCGCCGCTCGGGACGAGATGTTCGTCTGCGAATATTCCCAAGTGGACCGCGTGCAAGCCTTCTCGGGGGATGGCAGCCGATGGCTCCGGTCCTTTGGCCGGACGGGTCGGAGGCCGGGCGAATTCAACCGTCCGGAAGGGCTCTCGGCGGATGCCCAAGGCCGAATTTACGTGGCCGATTCGTGCAATCACCGCATCCAAATCTTCACGCCGGACGGCAAGTTTCTTCGGAGTTACGGCCGTCCAGGCTCCCGTCCGGGCGAGCTAAGCTATCCCTACGACGTTCAGGTGGACGCCGCAGGGCTGCAGTTTGTGGCCGAGTTCGGCAACAGCCGGGTGCAGGTCTTCGATCAAAATGGCGCCTCCGTTGAAGTGCTGGGCGGGCCTGGTTCCGCCCCCGGCCAGTTCAGCAACCCGTGGAGCCTTGCGCTCGATTCGGCTGGCAATCTTTACGTGGCGGATTCACAAAATCACCGGGTGCAGAAGTTTATCCGCGCGAGGCCATGAACCTTCAGCTGACTCATCCCCACTGGCTTTGGCTGCTCCCGCTTGTGGCGGGCTGGGCCCTATGGCTGGCGTGGAAGTCCGACGTGCAGATCAGCCCGGCGCGGCGTTGGGCATCCCTGTCGATCCGGCTCCTCATCCTCGTGGCCCTCTGCCTGGCGCTGGCTGGGCTCCAATGGCTGCACCCGATCGAAGGGATGAATGCCTTCTTCGTGCTCGACCGGTCCGACAGCGTGCCGTCCGCGCAACAGGAAGCCGCCCGCGAATATCTGAACTTCGCCTTTGCCAGCCGGAAGAGCGGCGACAAAGCCGGCGTCCTGGTCTTCGGCAGCGAAGCCAGCATCGAGTCCACCGCCAACCCGCTCCTCAAGGTCGACAAGATCCATGCCGTCGTCGGGACAGAGCGGACAGACCTGGCTGGGGCAATTCGCCTGGGAACGGCCGCCTTTCCCGAGACAGGTCAGAAGCGCCTCGTCCTGCTAACGGATGGCAACGAGAACATCGGCGACGCGCTAGGAGCGATCCTAGCCGCCAAGCCTCTCGGCGTCACGGTGGACGTCGTGCCGCTCGGCGTGGCGCGTGGCGGCGACGTGTCCGTGCAAAAGCTGGGCCTCCCCGCCAACGTCAAGAAGGGCCAGACCTTCGAAGTGAAGATTTACGCCCAAGCGGACCAAGACCAACCCGCCACCGTCCGCCTTTACCGCAACGACCAGCTTCTCGGGGAACAGCGGGTCGAGCTCGCGGCCGGCAAGAACCTTTTCACTTTCCCTCAAACCCTCGCTGAACCCGGGTTCTACAACTACGACGTGGCGGTGGAAGGCACGAGCGACCTGGTGGCCCAGAACAACCGCGCGGCCAGCTTTACCAGCGTTCGGGGTGATCCCACGATTCTCTTGGTCTCTTCCAACCCGACGGAAGACGCCCCTTTGGCCGAGGCGCTCCAGTCCGCAAACATCCAAGTGAAGGTTGCCGATGTCCCGGGGTTCCCTTCGACCCTGGCCCAAATGCAGAGCTACGACGCGATTTTCCTCAGCAACGTGGCCGCGGGCGATCTGGGGCGCGACCTCATGCGGTTGCTCGAGAGCGCCGTGCGCGATTTCGGGGTGGGCTTCGTCTGCGTGGGCGGCGACCAAACCTATGCGGCGGGCGGATACCGGCATACGCCGCTCGAGGACACGCTGCCGGTGGACATGGAACTCAGCAGCAAGAAGGTCCTCCCCAGCGGTGCCCTGGCCCTCATCATGCATGGCATGGAGTTCAACAACGGCAACCAGGTGGCGCGCGACATCGCGGTGGCGGCGCTCGATGCGCTCGGGCCCCAGGACCAGATCGGCGTGCTGTTGTGGGATGGCTCCGAGCGTTGGCTTTTCCCCATGACCAAGAAAGGCGATGGCAAAGAGCTGGGACGCAAGATCGCGGGCATGAACCAGGGGGATCTGCCGAGTTTCCAGGGCCTGATGGAAATGGCGCACAAGGGTTTGAAGGAAGCTTCCGCCAATCTCAAGCACATCGTCGTGTTCAGCGATGGCGACCCGGCGCCGCCCGCTCCCGAACTGATGGAGGCGATCGTTGGCGACCGCATCACGGTCAGCTCGGTGCTGATCGCCGGACATGCCGGACCGCAAACGATGATCTCGATCGCCACCCAGGGTCGCGGACGCTATTACGACGTCCAGTCTCCCAACGAGCTGCCCCAGATCTTCATTAAAGAAGCCGCGGTCATTCTTAAATCGGCCATTTTCGAAGAACCTTTCAAACTGCGACTGACCGCCGCCAGCGAAGTTGTCCGAGGAATTGGCGCCGAGTATCCCACGCTGCTTGGTTATGTTGCCACCAGCCCCAAACAGCGGGCTGAAGTGCCGCTGGTCTCGGAAAAGGGCGACCCGATCCTGGCCCATTGGCAGTATGGCCTCGGACGCTCGGTGGCGTTCACGTCCGATGCCAAGGCCCGGTGGGCCCGCGAATGGCTGGGCTGGCAGCAGTTCCGCCAGTTCTGGTCACAAATCGCCCGGTGGAGCTTGCGCCGCGTCGATAACGCCGACTTCACCACCGATGTCTCCGTCGAACGGGGCGAAGGCCAGATCAGCGTCGAAGCGCTCGATGAAAACGGCAACTTCCGCAACTTCCTGAATCTGCAGGCGATTGTGGTCAGCCCCAAAGGCGAACGCCAAACACTGCAGTTGGATCAGACAGGGCCAGGGCATTACGAGGCCAGCTTTCCAACTCGGGAAGTCGGCGCCTACCTGATCCACCTGATGGACATGCAGGATGGGCAGATCCGGGGCGCCCAGGTTCTCGGGGCCAGCGTCAATTATTCTCCCGAGTTCAATGCCACGGAGCCGAACCTCAATCTCCTGCATCGGCTGGCAGAAAGCGGGGAGGGCAAGATGCTCGACCTTTCCGCACCCAGCGACAGCCCTTTCCTGCACAACCGCGAGAAAACGTTTCAGCCTCTTGACCTTTGGCAATGGCTCCTGCGTTTCGCCATCATT
The DNA here is from genome assembly GCA_964578605.1 of uncultured Verrucomicrobiota bacterium. Lineage (GTDB taxonomy): Bacteria > Verrucomicrobiota > Verrucomicrobiia > Limisphaerales > SIBE01 > JAXMHN01. Next base: position 27,226 of record CAZODO010000050.1, on the reverse strand, counting down.
GTCTTCCCGATCGACGTCGGCATCCGGCGCATTCAGCTCGATCCTGAGGAACTCCGGCGGGCTTGGCTCTGGCTCCGCCGCCGTGTTCTGTTCTGGAAGGGAACTCCTCGCCCGGCGGAAGCCGAGGAATCGCTGGCCGCTCTCCTCTCGCGCCGGGACCAGGTTCGTTCAAGTCAAACCGCGCCCGCGATGCAGCCGGATCCGAGCTTGTTCCAGCCGGAAGACACCGCAGCGTCGCCGATTTCCCCCCCTTCGACTGCCTTCGCTACGGCTGTTGCCGAGCCAAAGGCGGAGCCACCCCCGCCTCCCGCTGCAGAGCCACCCAAGGTCCCGGACCGCACCACGACAACCAGCCGGTTGCTCGAAGCCAAGAAACGCGCCCAGCGCCGGTTGGATAAGGAGTCGTAGTGCTACCACACACCGGCGCTCCGCCCGAGAGACAACAAGATTGGCGTGTCCTCCGTTGCGCTCTCACTCCTCGCCCGCTCGCTTCGGTGCCGGTCTGCCTCCGGTCTTCACCCGTAGTTCACCCGTAGTTCACCCGTAGTTCACCCGTAGTTCACCCGTAGTTCACCCGTTCGTGAACGGGTGATCACCGGGTGACGACCGAGTGACGACCGTGTTTAGACCGGAGGGAGCGCGGGGGGAGAACGCGAGAGTTGCGGAAGATGATTAGAAAGCGTTCTTGGGAAACCTTGTGTTGGATTTGGGCGCTTAAGGACGCTTCAAACGCGGTCCTATCCATTCTTTTGGCGTAAATGACCGGGTTTCGCACAGCCTTTGTCTTGCTCCAAAGGCTGTGCGAGCGGCCGGATCTTGCTTCCGATCCGCCGGTTGCCTGTCTCCAACCGGCGGGAAAGTGCTTTACATGCTGCGGATGATGTACTAAGGATTGTATTCAGCCCTCAGGAACACGACAGTAGAAGACAGATCTGGTTCTCAAGGCATGGCGGTGAATTCGTCAGCTCAAAGATCATCGGAACGGTCTCAGAGGCCGGCGGATATCCGCCAGAAATCAGGGAGCCACAACGTTATGCAACCCAAAACAACAATCACCCTCTCGGTGCTGGCGCTATCACTCTGCCAGCTTAACGCGAACGACATCCAGGTAGGAAAGGAGTATTATTCCGCCATCCAAGCTCCCAGTCCCATCGTTATCGATGGCGACCTCTCGGAATGGAGTGGGGTGCCGGTCTTGGCAGACCCGGGGATCTACACCCCGAAAGGGTCTGGGACCAACGGGACACTGGTCTTTTTCGAAGAGTATAACGGCGGGACGTGGACCGGGCCGGATGACCAAACGTCCGCCGTCCAAATCGCCTATGACGCGGATAACGTCTACTTCGGTTTCGTTGTCACGGACGACTTTCACGAGAACTCCGCCAACAGCGCTTGGAATGGCGATTCCGTCCAACTGATGATCGCCAGCAAGGATCGAACTCAGCAGGTGGCCCTTTATAACTATGCGCTGGGCGGGGTTGAAGGCGCCCTGGGCGACACCATCGTCGAACATGAGGCGGGGCCTGGGGGCGATGCCGCATGCAATTGCGCAACCGAGGCTGTGATCAAGCGCAACGCCACGACCAAGAAAACCGTTTACGAAATCAAGCTGCCCAAGGCGGCCCTGGGCCTGACCGCGCTGACCGGCGGGACGAAGTTCGGCCTGGGCATGGCAATCAACGATGGCGATGAGCTGACTCCAGGCCAGAAAGGCTGGAGCGGATTGGGCGCGCATTCGATTGTCTTTGGCAAGACGCCTGGGGAAACGGCGCTCATCACGCTTGCCAGGCGGAATGATATCGAACCCGGCAAAGAGGTTTATACGGCAAATCCCGCGCCGAAACCCATTGTGCTGGATGGCAACCTCTCGGAGTGGTCGGGTGTGCCTGTGCTGGCCGATCCACGGTTCTCGGTGCCGAAAGGTTCCGGGCCTGCCGGGACGGGAACGTTGGTGCTGTTTGAGGAGTACAACGGCGGCACTTGGACCGGCCCGGACGATCAAACATCCGCCGTGCAGATTGTCTATGACGCGGAGAATATCTACTTCGGTTTCGTCGTGACGGACGATTACCACGAGAATTCGGCCAACAGCGCCTGGAACGGGGATTCGGTGCAGCTCATGATTGCCGACGCAACCCAGAGCACCCAGGTGGCTCTCTATAACTACTCGCTCGGCGGGACCGAGGAAGCGCTGGGCGACATTATTGCGGAGCATGAAGCCGGCCCCGGCGGGGATCCTGCATGTGATTGCGCGACCGAGGCGGTCGTCTCTCGCAATACCACCACCAAAAAGACCACTTACGAGATCAAGCTTCCCAAAGCCGCTCTGGGCCTGACCGAGCTGACTTACGGAACCCAGTTCGGCCTCGGCATGGCGATCAACGATGGCGATGAATTGACCCCGGGCCAGAAGGGCTGGGGCGGGTTGGGCGCCCACGCGATCGTATTCGGCAAGACTCCGGTAGACACGGCGCTGGTGACTCTCGGCGTGGGAGGAACCGCTTCGGACCTTCTCTACCTGTCCGCCATCAATCCGGCGGTGACAGGTTTCACCTTCCGGGTGAACAACCTGGGAGCGTCGATTCTGAATCCCGCCAGTGCCAAGTTGTTCATCGATGGAGTGTCCGTTCCCTTGACCTCCGCCGCGAAGGGTGACGCCACGGATTTCACCTACACAAACCCGGATCTGTTCCCTCCAGGTTCGGCTCACTCCTACATCATCGAGGTGAAGGATACGAAGGGCAACGTCGTGGCCGATACCGCCGACTTCAAGACGATCGTCTACGCTCTTCTCACAGCGGACGTCAAAGTCACACCCGACACCTCCAAGCGCGGCTTTCTCTGGCGAGTCCACCAGAACAGCGCGTTCCAGGCCAACAACAGCGGCAGGCCGCTCGAGCAGCTTGCCGGTTTGCTGGGCGAGAATTACGCCGATCCGAATGCTCAAGGGATCGCCATCGCCCCCGGAACTGCCGGCGCGAATAACCGAATGCCGATCCAGTTCGAGATCGATAGCACCATCAATATGAGCCCGAACGGCGGCGGCGCTTTCGGTGATTTCCCGGATGACGCGCCAATGCCGGGCATCCCTGGCACCGATCCCAATGCGACGGAAGATGGCATCGCGGGTGAGGCCATCACCTTCATTGAGCTGACCGCTGGCAAGCATACGTTCTCCATGAGAAGCGATGACGGTTTCTTGACAACGGCTGGCAATATCCTCGACGCCTTTGCGGCTCAAACGGCGGCGGATTCCGCCGGCGCGGTCGCCACGACGGTGTTCAATGTCTACGTCAAGGATGCGGGAGTCTACGCGTTCCGCACCGTCTGGGAAGAGGGCAATGGCGATGCCTACCTGGAATGGGCGAGCGTGCTGCCCGACGGCACCAAGGTTCTGCTTAACGATACCGCCAATGGCGGGTTGAAGGCCTACCGGGCCATCACGAGTCCGAGCCCAGCGGCTGTCACCTTCGTCTCGCCGCGGCCGGGACAGACGGCGGTCGAGTTTGACGCGCCAATAGTGGTGACCCTCCAAGACGGCGCGACTTCGATCGATGCGGCTTCGGTGAAGTTGACGTTGGATGGCGCTCCGGTCGGCGCCCAGGCGACCAAATCCGGCAGCGTCACGACGCTGAGGTATCAACCGTCGGCCTTCTTTGCCTCCGGTTCCACACACACGGCTAGCCTTGCCTATACCGCGGGCGGCGCCGCGCGCACCGAGACCTGGACGTTCACCACGATCACCTATCCGACCCTGACGAAGTCTCACCAGGCCGTCTCGGTGGATCGGGCCAAGCCCGGCTTCACTTGGAACGTCTTCCAGAATGAAACCGTCATGCCCAACAGCCTCGCCTCGGCGGAGCAGGCGCTGGCCGGCCAATTGACCGGTCCAGACGGCGCCGTGCTGGCAAATCAGGTTGAACCGAGTCAGGTCGGGATTGCCTTGGGCGCAGGCGTCAAAGTCGGCCCGCTCTACCGGTTTGAAATTGAAGGCACCCTTAACCTGAGCCAAGACGGTGCCGACAATGCCGGTTCTTTCACGCCGGACGACGTCATGCCTGGCATCCCGGGCACGACCGGTTCGACGGATGGAATTGACGCGGAAGTGATTACTTATGTTGAACTCCCAGCCGGGGTTGTCACGTTTGGTGTGGTCAGTGACGACAGCTTCCGCATGCAAGGGGGGTACATCAGCACTCCGGCTGATGCCGTGCTGATGGGCCAGGTCGATGGCGCGACTGCCAATGTCACCTTCCGGACTGTGGTCACCGAGGCCGGTGTCTACCCGATCCGTGTCATCTGGCAGGAAGGTGGCGGTGGAGCCAACCTCGAGTTGTCCACCGTCAAGTCTGACGGCACTCGCGTGCTGCTCAACGACACCGCCAATGGCGGTTACAAGACCTTCCGCACCGGGGTGGCTCCGTCCAAACCGATTGACACCAAATTCAGCATTGCGGGCAAGGTGTCTGGAGGGAACCTGGAGATCACGTGGACCGAACCGGGCGCCGTCCTGCAACAGTCCTCTGACCTCAAGACCTGGACGAACGTGGCAGGTGCGACCTCCCCATACCGGTCCGCCTTGACCGCCTCCTCGGCCTTGTTCTATCGCCTGAGCAAATAGGCGCATCCGCTGCCTTGAACGAAAGGGACCGACAGAGTGTCGGTCCCTTTTTGCTGAATACGGCTTGGCCCCTTGGGAGCACATGCCCGTTCTCCGGTTGGTCGCTTTCGCCGGCGCCCGCGCTCCACGAGTTCGAGCCGCAGCCGCGGCTCCTTTATTTCAACGGCGATTCGCTAAGCGCCGTTGGGCCCGATATCCAGCCAGCCCGTCCATCTTCCATGCCTCGCATGAGGGTCTGCTGGCACGAACAGCCCCAGACCAAAATGCGCCGCATACCCGAACGCGAATGGCCCCTCTCGTTCTTCGGGAAACGTGATGATGAACGCCGCACCATCGCTATTCCCGCGCGTGCCTCCGCCGTGCCGTCGCTGGGTCTGAAACTGGAGCGGGCTAAGGCAGCACCGGCCGAAATGCATGGGGCGGTCTCGCTCGCGCAACTGTTGGATGGTGGCACCCTCACCCTTTGGCTGGGTCCGCAATAGCCGTAACAAATCGTGTCCTGGTGATCCTATTTGCCACCCCTCTCGATCCAGCTTCGGGCGTCCGTCTGCCAGATTCTGTCGGAAGCGTGTTGAAACGAACGGGGTCGAGGACTGCCACATGCGGGCGCGCCCGAAGAGGACGCAATCGGTGAAATCCGCCGGCCGGCCGATCGCTTCCAGGCTGAGGTCGAGGCGATGGCCATCCCGGCTCGAGATCCGGTTCAGGCTTCGCAGAGCGAACCGGCCTTGCACATCGAAGCCCATCGGCGCCCAAACGGTCAGGTGCGTTACGGTGTCCGCCGATCCGTTGGTTTCACAGAACGCGTGCGCGTGGGCGTGATCCGTCCGCGGCTTGCCCCCGGTATCATACCCGGAAAAGACGGAAGCCGGCCCCTTTCCGCGGTCGGACAATCTGCAAAGTGCGCCGTGGACCAGTTCTCCAATGCTCAGGGCCTGGGTGATGCTTGGCGGGTCGAAGCAACTCTTGACGACGTATCGGGCAACCGTAGGCCAGGCGGAGTTTTGGCGGAGTAGAGGCTTTTCCACTTCGAAAGCCTCGTTGTTCGTAAACATGGATGGTGCGAGTATCTTTTTGATCAGGTCCAATGGACTGCAGAGCCGGTTCGGGGAGAAGGGGCTTGATCAAGGCGGCTTCCGTTCGGGACAACTGCTCCAATTGCGGACGCAGAAGAAACGCTCGCTGCAACGACGCTTCGGACGTGCGGCGAAGCCGAAAGCCTTCCAAGGACGAGGTCTCGCCGGAGTGCTGCAACACGATTGTGTTCTTCGTTTGTTCCCGGTCTTGCGCACGTCTTGCCGCCTTTGTTTCAAGAATTGGACGCCGAGCATCCAACCAGATTGCAAGTGGTTACGCTGTGCTTTTCAAGAGGGCGTCCCTTTTCGCCCTGCTCGCCTCGCTTGATAAAGTTCTCTTACCAATCCTTACCGGCCTTGGCGAGAAAATTATTCCGAACGGTTGAAATTGCCCGACGGCGGCAGCTCACGTCATCCGCCCGCTAACCGAGAGACACGATATCGGCGCGCCCTGCATCCGGTGAGCCCTGCCAACTCATCACGGAGGGTGCAACCCACACGGTCATCGGCGGGGAGTAAGCGTAAGAGCAAGCGTGGGCGTGAAACGCAGCCGGTGGGGATGGGAACAATTTGTTCTCATCACGTCAAGATATTGAGCGCCAGAAACTTAACCCTACTGATGACTTTTTGTCACCAGACTGTGCGACATTCGACCGTCCGATCGGCGCTTTCTATGGCGAGGCGGCTTGCGGAGATCTTGCCAGGGCGGAAAACGTGCGATGGGCCTTCGCCCAACGGGCCAGGCCAATTTTCGGTTGTTTTGGAATCGAGCCCATGTTAATAGACTTTGCTATTGCCCAGAAGATCAAGGAATGACCGACAAGATGGCGCCGTCTGGCTTCTTCCGCGAGGCGAGGAGAGTTCTGAGGCACATGGGCCTCGGGTCAGGGTCCAGGAGGTGAACAATGAAAGAAGGTGCTGCATGACGATTGTGGGAGACATAGGCGCGGTCCTCAACCGCAAAGGCACACACGTTTGGTCCGTTGCGCCCAACGCCACGGTCTTTGACGCAATCCAACTCATGGCCGACAAGAACGTCGGAGCGCTTCCGGTCGTCGAGAACGACAAGCTCCTTGGACTTGTCTCGGAGCGCGACTACACGAGGAAAGTCGCGTTGCTGGGCAAGTCCTCAAAACAGACCCTGGTGCGGGATATCATGTTCACGCCGCTGGTTCCGGTGACTCGGGAGCATACCGTGGAAGAGTGTTTGCGCCTGATGACTGAGCACCGAGTCCGGCATCTTCCCGTTCTCGAGGGGGACAAGTTGGTGGGAATCGTTTCGATCGGGGATCTGGTGAACTGGACTATCTCGGCTCAGACAGCGACGATCAGCCATCTCGAGAGCTACATTGCGGGACGCTACCCGGGCTGAAACGCGGGACAGGGGATGACCTCTCTCGGCGGCCGCGCGCCGTAATTCTCACGGCAGAATGGTTTGCCCCATCAAGTAACGATCGCATTCCCGCGCGGCACCCCGCCCCTCGTTAAACGCCCAGACAACAAGGCTCTGACCCCGGCGGCAGTCCCCCGCGGCAAAGACGCCCTTGATGCTGGTGGTGAACTTGCCGTGCTCGGCTTTCACATTGCTCCGGGGGTCGCGTTCGACGCCGAGTTGGTCGAGCAAGGGCTGTTCAGGCCCCAGGAACCCCATGGCAAGCAGCACCAGTTGGGCAGGCCGCACTTGCTCCGTCCCCGGCACCTCTTTCGGCGTAAAGCGCCCTTTCGCATCCTTTTGCCAGCTGATCTCGACGGTGTGGACGGCGGCGACATTGCCATCGGCATCTGCTCGGAACTTCTTCGCGGTGGTCAGGTAGACGCGCGGGTCGCGCCCGAAAACGGCGGCCGCTTCTTCCTGGCCGTAATCCATCCGGTAGACCTTGGGCCATTCAGGCCACGGATTGTCGAGCGCGCGCTCCATCGGGGGACGGGGCAGGATCTCCAGTTGGACGAGGCTCCGGCAGCCATGCCGCATCGCGGTGCCGACGCAGTCCGTCCCGGTATCACCGCCGCCGATCACGATGACGTCCTTTCCCATGGCGGAAATCTGGGGGATCTTGCGCCCGTCGAGCAAAGCCCTTGTGTTTCCGTGGAGAAACTCCATGGCGAAATGAACGCCATTCAGCTGCCGGCCTTCAAGAGGGAGATCTCGCGGCTTGGTGGCGCCGGTGCAAAGAACCACGGCATCGAACTCGCGCAAGAGTTGTTCGGCTGGGTAGTTGATACCGACCTCGGTGTTCGGGACGAACTGCACCCCTTCTTTAGCCATCTGATCCATACGGCGCTGCAGCACCCGGACCTTGTCGAGCTTCGGATTGGGGATGCCATACATGAGCAACCCGCCCACTCTGTCCGCGCGCTCGAACACGGTGACCCAATGGCCTGCCTTGTTAAGCTGGGCCGCGGCGCACAGGCCTGCCGGCCCGGAACCCACAATCGCGACCTTTTTGCCGCTGCGAACCGACGGAGGCTCCGGCGTGATCCAGCCTTCGTCCCAGCCACGGTCGGCGATGGCGCATTCGATGCCCTTGATGGTCACCGGTGGCGAGTGGATGCCCAGAACGCAGGAACCTTCGCAAGGCGCCGGGCAGACGCGGCCGGTGAACTCGGGGAAATTGTTCGTCTTGTGGAGACGATGCAAGGCCTCCTCCCAAAGCCCGCGATAGACTAAGTCGTTCCACTCGGGGATCAGGTTGTGGATCGGGCACCCGGACGCCATGCCATTCAGCAGGGTGCCCGTGTGGCAAAAAGGAATGCCGCAATCCATGCATCGGGCGCCTTGCTGCCGGAGTTTGGCTTCGTCCAGGTGGAGGTGGAATTCGTTCCAGTCCTGAATCCGTTTCAGCGCCGGACGGTCGAGCGGAAGCTCACGGAGATACTCGATGAATCCAGTCGGTTTTCCCATTCGTTCTTTTGCTTAAGGGGTGAAGTAGCGGAAAGGTCAGCCTCCTCCCACGCGCGCCATGTCTTTCGCATTCTCTTCAAAGGCGGCCATCAAGGCGTCTTCGCCACTGAGGCCGGCCTCGGACACGCGATGGATCGCTTGAAGCATGCGCTTGTAGTCCCGCGGCATGACCTTCACGAATTTGGCCGCAATCCCATCCCAAAGCGCCAGCACCTTCCGCGCGCGTTCGCTTCCCGTGTAATCAGCGTGCTTCTGAATCATGCCACGCAGCAGCTCAATCTCCGAGGGATCTTCGAGCCGTTCCAGGTCGATCATCTGGGGGTTGCAGCGCTTTTGGAAATCGCCGCTTTCATCGAGCACGTAAGCCGTGCCGCCGGACATGCCGGCCCCGAAATTCCGGCCCGTCTGGCCGAGCACGACCACCCGGCCGCCCGTCATATACTCGCAACCGTGATCGCCGACGGCTTCCACGACGGCGTCCAAGCCGCTGTTGCGCACGCAAAAGCGTTCGCCGGCCATTCCGCGAATGTAGGCCTCGCCTCCGGTGGCACCATAGAACGCCACGTTTCCAACGATAATATTGTCTTCAGGAACGAACGTGGAGCCCTTGGGCGGATGAACAATGATCTTTCCGCCGGAAAGGCCTTTGCCAACGTAATCATTGGCATCACCCTCCAGGACAAAGGTCATCCCCCGCGGCATAAAGGCGCCGAAACTCTGTCCGGCCGAGCCTTTGAAATGGATGCGGATGGTATCTTCGGGAAGTCCTTCCGCCCCATAACGCCGGGTGAGTTCGCTGCCCACCATGGTCCCCACGACCCGGTGAACGTTCCGGATGGGCAATGTGGCGCGGACGGTTTCGCCATGGTCAAGGGCTGGTTGGCAAATCTTCAACAACAGGCGCTTGTCGAGCGCCTTCTCCAGCCCGTGATCCTGGGCAATTTGGCGGAAGCGCCCCACGTCAGGCGCGACACCGGGTTGGTAAAGGATGTTCGTGAAATCGAGCCCACGCGCTTTCCAATGGTCGATCGCCCGGGCTGGCTCCAACCGGTCGGTGCGCCCGATCATCTCCTCCATGCTTCGGAACCCGAGTTGGGCCATCCATTCGCGCGTCTCCTGGGCGATGAAGCGCATGAAGTTCACCACATGCGCCGGGTTGCCCGCAAAGTTCTTGCGCAGGTTGGGATCTTGAGTGGCCACGCCGACCGGGCAGGTGTTCAAGTGGCAGACCCGCATCATAATGCAGCCCATCGCGACGAGCGGTGCGGTGGCGAACCCAAACTCTTCCGCGCCGAGCATGGCCGCGATCATCACGTCACGCCCCGTCTTGAGCTGGCCGTCCGTTTCCACGACGATGCGGCTGCGAAGATTGTTCAACACCAGGGTCTGGTGGGTTTCAGCCAGTCCAAGTTCCCAGGGGATGCCCGCGTGCTTGATGCTGGTTTGGGGCGAGGCGCCCGTCCCACCGTCGTATCCGCTAATCAGGACGACGTCCGCGTGCGCCTTCGCAACCCCTGCGGCCACCGTTCCGACGCCGACTTCGGACACGAGTTTCACGCTGATCCTGGCACGGTGGTTGGCGTTTTTAAGGTCGTGGATGAGTTCCGCCAAGTCCTCGATGGAATAGATATCGTGATGGGGTGGGGGAGAGATCAACCCCACGCCGGGGGTCGCATGCCGCACTTTGGCAATCCAAGGATACACTTTGCCGCCCGGCAATTGGCCGCCTTCGCCCGGCTTGGCGCCCTGGGCCATCTTGATTTGCAGTTCCTGCGCATTGACCAGGTAAAGGCTTGTGACACCGAACCGTCCGGACGCAACCTGCTTAATGGCGCTGTTCTTGGAATCGCCGTTGGGTTCGCGCTCGTAACGCGCGGGATCTTCGCCGCCCTCACCGGTATTGCTCTTGCCGCCAATCCGGTTCATGGCAATGGCCAAGGCTTCGTGGGCTTCCTGGCTGATCGAGCCGTAAGACATGGCGCCTGACTTGAAGCGCTTCATGATCGATTCCACGGACTCGACTTCATCCACTGGGATGGGCTCGGCAGCTTTAAACTCAAGCAGCGACCGAAGCGTGCAGCGGCGCATGGATTGATCATTCACCAGGCGCGAATATTCCTGGAAGACGCGGTAATTACCCGTTCGGCACGCTTGCTGGAGCTTGTGAACGGTCTGGGGGTTGAACAAGTGATGTTCCCCGTCTTCCCGCCACTGATAATTGCCTCCGGACTCGAGAGTCTCGCCGTTGACGGGGACCGCCGGGAACGCCGCTTCATGCCGAAGCAGGACTTCCCGGGCCACGACATCGAGCCCAACCCCGCCGATGCGCGAAGGCGTCCAGGTGAAATATTCATCCACGAAAGACTCGTGCAGGCCGATCGCCTCGAACACTTGCGCTCCGCGGTAACTTTGGATCGTGGAAATCCCCATTTTGGAGATCACCTTGACGACACCTTTCACCGCAGCTTTGACGAAGTTCTTGCACGCGACCTTTGGATCGATCGCGGGCAGGAGCCCCTGGGCAATCATGTCGTCAATCGTTTCGAACGCCAGATAAGGGTTGATCGCGCCGCACCCATATCCGATCAGCAGGGAAAAGTGGTGCACCTCGCGCGGTTCGCCCGATTCCAAAACCAGACCTACCCGTGTCCGTGTGCCTTCGCGAATCAGGTGATGGTGCAATCCGGATACGGCGAGGAGCGCCGGCACGGGAGCCAGCTCGTGGTTAATGCCGCGATCCGACAGGATCAGGATGTTCGCCCCGCTGGCAATGGCGCGGCTGGCATCGCGGCAGAGGCTTTCGATCGACTCCTTGAGCCCTGTGGGGCCGTCCGAGGCCCTGAAAAGAATTGGCAAGGTAATGGCCTTGAACCCGGGCTCGTTAATATACTGCAGCTTGGCGAGTTCCTCGTTCGTGAGGATCGGCGTTTTCAGCTCGATCAACCGGCAACTTTCCGGTTTCGGATCGAGCAGGTTGCGCTCCGAGCCGATCGTCGTCAGGGCCGAGGTGACAATCTCTTCCCGGATGCAGTCGATAGGTGGATTGGTCACCTGCGCGAACAACTGTTTGAAATAGTTGTAAAGCAATTGCGGCTTGTTGGACAGCACAGCCAGCGGCGTATCGGTGCCCATCGATCCCACAGGCTCCACGCCGTCGCGGGCCATGGGCGCCATAATCACCCGCAAATCCTCGAACGTGTACCCGAACGCTTGCTGGCGCTGCAGGACTGTCGCATGGCTGGGCTCGGTCCTCTGGTTGAGCAGGGGCAGACCGGTGAGCGGCAGAACGTTCTGTTCGATCCACTGAGCGTAAGGCTGTTCGGTCGCGATTTGGGTCTTGATATCGTCGTCCGAGACAATCCTTCCCTCTGCGGTATCGATAAGGAACATGCGGCCGGGTTGGAGGCGGCCCTTGTGGACGACCCGGTCGGCGGGCACCTCGAGCACCCCGACCTCGGACGCCATGATCACCAGATCGTCTTTGGTCACGTAATAGCGCGAAGGCCGAAGGCCGTTGCGATCGAGGACCGCCCCGATCCGCACTCCGTCTGTGAAAGCAATCGAAGCCGGGCCATCCCAGGGTTCGATAAGGCAGCTATGATACTTATAAAAAGCCTTCTTCTCCTCGCTCATGCTCTCGTGATTCGCCCAGGGCTCGGGAATCATCATCATCATGGCGTGGGGAAGGGAGCGTCCGCCAAGGACGAGCAATTCGAGGCAGTTGTCGAACATCGCGGAGTCGCTTCCACGGGTGTCGATGACGGGCAGCAGCTTCTTGATGTCGCTTCCGAACAGGTCGGATTCGAACATCGCCTGGCGCGCGTGCATCCAGTTGATATTTCCCCGCAAGGTATTGATCTCGCCATTGTGGGCCACGTAACGATACGGGTGAGCCCGCTGCCAGCTCGGGAAGGTATTCGTGCTGAACCTGGAGTGCACCAAAGCCAGCGCAGTTTCCATCGCGGGGTTGCTGATGTCCGGGTAGTACTCCTCCAGTTGTTCGGTCAGCAACATGCCCTTGTAAACGAGGGTCTTGTGGGAAAGGCTGGCGATATAAAAAGCCTCGCTCCCGCTAATCTCGGCGCTGCGAATCTCGTGTTCGGCCCGTTTCCGAATGACGAACAGCTTTCGCTCGAATGCCATATCGTCGCTGAGCTTCGCGTTGCGCCCAATGAACACCTGGCGCATGAACGGTTCGGACGCCCGTGCGGTGCCGCCCAGAGACATATTGATCGTGGGCACCGTGCGCCACCCCAACAGCTTTTGACCTTCCTCAGCAATGACCCTCTCGAGGAGTTGCTCGCAGCTCTTGCGATCCGCCGCCTTCTGTGGAAGAAAAACCATTCCCGCCCCGTACTCGCCGGGCCCGGGCAGGGGGATGCGCGCATCGCGGCAGGCTTCATCGAAGAACGCGTGGGGCATTTGGATAAGAATACCCGCCCCATCGCCCGTGTTGGTCTCACAACCGCAAGCGCCGCGGTGATTCAGGTTGATCAGAATCCGGAGCCCATGGCGGATGATTTCGTGGGACTTCGTGCCCTTGACGTTGACCACGAAACCCACCCCACAGGCATCGTGCTCGAAAAAGGGGTCGTAAAGCCCTTGCTTTGGTGGCAGGCCCGCGTTCTGCAACCGTATCCCAGTCTTGTTGGAGCTGTTGACCATCAGTGACTTCGGCCAGGTTGTCATCCGGTCGTTCAATAAAAACGGCGGATCTTTAACCAAACGCCTGACTTCCGCAACACTGATAATAAATAAAATCACGGCTTCTGCAACGGCAGGTCGCACCAGCCGGGCCAAGTCAGCACGGCCGGACCGCCCGTTCCCTGGGACCGGATGGCGCGCCGAGCGCCTCGCGCGTTGCCGAGGAACGCCGTTCCTTACGCCGTGTAGGTTCCCGAACGGGTCGTTCCGCCTCGCCCGGTCCAGTTCGTATGGAAGAACTGCCCGCGCGGTTGGTCGACCCGCTCGTAGGTGTGCGCGCCGAAGTAGTCACGCTGCGCCTGCAACAGGTTGGCGGGAAGACGTTCGCTTCGGTAGGCGTCGTAGAAGGCCAAGGCCGCGCTGCATGCAGGGATCGGAATGCCCTTCCGAGCTGCCATCGACACGACACTGCGCCAGCCGCGTTGCCCTTTGTGGATCGCCTTCTTAAAGAACGGGTCCAGGAGGAGGTTCGACAGTTTCGGATTCTTCTGGTAGGCCGCCTTAATATCCCCAAGAAAGCGGCTGCGAATGATGCATCCTCCGCGCCACATGAGCGCAATACTGCCGTAATTCAGGTTCCAGCCGAATTCCTCTGCGGCCGCTCGCATCAGCATGAACCCTTGCGCGTAGGAGACAATTTTCGACGCATAAAGCGCCTGCCGGATGGCTTCGATGAACTTGGACCGATCGCCCGATATCGCCGGCTTGGGTCCGCGGAGTTTCGCCGAAGCGGCGACTCGCTCGGCTTTGAGAGCGGAAATCATGCGGGCGTACACCGCTTCGGCAATGAGGGTGACGGGGATGCCCAGGTCCTGCGAACTGACGACCGTCCATTTCCCTGTTCCTTTCTGGCCTGCGGTATCGAGAATCTTGTCCACCAGCGGCTGGCCGTCGGCGTCATTGAAAGCCAGAATGTCGCGCGTGATTTCGATCAGGTAAGATTCCAACTCGCCCTGGTTCCACTCCGCAAATACCTGGTGCATCTCGGGCGCCGTCATCCCTAACCCGGTCTTCATCAGGTTATAGGCTTCGCAGATAAGCTGCATGTCCCCGTACTCGATCCCGTTGTGCACCATCTTCACGAAGTGGCCGGCTCCGTTGTCGCCCACCCAATCGCAGCAGGGCGTCTCGCCGTCCACCTTCGCGGCAATGGCCTGGAAGATGGGCTGGACATGGGGCCAAGCGGCGGCTGATCCCCCCGGCATGATGCTGGGGCCGCGCCGCGCTCCTTCCTCGCCCCCGGAAACGCCGGTGCCAATGTACAACAAGCCTTTCGACTCGACGTAGGCCGTGCGTCGACGGGTGTCCTGGAAGAGCGAGTTGCCGCCGTCAATAATGATGTCGCCCGGCTCAAGAAGCGGCAGAAGCTGTTCGATGAAATCATCCACCGGCTTGCCGGCCTTGACCATCAGCATGACGCGCCGCGGTCTTTTGAGCAGTCCCACCATTTCCTGGATCGAGTGCGCACCGATAATGCTGGTGCCTTTGGCCTCTTCCGTTTCCAGGAACTCATCCACCTTGGAGATCGTTCGGTTGTAAGCGACCACGGTGAATCCGTGATCGTTCATGTTCAGAATCAAGTTTTGGCCCATGACTGCCAGGCCGATCACTGCGATGTCAGCTCGAGGTTCCATAGTCGGTAAAATGAAAGGGGCACCATACCGGAGCCGCCCGTGCGCGCCAGGAGTTTTTTGACGAGATACTCTGCTTCCCGCGGCGGAAAGCTCGCTTTGGACCGAACGGCCAATGCGCGCCCAACCTCACGGCCGTGAAAGAAGAACGAAGAGCAGGGTCCCGGCGATGGACATGGCGACCCCGTAGACGACGAGGATATAAACCACTCGATTGACCTTTTCCAGGCTGTTCTCCAGATCCAGGGTCTCGCTTTCGACTATCCGGTCCAGGCTCGATCCGAGATGGCCACTCACCGCGCCGGTGGCGATAAAGCCTTTGATGCGGTCGTTCAGCAGCGCCGGTTCCGAAAAAGCGTCTCCAAAGCTGCCATATTCATCCAGCACCGGGCGAGCTTTGAGCAGGTCTTTCCGCACGGCGCTGTTGCGCACCGTAGCCAGCGCGAGGTCGAACACGCTGAGAACGCTGAGGTCCCCGGCGTCGTATCCGAGGCGAAAGGTGGCGAAGAACAAGGTGACCGAGAACCGGATGACAGCCTCCCGAACCACCGGGAGCTGGAGAAGGCAATGGTCAATAACGGCCCTCGACCACCGTGTTCGGACCAACAGCCACACAATCAACACGCTGGGCGTGAGAGAGAGAACCAGGTCGCAGATGAACAACCCCGCCATCTCACTATGACCGAAGAAAACCAGCAACCCGACGCGAATCACCCATCCTGACACGATGCAGACGAGCGGGTACAGCCAGGTGTTCCGAACAAGCTTGAGGGTTGGTGTCAAGCGCCGACCATGCTCGTGGATCAGCTCGAACGCTTCCGCCAACCGGCCGCTCTGCTCTCCCGCGCGGACCAGTGGAATGACGAAGTGGGGGAAGACCTGGCTGCTCCGGGCGAGTCCGTCTGAGATCGGGCTTCCTTGCTCAACCTCCTCGGCCGCGTAACCGGCAGCGCGCTGCAAAGGTCTCGACGGGGCGGTCGTTCCGCTCAACAAGATCGCTTTCGCGGGCGGCATTCCCGAGCGCAGGCAGGTTGCCATCGAGAAGGCGAACTGCGACACCGCTTCCAGGCTAATCTTCATCAAGCTCATCAAGCATTCGAGCCTGCTACCATCCGAGTTCGTCCTTGGCGCAGGAATAGAACCAGCCAATGGCTCGCGCCGCCACCAGGGCAGCGTACAACGAAAGGGAGCCCGTCACAGCAGTTCCGACGGCGGGGAGTTGGACCGAAGCGAACGCCGCTTCAACCCCATAGACAGCCCCTGCCAAAAGAGCAAGGAATAGGCAGAGGACCAGGTACTTCCGGGCCGTTCGCAAGATCGAGCCGCACACGAGGATGGGGTTCATCGCTACTGCGTCGTCCTGGATGGCAACCGCCAGCATAGCCATAGGGAAGTAGAACATACCCAATCCCAGGAGCACTGGACACGCCCACCGTGCCGCGGCAACCTCTAGCCGGACCGCTGTCCCACAAAGCATCCATGGACCGAAGCAAACAAGCGAAACGGATAGCCAGAGGACGAGGTTTTGCCTGAGACTCTCGACATCGAGCTCCGGCCAGGCCGGGAACGAATCCTCTCCATCAGCCGAAGTCACAATGACCTGGCGCAGGAAAGCAAGCACTAGGACGCCAAGCGCAAAACTCAGAACCGCGGAAGCCCCTCCAAAGACGAACAAGGCGGCAACGAGACTCAACACCGGGCTCAGCGCCGTCGCCACGATGAGAAGCACAAGCCCCGCGGATCCAAGCGGGTACCTCAAAGCTCGGAGCAGTCCGCCGACAAAGGACACTGGACCCGCCCGCCGACTCCGCTTTTCGATACGCTCACAGACTCCATCACACACCTGGCAGAGCGAAACTGCTTTCCTGGAGCCCAGGGCAACCGGCTTCACGCATGCGGCGCAAAATGGGCGCTGGCATTCGGTGCAAATCCAGACCGCTCGGACCTGCGGGTGGCTCGCACAACGCACCTTTGCCAACTCGGGCACGAGCGGTTCGCGCCTCTTCCCGGAGGTTTGCGGGGTCCCTTGCGTGGCGCTCTCTTCATGGCGCCATTCCAATTCGACTTCGCCCAGCCAAAGTCTCTGCCCGGGACGGAGTGCACCCTCCCGGATCCGCTCACCGTCGATGAAAGTGCCATTGGTTGAACCCAAGTCGCGGACGATCGCTCCCTCGGATCCCACCTCGATGTCGCAGTGTAGGAACGAGACACTCGGATGGTTCAGGCAAATGTCGTTCTCGATCCCACGCCCGACCCTGTTTCGACCGGGCTTGAGGGGCAGGAACTCGACGTTGATCCCCGGGGTGTTGACCCGTAACAGGGCAAGAGGGGCGGTGTTGGCAGCCGTGTCAGGCATTCGAATCTGGACCTGGGCAGATCTAACCAGAAAGGCGCGCCTTCGCCGATTACGATTGGCAGATTCGTATGTAAACCGAATTGCTTGCTTGGATGACGGTCCACTCGCCTCCGACAGCCCGAAGGTACAGTTCAAGGGCCGGGGATGGGTCCCGGCCCTTGGTTACCCTCAGCAGGACTCTCTGTCGTTTACTTGGCCAATCGGAAGAACTGCGTGGCTGTGCCGATCGGGACGCTCACGGTTCGAATGCCGTTGGCCGTCGTCGGCGTCTGCGTGACTGGGGCCCATGCGGCTCCCGCGCCGAGCGTGGGGCTCGATTGCAGCGCGAAGCCGGTTACGGCCTCGGGCCACGAGATCAGGATATTTCCGCCGGAAGCCACCGCGGTGAGTGCAGGCTCTTCCGCGGGTCCGGGCTCGAGCGAATCCGGTCCCGCCGCGTTGTGTTTGGCGATTTCGCCCGGGAGCAACACGCCGTTCCAGATGCGGAATTCGTTGTATTGGCCCTGGAAGATGTTGTCCGGCCACTGAGATCGGCCGAGCCAGACGTTCACATCATCGATCAACGAGAGGTCCAGCGGGGCCGCGCCTGAAGCGACTTGAACGCCATTTCTGTACATCCTCGAGATGTTATGGGCGAAGTCGTAGGTGATCGCGAGGAAGACCTGCTCTCCCACAGGCAAGACAGGGGTTGCCCTCAGTTGCGGGTTCTCGGTGCCCGTCTCGGGATTGCGGACCGCGAACCGGACATCGCCGGCGTCGGCTTGCGGGGTGAGGAAGAGGTAACCCCCGTTTCCGTCGGAGATATCTTCTCCGGAAGCCGAAGTTCCAAAGTCCAAGATGCGCTGCCAGTTGCCCGAACCTTGCCAGGTCACCCACATCTCAATCGAAAGATCCTTCAACACATTGATGATGTGGTTTGGCAGGTCCACGTGCCCTGCAACCTCTTCCGCGTTCGATGCCGTGCCGCCGGCGAGGGTCAATTGGCCGCCGCCGAAGGTGGCGCCGGGGCCTCGAATGGTTCCGTCGGCTGTCCCGACGCTATCTTCAACCGTCGTGCCGCTGGCTTCGCTGAAACTATAGCGATGGACCATCGAGGCGGGCGTATAACCCGGAAGGGTCGATACCGTCAGGTCCAAGGTATCAGACTGAGCCCCGTACGACGCCGTAATGGTGGCCGTTCCTGTTCCAAGGGCGTTAAGCAGGCCCGTCGGGCTGACCGTCACAATGTCCGGGGTGCTGGAGGTGAACGTAACGCCCGCGACGGACGCGATGTTCACATCGCTGACATTCTGGAAGTTCGCAATCAATTGCGCCTGAACGGGCAGACCGCCAGCCGCGAGCACGTTGGTGCCGATGGTCAGGTTCAGACTCTGCACCGCGCCAGGGTCCGTGACGATGTTATCGGGGCCGGTGGCAGCGTTCAACGCGATCTGCAAGGGCGAAATCGGCCCGTTATAGATCCGGAACTCATTGATCGAACCGGTGAAGCTGGCATCGCCGCCGTACTGTGAGCGGCCCAGCCAGTTGTTGAAGCTTGTGCCGATATCTGCCGGGGTTACGAACGCGTCGTTATGAATCCCCACCAGCGCGCCATTCACATAAAGCCAGGCCGTGGTGTTGGCGCCGTCGGTAGACCAAACGACGTGGGCTTCTTCACCCACCGGCGGACGGCCGCCAACCCATTCGACCGTGTGATCGCCACCCCGGTCGTTAATGCGGATGTTACCCGCGAGGTTGCCCGCCCCGTTGGGCAGCGTCACGTACATGTAGCGGCTGCCGTTGTCGGCGATGTCCTCGCCGCCCGCGCTGTTGCCAAGATCCCAAATCCGCGCCCAGGTGCCACTGCCCGTATCCGTGAACCAAGCTTCCACAGTGATCGCGGTGAAGTTGGTCAGCAGGTTGTTGGGGAGATCCACATAGGCCGAACCCGGGTCGGACGAAGTGGTCCCGCCCGGAAGGACGACCTCACCGTCCGTGATCGTTGCCGCGTTTTTGAGCGTTCCGTGAGCCGTGCCGACGGAATCGTTGGCGTTACTGGTGAAGCTGTAGCGATGCACCAGGGCGGGTTCGATCACGCTGACATCGACCGTGTTTGTTGTGCCGCCGGAAACGGCCGAGACAGTCGCCGAGCCAATTTTAAGGGCCCGGAGTTCTCCGCGTCCGTCCACCGTAACAACGGAGGGGTCGCTGCTGGAGTAGGTGGCTTCCGTCGAACCGCTCAGGGTGACGCTTCCATAAGCCGCCGTGTTAAACGTGACGGTGGTCGCCTGCTTGGTGCCCACGACCATGTTGGGCTGGACATTCCAGGTGAGAGAGTTGATCGCAACCTCGGTCAGCACCGTGTCCGGGCCTGCCTTGGAATTCGCAAACACGCGCAGCGGCCCGAGCGCTTCGTCGTAAATGCGGAACTCGTCAATCGTGCCCGCGAACGGCGCGTCCGCATTGTAAAGCGAGCGGCCGAGCCGGGACCGCGTGTTGATTACGTTCGTCAGTGAAAAGCCTTTGGCTCCTGTGGAAGCGACCGGCGAAAGGGTTCCAACCAGCGTTCCGTTGGTGTAGAGCGACATGGCGCTCTTAGGCGGATCGTAAACGCAAGTCACGTTGATCTGCCCAAGGTTGTCGAGCACGCCCGAGCCGTTCACCACGCGTTCGTCATTGTATCCCGGGGACGCCTGGGCGTAGCTCATGCGGAAGTCCGGCGGCGTCGACCCTGTATGCGGTGTGAACATGACCATATTGGCGCCCTCGCCACCGGCGGTCTGATTCCCAAACGCGAAGATCTCCGACCAAATGCCGACATCGAACACCTCCGTCCATAACTCGAACGTGACGGACGTGTAGTTTGTGATCATTCCGGGCGGCAGCTCAATGTAATCTTCGTTGCTCCCACCGGGGAATTGCGCCTTGCCATCCAGGACGAACGCGCCTCCCATCACTGTGCCGTTGGCACTGCCGACGGAGTCGGTCACGTCGCTGGTAAAACTGTAGCGATGCTTGAGCGCCGCCTCGGCATCGGGCGCCGACAGCACCAGAACGGAGGCCACCAGTGCCGCGCCCAGAGTGCGGCCTATTCTTCTCAGGATTAGGGATTGGTTGGATTTCATGAGCATGTGCGTTGGTAGTATTTCAACAGAACCTGGTAAGGCGTTCAGCTCGGACGCGAGGGATGCCCGGCTGCTCTCCCACCGGAATAGTGACTGGTGCCAAACACCAAACCGAGGTCTGAGGCAGCTGAATACTCCGGTCTGAGTGCCAATGTCAAAGCATTTCCGATCGGGCAATTTCCCCAGCTTTCCATCGGCGCGAATTTCTACCCAAGTTCCCGCCTGGCGGTTCAGGTTCGAGCCGGCTCCGAAACGTGGTTCGCCGCGATTCTTTCGCTTCCTTCTGGCGCCTGAAATTCGTTCGGGGTAAGGTGCGGTAGAAGTGGGCGAGTCATCGTGCCATGCACCTTATTGCCCTCGATTATCGAAACCATGTTGGATCACACTTATCAGCTCCCGCAGGGGGCGAGCGAAATCCTTGGGGATCTCACGACCCTGGCGGAAGAACTGGGCGGCACCGAGGGCCTTGGGCACCTGAACGTGGCCCGCGCTGCGTTCGATGCTGCGTCCGTAAATAGCGTTTCCGCTCTCCGAAAGTTTCTGGACGATTACTGTTCCACTGTGCTTTTCCCTTGCGAACTGCCTTTCGTCGCCAAGGCCTACCGGTACGCTGCCCGTTCGCAGGCTCGCGAGTTGATCGCGCTGGACCGGCAGTTCAGCCAGTTCAAGCGTCCGGAATCCTTTGTTCGCGCCAGCGCCAGGGTGGGGCAACTCCAGCTCAGACGCTTGCGCCCCTTGCGCACGGAACGCGTGGTGCAACGCTACCTCGAGAGTGTTGAGGCTGGCGAGGCGCGCGCCTGGCACACGTTGGTTTTCGGGCTGGTGCTCGCCTTGTACTCGCTGCCCTTGCGCCAAGGCCTTACCCATTTCGCGTACCAAACACTCAGCGGGTTCGTTCTCGCGGCGGAGCGGCGAATCACGATAGAGGAGGGCGCGCGCCGGCTTTTGCTTGCCACCCATGAATCTGGAGTTGCCAAGGCGGTCGAGACCGTCGTGGGCGCCTTCGATCTTCAAGGGGTCGAGACCCATCGCTGAACGCGGCAGGGTCCTGTTTCGCTGGAAACCAGGAGCGCTTCGCCATCGGCCCCGGTTCTGGGAGACTGGCGGTGGAGCATCGCTTCACAACGTTCCAGGATCGCCCGAAGCGAAGGATCATGCGGCGTGATCTGGAGCGCTTTCCGAAAGCAACGGCAGGCCTGCCTAAAATCCCCCAGGTGCACATGACAAAATCCCATGCCTTGCCAGGCGCCAAAATGGTTCGGGTTGAGCGCAACCGCGTTTCGGGCATCTCGAAGAGAATCGTGGAATTTTCCCATCTGCCATAGAAGCGTTGCCCGCCGGTTCCACCCTTCGGAGAAGTCTGGATACCGCTCAATCACCCTGTCGAGAATTTGCAGTGCCTCGGCTAACGCCTGGCGATCCATCGCCTGGTTGGCAGCTCGGACATGGCGGAAAGCGTCATGGCCAGCCGCGCGGCTCCAGAGATCCCAAAGGGAGTTCGCGGCGACCTCGCGCACAGCCGGAGAAGGCGATCTCAGAGCCCGGATGAGCTGCTTCTCGCCCTTCAAATACGCCAGATCGAATCCCGCAGACGCTTTTTCCCGTCCGTCGCCTCGCAGGAGCTTCCGGTAGAGCCTCTCTTTATTCAAGGCACTGTATTCGAACGCGACAAACCCGAGATAAAGGAGCACAACCACTCCGAAAAGCCCGTAAACCCGACGCAAGAGAGGTGTCACCAACCCATACACACAAGCGGATGAAAACATGCCTTGCCTTGAGGGTTTTCCCTGAAGTTTCTGGGGCATCTCTAACGTGCCCAAGCTTTCAGAGGATATTGGCCGCCAATTCCGCCAGCTCAGACCGTTCGCCTTTCTGCAGTTCGATATGGGCGGCAATCGGTTCAGTTCGGAACCGGCTCACGATGTAATTGAAGCCGTTCGACGACGAATCGACGTAAGGATTGTCAATCTGATAAGGGTCACCGGTGAAAACGATCTTCGTTCCTTCGCCGACACGCGTGACAATGGTTTTGGCCTCGAGCGGGGTCAGGTTCTGGGCTTCGTCAATGACCATAAACTGCCCGGCGATGCTCCGGCCCCGAATGTAGCTGAGCGCTTCCACCGCGATCAGGCCGGAACGGATCAGGTCGTGGCTGCGGCGATGTTCGTGCCCCATGTTCAGATCGCCCAAGAGTTCAAGGGTATCATGGATAGGCTGCATCCACGGCGTGAGCTTCTCTTCCAAAGTTCCCGGAAGAAACCCGAGTTCTTTGCCGAGGGAAATGGTTGGGCGGGCGACGAGCAACCGACGATACTCGCGGTCCAGGACGGTGCACTTGAGGCCGGCGGCCATCGCCATGAGGGTCTTGCCGGTGCCCGCTTTGCCCATCAGTGTGACCAGCTTGATCCGCTCGTCCAGGAGGGCGTCGAAAGCAAAGTGCTGCTCCCGGTTGCGCGGTTTAATTCCCCAAACGCCTTCCCGTGAATCGATGATCGGCCCCAGTTTCGTCCGCGAAAGATCCACGCGCGCCAGGGCGGTGCGCTTTGGGTTCTCCTTCTCCATCAGCACGCAATATTCGTTGGGTTTGTAATCGGAGCCGGGTTCGAGGGGCAGTTCGCCGTTGGAGCGGAACTGGGTCATCTTGGAAGCCGAAACGGTCTTCTCGAACATCCCGGTGTACAGGTCGGTCAGGAAGACGCGGTCGGTTTCGTAATCCTCGGCTTGGAGACCGAGGGCATCGGCGCGGATGCGCAGGTTGATATCTTTGGAGACCAGAACGGTGGGGATTTTGGCATCAGCCTGTTGCACGCCCAACGCCAGGGTGACGAGGCGGCTGTCGACCGAACTGCCGTTCGCTGCCGCGGCAGTCGTCCCGTTCTTCTGCTGAAAGATGATCCGGAGCAGTCCCCCGTTGCTCAGGCGGACGCCTTCGCTCAAGCGCCCTTGCGAACGCAAACTGTCCAGGGTGCGCGAGACGGTGCGCGCATTTTGACCGAGCTCGGTCGCCTCACGCTTGAAGCGATCGATTTCTTCGAGGACTTCGATGGGGATAAGGACGTTGTTTTCCTGGAAACTAAGGAGCGAGTTCGGGTCGTGGAGCAGAACGTTTGTGTCGAGAATGTAGTTTTTCACGCGCTGACGATGGAAGCTTTAGGGAACCCATCCGCTCGTACCACGCCTTCAAACGGGTATGAGCAGCTGGCATCTTGTAGTGGCCTGAGTAAAGGAAATTCGCCAGCATCCCGTAGAGATCGAAATCGACGAACCGCGGCCGCTCTTCCAGGAGAAACGGTTTGTCGACAAGCATCTCTTCGAAAGGGAGCAAGCGGGCGGCCAGGTCGTCCAGGAGGCGTCCCTGCTGGGCTTCCCACTGCTGCAGGCAACCGCGCCCGAACTTGCGCTCCTTAAACCGCAGGAAATTCAACTGTTCGGATGCGGGCACCATCTCGCGCCAGTAGATATCGTTGAGTTTGAAACCGACGCCCTCGATCTCGCTCTCGATATACTGCCAGAGCAGGCTTTGCACGCCCTCCAAATTGGCCGGGAACAGGCACAATTGCAGCGCGCTATCGACATACTTGGCAATGACCTGCGAAGTGTCGCTAACCTCGAAGATGACACTGCGCCCGTCCCGGACGATGGGCACCTGGTAATAGCGCTGCCGGGTCAGGCGCCAAACCAGCGACCGGTCGTTCAAGGGGATGTTGGTGATTTTGTACCGAGTTCCGCTGTAATCAAGGATCCGCTTTTGCACCAGGCAATAGGGGCTCCATGGAAACTGAATTAGCTCAATCATTGTTCTCCTGGTTTGCGAAAACAGAAAGCACCGGAGGTTGCGCACTGCAAGCGGATTCGCTCTCTGTTGGCTCAGGCACGTGGTCGAGTCTAATCCGCGGACGAGGGCTGACAAGCGGGAACTGCGGGACGAGAAGGCAGGGCTGGCCCGCCGGGCCGGCCATGGAAGATTGGCTATCTACTGCGGCGCGCCGGGGCCGTCGCGCTGACGCAGGATGCCACTTGTGAAATCAGTTGCTCGCAACTGCGCATCCGGCCGAGACTGCCCGCGATGGCTGGCGTGTCAGAACCGCTCGTTTGTGTGCAAGTTCGGGAATTGGTCGAGTTCGCCCTTCGCACGGGTGATCTCGGCGTGGAACGGGATTTTGTCGGGCCGAACCGGGCGCTGGAAGGGATCCGCGGCCAGCACCGGCTGCAGCGCTCGCGTCCCGCCGGTTACCAGAAAGAGGTGCGGGTCACCCACGATCTTGCGGCGGATTTGTTCACGTTGCGGATTCAGGGACGGATCGACGGCTTGCTGGCGGACGGCGCCGAGGTGTTAATCGAAGAGATCAAAACCGTCCAGGGCCGCTGGAACCGGGAGGCGGACCCGCTGCATTGGGCGCAAGCGAGATTCTACGGATTCATGTTCGCGCACGCCCACCGATGCGCTCGCGTCACGCTGCGGTTGGTTTACCTGAACCTCGACACGGGCGAGGTTGTAGAATTTCCCGCCGCGGTTTCGTTCGAGGAGTTGGCCGAGTTCTTTCGGGAGGCGACGTCGATCTACCTCGAGTGGCTCCGCCAGCAATGGGAATGGCGCCAGGTCCGCGACGCATCGATCCGCGCGCTGAAATTCCCCTTCGCGGAATACAGGCCGGGCCAGCGCGCCATCGCCGTGGCCGCTTACCGGGCGGTCGCGGGCGGGAAAACGCTGTTCGTCGAGGCGCCGACGGGTATCGGGAAGACCATCGCCGTGCTCTTCCCCGCGTTGAAAGCGATGGCCGAAGGGAGGTTCGAACGTGTGTTCTATCTGACGGCTCGGACCACCGCGCGCGCCATCGCGGAGAAAGCCCTGGCAGATCTGCGGCAAACCGGTCTGCGCGCCCGCACGCTGGCACTCACGGCCAAGGAGAAGATTTGCGTGCAACAGGGCCAGCCTTGCGATCCTCAGCTCTGCCCGCTGGCTCGCGGGTACTATGACCGGCGCAAGCCCGCCATGCGCGCCGCTTTGGCCCGCGAGGAACTCTCTCGGGCGGTCATCGAAGAAGCGGCGCAAGCGCACCAGGTTTGCCCTTTCGAACTGTCGCTCGACTTGTCGATGTGGGTGGATGCGGTCGTGTGCGATTACAATTACGCGTTCGATCCGAGGGTCTTCCTGCGGCGCCATTTTGCAGAGGCCAAGAGCGACTGTGTCCTGCTGATCGATGAAGCGCACAACCTCGTCGATCGCGCCCGGCAGATGTTTTCCGCGGAGATTCGCCTTGCGGAACTGCGGGAGGTGAGTGGCGAGCTCCAAGGCGCGGCGCCGTCCTGTGCCCGAGCCCTTCGGAAATTGGCTTCACTGATCCGGAAGCTTGGGCGGTCCGGCGATTCGCAGGCCGCTTCACAGGACGCCGATGAGCCCGCCGCTCAACCGAGCCTGTTCCGGTCTGAACCACCGCAAGACACCGAGGCGCCGGGACCGCCCGGTGCCTTTGTCGCTCCGCGTGCGGGCGCCGGTTCCCAAGGAGAATGGGTCTTCCGGCAGATCCCGAGTGAGGTTCAGCCCGCCCTTGAAGCCGCCCTCCATCAATGCGAGGCGTGGCTGATGCGCAACGAACCGGCCGAATTCAGGCCGGCGTTGCTGGGCCTTTACTTCCAGTTGCTCTTCTTTTCCCGGACCCTGGACGGTTATGACGCGCATTATCGGACGTTGCTGAGCGATCGCAAAGAGGGCAGGCTCATATTGTTTTGCCTGGATCCTTCGTCCCTCTTGGGCGAGGTCCTCGGCCGCGTTCATGCCGCCGTCTTCTTCTCCGCCACGCTCAGCCCCCTCGAGTACCATCGGCAGTTGCTGGGGGGCGGTCCAGGAAGCCCCGTTCTTCAATTGCCTTCGCCCTTTCCGCCGGAAAACCTCGCCGTCATCCTGGAAGAGCGAATTCGGACCACCTTCCAATCCCGGCAGGCGACACTCGGGGCGGTCGCCGACGCCATGAGCGCGTTCGTGAAGTCGCGGCGCGGCAATTACCTGGTCTATCTTCCCTCCTACGAATACCTCGAGAGGTTGCGTGCGGCCTTCGAGAGCCTCTGCCCCGACGTGACCGTCCTCGCGCAGCGGCCGGGGATGACCGACGCTGAGCGGGAGGAATTCCTTGCCGCATTTCGGGCCGAGAATTCTGTCACGCAGGCCGGGTTTGCCGTGATGGGCGGAGTTTTCGGCGAAGGAATTGATCTCGTGGGGGACCGGTTGATTGGAGCTGTGATCGTCGGCGTTGGTTTGCCTCAAATCTGCCTCGAACGCGACTTGATCCGGGAGTACTTCGACGAAAAATTGGGCGCCGGTTTCGACTACGCCTATGCCTTTCCGGGAATCAATCGCGTTCTGCAAGCGAGCGGGCGCGTGATTCGATCCGAAACAGATCGCGGCGCCGTCCTGCTCATTGACGCCCGCTTCGCTCAAGCGCGCTACCAACAGCTCCTCCCATGCTGGTGGAGGATGCAGCGGGTCAGGAGTCCGAATCAGATCAGTCCGCTGCTCAAGCGCTTCTGGAGCCGTCGGCCAGAGTGAAAGCTCCCGTTGCAGCCGGTTGGGCCATCCGGTGTGCCAAATGGGCAGGGCTGGGCCACTGGCCCGGCCATTGAGGAGGATTCCAATTCCCCTATGGCTCGCTCGCCCGGCCATTAAGCATCGATGCTTGCGCATTATTCAGGGCGAGCCGGGCCAACCCGCCCTCTGCCAAGCCGGGCCTTACGCCGTGCGGCCGCTCTAAACACGGTCGTCACCCGTTGATCACCCGTTGATCACCCGTTCCCGAACGGGTCATCTACGGGTCATCTACGGGTCATCTACGGGTCA
>CAZODO010000049.1:0-44663 GCA_964578605.1 uncultured Verrucomicrobiota bacterium | reverse complement strand
ATTTTCAAGAGAAAAGCTGCTTCCTGATTCATTCTTTTGGCACTTTCTTCAAATATGCGGATGATCAGGGCGCCAGAACCTTAACACAAATGATGACTTTTCGTCACCAAACTGTGCGACATTTGGCCGTCCGATCGGCGCTTTCTAGGGCGAGCCTTACGGGATTTTGCCAGGGCGGATAACGTGCGATGCGCCCGGTCGTTCCATGGCATGAAAAAACCGCTTGCTTCTTGGGGGGGTGGACCCTAGATTGTGCGCTCTTTTTCAAAAAAGCGACTGATTATGCGCCGTCCAAAAGGTAACAAGACCCGGAAAGCCGTTTCGAAACGATTTAAAATCACGGCCACGGGCAAGGTGCTCCGTCCGCATGCGGGGAAAAGGCATTTGCTTGCGACCAAGAGCCCGAAGCGCCGCCAGAAATTGCGTTCGCGAGTGGTTGCCGATGCGACGGACGCTTATCGCATCACGCAAAACCTGCCTTTCAGCCATTAAACGATTTTCACGGATCTAACCCAGTTCTTTTATGCGTGTAACCAACTCCCCGGCATCAAGAAAGCGCCGGATGCGGACCTTAAAGGCCACCAAAGGCTTCCGGATGCGCCGTTCGAAGCTGTACCGCTATGCAGCCGACGCGCTGGATCACGGCCGCCAATATGCTTTCCGCGATCGAAAAGCGAAGAAACGCACGTTCCGCGCGCTGTGGCAGGTCCGTATCAATGCTGCCGCCCGCGCGGCCGGAACCACTTACAGCCGGCTGATCGAAGGCTTGAAAGCCGCCCAGGTGGCCTTGGACCGCAAGATCATCGCGGACATCGCCGCCCAGGATACCGCCGCGTTTGGCGAACTGGTCCGGGTCGCCCAGGACGCCTTGAAAGCCAAAGCAACCAAGGCTTAACCCAGGGCGGGCAATTGAAACGGGCGGCCCATGCGAATGGCGCCCGTTTTTTATTTGCGCCCGCGCGTGCCTCCCGGTCAACTCACGGAGGATTTATGGCACCTTTTCTCGAACAAGTTGAGCCGGTTAAACAGGCGGCTCTTTCGGAGTTCAAGGCCGCGGCCGATCTCCAGGCGCTTGAACAAGCCCGCTTCGGTTACCTGGGAAGCAATGGCAAATTCACCGCGCTGATGAAACAGCTCGGGTCGCTGAGCAAAGATGAGCGCCCCGCTGCCGGCAGAGCTATCAACCAGGTGAAGGCGGAGCTGGAATCGGCCTTGGCCCAGCGCCGGTCGGAACTTGAGCTTTCGGCCTCTGTTCCCAAGGAGCCGGTCGATTTCTCGCTGCCAGGACGGCGCCGGGTCCTGGGCAAGCTGCATCCGTTGACGCAGGTGACTGAGGATATCGTCCGCATCTTCCGGAAGATCGGGTTTGTCGTCGCCGATGGCCCGGAAGTGGAAGACGATTACCATTGCTTCGACGCCTTGAACACGCCGGCGGACCATCCCGCGCGCGATACTCAGGACACCTTTTACCTGGACACGCCCAACCGGCTTCTGCTCCGCACGCATACCTCGTCGGTGCAAATCCGGGTCATGGAGAAGCAGGCGCCGCCCGTGCGGATCGTGGTGCCAGGGCGGGTGTATCGGCGCGACAATGCGGATGCGACGCATAACCCGACCTTCCAGCAGATCGAAGGACTTTACGTCGATAAAGGCGTCACGGTGGGCGATCTGAAAGGGACGATTGAATTTGTTTTCCACCAACTGCTGGGGAGCGAAGTGAAAATCCGGCTGCGCCCACATTACTTTTCCTACACGGAGCCGAGCTTCGAAGTCGATTTCTCGAGCCCGCTCGTGAAGAAGATGGGGAAGGAATGGCTGGAGATCGCGGGCTGCGGCATGGTGAATCCGAAGGTGTTCGAGACGGTGGGCTACGACCCGGAAGCCTGGACGGGCTGGGCGTTCGGGTTTGGCATCGAGCGGATCGCGATGATCCGATATGGGATCAATGACATCCGGCTTTTCTACGAGAACGACCTCCGATTCCTCCGCCAATTCTGAAAGGGACTCCGGTTGTGAAGTTTCGCATTGACCGATTCGGATGGAAAGGACCGCGCGTGCACAGAGCGGGAAGGCAAGCCAGGATGTTTGTCCTGTCGCTACTCCTCTTGACTTTCGTCGCCATGGGCGGGGTTTCCTGCGCTGTCTGGGGCGCGGTTCCCAATCGTGCCCTTCGCACGGAGAATGTCTTTCTTATCGTCAGCGACGGCTTGCGGTGGCAAGAGGTCTTCAACGGCGCGGAACAGCGATTGATCGACGCCACCAACGGCGGCGTGAAGAACGTTCAGCTGCTGCGCACCAACTTCTGGAGGTCAACGCCGGAGCTGAGGCGGGAGGCGCTGATGCCCTTCCTCTGGGGCGAAGTCGCCGTGCGGGGGCAGATCTACGGGAACCCGGAGAAAGGGAGCGCGGTGACCTTGGCCAACACGCGCAAGTTTTCCTACCCGGGCTATAACGAGTTGCTTACCGGTTATGCCGACCCGGGCATCGATAGCAACGACAGGAAGCCGAACCCAAACGTGACGGTGTTCGAATGGCTGGCGAAAGACCGGCGGTTCAGGAACCGAACGGCGGCGTTTGGGACTTGGGACCGCTTCCCTTACATCTTCAATGTGGAACGGAGCGGGATTCCT
Source organism: uncultured Verrucomicrobiota bacterium (assembly GCA_964578605.1). GTDB lineage: Bacteria > Verrucomicrobiota > Verrucomicrobiia > Limisphaerales > SIBE01 > JAXMHN01. The sequence goes on along the minus strand of CAZODO010000049.1, from coordinate 42,033 downwards.
GTCTGGCCGGCCTGGGAGGAGAAGTTCGTCAATCACGCGATCGCGCCGGACGCCAAACTGCAGGCGGTTATGCGCGATACAACGGAAGTGTTTGAAGGCGTGATTTTGGACTCCTTTCTTTTCCATGCCGCGCTGGATCACATTCGGCAGCGGAAACCCAGGGTAGTATTCATCGGGTTTGGGGAGACGGACGAATGGGCGCACGCGGGCCGGTACGACCTTTACCTGAACGCGGCTCACAAGGTGGACCGGCATATCCAGCGCCTCTGGCAGACCGTCCAGTCGATCTCGCAATACCGCGGCAAGACGACCTTCCTCATTGTCACGGACCACGGGCGAGGCTCCGGACGACGCGAGTGGAAGGACCACGGCGAGAATGTCAAAGGCGCGGAGAACGTATGGCTGGCTGTGCTTGGGCCCGATACGCCCAACCTCGGAGAACGGTTCCATACCGCGCCGATCCAGCTGAATCAGGTGGCCGCCACCCTCGCGGCATTGCTAGGGCGGGATTACGCGGGCGCGTTCAAGCAGGCCGGGCCGCCCGTGACCGGCGTTTGGGGAGCGGGCCATCGCGCCCGGAATTTCGAAGGGCGGCAGGGCTTCCGGCAAGAACCGATTGTGCCATGAAAATAACGCTGAACTGGCTGAAGAATTACGTCGATTTCGATGGGTCGCCGGAGGAATTGGCGGAGCGATTGACCATGCTCGGCATCGAGGTCGAAGGCGTCGAGAAGCTCGGGGGCGAGTTCGAAGGCGTTGTCGTGGCTCAGGTGCTCTCGAGCGAAAAGCATCCGAACGCCGACAAGCTCTCGGTCTGCCGCGTGGCGGATGGCACAGGAGAGCGCCAGATTGTGTGCGGCGCGAAGAATTACGCGGTGGGTGACAAGGTGCCGTTGATCCTGCCGGACCATGCCTTGCCCGCGCGGCCGGGGGAACAGCCCATGACGATCAAGGCGGGAAAGCTCCGGGGGGTCGAATCGCAAGGGATGCTCTGCTCGCCCAAAGAGCTGGGGTTGTCTGAGGATGCCCAGGGCCTGATGATCCTTCCCGCAGACGCCAAGGTTGGCCAGCCGTTCGCGGAATTCCTCGGACGGGTTAAAGGCGACGTTATTTACGACCTCGAGATCACGCCGAACCGGCCGGATCTGAACAGCGTCATCGGCATCGCCCGCGAAGTGAGCGCCCTGACGGGGAATCCGCTCCGGATCCCCGATCCGGCGAAGACGTTGGCGGGCGCCCGGATGTCCGCGGATTCCACGGATAGCCTGGTGGGGGTGCGGATCGAGGATGCGGACTTGTGCCCGCGGTACCTTGCCCGCCTGGTGCGAGGGGTGAAGATCGGCCCCAGCCCGGACTGGTTAAGGTCCACGTTGGAGAAGGTGGGGATTCGCAGCATCAACAATGTCGTGGACGTGACGAACTACGTCATGCTCGAAGCAGGCCAGCCGTTGCATGCGTTCGATTACCGCTTGCTCAGTCCCAAGGCAGACGGCGCGCGGCCGACGATCGTGGTTCGTCGCGCCCTCGACGGGGAACTCTTTGTCACGCTCGATGGCCAGACCCGGACTCTGACCGACCAAATGCTGCTGATCGCCGACGAAACGAAAGCAGTCGCGTTGGCAGGGGTCATGGGCGGTCTCAATTCCGAGATCAATCCGAACACCGTCGACGTCCTGGTCGAAGCCGCCTACTTCAAGCCGCAGAACGTCCGGGCCACCTCCAAGCGGCTCGACCTGCGCAGTGACGCTTCTTACCGCTTCGAACGGGGGGCCGATCCCGGTGGAACGGATTGGGCCAGCCAGCGCGCGGTGCAGTTGATCCTTGAAACCGCCGGTGGCGAACTGGCAGCGGGAGCGGTCGATGCCTGCCCCAAACCCGTCCCACCCGCCGAGATCACGCTGCGCCATGTCAAAGCGTCGGAATTGCTGGGCGTCGAAATCCCCGTCCAGGCGCAGATCGATTTCCTGCAAAGGCTCGAGCTCACGCTCGTCGGGGCCGCACAGGGCGCGTTCAGTACCTTCCGCGTGCCCACCTTCCGCGTGGACCTCAAGCGCGAGGTGGATCTGATCGAGGAGATCGCCCGGCTCTACGGCGTGGATCGCATCCCCTCCACCCGCCCGCGCGGCGCGATCGGTGCGCATCCGTACGACAGCGTGCATGATGAGCTGGCCGACGCGCGGCGAATCCTGACCGGGCTCGGGCTGATGGAAGCCCAAGGCCAGACCCTCGTGACGTCCAACGCCGTTCTGCCCCAGACCGAAGGGGAGGCACTCGTGCCGCTGGCTAATCCGCTCAGCAGCGATATGAACGTGCTTCGCCCGAGCCTCTTGCCAGGCTTGCTCGATGCCCTCCGCCATAACTCGCACCACCGGAATCCTAACGTGGCGCTGTTCGAGATCGGCCGCGTCTTTGGAGCGAAGTGCGGCACCACTCTGGAACACCGGCGCCTGGCCATCGCGCTGACCGGTGAGCGCAACCCGTCCTTCTGGACCGGGGACGATCGCCACGCGAAGTTCGACAGCTACGATTTGAAAGGGCTTCTGGAGGAGTTCCTCGAGCAATTCGGTTTGCGCGGCCTGAGTTGGGTGCAACAAGCGGGAAGCACGGCGTTCTTCCTCGAGCCGGCAAGCGTGCAGCTTGGCCGCAGCTCAATTGGCACGGCGGGCCAACTGCTGCCGGCCTTGGCCAAGCAGCACGATCTGCGCGAGGCGGTCCTTCTTGCGGAACTCGATCTGGACCAATTGCTGGCGCGGCGAAACACCGCGAGATCGTTCAAGCCGCTGCCGCAATTCCCGTCCATCCAACGCGATGTCGCGATGATCTTGCCCGAGAGCACCACGCACGACGCGGTGCTGAGTGTGGTCAAGCAAGCCAAGCCGAAGAACCTCGAGATGGTGGAGTTGTTCGACGTGTTCCGGGGCAAGAATGTCCCCGCAGGACAGAAGAGCGTGGCGTATTCGTTCACCTATCGCGCCGCGGATCGGACGCTTACGGATGCCGAAGTGAACGCGGCGCATGAGAAGCTCGTCGAGCAGTTCAAACAGCGCCTGCAAGCCGCGGTCAGAGAATAGGCTGGTCTGGCAGGGGCGGTCCGGCCCTACCCCGCGATGAAGCAAGCGGCACCAAAGCGGCGGCTTTTTCGGTTGCTCGCTCTCGTTCTTGGACCGGTGTTGGGCTTTGCCCTGCTCGAACTGGCGCTCCGGTTGGCGGGATTCGGTTACCCCACTTCCTTCCTGCTCCACGAGACGATCGATGGCAGAGAGCTTCTGATCCAGAACAGCCGGGCGAGTTGGCGCTTCTTTGGACCGCGCATGGCGCGGACGCCTTTCCCCACAGCCCTTTCGCCTTCGAAAACGCGCGGCACCATCCGCATTTTTGTCTTCGGCGAGTCGGCGGCCTTTGGCGATCCCGATCCGCGATTTGGCCTTCCGCGAATGCTCGAGGCCCTGTTGGGCGGACGCTTTCCCGGCACCCGGTTCGAGATCGTCAACGCCGCGATGACCGGGATTAATTCGCACGCCATCCTCCCTCTCGCGCGGAGTTGCCTGCCAGCGGAAGGCGATCTTTGGGTGGTTTCCATGGGCAACAACGAGGTTGTCGGGCCGTTTGGCGCGGGAACGATCTTCGGTCCACGCGCCCCCCCGCTCTTCCTGATTCGCGCCAGGCTGGCGTTGCTCAAGACGCGCACGGGCCAACGGCTCGAGACGGCTTTCAGCCGCCTGGTCCGATCCTCTCTCGACGAAAGCGAATGGGGCGGGATGGAGATGTTTTTGAAGCACCCGGTCCGGGCGGATGCTCCGGACCTGGCCAGGGTTCGCCAGCATTTCACCAGGAATCTCCAGGACACCATCGAAGCCGGGCGTCGCGGCGGAGCGGCGGTGGTCATCAGCACCGTGCCTGTCAATCTCGCGGATTGTGCCCCATTCGGCTCGGCGCATCGGAAGGGTCTTGCCAACAGCGACAAAGCCACTTGGGACCGCCTCTGCGAACAAGCCGCGCAGGCGCAGGCGGCCAATAACCATGCCGCCGCGATGGGGCTGCTCTCCCAGGCGGCCCGGATCGATGACCACTTTGCTGAACTCCGCTTTCGCCAGGGAATAAGCGCGCTCCAGACAGGACAGGCAAGCGAAGCGGCACGCCATTTCCAAGCGGCGCGGGATTTGGATACCCTCCGGTTCCGCTGCGACGCCCAGCTTAACGAAGCCATCCGGAAAACGGCAGCCGGCCGGGAGCGCGACGGCGTCTTTCTGGCGGACGCTGAGAAGGCCTTTGCCCAGTCCAGCCCGGACGGTTTGCCCGGCCAGGACCTCTTCCTGGATCACGTGCACCTGACTTTCGAGGGCAATTACCTGCTCGCCCGGACGCTCGCAGAGCAGGTCGAACGGGCGCTCTCGGCTCGCAACGGTGTCCTGGCGCAAACCGGTCCATGGCCGACGCTGGAAGCATGCGCCCAACGCCTTGCCTGGACCGATTGGAGCTGGAAAACGGCGGCTGAGGATATGTTCCGCCGATTCGCGCAGCCCCCTTTCACGGCCCAAATGACGCAACCGAAGCAATTGGCCCGATTCCAGGCTCTGCTCGATTCGTTGGCGCCTTCGGTAAGTCCCAACGGGGCCGCCCGCGCCCAGGCGGTGACCCAAGCGGCCCTTGTCATGGCGCCTGAGGATCCCTGGCTGCATTACCATCTGGCCGGGCAAAAGCTGGGCGCCGGCGACGCGAATGGCGCCGCCGAATCCGCCCGGCGAATGGTCCAACTCCTGCCGAGCAGCGGCGAAGGTTGGGCGCAACTCGGCAGGATACTGGCCCATCAGCAGCGCTACGACGAAGCCGCCGAGGCCTTCCGCCGCGAGTTCGCTTTGGACACCCAGGATGTGTGGGCGCTCCAGAACCTTGCTCAGGCCCTGGTGAAGCTTGGGCGCAATGAGGAGGCGAAGGAGGCTTACCGTCGTGCCGTTGCTATCAAGCCGCGTTTCGGCCTCGCCTGGCTTGGGCTGGGGCAGTTGCTCGAGCAGACCGGCCAGACCAACGCGGCGCAGCAGTCCCTTCAAAAGGCCCTGGCCAATCCCATCCGCCGTCCGGCCGAACTCGCCGCCCTCGCCCGATTCTGCGTCAGCCGCGGCTGGATGGACGCCGCCGTCACGAATTATACCGAGGCCATCAAACTGAGTGCGCCTGATCCGAAATTGCGGCTCGAACTGGGCCAAACGCTCGCCCGTCTGAAACGGCATGGCGAAGCCGCCGCGCAATTTGCCGAAACCGTCCGGCTTGCGCCCGAGCTTGCCGAAGTCCGTTTTCTTTACGGACTGGCGCTCGGAAGGGAAGGCAAACCGGCGAAGGCGGCTGAGCAATTCGAGGAAGTCGTTCGCTTGAAGCCGGACCTGATCGAAGCGCGGCTCAATCTCGGGCTGGCCTTGATGAAACTGGGCCGGCGCGACGAAGCGCTCGCGCAGTTCGAGCAGGTTTTGGCCAAAGACCCCTCCAACGCCATTGCCCTCCGGCAGGTCCAGGCGAGGTAGCGCCCGGCAGCATGGGTCCGATAAAGGAGAACTGCTGGACCGTGACGAAGCTCAGCGCCCCTGCCGCGTCCTGATCTCGGGGATCAGCTTGAACACGCGCGCCCGATGGGGATCGTCGCTGTTCGCGTAGCCGTCCAGGACAGTTTGCAGTCCGTCGCAAAGCCGGACAGCGGTCTGCACGTAAAGCTTGCTGGCGGCGGCTTGGGACGCTTCGGGCAAGGGCCACAACTTGCCGCCATCCCTCAGAGCCAGGCGCGTCTCGGCGACCTCGATACTCTCCAGCGCCAGCTTCGTGTGGGCCGCTTCGTAGCTGGAACCCAACCCCGCCTCGACCAGCCGTTCGTGCAATGTCCTGAGCCATTCACGCCGCTCGGCCAATTCCGGGATGCGTGCGTCCGAGCGGGGTGTTGTTTCCGCCATTCGCGGCTTGGACGCAGGATCGCCGGGCTTCGCATCGCCCATGAGGATCTGGATTTCCGCACGGTCCGGCGTGGATTCGTACCGGAAATAAACACTGGTCTTGTCGAACATTTTCCAATCCCGGCCGTTGACCCTCACCGCGGTGATGGCGCCCTGGCCTGTGGTGGAAATGAAGAGCTGCCTGGTGCCAAACCGAATCGGGAAATGCTGCTGCAACGACGTAATTCCGGGCGGGATGCGCGGGTTGAGCGTGAGTCCGTCGGCGGTATAGACATATTCGAACAGGCCGCGGACCAGCGCCGCGGGCGGTCCAAAGGCGTCGTAGGTCAGGTTGAGGGGTTGGTTGGGCTGGTAAACGTCGCTGCCGCGTTTCACGAGCGGATTGTCCATGCGAAAAGCGCGGGCGAAGTTCATCAGCTGTTTCATGGAAGCCCGGGCATCGTCGAACTTTCCAAGCCGGTAGTACGCCATGATCATCCGCGCCTCGCAAGTGGACCAATGGCCGCCATTCACCCACGTGCCATAACCCCAGAGGCCCTCGGGTTTCTCATACATGTCATCGTAGGAGGGGTAGTTGGGCAGGATGAACCGATGCGGCCGCAACTCGGCGATCGACGCCATCTTATCGAAGATCGTTCGCGCCCGCGCGTCGTCGGCCACCCGAAAACAGATCGCGTCGTGATTGGGCGAACTCTCGAAGTATCCGTGCTTCTCCGCACCGAAAACCCCGTGCCGGACGCCGTCCGGATCGAGCGAGCGGATCAGGTAACCGTCGTCCGTCGTGAGGTGGCTCAGGGCTGCTTTCGCCGTGTCGCGCCGCCCCGCGAACCGTGCCGCCACGTCCGCGCGTCCGGCCAGTTTCTCAAGTTCAATCAACCGGTCCAGCGCCGCCACGTAGGTCACCGAAAGGCCGGTCAGGTAAGCTTTCCCGCAGGTTCCGTCCGGCTTCTTCCATCCGGCGTAACTCGGCGCGAGCAGGTTGCCTGCCGGGCCGGCCAGAAAGAGGTTATTGGCCGGGTCGCGCCGGGTTTCGATAAACGCCGCGCAACGTTCCAGTTTGGGCAGGTCTTCGGCGATGGCTTTCTCATCGCGGCTGATCAGCAACAGTTCGGATTGCATGAGCAAACCGGCGGCTGTGAATTCCATCCCCCAATCATGGATGGCCGTTCGCCCGTCACCCTGCTTGTAAACGACCCATCCCGGACGCGCCGCGTCGCAAAGGCACCCGTCCGGCGCGACCCAATCGAATGGCGGGGCGGCGCCGACGCGTTTGCCGTCGCCCATTTGACTGAACCAGAGCGCGTGCGAGTTCTCGAGGAAGGTGACCAACGGTTCCTGGTAAAAAGGCAGAGCGCAATAGGTGGTCCCGTAACTGTTCTGGATCCACCAGGCGTCCCAGGTGGGCCCTTCCACCAGTCCGTTCCACGCCGGCATGTAAAGCATCGAGACGTTCTGAAATTCCGGGTCGGGCGAGAACATCCGGCGCGCGCCATCCAGGAGCTCGAGATATTCGCGATCGCCAGTTCCCGAGAAGCACCGCCCTTCGAACGGGTCCGTTTCCGCAGCGCAAAGGGGCGCGAGGGCCGAGGTGATGGCAACCCACCCCGCCAGAATGGCCTTGCCGATGGGGGCACGGCCGCGGCGCCCGGCGAAACGCAGCGGGGAGGCGGCCATGTTCCGAAGGGAGAGACGGGGTTTGAAGCCAGGGAAATGCATGGCGCCGATAGTGCCGCTCGGGTTTGGGGGAGGCTTTGACCTGCATCAACAGCGGCTGGCCTCGGCGGGTTGGGGGACCTTGGTTGCGCCCTGGTTCGTGCTCTTTGTCGGGCCGGGCGCTTGGGGGTGAAGCGGAAGACGACGTGAGGGTGGGAGGGGCATTGGTGCTGGCCAATCTCGCAGGGCCGTCCGCGGAGGGGCGCCTCCGTATTTTACACGCTTTTGACCCGTATTTAACACGCATATAACTCGATTGGGAATCGAGTGAAATACGTGTTAAATACCTGTTATATACGTGTTATATCCGAAGGCAGCTGCCCCGCGCTCCGACAGTGTTTAAGGCAGAGAACTACACGCGCCACGGACCGCGCTTCTTGCGGTCGATCCAGTAATTGGCTTCGGGATCATCGATGAACTGCTCTTTGGCGGGATCCCATTGGAGGCGGCGGTGATTCCAATAGGCGAGGTTGCCCAAATGGCAGACCGTGGCTGAACGGGCGCCGACTTCGACATCGCAGATCGGGCGTTTCCGGCTGCGCACGCAATTCAGGAAGTCCTGGAGGTGATTGTTGCTCTTGTAAAGGTGCACCCCGTTGTCCGGGATGGGGTCTTCGGCAATGGATTCCGGTTCGGCTTTGAACTTGCCCCGGTTGACCATGATTTTGCCCTCGGTCCCGATGAAGATGGTGCCGAAACCGTTGGCGTCGCCATGGAGCATCTCGACGCCATTGGCGTAGATATAACGGACGCCGCGAGTGGCTTTCGGATCCTCGGGCGGGATGATTTCGACAGGCCCGCTCTCGTCCATGCCCAAACCCCATTGGGCGATATCGAAATGGTGGGCGCCCCAATCGGTCATCATGCCGCCGGAATACTCGCGGTAATTGCGCCAGTTCGGGAAATGCGAGTGCACGCCGCGCGGGCTCAGGACGGAGTTGTAGGGGCGTTCCGGCGAAGGGCCGAGCCACATATCCCAGTCGAGGCCCGGCTCCATGTCTTCTTTGGGAAGATCGCACCAGACGGAGGGGCCGCCGACGTCGCAGATGACGCGCTGGACCTTGCCGATGCGCCCGTTGCGGACTAACTCACAGGCTTTGTGGAACTCGGACGACGAGCGCTGCATGCTGCCGGTTTGGAAAACGCGATCGTTGCGGCGCGCGGCTTTCACCATGGCGCGAGCTTCATGGATCGTGAGGGAAAGGGGCTTCTCGCAGTAAATATCCTTCTTCGAATCGGCGGCGGCGATTGCGATGTAGGCGTGCCAATGGTCCGGCGCCGCCACGCAAACGGCGTCGATATCGCTCCGGGCGATCAACTCGCGGAAATCGTTGTAGTCGGCGCAGCCTTTGTACTCGGTGCCGCTCTGCTTGGCGTAACGGTCATTGACGGTCTTCTTGGCGCTTTCGCGGCGGGTGGTATCGACATCCGATACCGCCAGCACCTGGGTTTCTTTGCTGCCGAGGAAGCCGCCCAGCAGATACCGCCCTTGGGTGCCGACCCCCACAAAGCCCATCGTGATCCGGTCGCTCGGTTTGACCTCGGCAGACCAGATGGAAGACGGGAGGATGAAAGGCGCGGCAATGCCGATGGCAGTGCTCGTTGTCAGGAATTCGCGGCGGGTGAACTTTCGAATGCTCATACAGTATTTCAATGACCGGTTGGCTTGAAGTTCAGCCGAGAATAAGGCAACGCACCGGAAACGCTACTCATTTCGCAGCCACTCATTTCGCAGCCGCACAGTTCGGTTCCGTTGACAGGGGGTAAGGCAACGACTAGCCTCTGGCGATGTTACGGCTGCCGTTCGAGTTGTTTCTGGCCCTGCGCTATTTGAGGCCGAAACGGACGTTCGTCTCGGTGATCACGCTGATCTCGATCGTGGGCGTCATGCTGGGAGTGGCGGTGTTGATCATCGTGATCAGTGTCATGACGGGCTTCGACCGGCAACTCCGCGACAAGATCCTCGGGTTCAGCCCCCACCTGCGGGTGCACCAGGCCAAAGAACCGATGGCCAATTACCGGGAGCTCATCCAACAGATCTCTTCAAACCGCCTCGTCAAAGGCGTAACCCCCTACGTCGTCGGGCCGGTTCTGGCCACCACGCTGACGGACGAGGGCGGTTCCGAAATCGTGGCGCCCGATATCCGGGGAATTGATCCGAGCGTGGAGGAGAGGATCAGCATGCTTCCGAGCAGCATCGTGCAGGGCGCGTTCGATGTCCGGGGGAACGGACTGCTTGTGGGACGCGATTTCGCCCAGATGCTCGGCTTGAGCGTCGGCGATCCCTTGGCCATCTACTCGATCCGGGATCTGCGCCGCATGAACGAGAGCTGGAAGCGCGGCCGGAAACAAGGGGAGATGGACGAGGTTTTCACCCCGACGGAATACGAGATCCGGGGAATCTTCGATGTCGGTTACTTCGAGTTTAATTACCGGGTCATCGTTTGTTCATTGGCCAATGCGCAGGATCTCTATGGCCTGGGTGAATCGGTGCAGGGGCTGATGGTGATGCTTCATGATCCTTCGCAGGCGCAGCGCGTGCGCGCGGAGCTGCGGCGCGTGCTGAGGCCGGGCATTTCCATGATGACCTGGGAGGAAGAGAACTCCGGGTTGCTGGACGCCCTGTTGGTGGAGAAGAACGTGATGCTGTACCTTCTATTCTTCATTATTATCGTGGCGGCGTTTGGCATCACGAGCGCCTTGATCACGTTCGTGGTGCAAAAGACGCGCGAGATCGGCGTCTTAAAAGCCTTGGGCGCGAACAATGCCCAGATCATGTGGATCTTTCTGAGCCAGAGCCTGGTCGTGGGGGTGGTGGGGGTTGCCGCGGGTTTCGGGCTTGGAATGCTCGCGGTGACTTATCGGAATGATTTCCTGTTCTTCCTCCGCCGCGTGACCGGGTTTGAGCTGTTTCCGGCGCGCATTTACAACTTCAGTGAACTGCCCGCGCTGATCGATTTCGGGGATATCGCCCTGATCTGTGGAGGTTCCCTGGTGATCTGCGTGCTGGCAGGACTGTTTCCCGCGTGGAATGCCGGGCGGCTCAAGCCGGTGGAGGCCCTGCGCCATGAGTGAGAGCCCCCTGTTATTGAAGGTCCGCGGTGTGCGAAAGAGCTATACCCTGGGCAAACGTTCCATCGACGTGCTCCGGGGAGTCGACCTGGAGGTTGTCCACGGGGAGTTTCTGGCCATTCGAGGGGCGTCCGGGGCCGGCAAGAGCACGTTGCTCCATCTGTTGGGCGGGCTGGATGCCCCGGATCAGGGGGACATCTGGTTTGATGACGACGACCTGGCTTCCTTCTCGGCGGGCAAGCTCGCCCGCTTTCGAAATCTCAAGATCGGCTTTATCTTCCAGGCGTATCATGTGCTGCCCGAGCTGGATGCTTTCGAGAATGTCTGTTTGCCAGCGAGAATGGCACGCCTGAACGGGGGGCAAGCCGAAGCGCGGGCACGGCAATTGCTCAAGCGTGTTGGATTGGAACATCGGATGGATCACAAGCCTTACGAACTGTCTGGAGGCGAGCAACAGCGTGTCGCCGTCGCCCGGGCCCTGATGAACGAGCCGGAACTGCTCCTGGCCGACGAGCCTACCGGGAACCTGGATTCCCATACAGGCGATGAAATCATTGATTTGCTATGCGGGATCCGCGACGAACGCCAGGCCACCCTGGTGGTCGCCACCCATGACGCCCGCGTTGCCGCCCGCGCCCAAAGGGTGGTCGAGTTGGTCGACGGCCAGATCCAGTAGCCTCAGCCTCCGACCGCCATGCCAACATTCTCGATCCCAACGCCAATCCCGCCCCCGCCCCAGCTCGAAGTCATCGGGCCGCATCCGTTTGCCAGGGATACTAGCGGGCAACAATTGACCCGAATCGGCACCCTCTTTCCTGAATTCCGGGTCCTGTACACCCGGCCCCCGGGCGTGCATGCCTACCAGCGCTGCAGCTTTATCGAGCATCTCAACGCGAAGCGCGCCGCGGAGTCCCTGCCACCCCTGAGCGCGACCGACGAGGACGCGGTCTACGCCAACGCGGTCGACCTCGTCTTCGAATCCGACCACCTGCTCATTCGCCCGGATCCGGAGCGGATCGAGCTGGCCTTTGTTGCGGACGAATTGCTCCAAACGCTCGTTTCCAAGTTCCAGGTCCGGTTCCTTTCGGTGACGGATCCGCGGGTGCGCGAGGCGATCAAACGCCGCGGAGAATACTGGCGGCTGAGTTTTCTCCCCAAGACGCGGGAAGGCAAGAAACGGCTCGTGTTCGGCTCGAAGGTGGCCATTCACGGTCTGCCGATCTACTACTACAACCGGTTGACTGGAACGCGCTGGCTGACGTTCGAAGAGTTTGAAAACCTCGGCCGGGCGGATGATGCCACGCTGGCGCTGCATCTTCAGGAGATTGCCGACCAGTCCATGCGTGAGAACCTGCTTGGGTATCCGGAGGTCGGGTTTTTCGCCACCGACCTTCACCCGTTCGGCCCCAGTGATTTTCGAGGTTCTCCCTACGCCGGGCTGTCCAGCGAGCAACTCCGGGCGCGGTTCGAGGAATTGAAAGCGTCGTTCCGTTCGGCGGTGCATTCGGGTTACCTTCGGGACGATCTCCAGAACCGGGGGTGGTGCGAGCGCATTATCTCAACCCTCTTTCTCGAGGGAGACGAAGCCCAGACCGAACAGATCATCAGTGGGTTGAGCAATGAGTTCTTTATGCAGGTGGAATGGCTCCCGGGCGGGAGGTTTGAGGAAGGCGAGTTCCTGCTCGACCCTGCATTCCACGACAGCGCGAGCCTGAACAACCCCGACCGGTGGCGCCTTTGCGATCTGCGCGCCAAGGAGATCATCCTCAATTTCATTCGCGATTACGGGGACCTGGAATACATCAACCTGGGATGCATCCCGGAATCGCTTTCGCTGGACCGGCCCCAGCGCGAAGGCCGGCGAGGGGTTTACCTTGCGGAGTTCCAGGTCCGGAACGAGCCGTCCCCTGTGTGCGTTTTCCTGCGCCTGCAAAAATGGGGGGTTTGGCAGCACCTGGATGAAGGCAAAGACCTGTTAACCGCGATCCAGGAGAGCGACGAATACACCGATTACTCGCTGGACCGCCGCCTGGGCTGCCGCCAATTGGGGATGAACCTTTGCCGCCGCGCCGTGATGCGGCGCCTGAACGAAACGTACCTAGGCTCGAACCAGCGGTATCACGGCGAACTCATCCGCACCACGTATTTCGAACGCGAGTACGTTGCCGGAATCGCCACCGACAAGCTCCCTCCGGAACGTTACTCTCGCCCAGGATACGCGGAGGCCCTGGCGGCTTTCCTCGGCCGTGCGGCCGCCTCACAAATGATCGTCGGACGTTCGCTGGAGGAGGCCCGCCCTGCCTTCGACGACGGCGATGAGGTGGTTGTCGAAGGGAAGGAGGGGCTTCCTGTGGAGATCCTGGTCGCGGACCATAGCGGCGCCTTTACCGAGTACACGTTGCCCCTCGAGAATTTCGCTCCCGACTACGCCCGCCCGGTGAACCGCAGGGAGAGGCTTGTGCCGGATGCGGTCAAGTTCGCGCAGACTTACCTGACGGCACTCGGCGAGCAATTCCTTCATATCCAAACGGATTACCAAAAGCGGCGCGGCGCGTTTGACAACCTGTTCCTCCATCGCAAGTACGATCCAGGTGGCAGCTTCGCTTTTCGCTGGGAATGCGTTCTTCGCCGTCTCGATGAAACGGCTGCCGAAGTCGTCATCGCCGCCGTCCGACGCCAGATCCGCGTTCTGAACGCGCCGCAGTAGGCTTTCCCGGGAGAGCGCGTCGCTCGGCCCTGGTCAAACCCGGTCCACCGGCTTAAGGTCGGCCCATGAAAACCGTGATCCGGCCCGTCGTTATCTTGCTGGGACTCTTGGTGGCGCATGCCCAGGCGGCTCCCCCGGTTCCGCTGGGATCGCGCCTGGAACTGTTTGCCGACGATTTCCTGGTCGAACGATTCGAAGGCACGGCCCTTAAGCTGCACTCACCGACGCTGGCGGGCGTGGCCCTCCACTTTGACCGGCCCTGGGAAGGCGCGTTCTGCGGGTATGTGACCGTTCTGAAAGACGCCAGTCTCTACCGCATGTACTACCGCGGCCTGCCCAAAGCCGGACGAGACGGTTCCGAAGACGAAGTCACCTGCTACGCCGAAAGCCGGGACGGGGTTCATTGGATCAAACCAAACCTGGGGCTGTTCGACGTTCGCGGCACTCGCGAAAACAACGTCGTCCTGGCAGGCCAAGCGCCTTTCTCGCACAACTTCGCGCCGTTCATCGACGCCGCTCCGGGAGTGCCCAAGACCGAGCGCTTCAAGGCTCTTGCCGGGACGGTCGAGAAAGGGCTGTTTGGGTTTGTGTCGGCCGACGGCTTTTCATGGCGCAAGATTCGAGAAGCGCCGCTGCTCACGAAGGGCGCTTTTGACTCGCAGAACGTTGCCTTTTGGTCCGAGTCCGAAGGGTGTTACGCGCTCTATCTGCGGACCTGGACGGGCGGTGAATTCGCCGGGTTTCGCACCGTTAGCCGGACCACGTCGCCCGACTTCCTCAACTGGTCGGACCCGGTCGAGATGAGTTTCGGGGGCACGCCTCAGGAGCATCTTTACACCAGCCAGACCCATCCTTATTTCCGCGCGCCGCACCTCTACGTGGCGCTGCCCATGCGTTTCCTGCCGGGGCGCAAAGTGCTCACAGCCGAGCAGGCTCGCGCGCTCGGCGTGGATCCCGGGTATGGGAGCGACTGTGCCGAAGCGGTCTTCATGACGAGCCGCGGAGGCACGCGGTTCACACGCACTTTCATGGAAGGGTTTATACGCCCCGGGCTGGATCTGGGGAACTGGGCCTCTCGCGCCGGGCTGACAGCGTTGGGCGTGGTTCCAACCAGCCCGTCTGAAATGGCGCTCTACAAGCAGGCGCATTATGCGCAACCCAGCTGCCATCTGTTGCGATACACACTGCGAACCGACGGATTTGCCTCCGTGAATGCGCCCTACCAGGGCGGCGAATTCGTGACCAAGCCGTTCACGTTTACCGGGCGCGAACTCGTTTTGAACTTCTCAACGAGCGCTGCCGGCAGTGTGCGCCTAGAACTTCTGGACGCCACCGGCAAGACTCTGGCCGAATCCAGTGAACTCATTGGAGACGACATCGAGCGAAGCGTCCTCTGGAAGGACCGCCAGGATGTGGGTGCCTTCGAAGGCTCGCCGGTGCGGCTTCGCTTCAAGATGAAGGATGCGGATCTCTACTCGCTGCGGTTTCGCTAGCACCCTCGCGCGTTCGCCAGCGGCGGGCGGGATTGACACTCAACCGGGAAAGGCGACACTCGCCCTTATGCGCCATCCTTCTGTCTTCACCGCGTCATTCTTTCTTGGGCTGGCTTTGAGTCTATGGCCGGGTCCCGGGCCAGCGGCAATGGCTGCCGCGGATCTGCCCCTGGCCATCGAGCACAAGGCCGGCGATCTCGTTGCGAGCTTCGAGATCCGCGACGGTGGGATTAAGCTGCGAAGCCTTGCGGACACGGGACGGGGACAGGAACTGCTGGCCTCCAACAACGGTCCGCTCTTTACCCTCACTTTGCGCGATATCACGACCAAAGCCGAGCACCGCGTGACCGCTGATTCCGGATGGCGCAAGGTCCACTCTCAATCCGGCGACGGCGTGCTTGCGCTCACGTGGGACGAGGCCAAGGCGCCGGAATTGGCCGGGCTTTCCGTCGAAGCGAGGGCTGCTGCGCAACCCGCAAGGCACGCGCTGACTTGGAGCCTGCAAGTGCGCGCCACGCGCACCAATTTGAGCGTCTGGCGCGTCGTCTTTCCTCAACTCTCGGTGGGCGACCTGGGTGAAGAGGGCGGCGTGCTCTTCCCGCGCGGGCCGGGGGAGGTGCAGCGCGGAGTCTGGAGCCGGGACTTCAAGTTTCATGGCAATTATCCAGGGGGCTGGTGCTCCATGCAGTTCCTGGCGGCTTATCGGGAGGGCCGCGAGCCGGCTGGGCTTTACGTCGGCATGCACGACCCTTGGGGCGGCACGAAGGACATCAACTTGGAGAGCAATCCGAAGGACCGAACGGTCCGCTTCGCCTTTGACCATCCGGCAGTGGACATGGGCCGTGGCGGGAATGGCTTTGCCTTGAGCGGCGAGGCCGTGTGGCAGTTGCTGCGAGGCGATTGGTATGACGCGGCGCAGATTTATGCGGCGTGGGTGCGCAAGGAAGCGCGCTGGTGGCCGCGATTGGGCTCCGGCGGACGGACCGACACGCCGGAATGGATGCGCAAGCTGAACCTTTGGGCGCTGGGCGGCGGCGGAGCCGAATGCGTCCCGGGTATTCAGAAGTTCCAGAGCTACTTCGGTGATCATGAACCCATTGGATTCCACTGGTATAGCTGGCACCAGATCCCGTTCGACAACGATTACCCTCATTACTTCCCGGCAAAGAGCAACTTCGCCGCCGCGGTCACCGAGTTGGAGAGAGCGAACGTGCACGTGATGCCCTATATCAACGGCCGACTCTGGGACACCCGCGACGGCGGATCGGAAGACCGGGAATTCACCCGCGTGGCGGTTCCCGCGGCGTCCAAGCAGGAGAACGGGCAGCCTTACGTGGAGAGCTACGGAAGCAAAGAGACCAACGGCGAACCGGTGCGCCTGGCCGTCATGTGCCCGGCCACACCGCTCTGGCAGCGGAAGGTTTCGGACACGGTTCTGAGACTGCTCGGCGAAGTGGGGACCAGCTCCGTCTACATTGATCAAGTGGCGGCGGCACCGCCAACGCTCTGCATGGACGCGGCTCACGGGCACGTGCTTGGGGGCGGGCACTGGTGGAACGAAGGGTACTGGGCGCTGTTCGACAAGCTCCGCCAAGAGATGCCTCCTCGCGCCGCGCTCACCACGGAGTGCAATGGCGAACCGTTCGTCCGCTGGTTCGACGGTTACCTCACCTGGCACTGGCAGTTCGATGGCCAGGTCCCAGCCTTCCCGGCCATCTACGCAGGCGCCATTCAAATGTTCGGCCGCGCTTACCGCGGGGGCGGCACCAAGGATCTGGCGCTGCGCATGAAAGCGGGCCAGCAACTGGTCTTCGGCGAGCAGATCGGCTGGATTGATCCCGGGGTCCTCAGCGAGGCGGAAAACGCGGAGTTCTTGCGCCGAATTGTGGCCATCCGCAGCCGGTTCGCGGAGTTCTTCTACGCGGGCGAAATGGCCCGGCCTCCCCGACTCGCAGGCGCGATTCCGAAGGTCAAGGCCGATTGGCAATGGTCCGGCGAATGGTGGGTGACCACCGAGGCGGTGCTGGCGGGAGCCTGGCGCCTGCCTTCCTCTGAAAAGCTGGCGGTTTTCTTCGTGAACGTGAGTGATCAACCGGTGCGAATCAAGCCGCTTGTCGATGCCGCCGTTGCCCAGAAACAACCCGCTGAATGGCTTCGGTCCGATCCCGGTGCGGCGGCTGCGCTCCAAACGTGCGCGACGTCAGAATGGGGCGCCGAGTTCGATGTCAAAGCGCGGCAGATCCAGGTTGTCCGGTGGTGAAAAGAAATTCCCGGCGCTCGCGCGACAGGGCATTGACAAGGTGAAGATTGCTGCCTTCAATAGCGCCGCGACGGGGTGAAAGGGCGCTGGAAAGCATGTCGGAATACGGGCGGTCCGAGGCAGGTTCGAGACCGCCGGGTGGCCAGCAGCGTTCCCATCAAATTCAGGGTTCTGAGCGAAATGACGCGTCTTTGCGCATGGTGCGGGAGAAGGCTTGGCGGGCCTAACGAGGGACCCGTCAGTCACGGAATTTGTGCCAATTGCTTTGGCGCCGCTTCTCAATTTCAGTTCGATTTTCTTGAGGAGCTGCCAAGTCCCGAACCGTCTGCGAATGGGCGCCGGCGCTGGACCAGGCATTCCAAACCTCCGGTTCCGCCGCTGGTCCAGGAGCAGTTCGCTTTTCTAAGGTGAGGCGCTCCCGCCTTTTTTTCGGGCGGGGCGCTAGGGGGTTCGCGCTCCCGCCGCTTCCAGCATGGCCAGGACCGCCGGGTTGGGGCGTCTGATATCCTCCGCGGAGCCAATCGTGACCGTCGGGATCGTGGCGTGTTCGAGGTGCATGCGCATCCGCAGCGCTTCGCTTTCGTTCCGTCCGCTCAGTCCGGAGTAACCGATGGTTCGGCAGAGCCGCCCAAACAGCCGGTGGTTCAGATCGCAACCGCCGGTTCGTTCGAGTCCCTCGACCGACTGTTGCCAGCTCTTGAACAAGTGGGCCTGGGCAAAGGACTGCCCCTGCATCGTGATCTCGTTCAGGCCCTCGCCACCGACCACCAGGCCATTCCCCAACACTCCCACATGCCGGATCAACCGGTTCATCCCTTCGGTCGAAGTCATGCCTTCCAAGAGTGCGTTATGCAGGTTGTGCGTCACCAGCGTGACGTCAATGAACACGCTGTCCAGCGTGAGCTCCCGGGCGGCTTCGAGGATATTCCGCCCCAATATTGAGCGCCACATCCCCAGCCCGGGATGCACCTTGACCATGACCTTCTTGTCCCGGTGCTGGCTGCGGCTGACATTGGATTCCGGCACACCGAGCCCTCGTCCCCGGTACCAGCTCCAGCCGCGCAGATCTTGCCGGTCAATGCCCCGATACTGGAAGTCGCGAAGGGTGGCGTAAGCCGGGTGACTCGGATCCATATCGACGGCGTTGAAGTGCGGCATAGTCCTGAACCCCATGGATCGCGCCTTGCCCACAAACCGCTTGGCCGCTTCGCTCGGGACGTAGGTCGGGTAATTCTCGTCGTAAGCATCCGTCCGCCAGTTCGGGTAATGCAGCAGCACCCGGCCGGGATCAAGCCGCTGTGCCAACGCGTCGAGGATCTCTTCCGAACCCGGGCACCAGCTGACCGCAAACCGCACGTCGTGGACCCAGGCGGGCCGCCGCGCTTCATCCGCCTGCAGGTCGTACGCTTTCCAGAGCCACTGCCGGTACTGCTCGGCCGGCCCCGTCCAATCGCCATCGAAGACGTTCACCCGCCACACGATCCCGCCCGCCGCCAGGTTGTTATCGATGGGCCCATACGCCTCGCTATCGAACCCGATCCGGCTGGCTTGCGATGACGAACCCACCTTGACCGCTTTGTAGCGGTACTGGTTGTCCTGGGTGTGCACCCAGAAGCCGCCCCGTTTGCCCTGCAAAATCACCAGGCCCGCTTCCCAGAAAAAGGGCCAACCCCAATGCGTATTCCGGATCAGTCCGTCATCCAACTTGAGCCTTGTCCCCTGGAAGAAAGGCGCCACCAACTCCAGGTCCGGACGCAACCCGGCGATGTTCCAGCGAACGCCCCGGACGCCCGGGCGGGACGAGAAAGCCGACGGGTCCACCCGGATGTCGCCGGTGGCAGGATCGGCTTCGACCGCGATCACGCCGTCGCCATCCCAGCTCTGGAAAACGAATTCGGCGCGCGTGGGAGACAGGGCGTGCAGGGCGATGCTGCCGAACTTGGATTCATCCACCCGCACGATTTCGTCATTCCGAAAGACCAGCTCCAGGGCAGCGCTTTCGCTGGTGTTGGGCGCTTCGATTAGTTCCTCACCGGTGGCTTTGTTGCGCAACGAGACAAAGAAGCCTTTGGTCATCGCCGCGGAGAGGGTGCCCGTCTCGATCAGAAGCCGATCCCCTTCGACTTTGATGGAGGCCATCGGAGCCGGCCCGGCTTGCGCTTGGCTGGAGTTGGCCGGGGTTTCGGCTGCCGGAAACGTCGCGGGGGCCAGCGCTGCAAGCGCCGTGGCGCCGCCGGCGGTCGTGAGGAAACTTCGTCGGTTCATGGTGCTCCCCATCCTACTCGCGTCGCCGGTCAAGCGAAAGCAATTCAGCATTCCGCAACGGACTGGACCGCCGCGCCCGGCGAGCGATGAAGCCTCACTGGACCACCATCGCCGTGAACGGCGGGACGTAAGCCTGCAGAAAGACCAGCAGTCCCATCAGCGACGCCAACGCGATGCTATGCCAGAACACGTATCGCAAAATGTCGCCTTCGTGCCCGTACCAATTCGTCGCGGTGCTGGCCACCACGATGCTCTGCGCATCGATCATCTTGCCCATGACACCCCCGGAACTGTTCGCGGCGCCCATCAGAATCGGGCTGATCCCGGTTTGCTCCGCCGTGATCCGCTGCAAGCTGCCGAACAGGACGTTGGAGGCCGTATCGGACCCCGTCAACGCCACCCCGAGCCACCCGAGCAGCGTCCCGAAGAAGGGGTAAAGCACCCCCGCCCCTGCCATCGCCAGCCCCAGCGTCGCGTCCGTCCCGGAGTATTTCGTCACGTTGCCCAGCGCGAGCATGGCCGCGATCGTGAGGAGCGAATAGCGCACACGCCAGACCGTTCGCACGTAGGTGCGCGCCATCGCTCCAGGCGAAAAGCCCATCACGAAGCCGGCTGCCAGCGCTGCCGCCAGGATCCCGGTGCCTGTCGCGGAGAAGAAATTGAAATTGAACTCCGCCGCTTCCGGTTTGGCTTCGGGCGGTGCCACGGGCGGCACGCGTTGCACGACTTGATGCAAACCGGGCACGGCAAATTTGGGCGCACCCAGCGTGTTCAGCGCCCTCTTGAAGAAAGGGGTTCCCCAGAACAAGAGGAACGCCGTGAGGATCACCCAGGGCAGCCAGGCCTGGAAGATCTTCGGCGCGCTCCCGGTGGCCAAACCCGCCGGGTTCGCAGGGGTCGGGCTGGCTCTGCCCGCCACGCTGGCGCCCGTTGTGCGGTCCTTCGCGGCATTCTTCGACCCTGCGAAGGCATCCCGGTCCAGCGCCCATCGGGTTTTCGGCTGCCAATGACGCAGCAGGAGGACGGTCACGCCGATGGAACATCCGCCGGAAACCATGTCGACCAGCCATGGCCCGTGGAGATTCGAGACGAGGAATTGTGGCACCGCAAACCCCACCCCGGCCGTGAGCGCCGCCGGCCAGATCCCCAGCATGCCGCGCCATCCGGCAAAAACCGCCACCACCCAGAACGGGATCAGCACGGAAAAGAACGGGAGTTGCCTGCCCACCATGGCGCCTACGATCTTCGCGTCGAGGCCCGTGACCTGTTCCAGCGTCGTGATGGGAATGCCCAGCGACCCAAACGCCACCGGCGCCGTGTTCGCAATCAACGCCAGCGCGGAAGCGTGCAACGGCCGGAAACCCAGCTGGATCAGGATCGCTCCCGTGATGGCTACCGGCGTGCCAAACCCGGCCATGCCTTCGATAAACCCGCCAAAGGAAAACGCGATCAGGATCAGCTGGATTCGTGGATCGGGCGCAATCGTCGCCAGGCTGTCGCGCAGCACCGCAAACAAGCCCCGCTCCACCGTAAGCTGGTAAAGGAAAATGACGTTCAGAATGATCCACCCGATCGGAAACAGCCCGAACGCCGCGCCGTACAGCGCGGTCGCCGCCGCGGTGCCGGTTGGCATGCGGTAAATGCCCACCGCGATCGCGAGCGCCACCGCCACGCCCGCCAAGGCCGCGTAATGAATCCGAATACGCAGCAGCGCAATAGCGCCAAGAAGGACGATCACGGGGACGGCAGCAACGATCGTAGAAAGGAATGGGTTGCCCAGCGGATCGTACGTTTGAGTCCAGAGCATAGCGAGTTGAACCTCACACCCGAGAAACGCTCCCAAGCGGCGGGCCGGCTCGCCCCGCCCACGGAAACTGGGCGTTGTCCCAGTCTATTTGGGCGCTTCGTTTGCCTGACGGGCTCAGTTTGAGGTCAAATCGGTGCCCATGTCGAGCCGTGAAACCGTCCGGACCCCACTTTGAAGCCGTTTTGCTGATGTCCCGTGTTCGGAGCGCCGCTCCGAAGGACCTGCTGAACCTCCGATGTTACCATAGGGTTGCTATATGGTTGCTATATGCTTAGCATATCAGCTAATAAAGTAAGGTATTACCATCCCTTAATTTAGCAACTTTGAAGAGCGTGAAATGACGCTAAGGACCCCGAATTCAGGTGCTCCTCAGTTGCTCAGCAGAACTCGCGGTGCCCCCCCGGAATTCGCCCCGGCTATTTCGCCCGGTTGAACCTCCCAGCAATCCGCCGGGCCACACGGCGCGACACCAGACGGACCGCCCAGGTCCCCACCTTGTTCTGGAAACCCGTGACAGCCACCACTTTGCCCCCGCGAAACGCCCGGTGCCCCAAACGAGCCACTTCTTCGGCCAACATCCCGACTCGTGAGACCAGGCGCGACGGGCGCAATCCCAACGCGGCGGAGAAGTTCGTGTGGGTTGGCCCGGGACAAAGTGCGGTGATGGTGACGCCCGTCCCCCGGGTTTCCTCCGCGAGGGCTTCGCTCAAGGAAAGGACGTAAGCTTTGGTGGCGTAATAAACGGCCATGGCCGGTCCCGCCTGGAAGGCCGCGGTCGAGGCGACGTTCAGCACCCCGCCGCGCCGCCGTTGGATCATGCCTGGCAGAAACAAGCGCGCGAGGTGAGTGAGGCTGGTGATATTGAGTTGGATCATCTCCAGCTGGCGCTCGAGCGGGAGTTCGGCGAAGGAACCGTGCGCTCCGAAGCCGGCGTTGTTGACCAGGATGTCCGGCTTGAGCCCGGCCGTTTGAAGCTGGTTGGACAATTGGAGCGGGCCTTCCGCGCGGGCCAGGTCGACGATGAAGACGCGAGCGTCCACCCGGTGTTTCTTGCGAAGCTCCGCTGCCAATTCCTGGAGCGGACCGCCGCTTCGCGCAGTCAGGGCGAGCCGGACGCCATCGGCGGCAAAGCATCTGGCGAGTTCGCGTCCAATTCCTGAGGAGGCACCGGTGATGAGGACCGTTTCCTGGGACATGCTTCTCTATGACCTGCGGTTTGACCGGGAGTCAACCCGGATCTGGGGCCAAGGGGGTGAAGCGTGGCCGGGCCGATCGCGCAGGTCGAGGGAGCACCCGGAGCCCGATGGGGCGAAATCGAAAGACGAAAGGGCGGTCACCGCCGATCGGTGAGCCGCCCTTGGAGGAGTGATTCAGTCCGGGTTGAGCCTAATTCACCGGCTGCACCTGGACCTTATCGAGGAGCATGTCGATGCTGAAGCTCGTGGGCGACACGTCGCGGAAGGTCAGGCGCGTCACCGAGCTGTCGGCCACAAACGTGAAGCTCTGAGGCGCCCAGGCGACCCGTCCACCGCGGCTGCCGTTAATGGAGGCGGACGCCGACAGGAGGGCGCCGTTGCCTTGGGCTTCGACGCTGATCCGTTGCTCGCCCCAAACGTACGAGTAGACACCCAGCTGGAAGCTCAGGCGGTACTTCTGGCCCGGAGTTGTGGCAAACGATCGCGAAAGCACGGCGTTGGCCGGCATGTCGCCCGCATTAAACACCACAAGGTTGCTGCCTTCGGCTCCCTGGAAGTACGAACTTGAGCCAACGTATTGATACCCGGATTGGGACCAGCCTTCATAGGCGCTTTCAAAGCCGCCGTTGGCAAACCCGGAGGCGGCCGGTGTCCCGCCGGTGGCGGTCACCGAGACTTGGTCCAGGAGGAGGTCGAGATCATGCGTCACGACCGAGACGTCCTTGAACGCAACGGTAGTCTCGCTGCTGTCGGCGACGAAGGTGAAGCTTTGATCCGACCATTTCGGGGTTCCAATGCCGTTGCCATAGAGCGACAACGTCCGCGAGAGCAACGTGCCAGAACCGGTCACGGTCACCTGGAGTCTCTGTTCGTTGGCGTTGTAAGCGAGGACCCCGACAGAGAATTCCAGTGTGTAGGTCTGCCCTGCCGTGGTGTTGATTGTCTGCGCCAGAACACCATTGGGAGCGGATTGGCCGGTGTTGAAAGCCACCAGGTTCTTCTGGTCCACCGCCACATACGGAGCGCTCGAGGTCACCATCTGATTGCCGCTGGACGTCCAGCCCGTGTAACCGGACTCGAAGCTGTAATTATCGAAGAGCTGTCCCGAATCGCCCGGGCTCGGAGCCGGGGCCGGATCAGGCGCAGGCGCAGGCGCAGGAGCCGGATCAGGAGCGGGAGCGGGGGTCGCAGGGCTGCTGGAGGGGCTTCCCGAAGCACCGGCCGCAAGCGACTTGGAGGCGCCGCCATATTGGTGGGCGCCAATGTCCCATTGCGAAACCCGGGGGTTGCCATATACGTCCATGGTGAAGATCGAGGACAGGTTCATGCCGAGGGTGGCGGCAGTGGGCGCTCCCGAGCTTGCCGGAGCGTAGCGATTGCCCGCGCTATAACCGAAGCTCCCCGCCTGGGCTTTGCCATGGTGGATGTTGCCCGACGCAATGAACTCCGTCACGATCCCGCCGTTAAAAGCCAGGTTGTCCTTCAAGATGGGGTTGCCATCCGTGATGAAGTGATTGTTCCTGACCTCCAGGAGCGGGAAGGGACCGTTATTCCGGTGGCCCACCCGGATGCAATTGCCGATGGGATTCGAACCCACCAGGGTGTTGTTGAAGATGTGCGAGCCGGCCGTCTGCGCATTGCGCCCGTCGGTATCGATCGCGATGCAGGGTTGCGACACGTTGTAGACAATGTTGTTGTAGATCCAGTCCTGCGCGCCCACGCCGAAATAGCCCGGCGCGACGAAGATGATCTGGGCAAACGGCGAGATGTCATGGATGATATTGTTGAACGCCCGGAGTCCGCCGGGGCACAGCATAACGTTGGTATGCGCCGCCACGTCGGTCGGATCGAGCAGGTGGTGCATGTAATTGTTATGCACCCATTGCGCGGACATGACCGCGGTGGCCGTGTAGCAAATTTCCGAGTAACCCACTTCGCCGATATTCCAGATGGACGTGCCGGACTTCACCGCGACGTTCTTCTGGTGGAAAGTGCACCGCAAGACGCGGTTCTGGTCGCCCGAATTCACCCGAATGATGCCGCCGCCCCCGCTGCTCCCCAGGACGATGGGTGTCGCCATGTCCCAGTCTCGAACCACGCAGTTGCTCAAGGTGAAGTAACTAACCGTGCTCAAGCAGATTGTGGCGGTGCCCCAGGTATTATTTCCGTTAATGGCAGGTGCGGTCCGATGATTGGCCAGATCGATATTCTCGAAGGTGATATATTGGCAGCCTTCGACCAGCACGCCGGCCCCTGCCGTCCACCCGGGACCCACCAGCGTGTGCTGGAAATCGAAGAGCGGCCGCGTGAAGGAACTCCCCGCAAACCAGGACGTGTCCGCCCCGTAATAGTCGCGGTTGCTATCGCTGCTTCCACCCGCAGTGATCTTCATTTGAAAACAGTCGACCGGCCATCGGATGCCCCCTTTGAAAATGAACCGGTCGCCGCTGACGTGGTTGTAGGAACCTGCGAAGCCTTTCATGCCCGGGGCGCGCTTCCAGGGTGTGCTCTGTGACGTGCCGGCATTCCCGTCGGAACCGGTCGCGTAATCAATGTAGAACGTGGCTGCTTCCAACGAGGACAACAGGGCTGTCAATGTTATTGCTACTATCGCTAACTTCATAGATGTTTGGGTTAGGTTGCACGGCGGCTGAGCAATTGGCGTACCAGCAGAAGGGCGGCAAACCCGGAAATATTTTTCCGTCTCGTGCTTCCACGCAAAAGAGGCTTCAGATCGACTAAAAAAGTTTCCCCCTCGCCCAACGAAATAAGGTAATTGCGAGAATCTGTCCTATTGATAGACAGCAGCTGATTGAAAAAAGGACACCTTGTTTTCTGTTTGCCATTGCAATACAGCCGCTTACACAATTTTCAGCTTCCCCGGCAGACGCAAAGGCGCTCCTCGTACCCGGCTGAACCTCCTCCCTGTCCGCACGGCTTCGGTTCCCGGCGCGACCCCTGGTTCGACGCGCAGTGAGGTCTCAGGATTGAGAACCCGGCAGCGCCCCGGCGATGACGAAGGAGGAGGGCGCTTTCGAGGGCCGCCCCGATCGTCGCCGGAACTCCGCCTATCGGCTTGTCAGTCGTGTCCGCCGCCCTTAGTTTGAGGACCGCGTGCACAGTGTGGCTTTTCAGTTCGGGGAATTCACGGTGTATTGGTACGGCGTGCTGGCCGCTGCCGGTTTCCTGGTTGCGTTCTGGTCAAGCTGCCGCCGCGCCCCAAGAGAGGGGTTCTCGCCGGATCTCATCATGGATCTCGCGCCGTGGCTGATTGGCGGGGCCATTGTCGGCGCAAGACTCTTTTTCGTGGTCACTCATTGGCGCGAAGATTTCGCGGGGAGGCCCCTTTGGGAGGTTTTTGCGCTGCGGCGGAGCGGGTTGGTTTGGTATGGCGGGTTGATCGGCGCGTCTTTGGCAACGATTGGCTACGCGCGCGTGAAGAAGGTGCCTCTCTGGAAGTTGGCAGACGCTATCGCACCGGGAATAGCGCTTGGCCACGTGTTCGGAAGAATAGGTTGTCTAATGACTGGGTGCTGTTATGGCCGTCCAACAAATCTCCCGTGGGCGATCCGATTTCCAAGCGAGCACTGGACGGCGGGCAATCCGGTGCATCCCACGCAAATCTACGAGGCGTTGCTGAATGCGCTTCTTTACGTGGGATTGACGGTGTGGTATCGGCGCAAGAGATTCGACGGCCAGATTTTCGGGTTGTACCTGGTCGGGTATGCCGTCCTGCGCGGCTTTGTGGAGGTGTTTCGCGGGGATTACACGAGGTACTATATCGGGGGATATGCCACCCCGGCGCAGCTCCTGAGCGTCGGCATCCTGGCCACCGGTGTGGTCCTCTTGTGGCGCTTGGCCAGTGTGAAACCAGCCACACTCGGCTCGAGAAGCGATGCCAAGTGATCGCCAGACGATCCTGGTCGACGCCTACGTTTACGGCGAGCGTTTGGACGTCTTCCTGCGGCGCCATTTGCCCACCGTCTCGCGGGGAACCCTGCAACGGCTGATCACCGGCGGATTGATCCGGGTGAATGGGCAACGGGTCAAGGCGTCGCACCAGCCCCGGATGGGCGAAGCGATCGAGATCGTGTGGCCTGAACCGGTGCCCAGCACGGCCCAGGCCGAGGAAATGCCGCTCACCGTTCTTTACGAGGACCAGGATATCGTGGTGATTGACAAGCCGGCGGGGCTGGTGGTTCATCCGGCTTCGGGACATGCCGAACATACCCTTGTCAACGCCCTTCTCCACCATTGCCAAGGGCAGCTGAGCGGCGTGGGGGGCGTCATGCGGCCAGGCATTGTCCACCGTCTGGATAAAGATACCAGCGGCTGCATGGTGGTCGCGAAATCGGATGTTTCACACCTGGGGCTCGCCGCGCAATTCGCCCGCCGCGGGGTGCGGAAGGTGTATGATGCCCTGTTGTGCGGCGAACTGCCGAACGTCTCCGGCGAAATCGAGGCGGGCATCGCCCGGCATCCGAGTCATCGCAAACGCATGGCGGTGGCGGCGGGAGGCGGGCGCGACGCGCGGACGACTTACGAGGTTGTGGAACGGCTGCGCCTGGCAACCCACGTGCATGCGCGCCCGCACACGGGCCGAACCCATCAGATCCGGGTGCATTTCCATCACCTGGGCTTCCCCCTGGTCGGGGACGAGATCTACGGCAAGAGAGCGAATCGACGGCTCACCGAAGCCACGGGCTTCAGAGCGCCTCGCCAGATGCTCCATGCGTCGCGGCTGGTGTTTGCCCATCCGCGGACGGGTGAGCAAATGGTATTTGAATCGGCGTTGCCTGACGATTTCCAAGAGGCACTGGCGGCCTTGCGGACCGGAGATTAGACTGGAGCGCATGAGTGTTGACCAGTGGGTGGGATTGGTTCTGGCGCTGGTGGTGATGAGTGTGGGGATTATCGGTTCCGTGGTGCCCGGGCTGCCCGGGGCCCCGTTGGTCCTCATCGCCGCTGTGCTCCACCGCGTCTATTTCGGAGAGGCCAGCGCGAGCAATCTCGTCCTCGGACTTCTCGTTGCGCTTGCCTTGGCGTCCCTGGTGCTGGACTACCTCGCCAGCGTTCTTGGCGCACGCAAGATGGGGGCGACCTGGCGCGGGGTGGCGGGCGCGCTCGTGGGTGCTCTCGTGGGCCTTTTCTTCGGACCGCTAGGGATCATCCTGGGGCCTCTCCTGGGGGCGCTGCTCTTCGAGATGCTTGGGGGGCGTGATTTTCCCGAGGCGACCCGGGCCGGGGCCGGTGCTCTGCTGGGTCTCTTCGTCGGGGTTGCGGGCAAGCTGGCCTGTTGTGTCGCCATGACCGCCCTGTTTGCGGTCAATGTGCTGAGCCGGACGGGCACTCCGGTGCTCGCGTGATTCGGGCGCCGTATGCAAAGCCACGACCTGGGCCGGGAGCCCAGGGGATTGCCATTGATAGCGTTAACGGTAAACTCTCCGGCATGACACGCCACTGCTGGAAATGCGGATGGGAATGGACATTAAGCGTCCAACCTGGGCGGAGCGATTCCTGCCACCAGTGCGGCCGTGACATGAAAGTCTGCCTCAACTGCGTGAGCTACGATCCCAAAGTGGCTTGCCAATGTCGCGACCGCCGTGCCGATCCGGTTGCCGAAAAGGATGCCGCGAACTTCTGCGAGTATTTCGAAATGATCCGCCGCGTCTTTGCGCCTGCCGAGGGAGTGAACCCGCGTGAGGCCGCCGCCCGCGAGCAGCTCAAACGCCTGTTTGGCGACTGAATTTGCCGACGCCGCCTGTCCGCGCCTCAAAACCAGCGCGCGACCCTCTCATAGGCGTCCAGCCAGCCTCCGCCCGCTTGCGGTTCGATCGTGCGGACCTCCATCGAACGCCTGACGACCTCGCGCGCGGCGCCAAGCGAAGGCAAGTGGCCCAAAGCGATCGCCTGAATCAGGACATTGCCCGCGGCCGTGGCTTCGACGGGCCCGGCCAGAACCGGGATCTGCAGCGCATTCGCGGTGAATTGGTTCAAAAGGGCGTTCTGGCTCCCGCCGCCGACGATGTGGAGCCGTCCGATCCGCCGCCCTGTCAGCTGCTCTATCTGCAAGAGCGTGCGGCGATAGAGCAGGGCCAAGCTCTCCAAAATGCAGCGCACCATTGCCCCGGAAGTTTCCGGGACCGGTTGCCCCGTCTCCCTGCAGAACCCGGCAATCGCCTCCGGCATCGTCTCCGGACGCAGGAAACGCTGGTCTGCCGGGTTGATCAGGGACACGAACGGAGGGGCCTCGGCCGCCAGGCGCGCGAGTTCGGCGTAATCATATTCGCGGCCGGCTTTGGCCCAGGCACGCCGACATTCCTGAACCAGCCAAAGGCCAATGATGTTTTTCAGCAAGCGCACAGAGCCGCCATACCCAATCTCGTTCGTGAAATTGAGTTCCCGGCAGGCCTCATTGATGATCGGTTCAGGCCATTCCACGCCCATCAAGGACCAGGTCCCCGAGCTGAGGTAGGCCCAATTCTCTCCCGACGCCGGAACCGCCGCCACGGCCGCCCCGGTGTCATGCGAACAACTCGCCACAATCTCCACTCGTTCCAAGCCGCTTTCGCGTGCAATCTCGGGCGACAGCGGACCCAACCGGGTGCCCGAAGGGACAAGCGGCGGGAACAATTCCTGGCGCACGCCAAGCGCCTTGATTAACGGGGTGGACCACCCCTTGGTGCGGGGGTTGTACAGCTGGAAAGTGCTCGCCATCGACTGCTCGGCCACGCCTCGGCCGCCCAGCAGGTAATTGAATCCGTCACCAATGCTCAGGAGCCGCCGGGCTCTCTCGAGCCGCGCTGGGGATTCAGCCGCGAGCTGAAAGATCGTGTTCAGCACCATGAACTGAATTCCTGTCTCGGCGAAGATCGTGTTCCAATCGACTTTGGCGAACGCGTTCTTGACGCCCTGTTCGGTCCGGGGATCCCGGTAATGGAACGTCGGCTCGATCAGCGCGCCGTCTTGTTCGAACAACAGGTAATCGACGCCCCACGAGTCGGTGCTAATGCTTGCCACGGGCACCTTGCGCGCCTCCACCGCTTTCAAGCCCGCCCGGATCTCGCCGAACAAGCCCTTGATATTCCAGTGGAGCGACCCGCCTGCCTGGATGGGCGTGTTGGGAAACCGGTGGAGCTGCTCAAGCCGCAGGCGTCCGTCGGTCAATGTCCCCAGCATGAGGCGCCCGCTTTCCGCCCCCAGATCGCACGCAAGGTAATGAGTCGTCATGACGCGGCGCTTTGCTCGTTAACCGGCAGTGTCACCCAGGACATCGCCGCACAGATGCACTTCCAGCCCAAGCTCGGCGAGCGCGGCGGCTTTGATCCCGGCGGCCCGGCGCGCTTGCTTCGCGTTGGGCGCGTAAACGACCTGGATATGGTTCGACTTGTGGCGCGCCATCATTTGGTCCCGCGTCACGCCGGCAGTGACCCCGTGCATGATGGGCCATTGCGGGCTGGTCTCGCGCCAGCGGCGTTCCGTTTCTTTTTCAGGCAGCGCCACCGCGCGGCCGACGCCGATGTCCGCGTGCAACTTCCCGTTCATGACGAAGACCCGGCTCCAGACGATCGCACCCGGCTTGGAAACGCCTTTGATCGTTCCGCCGCCGAGCCGGAAGTACATGGGCGGCTGGCGCTCGCTGCTGGCGCCTTTGTATCCGCTGGCGAAATGGGCCGGAGGCACCGCGCCGGAGATCAAGAAGACCCAGACGTATTCATCGATCCCGTCGCCCTTGAACTGCTGGCCCCAACGCAAATCATGCAAGGTGTTCTCGGGCGCAAAGCCCAGCTCACGCCACAACTGGTAAGTGACGTAACCGTCCAGCCCCGCGCACTCGTCCACTTCGTTGAAATGGGGAATCGCCTCTTCCGGACGGATCACCTTGCCCGTGTGAAGGCTCTTGACCGGTGGGCGGTCCGCGTTATTGAGGAGCCCTTCCACAAGGTCGCTTGCCGGCACCAGGTCCTTCAGCCCTTGCTGGTATTGGATGCCCAGGGTGGCGCAGCCAAATTCGTCTGCCAATCGCACCGCCGCGACATACATCTTGCATTGCTGCAGCGTCTGGGCCTCGGTCAACTCGGTCTCCTCATTCTCGCCCCAATGGAAGGTCATGCCCTTCTTTTGCAGCCAGGCCAGGACCTGGCGCGCTTCGCTGTCGGGCACCTGCTGCATCGCGTAGTAAAGAGCCGATTGGCTGAGGCGTTCCTTGAAGAGCCCGACAGGGTTCAGCAGCTCATCCGGGATGATGGCGTTATGCATCCCCATGCAGCCCTCATCAAAAACGCCCATGATCGCTTTGCGCCGTTTCAATGCGCGCGCGAATTGGCGCCCCAGTTGTTCGTCGGCGAGCGGCAGTTTGAGCAGCGCCAGGTCGCGGACGTGGCTTTGGTCGTGGGTGACGACTCCATCCGAGAGCCACTGGCGCAGGCCTTCCTTGAAGAACACGTCGGTGAAGGATTCGCTCCAGAGAGTGCTATAAGGCACGCCCATTTTGGTGAGGGACCCGTTCAAGTTGAGCATGCCCACCAGGCCGGGCCAGGTGCCGCTCCAATTCGCGACGGTCAGAATCGGCCCGCGATGAGTGAACAGCCCCGGGAGCACATGCTGGCTGTACTGCCAGACCGACTCGGCCACGATCAGCGGCGCTTCGGTTGGCAAGGAACGGAACACCTCCATACCCATCTTCTGCGAATCGATAAACCCATGTTTCTTGGATTTGTCGTAGGCATGCGCCCGCGCCACCTTCCATCCCTCCGCCTGGATGCCTTTCGTCAGTGCCGCTTCCATCTTGGCCTGTTCGGCCCAGCACATCTGGTTGGCGGAAAGTCGAAGGTCGCCACTGGCAATTAGGTAAGTTTGTTTTGTCTTGGTCCCGGATGCAGTTTTCATGTTGAACACGCCGAAAGTAACCAGCGGCCAGCCCACAGGCAATCCTCAATCCGTGATCCACAGGTTTGCCGGAGAACGAGGGGGGCGTATTCGCCTTGATTTGCGCAGGATCGCACGGGCCAGAGCCTTGGTTTCCGCGTCCAACCGCGCTTTGGCGCAATACCGCAGCAGGAACCGCAGCATTGGGGTCCGGCCGATTCCCGCTTCCTTTGCCGAGAAATGGAGCTGCGCGAGGTCCTTGATGCGCCATCGTTGCGGCCGGAACCGCGGACGGAACACGCGCTGCAGATCGATGATCGTGAACCGGGGGGGCGAAGCCCCGTCTTCGATAAAGAAGTGGCACAGGTAAAAGTCCCGGTGCCGCCATCCGGCGGAATGGAGCTGCCGGGCCGCCTCCGCCAACCCGTCAATCCAGCCTGCAGCCGAAGGAACGCGGTTGCCGCCATTTTTTGCGCTCACCCAGGTGCTCAAGGGCTCCCCGCGCGCCTCCGTGAAAACGACAAAGCTCCGAAGATCCGTGCCCGCCCCGGAGCGCCCCCACGCGATCGGCAACGGCACGCGAATGCCCCCGCGCGCAAGCGCCTCTGCCACGCGAACCTCACGCTCGGCTGCGGAGTGCCACGTGCCGTCTTCAAACCAGCGTTTGACCAGGTCCGTGAACCGCTCCCCGCCAAACCGTTTCAGGTAGACCCGGGCTTCCGTCCCCTTGCGCTTCAACCGCAGCCGGGCCCGGTAACGCTTTCCCAACCCAGGCTTGGAGAGCGGTTCCCCTTCCACGCGGAAGAAATCGTCCAGGGTTCTCAGATCGGCCCCGTGCAAATCCTTCTCCCAGGCTGAGCGCACGAAGGCCTTTGCGCCGGGTTGCATTGGGACCCACGCATTGGCGCCGCGACAGTTCGATGCCGCTGCCACGTATCCGCCCGATCGCAACCGGGGCGGAGGCAACTGTGCCACGCGTTCCTCCAGGGCGTCCCAGACTTGCCGCCAGTTTGGCCATCCCCGGCAACGGCAGTAATGGACAACGAAACGCGCTTTGTCGGCGCCCGTGATCCGGGGAATGCGCCCCACTGTCCTGCCCAGGCGCGCCAGGTTGGAGAGAGCCATCTCCAGGCTAACGCTCTTCGCGAACCGCAGCCCCTCCATGTCAACAAGGTGAGGATTCCCTGAACCGTCGACGAGAATATTGGTGTCCTTCAAATCCCGGTGGGCAAAACCGCTCTCGTGCAAACGGGCGAGCAGGGTGGCCAGGCGCCGCGTGACGTGCCGCCTCTCACCACGCCACGACCAGAGCGAAGACGGCTCGGGAATGGCTTCCATCACATAATAGCTCCACCCGCGGAAACGGTTGCGGAAACTCCCAGCTGCGATCGGGCGCGCGGTGTTGATCCCGGCAAGTTCCAGATGAAACGCTTTCGTGTAGGCCCGCAGCGCGCGCGCAGGACGCAGCAGATCCTTGAGGAAACCGGGAAACGGCCTCAGGCCGTAACCTTTGAGGACGACTCCGCCCAGTTTCACGAGGATGGAAGTAGGGGTGCGTTTCAGGACCGTCGCCCGGCCCTCGGACTCCAGGGCCTTAATGAACGGCTCGGGGGCCTTCAAAAGTCCGTCCAGACGCCCGTCCCACAGGCTTTTCCGGACGTGCCAGTGAATTCCGCCGCACGTTCTGGATTCGAAATCCGCGTTGTTCTTCAAGCAGCGGCGGCGCCGGACGCAGGCAGCGCGTTGGGCGATTTGGGCCTTCCACGGGGCATATTCATCGCCGTAGCCCTCGAAGAACGCTGGCTGGAGCGGCCAGCGCGAGTGAAGCCGCGCGAGGTGATCGAGACGCTTGCGCGGAGAAAGCCCAAGGCAAACGGTATCCAGGTCGATCAGGCAAAACCGGTCGTCATGGAGCGAGCAGAGAATGTTCTTCGTGTGGAGATCCCGAAGGCCAACCCCTTGGTCATGCACGCGGCGCAGAAAGCGTCCAAGCTTCCGTTGAAGATCGGCCGAAGGCGGATCGCTCAAGGTCCGCAGCGGCACAAACCCGGGAGGACCCAGCGTGACAAGCACCGTCTCGACAAGCCCCCGCCAGTCCCACCGCTCTCCATACGCCAGAGCAGGCGCCACGGGAACTCCCAAACCCGGCAGCTTTCGGCTCAGCCGCCAATCCGCACGAACTCGCGCCGCGGTCACAAACGCCAACGCGGACGCAAAGAACCCGGGGCGGAAGAACGTCCGTTTGAGGTAATATTCGCCGCTTTCCAGCGTGACCCGATGCACGGATCGCAACGCCCCTTTCTTGATCTCGGTGACTTCGCTCGCCAAGAGCCGCTCGAGCGTCTTCTGGAATCCGGATTCGAATTCCCATTTGACGCCAAATTGTCGCACGCGTGAGAGGGGCATAGCTTGCGGTCAGTTTGGCTTCAGCGGTGCGGCGGCTTTCGCCTTGGCCGGGCAGCCAAGCCGCTCGCCTTCCTTTTCGATCCAGGCAATCGTCTCTTCAAGAAAGGCCTGTTCCGGCCGAGACTCGGCTCGTTGGCGGGCGGCTCGGGCGAGCTTCGCGCGCAAATCGGCAGCCGCGAACCGTGACATCCGGTCTGCCAGCGCCTCCGATTGCCGCGGATCTTCGATGACGAAACCTTCCACTCCGTCCCGGATCATTTCCGCCGCGCCGTTCGCGCGCGTCGTGATCACGGGCAGTCCGCACGCCATAGCTTCGATTGCGACCCGCGAAAAAGGATCGTAAAAGGTGGGGTGCACCAGGAAGTCTGCCGCCTGGTAAAGCTCCACCAGATCCGTTCGGGCTCCCACGAACTCGACATTGGGCGAGGACATTCGAGGGCGCCACCGGTCCCGCCCGGCAATAAGCAGCTTGAACGAGCCATTCGGGAGGTTCCTCCAGGCCTCCAACAGGCAAGGCAGACCTTTCAGCCGGAAGTTGTGCGCCGCGAAAAGCCCCAGCACCCTCTCGCCTGCCCCGAACTTCTCTCTGACCTTCCGGCGTTCCGCAGGTGGCGCCGGTTTGAATCGGTCAAGATCCGCTCCCGTGCGGACCACCACCATCCGGTCGGGAGGCAATCCGTACTTCGCCTCCCCGTAGCGGCGCACGAAATCACTGGGCGCGATCACCAGCGGCCGGCTCCCTCGGGCGGGGTTCAAGAAGCGTCTCTCCATTCTGAGGAGGAGCCGGTGTCTCGGGGATAAGGCCAGCGTGGCTCTCTTTAACCATCCGGAGGCGGCTTGGCGATTGGCCTCCAGCGTGTGCGCATAGAACCCTCCGCGGGCAAGGAACACATCGGCACGAAGCACGTGGCGCACGGCCAGGACGAGATCGGGAAGAAGCTGGCGCAATCGCTGGTCCGCCGCCCGCGCAAAGAGCCAGTCCCGGAGCCCGCGCGGAACCGGCGCGATCCGGAACGTGTGCCGTTCCAGGTTGGGAATCGCGTGGTCGCCGCAGGACATGGCACAAAGCTGAAGCGCATGGCCACGGGCTCCGAGCGCGAGAAGGATTCGCTCGAGCGACCGTTCCGCCCCGCCTTTGGCGGGCTGGAAGTGGTCGATGACCAAAGCCATTCTCATGTTGCCTTATTGATTATCCGGAGCGCCGGCATCAGGCCGCTTTCTCGTGGCAGCGGTGCTAAGCGAAGCTGGCTGCAAGCCGGCGCTCCGAACCTTGCTGCGTGACGATACTTCCCGGCTTCAACGGGCAAATCAAGGCGCTTGCCCTTCGAGGCGCAGACGGGGCCATTG
The DNA here is from genome assembly GCA_964578605.1 of uncultured Verrucomicrobiota bacterium. GTDB lineage: Bacteria > Verrucomicrobiota > Verrucomicrobiia > Limisphaerales > SIBE01 > JAXMHN01. The sequence goes on along the minus strand of CAZODO010000049.1, from coordinate 6,963 downwards.
GGACCGGGGTGCCAGAGTCACGCACGGGTGTGGCGTCTTGGTGGTGACGTCTCATGCTGCCAATGTTCACCTTCAAGGCACGACGCTGCGGGATTACCGGATATTTACGGGTTCTCTTTCGACGAAAGGTCGTTCAGCCATTGAGGCCTTTGGCCTGAAACGAGAGAGCAATTCCACTGGAAACTGGAACCAGCGAAGAACCTCGGGAACCGCCCTATTCCTTGCCGTCCCAGCAATACGTGCAGAGCTGGTCTTTGGGCAAGCCGATCGAGCTGACCAGGTCTTCCAGACACTGATAACGGAGCGAGGTGAGTCCCAGCCGGTGCCGAATCCGTTCTACCATCGCCCGGCATTTCTCCGATTCAGGATCGGCATATTCGGGCGGCGGCGGGCCGTCCTTGCCTTCCATTTCCTTGATCGCGCGCCGGCCGGCCAGGTCCAGCTCCGATTTGGACCGTGAAAAGTTCAGGAATTGGCAGCCAAAGATCAAAGGCGGGCATGCCGGGCGCATATGCACTTCTTTGGCGCCATAATCGAACAGGCGGCGGACGGTATCCTTAAGTTGCGTGCCGCGGACGATGGAATCTTCGCAGAAGAGCAAGCGCTGACGCTGGATCAGCTCTTTGATAGGGATGATCTTCATCCGGGCCACCAAATCGCGTGTGGCCTGGTCCTGAGGCATGAAACTGCGCGACCAGGTGGGCGTATACTTCACGAACGGCCGGCGGAACGGGACGCCCTTTTCCATCGCGTAACCCATGGCGTGGCCTGTGCCTGAATCCGGGATGCCGGCTACGACATCCACCGGGGTGCTGTCGCGTTTGGCCAGCGCGGCGCCGCTTCGGTAGCGGGCCTCTTCGGTATTGATGCCGAGATAAGTGGATGCCGGATAGCCATAATAGACCCATAGGAACGCGCATATCTGGCACCGGTGCTGCGGCAGGGTCACCGATTGCACCCCGTCCGGTGTCAGAAGAACCGCCTCACCCGGCCCGAGATCACGGGTCGTCTCATACCCCAGGTTGGGAAAGGCACAGCTTTCCAGGGTTGCCGCATAGGCCCCATCCTTCTGCCCGAGGATGATGGGGGTGCGCCCGAGCCGGTCGCGCGCGGCATAGACGCCCTTCTCGGTCAGCAAAAGCATGGAGCAGGACCCTTCGATGGCGTTTTGGGCGATGTCGATGCCCTCGGCGAACGTGGCGCCCTGGTTGACATAAAGCGCTACCAGCTCGGTCGGGTTCACTTCGCCGCCGCTCATCTCCGAGAAGTGCGCCGAGCGGAGCCCGAAGGCTTTCTTGACGAGTTCCGCCGAATTTCGGATCCGGCCGACGGTCACAATTGCGTAGGTGCCCAGGTGCGAGCCGATGATCAGGGGCTGATCGTCCGTGTCGCTAATCACGCCGATGCCCATCCGGCCCCGCAGTTTGAGCACGTCCTGCTCGAATTTGGAGCGGAACTGGGCGCTCGTGATGTCGTGGATATAACGCGTCCAGCCTTGCCCATCGTAAACCGCCAATCCACCCCGGCGTGTGCCCAGATGGGAATGGTAATCGGTTCCGTAAAAGAGGTCAGCAACGCAGTCGTCTTTTGAAACTACACCAAAGTAGCCACCCATATTTTCAGTCGGTCTGCCTGAGTTGGCAGCAAAACGCCGAAACAGTAGGGCTGCCCGCCCTCCCGCACAAGTCCCGATATCCGGAGAGAAACCCAGAGGGCGCGGGTCGCTTGGTTCGGGCCAGACGTGCCCAGTTCCGGTGCGCGGGTGGCGGCGCCCCATTATGCCCCTTTCTGCTGCCTTTCGGCCCTTTCAGGCCCCTGTTCGGCCATTTAAGCCCACGTTGCCCCACCGGTCGACGCGCTTCGACCGGCAGGATTCAGCCTTGCCTTCGCAGCGCCGGGACCTTCATCGTGTGGCCCAGACACTCCCTATGAAACCGGGCATCTTGCGAACCCCCGTCCCGAGCCTCGGGTCAGCCATCTTCACCCTTTTACTGGCGGCGGGCAGCACAGGCCCCTTGGACCTCTCCGCCGCGGGTGTGCCCGGGCCGGATTCGACAGAACACCGCGAAGTGCGGCAACTGATCGCGCGCGTTTTGCCAGCCCATTCGGATGCGATCGTCGTGGAATTCATTCCCGCGGACGGAGGGAGCGACGTTTTCGAAATCGCGAGCCGCGGGGGGAAGGTTGTGCTGCGGGGGAACAAAGGGATCTCGATCGCGGCGGGGCTGAACTGGTATCTGAAATATCAGTGCCAAGCCCATTTCTCGCTCAAAGGCCGGCAGATGGTGCTTCCAGAGACTTTGCCAGCGCCTGCGAAGCCCGTGCGGCGGGTCAGCCAGGATCGGTGGCGATACTTTCTCAATTACTGCTGTTTAGGGTATTCGTTGCCCTGGTACGACTGGGCGGATTGGGAACGGTTGATCGACTGGATGGCCCTGAACGGGATCAACGCCCCGCTGTCGGTCACGGGCCAGGAAGCAGTCTGGAGGGAGGCGGGCAAGCGCCTGGGGTTTGCCGGAACCGATCTGGCGGAGTTCCTGGCCGGGCCGCCTTACTTGCCTTTCGGCTGGATGGGCTGCCTGGATGGGTGGGGCGGGCCGTTGCCGGCATCTTGGGTGGATCGGCATGCAGCACTCCAAAAACAGATCCTCGCCCGGGAACGCGCCCTTGGGATGACGCCCGTCCTCCAGGGTTTTACCGGCCACGTGCCGCCGGCGACAACCCGGCTGTTCCCGAACGCCCGCATGCACAAGGTGAAGTGGATCGAATGGGAGACGCTTCTGCTTGATCCGCTCGACCCGCTCTTCGCGCGGTTCGGCACAACCTTCCTCGAGGAACAACGCCGGTTGTTCGGCACAGATCACCTTTACGCGGCCGACACGTTCATCGAGATGACGCCGCCCAGCGGGGATAGCAATTTCCTCGCAGCCACCGCGCGGGCGATTTACGGCGGCATGGCCAAAGCCGATCCGGACGCCGTTTGGGTCCTGCAGGGCTGGACGTTCTTTAACCAGGCGCAATTCTGGACCCAACCGCGGATCGAAGCCTTCCTGAACGCCGTGCCCGATTCCCAGATGCTGGTGCTCGACTTGTTTTGTGACGTCACTCCCGTGTGGAACCGGACCCGGGCGTTTTGCGGAAAGCCGTGGACCTGGTGCGCCCTGCAGAATTTCGGCGACTGCGTTTATCTTGGAGGGGCGCTCAACCGGATTCACAAGGATCTTCCGGCGGCCAGGCGGGATCCGTTGGGTGAGAACCTTAGCGGGATTGGCTTTGTCAATGAGGGGCTCGATTACAACCCGGTGATGTTCGACTTCCTTTTCGAGCAGGCCTGGCGGTCTGAACCCGTCAACCTGGACGACTGGATTCGCGCGTATGCCCGGCGAACTTACGGAAGCGCCCAACCTGATTCGGAAGCGGCCTGGGGCATTCTCAAAGACACCGCGTTCACCGGCCAGCACCAGGTCACACCGGCTTACACCCATGTGCCATCGCTCGGCGTGGGAGGGGAACCGCCTTATAACAACCAGCAGCTCGCGCAGGCTTGGAAACTCATGCTGAACGCAGCCGAGAGTGGCGCCGTTTCGGACGCCTTTCAGTTTGAGCTGCTCATGGTCACGCGGCAGGTGCTGGGCAACCTGTCGTCGGAGTTGGCGCAGGACGCCGCAGACGCATGGCGCGCCAGGAACCGCGACCGTTTCAACGCCGCTTCGGCGAGAATGCTTGAACTGATCCGCGACGTCGACGCTCTCCTCGGGACCCGCCCGGAGTTCTTGCTTGGCAAGTGGCTGGCCGACGCCCGGCGCTGGGGTGAAACCGATGGCGAGAAAGACCGGCTGGAATGGAACGCCCGCCGGGTGATCACGATGTGGGGTCAAACGCCAGCCATCCGGGATTATTCGCGCCGCGAATGGTCAGGGATGCTCGCCAGCTTCTCTCTCAAGCGGTGGGAGAAGTTCTACACCGCGCTTGCGGAAAGCCTGGATTCGGGGAAGGCATTCGACCCGGCCGCGTTTGATCGGGAGCTGCAACGCTGGGAACGGGATTGGGCGAGCGCTCACGAGGTGTTTCCCATAACTCCCAAAGGCGACACTGTGGCTCATTCGCGGCGGCTTTGGGACAAGCACCAGCCCGTTCTATTCCGCCCGATCCAGACGGACGCACCGAGCCTGACCACCGGCAAGCCCTCGAGCGCTTCCAGCGCGCTGCCCGCGTATCCGGCGTCCGCAGCGAACGATGGACGGAAGCGGGACACAAACCGTTATTGGGCAACGGACGTCCATAACGATCCGAACCCCTGGTGGCAGGTGGATCTGGAAAACTCGACCGTGGTTGGCAGGGTCGTCGTGGTGGGCTTTTTCGGTGATGAGCGCCGGTATGGCTTCACGGTGGAAAGTTCGCTTGACGGCACCGCCTGGGAAACGCTCGCGCAGCAACCCCCGGACGGCGCCTTTTCCACTTCGGAAGGGTACGAGTGCACCTTCCCGCCGCGCACGATCCGTTATCTCCGGATTCGCCAAACCCACAACTCGGCCAACACCGGCCGGCACCTGGTCGAGGTCCTGGCATTCGAGAAGTGACGGCAAACTGAGAATCACTGGGTGCGAACACTCAGGTGCTCCCGGATCAAGCCGAAGAACGTGTAGGGGTCAACCACGGCAACGCGCGCTTCCGGGTGTTGTTCCTCAAGGATGCGGGAGACTTCGAGATACCAACTTGGTGATTTCAGGATGCTCCGAGCCCAGAAGAAGACCGGTTTTTCCTTCGCGGCTTCTGCCCGCTCCGCGATAACCGCTGCGGCGGCTTCGCTCGAATCGGGCAGGTCCCGTTCCGGGCATGTTGGCAGCCCTTGGTGCAGTGCGGGTCCGCGTTCGAAATGGGTTCCAGCGCCGTCCGGCGAGAACCGCGCATACGCTGCGAACTCGTGGCCGGTGGAGGCTCCGCCCGAACCATCCAGGATAAAGCCCGTGATTGTCATGTCCCAGCGAGCGTAATAGCGCCGGCAATGCTCCTCCCAACTGGCCAAGCCTGACGGAAGCTTGGAATCGGGGCGCACGGTGAGCGCCCGGGGATTCACGTAACCGGCGCCGGAATCGCCCGCGATGAAGAAGTCATTGGTCGACGCGTGCCGGTAGGCGTAGGCCAAAGCTTGCGGCGCCCGGTCCGCCAGATTCGGGTTGAACGCCCATCCCAATGGGACCTTGCCGCGCTGCGGATCGCGAAAGAACGCGGGAACGGCCTTATACAGCCAGGAGGGCGAATCGTAATCCCCGACGTAATGACCCAGATACAAGCGCGGCACGACCTTCCCTTTTGAATCGATCCAGCCGCGGGCGCGCCAATCGTCCGGACCGGGCTTGGGGTTGGGCTGCCGATACCGTTCCCGGAGCGGGTAATGCTGGAAGAACGAGGCGTTCGCGATTGCGCCGGGCCCCGCTGCGTCGGCTTCTTTGTAGCTGTTGAACTGGGAGATCAGGCGCGTGAACTCCCATTCGGTGGGGACAGGCTCGTGCCGGCCGGCCTTGCCATGGGAGGTGTATTTGTACGGCCAAGGCGGGAACCCGCCAATGCGGACCATGCCGCCGTCGGCGTTGCGGGAGAGCAGGCCGAGAATGTCGAGCAGGCACTGTTTGTCGGCGCCAATCGGCTGCTTGGGATCATCCACGGGGGCTTCGTCCCCCCAGGGTGCGAGGTCGAAAAAGAACGCGCGCCGCGCGATGAACCAATCGTGGTTCGAGAGCGTGTGCATGTCCGCCTGGGCGCAGGTCGGCCGGGTCAGCCAGAAGGCGTCCAGGTAATAGGCGCCCAGCCCGGGCTCGCAGCGGCGGGGGGCCAAATAGCGCGCTTGCGCCCAGCGGTAGGCATCCACTTTGGCACTTCCGCTCGAGGGTTCCGGCAGGCCAGGGAGGGCAGCCTGTCCGTCAAAGAGCGGAGAGCCATCCTGGTTCACCAGCCATTGTTTCACCGGGATCTGACGTTGAGCCGTGAGTTTCTGGAAGAGCGAATTGGGCGCCGAATCAAAGCGAACGGGCAGCAGTCGTTCGACCCCGGCTGCCGTGGAAGCGACGGAGGCCGTTGCAGGGACGTTTCCGTCGTAGACCACCAGCCCGTCGAAGTCATCCCGGAAGGTTGCCAAGACGGATTCCACATCCGGCAGGGCGCGGAGTTCGGTATTCCGGAGCCAACCGTCTTCGTTCCGGAACCAATCCATCCAGAACGGGTCCGTCTCGACGCCGAACTGTTCGCAATAATAGAGGTACAGCTGGGGTTTCTCGCGGTTGGCAAGGCCCTGCAGGGCGGCCAGCAGATGCAGGGTATCCCAGACCTTCCGGGCATTGGCCGCATCGCCGACGTTCAGTCTTTGCAGCGGCCGGGCGTCGAAAGTCCAGACCCGCTTCGGCGCGGCGGGCGCCGCGGCGAGGATCTGCGGGATAGCGAGCGCCGATAGCAGCAGGAAGGTCAGAACGCGAGGCATGGTGCATGCATCATAGGGACGCCCTGCTTGGCGGCAAGACGTAGAAACGGGCGGCCGAAAAGAATCGAGCCGCCCGTTCTGTTCAAAGCTGCCTCGGGAGAGTCCCGTCAGGCCCGGACGCTACCTTGTGCTGCACGAGTGGGCGCAGGACAAAATTCTTCGCACACGGAGGAGGCCCGGTTACTGTCGGTGAAGGAGGTCTATTCCTTTGCCGATTCTGTGCTCACTCGGCTTGCTAATCCAGCCCGAAGGGCTCGGACTCGTCAGCCCAGGGCAACCGCCCTGGGAACTCGCCTGCTCCAACATGCTTTGCCCTGAAAGGGCAAAACCCCTGTGCCTCAATCCCTCTCCAAAGTTCATCTGATTTTCAGCACCCAACACCGCCAACCGGTCATTTCCGAAAGGATCCGCCCGCGTCTGCACGCCTATGGGGCAGCAATTCTGCCCATGAACCTGCTAGGGCTGACCTCGGTTCCAGCGCTCGGCGG
>CAZODO010000048.1:0-44772 GCA_964578605.1 uncultured Verrucomicrobiota bacterium | reverse complement strand
CAAATGGCCATTCGAAAATCAAAAATGCAGGTCTCGCATATGCGGAATGTAGGGTGTATGTGCCGAAAGCCGGCATTTACCCCTTCCGGCTCCTCTATTACCAGGGAGATGGCACGGCGAACCTTGAGTGGTTTGCGGTGCACGACGACGGCGCCCGCGTGCTGATCAACGACACCGCGAAGCCCCAGGCCATCCCGGCCTACTCCGAATGGAAATTCGTGGCGGCTCCGACCTTAAGCATGGCGCGCTCGGCCGCCGGGCTGTCCATCACCTTCACCGGGACGCTGCAATCGGCTCCCGCTGTGACCGGTCCGTGGACCGACGTGCAGGGAACGAGCCCGCTGGCGGTGACGCCTAGCGCCGCCGCGGCGTTCTATCGGGCCAAACAATAGCTCTATCCAGACAGGGCCGGCCCGCCGGGGCTGGCCTTTGGGAATAGAGAATCGCTCATTCATAAGGGCGCGACGAGGCCGTCGCGCCCTGCCCATTTTTAAGCCGGGTCTTTCGCTTTCCGGCAACTCTGCTACTGTAAACGGGCCGCTGGCGCGCCGCTCTCCCCGGGCGTGCAGGCAACGCTCCAGCCGTGGGGCCGCTAATTGAGAAAGGATACATTGCTGCCGATATGGATATTGCGATCATTGGAACCGGCTATGTGGGACTGGTGACAGGGACCTGCTTTGCCGAAGTGGGGCACAACGTGATTTGTGTCGATTGTGACAAGGAGAAGGTCAAGTTGTTGCAGCAAGGGGGCGTGCCCATTTACGAACCCGGCCTGGAAGAACTGATCAAGAAGTCCGTCGCCGAAGGGCGGCTCCGCTTCACAAGCTCTACCCAGGAAGGCGTCGACAAATCGGACGTGGTCTTTATCGCGGTCCCGACGCCGCCCCTGGCGGACGGCTCGGTGGACCTGAGCTTTATGGAAGGAGTGGCGCGAGATATCGCCGCCACCATGACCAGCTACAAAATCGTCGTCGACAAAAGCACCGTCCCTGTCAAGACCGGGGACAAGGTCGCCGAAACCATCCGGCGATACAGCAAGTCCAAGGTCGAGTTCGACGTCGTGAGCAACCCGGAATTTCTCCGTGAAGGGTTCGCTATCGAGGACTTTCTCAAGCCGGACCGCGTGGTGATCGGCGTGCGTTCGCAACGGCCCGTGGCTGCGATGAAGGAGATCTACGCCCCGTTCAAGGCCCCCATCATCGTGACGGACATCAATTCCGCCGAGCTCATCAAGCATGCCGCCAACTCGTTCCTGGCCCTGAAAATCTCGTATATCAACGCCCTTTCCCAGTTGTGTGAAGCGTCCGGCGCCAATGTGCAGGAAGTGGCCAACGGCATGGGCATGGATGTCCGGATCGGGCGCCGCTTCCTGGATGCGTCGCTGGGGTTTGGCGGCAGCTGTTTTCCAAAGGACCTGAGCGCGTTCATCAAAATCTCGGAGCAGCTTGGCTGCGAGTTCCGGCTGCTCAAGGAGGTGCAGCGGATCAATGCAGATCAGATGGACCGCTTCTTCAAGAAGATCCTCGACACCTTGTGGGTGCTGAAAGAGAAGCGAATCGGCGTTCTCGGCCTGGCCTTCAAGCAAAATACCGACGATGTCCGGATGTCGCCCGCGATCGAAGTCTGCCAGCGCCTGCAAAAAGAAGGCGCCATTCTCCGTGTCCACGATCCCAAAGCCATGGACAAGGCGAAGGCGCTCCTTCCCCACGCCACCTTCGTCGAGGACATGAACGAGGTGGCGGACGGTGCCGATGCGCTCGTTGTCGCCACCGAATGGCCTCAATTCAAGAAGCTCGACCTCGAACGCGCCCGCCGGGTCATGACCCATCCCATCATGTTCGACGGAAGAAACCTGTTCGATCCAGAAGAGATGGAACGTCTGGGTTTCATCTACAAGAGCATCGGCCGTTAGCCCCACGGACGCCTCTGAGCGATTCCCTGAAAGCCCCCGTCCCCGGGCCCATTGACGTCGCCGCCGGCCTGATCTTTCGCGACGGCCGGCTCTTGATCACTCAAAGGCGGCCCGGCGATCATCTCGGCGGTTTGTGGGAGTTCCCCGGCGGCAAGCGCGAACCGGGCGAAACCTTCGAAGTCTGCCTGCGGCGGGAGCTCAAGGAGGAATTGGGCGTTGAGGTACAGCCTGGCGAGTTGATCGCTGAAATCACCCATGCCTACCCCGAAAAGGTGGTCCGCTTGAAGTTCTTCGCCTGCCAGAGCCTGGGCGAACCCCAGGCGCTGGCCTGCCATGCCCTTGCCTGGGTGACAGCGGCGGAGCTGGACCGGTATGCGTTTCCGGCCGCCGACGCCCAGTTGCTGCGCCTATTGGCATCGCGCCGAGCGCTGTGGACCCGCTAACCAGGGCGCATCCGAGTTGAATCCCTGGTCAATACGTCCAAATTGCGTTTGCCGAGCGGCCGGGCCTCCTTGTAGCGTCGCGGGCGGAATTCTCGCTATGAAAAAACTCGCTTGCATCGGCACCGCCATCATCGGACTCACCCTCGGAATAGCGGCCGAACAACAGGAACCGATCGTTCTCTGGCCTGACGGAGCGCCCGGCGCGCTCGGCACCCAGGACAAGGACGTGCCGACCTTGACGCCCTTCCTGCCCCAGGCGGCCATCGCCACCGGCGCTTCGATCGTGATCTGCCCCGGCGGCGGCTATGGCGGGCTTGCCTCGCACGAGGGGCCGGATTATGCGCTATGGCTCAATCAGAATGGGGTGGCCGGCTTCGTGCTGAAGTACCGGCTCGGCTCGGGGGGATACCGTCATCCCCGGATGCTCGAAGACGCGGCGCGCGCGGTTCGCTGGGTGCGCGCGAACGCGGGCAAATGGGGCCTGGACAAGCAAAGGGTGGGCATCATGGGATCGTCTGCCGGGGGGCATCTGGCCTCGACACTCCTGACACATTTCGACGCCGGCAACCCGACTTCCGAAGACCCGGTCGAGCGCGAGAGCTGCCGCCCGGATCTGGGCATCCTTTGCTACGCGGTGATCAGCATGGGACCCAACACGCACCAGGGTTCGAAGCGCAATTTGCTGGGCGACAATCCTTCGCCTGAACTGGTCAAGCTCCTCTCGAACGAATTGCAGGTCACGGCGCAAACGCCGCCAACCTTCCTTTGGCACACGGCCGAAGACCAGGCTGTGCCGGTGGAAAACAGCATGGATTTCGCGGCGGCGCTGCACAAAGCGGGTGTCCCATTCGATCTGCACGTCTTCGAGAAAGGCCGCCATGGTCTTGGATTGACGGACAAGCCGCCCTTCCAAAATGTCCATCCGTGGGCCAAAGACTGTCTCTTTTGGCTGCGCGGCCGAGGTTTTCTGAACTAGGGCAAAGGCCCATCGCTGCCGGGGGTCCGGCCATTCTACCGGGTGATGGGGTTCTCAGGCTTCGAGGTTCCGTCCAGCGCCACAGCGAGGACGGATCTGTCGTTTGAGAGGCTTGGGCTGGGTCAGGTGGAGAATCGTAAAGAAGCCACTTGGCGGGCTGCACTTCTTTGAAGATATGCAACCTCGTTTCACAACAGCTCTGGCTTTCGTCGTGGCAGTCATCGGGGCATTGCCCAACGGACTTGGCGGCCCGCTCGGTAGGTCTCATAAACCAGCTTTGCTTCCGAGGCGGCTGCAGGCTTTCGATGGATCCAAAGCCGGTAACCGGCTCGAACCGGAGCGCCGGGCTGGAAGGTGCCGGGATTGACTCCCGGCCATCCGACACACAGAACCCCGTAATGACGCGTCAGCCATTGGGGCGGAAAGTCCGGGTGGTCCGGGCTGATGAAAACCGCGGCACCACCAGGTTGGGAGGCGCCTGCGAAATGCGCGGACAGGTCAGCCCACTCGAGCCGGGTCATCGCAAGGTCATCAGGCTTGTTCCCAAGCGGAGTTGTGATGACGGTTTGCGTCCGCGGCGCGAACCGGAGAGTGAGCCCGCCGTAACTCTTCTCCTCAGCGCCCTCCAGCGTGACTGGCGACTGGGTGGGTATCCAAATCAGGTCGATATCGATAAACTGCCTGTCGCCCGAGGCGGGATAAATGGTGAACCAGACGCGCTCCTGGACGACCTTGCGCTCGCCGATGTACCAGCCGTTTTCCACTGCGAGACAGGCGGCATTGGGTCCGGCTTCCCGCGCGATCCAGCGCTCGAACCGCTGGTGGATGCCCCGGATATCCCAGAGGCTGTAATCACGGCCATCGATCCGCACGTGGGGCCAGGCCCAGAACAAGCCGCGATGATGGTAATGATCTTTCGGGAAGTCGTCCGTCAGCACTTCGCCATCCAATCCGTAGATTGGATGCAGATAGGTGCTGCGGTTGCGGTCGGCGGGAACGCCCGCCTTGCTCATCACACCGTGGTTGTAGACGAAGACCGGGCGGGTGCCTTCCCAGAGCCCGAGGGATTTGTCCGTGACGGCTTCAAAGCGGAAGGGCTGCTTCCCTTCGGCGACACTGGGCGGGGCGGCGACGAGTTTGAACTGGCGGGTGGGCGGCGCTCCGGTCCGTGGCAGGATCACCGCCACCAGGGCACGATCGGTTGCGGACGCGGTTCCATCGCGTTCTTGGGCGGGGACCAGTTCGGCGGCGATTGGGGCGGCACCGTCCTGCTCGACCAGTTGCCAGCGTTTGGTTACATCCAGGCCTTCCGCGGTGGAAACTCTGGTGCTGACGCTTAGGACCCCGGGGTTGGAGGGGACAGAGAGACTCGGCAAGTCACCGCCGCCATCAGCCGCCTTCGCGGTGTTCGCCATGAGAAAGAGGACAAGCAAGAGAAGGGTCGAACCGCTGAACTCACAAACGCAATTGGAGGTGCTCATAAAAAGTCAGATTGGGCCTGGCAAACAGCTCAGAGGTCGCGGAGCAGGAATTGGCTGATCTTCGATTCGTCAACCTGCACCCCGAGACCGTTCTCCGAAGGGATGGCAAGTTCCCCTTGGCGAATTTCGAAGGGGGATTTCAGGACGGTGCCCTTGAGGAACTGCGGTCCGTTCAAGGCCGCTGGGTATTTGAGGTCATACGCCGCGTAGAGGAGGACCGACGCGGCAAGCGAGAGATCGGGATCGGTCAGGCCGCTGCCAAGGAACATAAGACCGCGACTAAGCACAAGCTCGATCTGCCGCCTTGCTTCGGTAAGGCCTCCACAACGGGCCGGTTTCATGGCAACGCCGTCGAGGAGGCCAAGTTGGATGAACTCCTCCAGCTCGACCGAGGAAATGATGCCTTCGTCCATCAGAATGGGCAGGGCGCCCTGTTGTTTCATGCGGCGGTAGCCATTCAGGCGGTTAGGCGGCAGCGGTTGCTCAAGCACAGCCACGCCGGCGTCAGCCAGCTTCGGTGCGGCCTGGAGTGCGGTGGATTCGTCGTAACCCCCGTTGGCATCCGCCCACAGGAAGCCATCCGGGACAAGGCGTTTCACGAGGCGGCAGAGTTCGACGTCGAATTTGAGGTCGGGCGCGACCTTGACGTTGAAGTTGCGGTAGCCGCGGGCGCGGCCTTCTGCGATCAAACCCTCCACTTCATCGATCGTTCGCGGGTTTAAGGTCCAGCTCAGGGTGACACGTTCGCGGGTCTTGCGATTCCAGCGTTCGGCCGCTCTCTTGCCGGAATGACGGCCGGTGAGATCGAAAAGGGCCAGGTCGATCCCAGCTTTGCAGATCGGTTGGCCCGTGGAGAAGGAAGGGGCGATAGCACGGTTCATCGCGGCGTGGACGCCGTCAATGTCGAAGGGGTCCAAACCGATCAACTCGGGCGTGAGGTATCTCTGGATGGTGGAGTGGACCGATTCCACCGTTTCATAGCTCCACTTCGGAATGGGAACGCTCTGCCCCCAGCCAATGGCACCGTTGTCGGCGGTGATTTTCACCAGAACGGCGGGCCGTCCTGTAGGCCGGCCTTTCGGCCCCTCGAAGAATTTGAACCGGCCGATCGTGGAATACAGCATCGGGAAGCTCTCGATGCGTTCAATCTTGATCCCGCTTGGACGTTCCGTCTGAGCATGAAGTTGCCCAGTCAGCAACGTCGCGCTACCTGCGAGGCTTGAGCGCACGAGAAACTGACGGCGTGACATAGTCATATCCAAAGGTTTGCACCGCGGCCATTGTTGCCTCAGGCGCACGGAACCCAGTCTGCGCGACGCGCTTCAACCTAGGGCTTCGAGCAGATCGTAACTGGGTGTAAGTGCCTAGAATTCAGAACCTTGCGTCAATGAGAACAATTTGCTCCCAGTCTGCAGACATTCCATCCAAACCGCAATCGAAAAGCGCGGTGACGCGAATCGACGGGCGGACCGCGGACCCTTTCGGCACTCGGATATCCCCGTCTCTTCCACCGTGCAAAGCGCGGAATTTAGCCCAACAAAGACCCTAATTCTGACCCAGCGCGCCTTTACATTCTTAACGGGGCGGATATATTAGTCGACGCTTCCGAGAGACGGGCCCCAATCCAAAGGTACTTCACAACGCGTTGTCGCTTCTCCTTTGAGGGCGGCGGGAATAGATAAGGGCATCGGCACTCCCGGCAGCGAACGTTGAAGAAGAACCGTTTGAGGTTCCCGGTCCTGAGCGCTGAAGAACGCTTATTGCCCCGGGGACAACGCTATGAAAAGAAAGAGAAACCAGAAAAGGGACCTCTTGTCGAGTTTCCCTGCCGCAGGCGATGAACTGGACTCGGCCACGGTCCTGCCGGATATGAATGAGCGCCCGGCAGTGATGGCGCCGCCGGGAGAAGTCGAGTCGCCAAGGAGCGAGCAAGAGACGGAAGTCCCCAGTGCTTACACGCTTTACTTGCGCGAGATCGGGCGGACCAAGTTGATCACCCCGGAGCAAGAGGTCGAACTCGCGAAACGAATTCGGGGCGGCGACGAAGCCGCGCGGGAGCAGATGATCAAGGCGAACTTGCGCCTGGTGGTGAAGATCGCCCGTGAGTACGCGGATTACGGGGTGCCGTTGCTCGACCTCATTAACGAAGGAAATATCGGTCTGATGAAGGCCGTGGAGCGCTTTGACCCCACCAAGGGTGCCAAGCTCTCGACGTATGCTGCTTGGTGGATCAAACAAGCGATCCGGCGGGCTCTGTCGAATCAGTCCAAGACGATTCGTTTGCCGGTGCATGTGGGCGACAAGCTTCTGCATATGCGGCGGGCTGCGACCCGGCTCGAAGAAGAGTTCGGGCGCGAACCCACCAACGACGAGCTCGCGATGGAACTTGACATGGATCCGTCCCGGTTGGCCGTGTTGCGAAACGTGGCGATTCCTCCGAGTTCGCTGGACGCCCCTGTGGGCGACGGCGACGGCAAACGTTTTGACGAGTTGGTGGGCGACGAACGTGCCGAGGACCCCTATGGTCAACTCGAGGAGAAGACCACGTTGGCCATGCTGTTCGAGTTGCTCGAAACACTCCCCGCTCGGGAGCAGACGATCTTGCGCTATCGCTTTGGGCTAGCGGGTGATGGCGAGAAAACGCTTGAGGAAGTCGGCCAGAAGTTTGGGGTGACCCGGGAGCGAATTCGCCAGCTTCAGAACCTGGCGTTGGAGAAGCTGCGCAAGTTGATCGAGAAACGCGAGGCGGTCGAGTTGGCGGCCTAGACTTCGTCGAACAGACGCGCCCGCCCCAGGGCAGGCGCGTTGTGAAGGGACGCTCGCTCCGGACTCGGAGCGAGCGTTTTGGTTATCCGCCAACGCTCACCAGTTCCTCGTTGGTGGTGGCGTTGTAGATCTTGAACTGCTCGGAATGGAAGACCGGGTCAGCCCGGAACGAGAGCTTTCCGAAATACCGTTTTTCCAGCGCGATCAGGAGTTGCTCGTCTTCCGTGCGGAGCCGGTCCAAGACGGAGGGGTTGACCACGATGCGGAGCTGGAAATCCGATTCGTCGCGTGGCCGCTTCTTGAGGATTTCACTGAGCTTGCGCTGGATTTCAACGCTCATGGTTAGGGCGCTCTTGACCTTGCCGCGTCCCTTGCAGTAGGGGCAATCATCGTAAACAGCGGCGCGCACGCTTTCCGAATGCCTCTGGCGGGTCATTTCCATCAAGCCAAGCTGCGAGATGGGGATGATGTGCGTTTTGGCCTTGTCCCGGCGCAAGCCGTCGCGGATCCGCTGATAAACAGCCTGCTGGTCACGGCGGGACTTCATGTCGATGAAGTCCAAGACGATCAGGCCGCCCATGTTCCGAAGGCGGAGTTGGCGGCAAATCTCGTCTGCCGCTTCAAGATTCACTTTGAGAATTGTGGATTCCTGGTCTTTGCCGCTGCTCTTATGGCGGCCGGTATTCACATCGATCGCCACCAGGGCTTCCGTTTCATCAATCACGATGTAACCGCCGCTCTTGAGATGGACTTGGCGTGAGAACGCGCTTTCCAGCTGCCGGGAGATGTTGAACCGGTCGAAGACCGGCTGGGAATCGGAATACATCTTCACCTTGGACATGGACCGTTTCGAAATGCGGCCGATCATTTCGCGGATGCGCTCGTATTGCTGTGGCGTGTCAATGACAATGCGCTCCACATCTTCCGTGAGGAAGTCCCGGACGGTGCGTTCGATGAGATCCGGTTCCTGAAAGACGCAGGTCGCCGGCGGTTGCCGGTTGATCCGGTCCTGGATCTGTTTCCATTCGTCCAGCAGCAACGCGAGGTCGCGGACGAAGTAGCGCGCTTGCTGCTGTTCACCAACGGTGCGAATGATCACGCCCATTCCATCCGGAATGTTCAGTCCCCGCAGGATCTTCTTCAGGCGCTGGCGTTCTTCGACATTCTCGATCTTGCGCGAGATGCCGCTCTGGTCCGAGTTGGGAAGCAGCACGAGGTAGCGGCCGGGCAGGGCGAGGTTCGTCGTGACCCGAGGGCCCTTGGTGCCGATGGGTCCCTTGGTGACCTGCACGACAATATCCGCGCCGGGAGGATAGAGCCGAGGGATGTCCTTCTGGGTGATGCGCGGTTTGTCGCGGCGCCGGTTCTCTCGTTCCACGATTTCAACACCGCTATCGAAACTGGCAGGGACGATGTCCCAGTAGTGGAGAAAGGCGTTCTTCTCGAATCCAATGTCGACGAACGCGGCTTTCAGGCCGTCCTCGAGGTTTCGCACCTTCCCTTTGAAAATGCTCCCGACCAGCCGTTCGTCCGAGCTGCGTTCGATGGTGAACTCTTCCAGCCTGCCGTCTTCCAGGACCGCGACGCGCGTTTCGAGGGATTCGGCATTGATAATGACTTCCTTGTGAGTCTTCTTAACGGGCTTGATCAGCTTCTGGACCTTGCGGATCACCTTGGTGGCGGCAGCACGCAGCGTCCCCACAATGCCTTGCGGCGGCTCGGGTATCGGAACCGGCTGGAAAGCGGGTGGCTCCTGAACTTGCGCCGGCGTCTCGAGGTTGGGTTCGCGGAAAGCGTGCTTCTTGTCGACCTCCGGCCGCGCGACCGGCTCGGGGGCAACCGGCGTCTCGGGCGGAAGACCCGCGGCGATATTCTCCGCGCGGTCAATCTCCTTCTGGTGCCGGGTGCGGTCGAAGATCTCCTCGGGCGGCGCTTTGTCCGTGAGCGCTTCCGCGCGCGCGTCGACCGCCGACCGATCATGGCGGGGAGGGTGGGCCGAGAGGCCACCGCTGGGACGGAAGCGCATTCCGCCGCGGCGCCGACTCGAAAAACTTCGTTCACTCATATTAGTAGGAATCTCGATGGAGCTGAATGTTCTGCAAAAGGCCCGCGGCGATCAACGAGCAGAGCACTGACGTCCCGCCGTAACTCAGCAGCGGCAGTGGGATGCCCGTCACAGGCATTAGGCGAATGTTCATGCCGATATTAATGAAGACATGGCTGAAGAGCATGGTGACGACCCCGATCGCGAGGAGTCGTCCAAGGCGGTCTCGTGCCTGGCTTGCGATGTGAATCCCGGTAAAGAGGACCACGGTGTAAAGCGCGAGAACCATAAGGCTGCCCAGAAATCCCTTCTCCTCGGCAATCACGGAGAAAATGAAATCGTTATGGGCAACGGCGCGCGGCAAGTAACCCAACGCGTTCTGGGTTCCCTGACGCCACCCCTTTCCTGTCAAACCACCCGAGCCAACCGAAATCAGGGCCTGCTCCACGTTGTAAGACTTCTTCTTTTGCAGAGCGAAGCTGCGCTGACGCTCCGCGGGGGTGTTGCTCCGCGGGGCAAAGTCTCGCCCGAAATAGACCAGCAACCGGTCCCGCTGATAGTCCTCGAGCGGGATCCGGAGGTGCACGGGCGCGAAAAGCACATCGACCAGGATGATCACGACCAGCAAGCCGGCTCCGGTGAGCAGCCGCCTCAGTTGCCGGACGGGAACTCCGGCGGCGAACATCATCACGAACGTGATCGGGATGAGCACCAGGGCGGAGCCGAGGTCCGGCTCTTTCAAGATCAGCACGAAGGGAAGGAAGGTCATCCCGAGCGATTTCCAGAAGACGCCCGGCAAACGCAGCTCCTCCTGCGGCCGGCTGAGGAAATGCCCCTGGGCCAGCAGCACCGCCACTTTGGCGAACTCGGACGGTTGAAAGTTGAAGAAGCCGAGGCTGATCCACCGGCGAGCGCCGAAGACTCTGGTACCGATGCCCTCGATGAGCACCAAGACGAGCAGGACAATGGCGACCCAGTAAATCACCAGGGACCAGCGGGCCAGGCGCCGGTAATTGACCAGGCAGATCGCGGTTCCGGCCATGAGGCCCAGCACGTAAAAAATCACCTGTTTAAGGGCTGGCTGGCGGTACCATGCATAGGCGCGAAACACCTCATTGTTTGCCGTCGCGCTAAAGATGAACGCGGCGCCAATGATCATTAAGGACAGCAGCGCCACGATCATCGGCCATTGGATGGGCGATTCGCGTTCGTTAAGGTTCGGCTGAAACATGCCCATTAGTTCAGGACGAGAGAGCCCTCCGCCACCTCGGCTTGCTGCTGTCGCTTCAAAATGGCTGCGTAAATATCATGAGCGACCGGGGCACACGTGCTGGCCCCGGAAGCGCCGCCTTCGACCACGACCACCACGGCGTATCGTGGCGCCTCAAAAGGGGCAAACGACACAAACCAAGTGATGTACTCTTTGAGTGTGCGGCCTTCCATCACCTGCGCTGTTCCCGTCTTGCCGCAGATTTGCATGCCCTCGACCGCTGCGCGCCGCCCCGTCCCATCCGGCCGCCCCGTGGCATCGCGATGCACGACATCCAAAAGCATGGCACTGCGCACGAGCTGCAAATTATTTGGAGACACCCTTAACTCTCCCCGGATCTGGCCGGAAGGAAACTGAATCACGCCTTGGCCGACATCGTATCCCTGCGGTTCAATTCGATCTACCACCCGGGGCTCGAGAACCCGTCCCCCGTTGGCGATGGCGGCGGTCAGCACGGCCATCTGAAGGGGGGTCACCCAGAGTTCGCCTTGGCCGATGCACAGGTTCGCCGTGTCCCCGGGCATCCACCGGCTCCCGTCCCTTTTGATCCTGTCGGACGGATCGGGAAAATAGCCGGCCACCTCCTGCCCGGTGCGCAGCCCGGTGCGCGTCCCAAGACCGCAACGCCGGCCCATCTCCGCGATACGCTCAAAGCCGAGACGCAGGCCGTGGTCGATAAAGTAGCAATTGCACGATTGATAGAACGCGCGATCGAAATCGAACAAACCCGGCGGGGCGGTGCATCGCCATCCATGTCCGCGACCATTGATCTTGTAGGGAGGGTTGGCCTCGAACAGTTCCTCCGGTTTGATGACCCCGGCTTCGAGTCCGGCGAGAGCCACCACAATTTTGAAGATCGATCCGGGCGGATAAACGCCGTAGGTGGCGCGGTTGAGTTGCGGGCGAAGCACCTCGTCAGAAAGCCTGTGCCTTTTCCATTCTTCGTGGGAAATGCGGCCGGCGAACAGGTTCGGGTCGAAGGTGGGCGCTGAGGCCATCGCGAGCAGATCGCCCGTTTGAACGTCCATGACGACCGCGGCGCCGCGCGTGTCGGCCTGCACGCTCCGCAACGCGCGCTCCGTGGCGCGCTGAATGGGCAGGTCGATTGTCAGCACGACATTTCTGCCGGGCTCGGGCGGTGTGAGCACTTCCTCCGACTGGCGGTACTGGAGATTATTCACCAGGACGGACTTGACGCCGGCATGGCCACGGAGTTGTTCATCGAACGCCAATTCCACCCCCATCACGCCGGTGTAGTCAGGGAGGCGGAACTGGTAGGAAATCTCCTCCTCTTCCGTCGGGCGGTTATCACGGCGCAAATGGCCCACAAGGTGCGCTGCGGTATTCGTCCAGGCGTACACGCGGACCGGATGGACTTCGAGGGCGAGACTGGGCATGCGGCTGGATTTTTCGACGAAGAGCGCCATCTCCTGGGACGAGATGTCGCGCATCAAGGGGAAGGGGAGTGATCGGAGATTGGCGTAATGATGCGTGAAATCCTTTGCGTCCAGCAGTTGGGGATGCTCGACCAGGGAACTGACCTGCCAGAGGAGATTGCTAACCACGCGCACCCGGGCTGCGCTCTGGAGTTCCAAATCGACTTTGCTCGCCGGTTTGGTCTTCGGGTTGGCCAGCTTGAACTCCGGGAGCACTTTGTTCGTGAACTCGTATCGGAAAGAACGGCGGAACTCCTCCAGGTAAGCGTTGATATTGTAACTGGCCCGGTTATCTGCGAGCGCATATCCATTCCGGTCGAGGATCTTCCCGCGGATCGCCGGAACGCGGACGATGCGCAACGACTGCTCTTGGAGATCGGCCCGGTACCGCTTCGCGGACACCACCTGGATGTACCACAACCCGGCCAGCAACATCGCCATGCCGGCGCCCACGGCCACCGCAATGGCCCTCAGCGGCGCGTCGCTCTTTTCGATTTCGTCAAAAATGAACATGGCTCAGGCACGGCCCCGCTTGATCTCGCGGTCCGGACGGAAGGCCGCCTCGGCGGGGCGGCTGTAGGCGAGCGCGGCGTGGAGGCGCTCAAACAGCCAGAAACAGAGCGGGGTCAGAGCGCCGCCGGTGATCGAAAGCACAATCCATTGCCAGAGCGAACTCCAATAGATCAGCGGCTTGTAGCCTCCGCCCCACATCAGCAGAACCGAGAGCAAGGGCACCACGGCGCTGGCGGTTGCTCCCAGGATCAGGCGCGCATAGGGCTGGTCACGCAGGATCAAATCGCGGGTTTGGTAAAGAGCGAAACCGGTGAAAAACAGGGGCAGAATCGTTATCCCGAGCGGATTGGCCGATAGCGAATCGAACCAGAGACCACCCAGGATGGCCGTCAACGTGAGCGTGGCCAATCCGGTGTTCAGGGCGCAGTAAACCATCAGAACGGGGAGCAGATCGATCTGCGTGCCGATCCAGTCCCTGAGGCCGCCTGGCGAAGCCTGCACAAACACCGCCAGATAGGCGATCACCTGCACGGCAAGGGCGTCGAGATAGGGGTTTACGGGAGGACCACCCATACTTCTTCCAACTTCTCTATGTTCGCTCCGAGTTTCACTCGGGCTTCGGTGTACAAACCGTATCCGACACTGTTGGTGTCCACAATATGGCCGACAAAAATGCCGCGGGGAAAAACGCCGCCTAGCCCGCTGGTCAGGACGCGCTGCCCGGGCTTCATCGCCGTGGGGCGGTTCACGTAGGTGAGATCCACCAGGGATGGGTCGAAAACGCCGGGCGACTCGGAGGAAATCACGCCGTAATCGCGGACCTTCCCCTCTTCGACGACGGCAGAGACGCGGCAATCCGGGTCTCCCACAAGGGCGACGCGGGACCGCCTTGGCCCCGCCTGCACGATGCGCCCCACCAATCCCTCTGGCGTCAGGACCGGCAGGTCCACCGTCACCCCATCCCGCTGGCCGACGTCAATCTGAACGCTGCGCCACCAGTTGGCCGGATCGCGAAGGATCACCCGGGCGAGGCGCACCTTCCAGGGCGCTTGCTCTTGCCATTTCAGAGCTGCTCTCAGGTTCTCGTTTTCCCGCCAGACCTCGGCCATTTGGGATTCGCGGAGCTGGAATTGTTGATTGGCGCGGCGGAGTTGATCCATCTGGGCCAGCAGCGCGCGGCGGGGCATCAGCGAATCGCCGGTGCGTTCGGCCAGGGCATTCGCGGAACTCGCCAGGCCGAACAACGGGAGGAAGAAACCTCCGAGCGCCAGCTTGGCCCGGGTGGCTGTCTGACTGGGCAGGTTCAAGAGAACCAGTGTCAGCAATAGCACCAGGCTTAAAGCGATGTAACGCGGCCGATTTAGCATTCAGTCACCCGATCGTCTGTCTCGGGCGAACGTGCACAGAGAAGAGGCCGGGCTCAAGGCCGGCCGGAGTAGGCCACTCGCTTCAGAAATTGGAGTTCCTGCAAGACTCGACCGGTGCCCTCGGCCACCGCTGTCAACGGATCGTCAGCGATATGGACGGGCAACCCGGTTTCCTCGGCAACTAAACGGTCGATCCCGCGCAACAAAGCGCCTCCCCCAGCCATGACAATGCCACGATCCACCAGATCGGCGGAAAGCTCGGGAGGGCAGCGTTCGAGGGTAATGCGAACCGATTCCAAAATACTTGTAAGGGGCTCTTTAAGGGCTTCGCGGATCTCTTCGGAGCGGACGGTGAGCGTTTTCGGCAACCCGACGCTCAAATCGCGTCCCTTTACTTCCATCGTGAGTTCCTGCTCCAAAGGATAAGCTGAGCCGGCGCGGATCTTAATCTCTTCTGCGGTACGTTCGCCAATCATCAAGTTGTAGGCGCGCTTCATGTAGGCCACAATCGTCTCGTCGAACTCGTCACCTCCCACACGGAGGCTGCGGCTGAAAACGATCCCGGCCAGCGAGATAATGGCGATCTCGCACGTCCCACCTCCAATGTCCACAATCATGTTGCCCGCAGGTTCATGCACGGGCAGACCGACCCCGATGGCCGAAGCCATAGGCTGTTCGATCAAATAAACTTCACGCGCTCCCGCGTGGGTCGCCGAATCCTTGACCGCCCGCTTTTCAACTTCGGTAATTCCAGACGGGACGGCTACCACGACCCTGGGTGCGATAAGTTTGCGGTGGTGGACCTTTTGAATGAAGTGCCGCAGCATCGACTCGGTGATTTCGAAATCGGCGATCACGCCGTCTTTCATCGGCCGGATGGCGACAATGTTGCCCGGGGTCCGTCCCAGCATGCGCTTGGCTTCTTCGCCAACGGCCAGAACGTTGGTGGTTCCCGCTTCAATGGCAACAACCGACGGTTCACGTAGCACAATCCCTTGGTCCCGAACGTAAACGAGCGAATTCGCGGTCCCTAGATCGATCCCAATATCGTTCGAAAAAAGGCCTTTTAGTTGGGCAAACATGAAACGTGCCTAAACACGCGTACACATTAAAGAGGCCCGCGCTGGCCGGTCAAGCGCGAAAGGGCTGCTGGGAAGGCAATTCCCACCCCTTCCCAGCGAGTCCGGTCAGGAGCCTGAATTCAAAGGCTCTTATGTCCACCAGGATGCCGGGCACCGCCGAGGTTTGTCCGCTTCTTCGGAAGTGAAATATCGCAAGTCCCGTCATGTTCAGCCGCCAGGAGCCGGCAGCACTGGAGAATCCATGCCCGGCACCACTGCAGATACTCGTCGCTCGCCAAGGTATCCTGGAAGCTGTTCCGATATGCCTTTCTCAGGTTGAACGGCGGGTCCGCAAAGACGCAGTCGGCCACGCCCGTCTCCAATGCTGTCAGGATACCCAGGCAATCAGCTTCAAACAGCACCCCGCGGTGGCTTTGTCAGGAATGGAGTTGGTGCCGGTGCCAGAAGGCGCGCCGCTCCTGATCGTGCCATACTCCTTTCGGAAGGATCAGCCATGAACTGGGCGAAGTTATTATGGTGCCAGAGGAGGGATTTGAACCCCCGACCAAAGGCTTATGAGTCCTCTGCTCTACCCCTGAGCTACTCTGGCAACGCGCAGAATTATGTCGTGGAAATTCCTTCGACTGTCAAACCGAATGATTGGACCGGGCTTCCCGCCGGTGCATTGCCTCGTTCTTTCCTTCCCATCGACTGCCAATTCGAGGCTCGTCACTCAACATAAGTAACTGATTTGGAATAGGATGTGTTGATGGTGACAAAAAGTCAGCACAGTGTGCGACATTTCGACTGCCCGTCCGGAAAGGGAGAGACGTTTCAAACGGCTCGTCCAGCCATTGCTTCCGGGTTTCAACCGTAGTAAAGCCCGAAACCCGATGCTCGAAGGTGCCGAAAGAATTCCGAGTTCCGAATCCGAGGTCCGAGACGGCTGCGGTGTGTGATCGGACCGCCGGGCCGGCCATTGGGAGCAGGAATTCCAACCACCAACGGCGGGCCGAGCCGACCCGCCCTCCTAAAATGAGATCACCCCGGAACAGGATTGCGCGCACTGCGCCCTTGAACCTCGCGTTGCGCAAATAGTTGGTAATCAAGCCAACCATTTTGAGATTCATGGGCAGACTTGCTGACGACGTGAAAAAGGAGCTTTACACGTGCCGAAATACCCAATAGAGTCTGCAAAATTTACGAGGGCAGGTGCAAGATATGGAAGTTAAGGAAAAAATTGTTCAGGATTTTAGGATCCACGAGCGCGATACAGGTTCGGCGGACGTGCAGATCGCTCTGCTTACAAACCGGATCAACCAGTTGACCGAGCATCTGCAGAAGAACTTGAAAGATCACAGCTCGAGGCGGGGATTGCTTCGAATGGTTGGCCAGCGGCGAAGGCTGCTGGACTACCTAAACCAGAGGGATAGCAGTCGTTACCAGGCACTTACCAAGAAGCTCAAGCTCCGCAAGTAGTTGGCGATCGGGACAGTCTGTTTCGCAGTCGCAGGCAGTTAATGGAGCAGTCATCTGCTTTGCAAGAGTGGACGGAGCCCGGAATACGCGACTGGGTTCCAGAGGACTGCTAAAGCATCGCGTGTGTCGTCCATTGGCACTGGGAAATTTCAATGAACCCCCGTGACCCGCAGGGGTTCATTGAAGTTCCTCTGGGCCAATGGACGTTTTGAATTCATCGTATGTCAGAAAAGATTACGTTCAGCGTCGGAGGAAATTCCAT
The DNA here is from genome assembly GCA_964578605.1 of uncultured Verrucomicrobiota bacterium. Classification (GTDB taxonomy): domain Bacteria; phylum Verrucomicrobiota; class Verrucomicrobiia; order Limisphaerales; family SIBE01; genus JAXMHN01. The sequence goes on along the minus strand of CAZODO010000048.1, from coordinate 27,762 downwards.
CCTTGTAGAATCCGGGAAACTGGCCAAACAAGCCGATGGGGCCGTAACGGTTCAACTCGGGGAAACCATCGTTCTCGTGGCCGCAGTGGCCGCCAGCGCGGCGAAACCAGGGCAGGACTTCTTTCCGCTCACCGTCGATTACCGGGAGAAAGCGGCCGCAGCCGGCAAGTTTCCCGGCGGGTATTTCAAACGAGAGGGGCGTCCCACTGAGAAGGAGATACTCACCAGCCGGGTGATCGATCGCCCGATTCGTCCTCTCTTTCCCAAAGGCTGGTTTAACGAAGTCCAAATTCAAAGTGTGCTGCTGAGCGCGGACGGGGAGAACGACCCGGATATTCTCAGCATTATTGGCGCCTCGGCGGCATTAATGGTCAGCGATATTCCCTGGGAAGGACCGCTGGGCGCCGTGCGGGTCGGAAGGATCAATGGCCAATTCGTGGCCAACCCGACCCATTCGCAGATGCAGGACAGCGATCTCGACCTGGTCTATGTGGGGAACGCCACGGACCACGTCATGTTTGAAGGTTCCGCCAAGGAGATTCCCGAGGCCGATTTTTTGGCGGCACTCCAATTCGGCCACGAAGCCTGCCAGCCCATTATCAACGCCCAAAAGGAACTCGCCGCACGCGCCGCGAAACCGAAGCGCGCCATCACGGTCAACACCGTGCCCGACGAGGTCCTCGCGGAAGCAAAGAGCCTGGCGGCTGATCGAATCGTTTCGGCGCTGTTGACCCCCGGAAAGCTCGCCCGTGAAACAGCCGTGAGCGCGGTGAAAGAGGAGATTGCCCAAAAGCTGGTCGAGAAATTCGGCGCTGAAAAGGTGACAGAAACCGTCCTGAAAGACGCTTTCTATTACATCCAGCGCGAGTCGGTGCGGAAACTGATCCTGGACGACGGCAAGCGGCTTGACGGGCGCGGGTTTGAAGACGTGCGCTCGATTGTCTCCGAAGCGGGCATTCTGCCGCGCGCGCATGGTTCGGCTCTTTTCTCGCGCGGCGAAACCCAGGTGGTCGCGCTGGCCACGCTCGGCACCACCGAGGAAGCGCAGGAATTCGACTCCTACACCGGGGGAGAAACCGAGAAGCAGTTTATCCTGCACTACAATTTCCCGAACTTCTCCGTGGGCGAGACGGGCCGGATTTCGGGTCCAGGCCGGCGGGAGATTGGCCATGGCGCATTGGCGGAGCGGTCGCTGGAATCGATGATCCCGCTTCAGGAGTTCCCCTACGCCATTCGCGTGACGTGCGAGATTATGGAATCGAACGGGTCCACTTCGATGGCCTCGGTCTGCGGCGGCAGCTTGGCCCTTATGGATGCGGGTGTGCCCATGAAACGGCCGGTTGCGGGAATCAGCGTCGGCGTTTGCACGGAGTTCAATGCCCAGCATCAGCTCAACCGATACAAGCTGCTTACGGATATCATCGGCTGGGAAGATGCATTCTGCGACATGGACTGCAAGATTGCAGGCACCGAGAAGGGCATCACCGGGTTCCAGCTTGATCTTAAGCTGCGCGGCTTGCCCCACCCGGTGCTGACGGAGGCCATCGAACGCGCCCGCGTCGCGCGCATGCACATCCTTGGCGAGATGGCCAAGACCCTGGCCGAATCGCGCAAGGAAATGAGCAAGTACGCTCCGCGCATCCTCACGCTGAAGATCAATCCTGAGAAGATCGGCGCCTTGATCGGGCCCGGCGGGAAGAACATCAAACGGATCGTTGAGGAGTCCGGGTGCGAGATCAATATCGAGGATGACGGTTCAGTGAAGATCTATTCCGTCTCCGAAGAAGGGATGAAGATCGCCCGGCGCGATATCGAAGGTCTGACGGCGGAAATCGAGGTCGGAAAGACCTACCGCGGGAAGGTGGTCACGATCAAAGATTTCGGCGCTTTTGTGGAAGTTTTCCCCGGGAAAGATGGCTTGTGCCACATTAGCGAACTGGCCAATTTCCGGGTCAAGCAGGTTGAAGACATCGTCAAGGTCGGTGACGAAATCCTGGTGAAGTGCATTGGCATTGACGATAAAGGGCGGGTCAAGCTTTCGCGGCGGGCTGCCATGGAAGAACGCGATCGCGAAATGGCAGCTCAGTCTCAACCCGCTCCCGCGAAATAGGGCTTGGTCAGGGACGTGGGCGGCAGAGGTTTGCCCCAGATTGAGGGGATTCGCGGCTGGTTGATGTCGACCGTGCAATCCCCGCCCAGGAGCCCACTCGAGTGCGGAACCGCCGGCAAAGACTCTAGCATCACGTGCTTCAGCAACAGACCCTTGGCGAACCGGTCAGCTATGCGGGCGTTGGCCTGCACAGTGGGAACCGTGTCACCATGACCTTGCTTCCTGCTGCTCCGAACTCGGGAATCCGATTTCGGCGGGTAGACCTCGATGGCAAACCAGAGATTGAGGCGCGGATCGAGAACGTCAGCGACACGACCCGTTCGACGACGCTGTCCAAGGGCAACGTCAAGGTGCATACGGTCGAGCACGTGCTCGCCGCGCTTTCCGGCAGCGGGATCGACAACGCCATCGTCGAGCTGGACGCCAACGAACCCCCCATTGGAGACGGCAGCGCAAAAGCGTACTGCGATATGGTCCAGTCCGCCGGGACGGTCCTCCAGAACGAGCGCAGGAACTTCTTCCGCGTGGAGACCCCCCTGGAAGTCGAAATCGGCGAGACGAGCATGGCGGTATTCCCCCACGAGCGGCTCAAGATCAGTTGCACCAGTTCGGATCGACAAGGCCGGTTCACGCAGTTTTTCAGCCTCGAGCTCACTCCGGAAACCTGGGTCCGCGAGCTGTCCGCTGCCCGCACGTTCTGCTTTTTCGACGAGATCCAGTTCCTGATCAAGAACGGGCTGATCAAGGGCGGGAGCCTGGAGAATGCGGTGGTGATCCGTGACGATGCCGTTCTGACCAACGAACCGCTCCGGTACCCGGAGGAATTTGTCCGGCACAAGGTCCTGGATATCGTCGGTGACCTTTCCCTCCTTGGACGGCCGTTATGTGCCCATATTGTGGCGATCAAGCCGAGCCACATGGTCAATTGCGAACTGGCCCGCCGCCTGGCTGAGCGCGTGCGCAAACCGGCGGCAAGCACGCGGGCGTTTGTGCCGCCGCCCGTCGAGCGCTCGGGGGACGTTGCGGCCTCGGAATCCGACAGCGCCACGGCAATGGATATCAACGAACTGATGCGGATCCTGCCTCACCGGTATCCCTTTCTCATGGTGGATCGGGTGACCGGGATCGAGGGCAACATGATCACGGCGGTCAAGAACGTCACGATCAATGAACCTTACTTCCAGGGGCACTTCCCGAATCATCCCATCATGCCGGGGGTCCTGCAGCTGGAAGCCATGGCTCAAGTGGCCGGTATTCTGATGCTTAAGCAGGCCGAAAACAGCGGCAAGATCGCCTATTTCATGTCCGCGGAATCCGTGAAATGGCGCAAGCCTGTCCGCCCTGGCGATACCCTCGTTATCAAGGTGGAGTTGACCAAATCGCGCGGCAAGATCGGCAAGGCGCGTGGTGTCTGCTCGGTCAATGGCGAAGTCGTGAGCGAAGCCGATGTGGCCTTCATGCTCATGGAGGGCTGAGGGGCATGACCACGCCAGGACTTTTCAGTTTGGCTTCCACTTCTTCGGAGCGCCGGCTTGCAGCCGGCTTCTGGCGCCGCTCGTTCGTGGCGGCGGTGAATGACGAAGCCGGCTGCAAGCCGGTGCTCCGAGCAAATTGAGAATTGCCGTGCCCAAGGTCCATCCCACCGCCATTGTTCATCCCAAAGCCGAGATTGGCGACGATTGTGAGGTTGGACCTTATTGCGTGATTGGGGAGCACGTGATCCTGGGTCCCGGCTGCCGTCTGCATTCGCATGTCGTTATCGATGGATACACCACGCTGGGGCATGGCAACGAGGTTTACCCTTTCGCCAGCCTGGGGCTCAAGACCCAGGACTTGAAATGGCGGGGCGGGGTAACGCGGACGGTGATTGGGGACCTGAATACGTTTCGCGAGCACGTCACCGTCCACAGCGCGACCGGCGACGGCGAAGCCACGGTCGTGGGCTCGCGAAACTATCTCCTTGCCTCCTCGCATGTGGCGCACAACGTGCACCTGGGGAATCACATCATCATGTCGAACGTGGCCACGCTGGCGGGACACGTCACCGTGGAGGACTGCGCGGTCATAGGCGGACTGGCCGCCGTGCACCAGTTCTGCCGAATCGGCAAGATGGCCATCATTGGCGGATGCTCCAAAGTCGTTCAGGATGTCCCGCCGTTTATGCTTGCCGATGGCAATCCGGCCAGGACGCGCACCCTGAACAAAGTCGGCCTGGAACGAAATGGCATCTCTGAAAAGGCGCAAATCGCCCTCAAGCAAGCGTGCCGCCTGCTTTTCAGGGAAGGCTTGACGATCTCCAACGCCCTCGCTCGCATCGAGGCGGAGCTGGAATCCCTTCCGGAAATCCAGCATCTCATTGCCTTTACCCGCGCGAGCGAACGGGGGATCAGCAAGTAGGCAGGTATCGGTGAATCGGCTGCCCAACAACCAACAACCAGCTAATCCGTCGGCTTGGATTCGAAGTCGATCTCGAGGAAGCGGCTGACTTCTTTCTTCCAGCGTTGCTCGACAAACGCCACGTGATCGGGGTGGTTATTGTACTTTTCGTAATCGCCCTTGTTCGCAAAGACCATCGAGAACCCGAAATCGTAGTCGTTCTTTGGGCTCACCTGCTTGAAGACCTGGAACTGTCTCACGCCGGGAACGGCCGTCAAAATGCGCCTGCCATCCCGGAGAAAATTGAGCGTCTCAGGCGAATCCTGGTCATGCTTCAAATCGAAAATGACCATGTGCTGGATCGCTCCCGGCCGAAGCTGCCCGCCTCGGGGGCGCTGAGTCGTTTCGGCGGCGATCAGATCGCGGACACCCAAAGCGGAGAGGGACGCTCCGGCTATGGCGGCTGTGCCCAGGTTGGCGAGGAAAGTTCGTTTCTTCATCGTGATCAGTGTCTGGTTTGTTGTGGCGTCTGGTTTACCGAGTGGAAAGAAGGCGCGTGACCGCTCCTTCGCTCCCAAGCTTCTCAAGGAGTACCCTGACCGGTTGCGACTGTCCAGGCAACACCAGGTCAGGCGCAATCTCCGCCAGCGGCGCCAGGACAAACCGCCGACAGTGCGCGCGAGGGTGGGGCAGCACCAAATCGCGTGTGGCCAGGATGACCTGCCCAAACGCGATCAAGTCCAGATCCAGAGGACGCGGAGCGTTCAAAACGCTCTGCTTCCGACGCCCGAATTCCTTCTCCAGGCGCTGAAGGTTCAGCAGAAGGCCCGGCGCGGTTTCGCTCGAACGCGGTGTGAATGCCACGATGGCATTCACGAAGGGAGGGGACCCGGGCGGGCAATCCACCGGCGCCGTTCGCCAGAGAGAAGAGCGCAGAATGGGCTGGCCGGAGAATTCTTGGAGCCGGTCCATGGCCTCTCGGACGATCGCCCGGGAATCGCCGAGATTCGAGCCAAGCGCTACGCAGGCCAGGGATGCCCTGCCCGCTTGGCTTCCTCCCGCGCCGCCCAACTCATTTGAGCCCGAGGACATCCTGCATGTCGTAAAGCCCGGGCTTCTGTTGCACAACCCACTCGGCCGCCCGGAGCGCCCCCAAGGCGAACGTTTCGCGCTTGGACGCTTTGTGCGTCAATTCCACCCGCTCACCTTCGGCGGCGAAGACGACCGTGTGATCGCCCACCACGTCGCCGCCCCTGAGCGAATGCATGCCGATTTCCTGGTCGGTGCGTTCCCCCACCATGCCTTGGCGGCCGTGGCGGACGACCTCTTCGATCTGGTGCCGGCGCACGGACGCAAGGATCTCCGCGAGCTTCGCTGCCGTGCCGCTCGGGGCGTCCTTTTTCAGCCGGTGATGCATTTCGACAATCTCAAGGTCGAAGCCCGGGCCGAGAATCTCCGCGGCTTTGCGGGTCAGCCAGAAAAGGGTATTCACCCCGGTCGAGTAGTTGGCCGACCAAACGATGGGAATCTCCGAGCGCAACTCCGTGATGACCGCCTTTTCCGCGGCCGTGTGGCCGGTGGTGCCAACGACGAGCGCCTTGCGGTTCCTGGCGCACAGGACCGCCAGTTCCGGTGTCACGGTATGGAAACTGAAATCAACCACCACATCGGCTGCTTCGATAAAGGCCCGCGGATCGTCCCCGAGATCCACCTGGCCCACGACGCGGAGTTGCGGGTTGCGCGCTGCAAAGGTGAGCAGGGCCTGGCCCATCCGGCCTTTCGCGCCCGTAATGATCAGATTCGTCACGTCTTCAGGACCCCACAGCGTTTCAAGGTCGATTTGAGCGTCTCACGGTTTTTCAAGCTCATGGACACCAGCGGGAGCCGGAACTCTTCTTCGATCCTGCCGAGCATGGCCAGCGCCGTCTTCACTGGAATCGGGTTGGTCTCGAGGAACAGATCTCTGAATAGCGGGAAGAACTTCGCGTGCAGCTTCAACGCCTGCCCCACCTTCCCGCCTGCAAACGCCTTCACCATCGCCGCGACATCGCGCGGGATGACGTTGGAAGCGACGCTGATGACGCCTTTGGCCCCCACCGCCATGAAGGGGAGCGTCAGCGAATCGTCTCCGCTGAGAATGTCGAACGGGCTGCCCGTCACCGCGCGCAGATGGCTCACGCGGTCGGCACTGCCGCCGGCTTCCTTGATCCCGGCGATATTGGAGCATTCGTCAACGAGCCGGTGCACGGTGTCGACGCCGATCTCGACGCCGCATCGGCCCGGGATGCTGTAAAGCACCAGGGGAAGCTTCGTGGAGCGGGCGATGGCGCGAAAGTGCTGGAAGAGCCCTTCCTGGGTCGGTTTGTTGTAATAGGGAGCCACCTGCAACGAACCATCCGCCCCGGCTTTCTCCGCGGCTTCGGTCAGGTAAATCGCTTCACTTGTCGAGTTCGCGCCGGTGCCCGCGAGCACCTTCACCTTGCCGGCGGCGAAATCGACCGCGCGTTGAATCACTTCGACATGCTCTTCATAACTGAGCGTGGGCGATTCACCGGTCGTTCCGACCGGGACGATCCCGTCGACCCCAGCCTTGACCTGCGCCTTGATCAGGCGCTCGAGAGCGGAAAAATCGATCTGCCCCCGTTTGAACGGGGTGACAAGGGCGGTGTACGTTCCAGTAAACATGGCGTCTGATTCCTAGATCAGACCGGGAGATTAGGAGAAAGCCAGCGTTTGAAAAGCGGATTTTAAACCTCCACTTTGCCTTCAAACACGAATTCCGCCGGACCCGTCAAACGGACCTGGGAGAATTCACCGCCCTCTTCCGAAAAGCTCACTTCCAACGTGTCGCCGCCGCGAACCTGCACGGCGATCGGCGAGGCGAAGCGGTTGATCCTGGCGGTGATCAAGGCCGATGCCGTCACGCCTGTCCCGCACGCCAACGTCTCCCCTTCCACGCCACGCTCGTAGGTGCGCACCCGGATGGAACCCGGGCCCTGCAGCTGGACGAAATTCGCGTTGGTGCCTTTCGGCCCGAAGTGCGGGTGATACCGGATTTCCCGGCCCAGCGCCTCGACGGGCACCGGCTCCGTGTCGGCAACGAACACCACCGCGTGAGGCACGCCGGTATTGAGCGAATGCACGGTCTCCACGCCGCGGGTGAGGTTCACCTTTTGCGCCAGCCGAAGATCCCTGGGCGGGGTCATGTTCACCGTCACGCGTTCGCCGTTGAAGACGGCCCGGATCACCCCCGCGCCCGTCTCAAACGTGACCTCGTCCGCGGAACCGCCTGTCAATTTCCGGACAAACCGGGCGAAGCACCGCGCTCCGTTGCCGCACATATCCGCGGCGCCTCCGTCGCTATTGAAAAACTCCCAGGCCCACTCGGCCTTGCCCGACAGGCACGGGACCAGGAGGAACAGGCCGTCGGCGCCAACGCCGCGGTGGCGGTCGCACAAGCGCGCCACCTGTTCACGCGCGAGTTTCAGGCGCTGATCGCGGTTATCGATCAGGATGAAATCGTTGCCCGCGCCGTTCATCTTTGTGAACTGGATGAGCATGGCGCGCAACGTAACAAAGGGCCTGCAAAAGACAAGCAGCCTATCCCGCGGGCGCTTCTTTCGCCTGGTCCTGGTGGTGCGCTCCGTCCGTGTCATTCTCTGGGAGGGCGCGTTCGTTCCGGTGCAAGCCGATCGGGGGCTCCTCCCGGGATCACCCGTCTTTAGCACGTAGATAACAGGTATTTCACTCGCTTCCGGATCGAGTTAAATACGTGTTATATACGTGTTATATACGTGTTATACCCGAAGGCGGCGCGGATTCAGGCGGTCGGCGCCAAGGCCGCACTCCCCACCCTCCCACCGGTCGGAAGCGGGATCGGGCGGGCGCCGGCGCAATCCCAAGCGGCTGAGGCGCATCGAGCCCGCCTCAGGGGCGCGAAACTGCTTTACAGGGTGGTTTTCGACGGCAAACTAGCGAGCGTGGCTCGCAAACTCTCTGGCGGCGAGGCCGTAAAGGAACAGCCGCTCACACCTGATCCGGTCGACCCTTCCGCGCTGGATAGCGTAAGGAAGGCGATGGCCCGTTCGCAGCACTACCTCCTGGGCCTCCAAAAGCCGGAAGGATACTGGGTTGGCGAACTGATGGTGGATTCCACGCTGGTATCCGACACCATTGCTTTCCATCATTGGGACGGGAAGGTCGACCTCGCGTGGCAGCGCAAGGCGGTCAACCATATCTTATCGATGCAACTCCCCGACGGGGGATGGAACATCTACCATGGCGGCCCTTCGGAGGTGAACGCGACCCTCAAGGCTTATTTGGCGCTGAAGCTCGCCGGCGTGCCGGTCACCGATCCTCGAATGCTCCGGGCGCGCGAGATTGGCCTGCGGCTTGGCGGTGTGCCGCGGATGAACACGTTTTCGAAGCTGTACCTGGCTTTGCTGGGATTGTTCCCCTGGGAGTATGTCCCCACGATTCCCTGCGAGGTCATCCTGATCGGCAAATGGTTCCATGTGAACTTCTACGAGATGAGTTCCTGGAGCCGGTCGATGCTCGTGCCGCTGGCGATCATCAATCACTTCAAGCCCACGCGGAACCCCGGGCACATCACGCTGGACGAACTCTACCCGGAAGGGTACCACGAGCGCGACCTGGCCTTGCCATTCGACCGCGAATGGTTCACGTGGCGAAATCTCTTTCTCCGGCTCGATAAGCTGCACAAATTCGCCGAATGGTTCGCCCGCCATGGACTCCATCCGTTCAGGCGGCGCGCCTTGGAAAAGGCCGAGGAATGGATGCTGGAAAGGCTCGAGGGGACCGATGGGCTGGCGGCGATCTTCCCGGCCATGCTCAACGCGCTGATCGCGCTCAAAGCCCTTGGGTATCCCGCGGATCATCCGCAAGTCGTCCGCGCGGAACGTGAGCTGAAAAAGCTGGAGCATGAAACGGAAGACACCGTGTGGATCGAGCCGTGCCTGTCGCCGGTTTGGGATTCGGCGATCACGACGGTCTGCCTGCATGAGTCGGGCCTTCCCGCGGACCACCCTGCGCTGGTCCGGTGTGTCGACTGGATGATCGACAAGGAGATTCGGTTCCGCGGAGATTGGCAGTATAAAAATCCGGCGGACGTCGAACCCAGCGGCTGGGCTTTCGAGTTCGAGAATAAGTGGAACCCGGATGTGGATGACACGGCGATGGTGCTGCTAGCGTTGCGGCGTGTGCCCACCGCGAACCCGCGGCGGCGCGATGCGAGTTACCGGCGCGGGCTGGCCTGGATGCTCACCTTCCAATGCAAGGATGGCGGCTGGGGGGCTTTCGACAAAGATTGCACCAAAAACATCCTGGAGAAAGTGCCGTTTGCCGACCACAACGCCATGCTGGACCCGGAATGTGCGGATATCACCGCGCGCATCCTGGAAGTGCTCGGGCACGAACACTACAGCCTGGACCATCCGCGAGTGAAGGCGGCGATGGATTTCATACGGAGGCACCAGGAGCCTGACGGTTCGTGGTACGGACGCTGGGGGGTCAATTACATCTATGGCACATGGCAAGTGCTGCGCGGGTTGCATGTCCTGGGTGTGCCTATGCGCCAGCCCTGGCTGCTCAAAGCGCGCGATTGGCTCGAGAGTGTGCAGCACGAAGACGGCGGTTGGGGCGAGCGCTGCAATACCTATGAGGACCCGGTCTTCAAAGGGCAGGGCCCCAGCACCGCCTCGCAAACCGCTTGGGCCGTGATGGGATTGTGCGTGTTCGGTGACCCTGGGCGTGCGTCGCTCCGGCGCGGCGTGGAGTACTTGGCACGGACGCAACAGCACGACGGTTCGTGGTCCGATTTGGAGACGACCGGCACGGGATTTCCGCGCGTCTTCTACTTGAAGTACGACCTTTACCGGAACACGTGGCCTTTGCTGGCTTTGGCAACTTACGCGAACCTGGCTCACCGGCAGACCCGTTCCAGCGCGCCGGTCAACGGCTCGGCTCGCTCCCTCATGGCACGGTAGGCTTGGGGACGCGGCGGAAGCTTCGTATGCGCCGCACGACCAGATCGGAAGACAACCCGACTCCGCCGGAGTTCCTCGTCTGTTTTGCCGTTGTGCACGAGGCGCGTTTCTTCAATCGCGGCGGAACATTGCCGGGCGCCATGACCCTTATCACGGGCATGGGCGGAACCAATGCCGCCCGCGCCGTGGAACGCGCCTTGGAGCGGAAGCGGCCCGATTGGGTGTTCACCTGCGGATTTGCCGGAGGGCTCAACCCAGACCTGCCGTCCGGCGCCGTGGTTTACGACCCGAAAGGGTCTGCTCCTTGGGCCGGTCGTTTGGCGAATCTCGGGGCGCGTCCGGTATCGTTCCACCGCGGCGAGCGAATCGCTTCGAGCGCCGGGGAAAAGCTGCAACTGCGCGAAACGACCGGAGCCGACGCGGTGGAAATGGAGTCGCACATCATCCGGGAGATCGTCGTTCGACAAGGGGTTCCATGCGCGACGGTCCGCGTGATTTCCGATGCGGCGCACGAGGATCTGCCGCTTGACTTCAACCGGTTGATGAACCACCGCTCGGCGATCAGCTACCCCAAGCTGGCCTGGGCGCTGGTCCGGTGCCCGAATCGGATCGCGGCCCTGGCCCGGTTCCAGCGCACAACTCGGAAGGCGGCGCGTCAGTTGGGCACGGTTCTCGAGGAGTTAATCCGGCAGCCGTTGGCCATGGGCGGCTAACGGCGCCGGTGGCTCGCCAGGAGGGACCGCTGGCCGGCTCTTTTCCGTCCAAGTGATCAAGCCCGCTCCGAGCATGATGAGAGCGACGCCCAGCCACCGCGCCGTCGAGATCTGTTCGTGAAGATACAATCTGGCCGCGATGGTCGTGACAACGAAGCTGAGTGACGTCAAGGGCCAGACGAAACTGACATCGGCTTTCCTCATCAACATCAAAAGCCCCACAAAAAAGAGCGCTTCGAAAAACACGCCCAGCACGATGTGCCGGTTCGTCACGCCGCGCCCGACCAATTTCGCGACTTCGGTGAACGCCGGTCTTTGCACCTCGCCAATCTCTCTGAGGCCGCGGCTGAGTAAGACCACTCCGATCGCTTCAAAAACAAGTGCGATCAGCAGAATCGTGAGCAGCTTGGTCATCATAGGTCTTGGTATCGGATGAGTTGGATCTGACGTTCAACCAGAAGATGGCGGATGGCCGGGCTGATCAGAGCCGCGAGTTCCTCCTTGCGTTTCTCGACACAAGGATGCGCGTAAATCTCCGCATCTCCAAGCGGAAGCCGCGGCAACAGGCGCGCCAGGTACTCTTCGGTCACGCAGCCATTCTGCAGCAAACCGAATACCGCGGACGTGAACCGGATGTGCTGCCTTTCCAGGGCCGGGCGCGCCCAGCGGCTGAGAGCCCCAAAAATGGCCGCATGGCTGAGCCGGTAACCCCATCGGCCGCCCGCGATTCGCAGGTTCGGCACGAGTGGGTCGGCCGTGAGCCGAAATGCCTTGATGCCCCATTCGCTCGTGTGGCGCATCAAGATGCCGAACACCACCGGGTGCAGATGCATATTGAGATGCCCATTGACGTGGTCGAGCACGAGGCCGGTGCGGTGGAACTTGGCGAATTGCGCGGCGATTTCCCGTTCCAGCTCGGCCGCGAGCCGCCGCTGAAAGAAGTATCTGAATCCGGCGGACACCGCCTGTTCGGAAAAAGCGTTCTGATGCCGAGCCAAGCCGGGGATCTCTTCGGGCGGAAGGGCAGGCCGGCCACAGACGAGTGTCAGATGGAGTCCAACGCCGAGCCGCGGATGCAAATGCGCCAGTCCCGCCGCCTCGTCAAAAGCGTCGCCATTCACCATGAGACTGGCCGTCGTCAGGACGCCTTCGCGATGGGCATACAGGACCGCCTGGTTGATCGCGTGGGAGCCCCCGAAATCATCCGCATTGACGATCAGCCTGGTGCGGATATCACCGGACCCCATAGTCTGGCGCCAGGGAGCCTGTCCAGAGCCGCCACCAACTTCGGAAGATAAGGAAGAGTTTATGGGGTTTGGTAAGGCCCGTCGGGGAGGCGTTGAAAACGTTATAGCCTTTGCGCTCGAGCTTCAGCAGCAGACGCCAATAGACCGACCCCATCAACTCGGCGGTGGCCATCGATTGGCGGTCTTCTTCCGGCAAGGCTTCGCGCGCGTTCCTGTAAAAGCACTTGGCCCGGTCCGCCACGCTTTGCGCCAACTGCTGGAAACGGTCGGAGTAGGCGCATTGCAGGATCTCGTCAGGCGCGACGTTGAATCGTGCCAGTTCGGACGCAGGCAGGTAAATGCGGCCTCGAAGGGCGTCGTTGCGGACGTCCCGGAGAATATTGGTCAATTGGAGTGCCTTGCCGAGATGGACCGCATATTCGCGGCACCGGTGATTGCGATAGCCAAAGATCTCGATGCTGAGCAACCCGACCACGGATGCCACCCGGTAGCAGTACCGGTCCAGTTCGTCGTAAGTGGCGTACCGCTTGACGTTCAAGTCCATTTCAACGCCTTGAATCAGCTCATCGAACAAGGCATACGGCAGATGGTACGCTTCAATCACCCGCTGGAGTTCGCGTGCCACGCAGTGGGCGGGCTGCCCTCCGTCGCACGCCAGCTTGATCTGGGTCCGCCAGGCTGTCAGCCGGGCCTGGCGTTCCGGAGCAGGCACCGATTCGTCGTCCGCGATGTCATCAATCTCGCGGCAAAAGGCGTAAAGCGCCGACATATCGTCGCGCTTCGCCTTGGGCAGAAGCACAAACGCCAGCGCCAGGTTGGAAGCGCTCTTGCGCGTGATCGCCCGGCTGGCTTGCATCGCTCGATCAGCCCTGCGTTCCGGGTTCGTCCGTCTTGACCGGCGGCAAGCCACCCGTTTCGGACAGCGTAGGATTCCGGGAGCGGTGACTGCGCCGCCGGACCCGGTACTTGTAGCGCCGTTTATCGTGATGGCCGTGACGATGGTGGTGATGATGATGATGCTCGTGGTGGTTCGACGATTCCTCCTCGGCATCCTCGTCACGGCGTCCGCTCGGGTCGTCTTCGTCTTCGCCTTCGCCCTCGCTGGCATCCCGGTAGACCTTCTCGCCTCCGGAGATGTGCCGTCGACGTCTCCGCCGGAACTTCATCCAAAGGTAAACACCCGTTCCCAGCAAGAGGAGGAGCAAAAGGCCCACACCGGCGATCACCAACACGTCCGAGAGGATCAAGCCGGGCTCTTTGCCAATCCCGCGGCTTCGGCTGGGAAGATCGACGTTCAAAGCTGCGAAAAAAGGCAGCACGAAGAGCTTCATCGGCTTCCGTCCTTTCCATTACCCGAGCCACCGTCTTCCGAGGAATCTTCCGCAGTGATATTCAGCCGTTGCATTCGGTACCGGAGCGCGTGCCGGCTGATTTTCAGAAACTCGGCCGTCTTGGTTAGGCTGAAATGGTTCTCCTCCAGGACGGAGGTGATCAGCTCGCGCTCAAAATTCGCCATAGATTCATCCAGGGACTGGATGGCAGAGAAACCGGGTTGGGGATCTTTGCGCAGCCGGGTCTCGATGTGGAAATCAGGCAGGCTGGTCACCTGGATCTCCGGTTCGGTTTCCAAAATGACGGCGCGCTCGATCACATTACGCAATTCCCGGACATTGCCAGGCCAATGGTGATTGAGAAGCTGATGTTGGGCAAGCTTGGAAAGGCTCGTGATATTCCGGTTCATCGAGGCCGCGAAATACCTCAGGAAATGCTGGGCCAGCAGCAGGATATCCTCCCCGCGCTCGCGCAAGGGCGGCGGACGAAACTGGACCACATTAAGCCGGTGGAACAAGTCTTCGCGGAAATGGTTCTGGCGAATGGCATCGATAATATCGCGATTCGTGGCCGCAATGAGCCGGACGTCGACGCGCAATTCCTGGTTGCCGCCGACCCGCGTAAACGTGCCGTCCTCCAGAAACCGCAACAGCTTCGCTTGGAGGGGCCGGCTCATATCGCCGATTTCGTCCAGGAAGATCGTTCCCCGATCGGCTTCTTCGACCCGGCCGGGCTTCTGCTTCATGGCCCCGGTAAAGGCCCCTTTCTCGTGCCCGAACAACTCGCTCTCGAGGAGCAATTCCGGAATGGCCGCGCAGTTGATCCGGACGTAACTCCGGTCGGCGCGACGGCTGAGGGTATGCAGCGCTCCGGCCACCAATTCCTTGCCGGTGCCGCTTTCGCCCAGGATGAGAACGGTGGCGTCGGTCGGCGCCACGGTCTCGATCAATCGGCGCAGTTCCAGGATTTTCGGCGAATCGCCAATGATCTGTTCGAGGTTATAGGTCTCGCTGGCCCGCGCTCGCAGCGCCGCGTTTTCCATCAAGAGCCGATGGCGTTCGGCGCAACGGCCCACCGCATGCAGAAGTTCTTCGGGGGCAAATGGTTTGGCCAGGTAATCCACCGCGCCCGCTTTGATGGCCTCCACGGCGAGTTTCGGGGTGGCGTAAGCGGTGATCATGAGCACCGGGAGTTTCGGCCAGCGTGTCCGCAAGTGGTCGAGGAATTCGTACCCGCTCATTCCCCCGAGGCGGGCGTCGGTGATCACCATGAAGAACTTCTCTTTCTCCAGGAGTTTGAGGGCTTCTTCGGCCGATTCCGCGGCCCGGAACTGGTAGCCTTCGTCGGCCATCACAGCCTCAAGGGAGAGGCGCATGTTGCGCTCGTCATCAACAACTAGCAAGGGTGGCAGCGCTTCGCTCATTTCCGCAGCCTCATCACCGTTTGGGCCGGCCACGAAATTGTGAAACACGTGCCCTTTCCGGGTTCTGATTCGATCTGAACCGTTCCACCGTAAATCTCGGTATTGTGTTTGACAATAGCCAAGCCGAGTCCGGTCCCTTTATCTTTCGTCGTGAAGTAGGGATCGAAAACGCGGGATAGTCCCTCCGCGGCGATTCCCGGCCCGTTATCCTCGATGCGGATGATCACGGAGTAATTCTCCCCGTAAGCGGTGCTGACATGCACGGCGCCCTTGCCGTCGAGCGCTTCGCGGGCGTTTTGCAGCAGGTTGACCAGGACTTCGCAAAGGTGATTCCGCTGCACCAGGAGGGGCGGCAACGCCGGCGCATAATCGCGTGTGATCTGGACCTCGTACCGGGCGGCGGCTGGGAAGACGCGTTCGATGGCCCGATCCAGTTCCTCGGCCACATCGATCTTCTCCACCCTGCCTTCCGATAATTGGGCGTAGCCCATGAGCTCCGTCAGGATGCGGTCTGAGCGATCCACCTCTTCGCGAATGATCTGAATTTGCTGGGTGATCTTCTTTCCCTCTTTAATCGTTCGTTGAAGGGTAAACGCGGCGTTATTGATGATCCCCAGCGGGTTCTTCAGCTGGTGGGCAATCTCCGCCGCCAACCGCCCCGCAGCCTGCAGTTGTTGCTGGCGGGCGGCGTATTCCCTCGCCTCCGCTTCCATCTGCCGGCGCCTCTCCTGCACCAAACGTTCGCGGTCGAAGAGGATTTGCACCCCGGAACAGCACACGAGCATGACCCCGAGCAGGAACACCCGAAGCAAAAACCCCTCTGCGACCACGTCGCTGGGAGAGAGTTCGCTGGTCTGTTGCGGTTCCGGATCGACCCTGGCAAGCCATTCTTCCAGCCGGATCTCTCCGAGGCTGGCAAGGATATAGCAAAGGATCACGATCAGGTTCAGCGTTATCTGGCGCGAAGTGGCCGGCGTGCTCACCGTGTTCCGCACGATGAACCCCAGGAACACCCAATAGAGCGGGCTGTCCGCACCCCCGGTGACCACGGTCAACGCCGACAGAAAGAGCGCGTCGAACCACGCACTGACATAAACCAGGCGCGGAATCCACGTGGCGGGAAGCTGCCGCATGCTGAGCAGCATGGTGGCAAACCCCACGCTCATCACCACGTAGATCAGGAAGTACCGCCGGATGACCTCCAGCGCAACCTCCTGGGCGGGAACATCGGCCGGAATGACTTCGCCAGTAATCCCGAAATCCCCGAACCAATTGGAGAAGAAAAGGTAATACGCAAGCAGCCCAATCGCCGCCGCCCGGACGGGCAACCCGATATTCCGCTCCATGTAACAGATCCTCGAGATCTGTTGCTCAATCTCAGGGGCGGGAACGGTTAAAAGCCGCGGAATGGCCTTGATCGTTTGCCACACGAAGGCCATTGCCCCTGGCTGGTCACTTGCTGATCCTGGGGCCGAAGCGCTGCGCATGTGGGGTTTTTCCAAACTTACCGGTCATTAAAGCATCTCTCCTGCCAATGTCAGGGAAGTCGCCGCCAGCTGCAAGCTGTTTAATGCCCAACGGCTGGCATGAAGGTCCGGCCCTCACCCGTCGATGACGCGGAGTTGACCCGTGCATCACTCGATCCCGAACGGCTTCGGATGTCGGGCATCAGGAGCTCGGATAGAACAGGAACTTGGCGTAAATGAACGCGATGGCTTCGCCCGTCACGATTCGAAAGCCGCTGCTGGTGGTCCACCAACGCCTTTCAAACCGTCGATCCTCCCCAGCTATGATTCCGACGTGGCGGCTCGAACCCAGCGCCAGGCGATAGAGAAGCCACGTCCGCCGCGCATGCACGCCAAGAGTGAACACGTCCACCGCTTCCTGGGAGGATTGCTCCTTCAACCAGCGATGCACCTGGCACGCCGTGGAGTAGGTCCGGTCTTTGGGAACGTCCGGACACGAGACCGGCACGATCCGCTTCTCGTCCATGCCGAACTCTCTCAGGGTCGCCGCCCCGAGTTGCGCGTAGTCCTGGAAGTTGCCGAGGAAAGAGCCTTGCTCGATAGGAACGCCGGTCACCACGACAAGCCGGTAGGAATGGCTTTCGAACGTCTGCTTCGCTTCTTCGAGGGCGTAGTCTGGCAGCCATCCTTCCACAACGAGAACGCCTTGGTGCGACGGCTTGACCGTGGCGAGAAAGGGCACGACGCCGACGATCGCTGCCACGCCGAGCCCGGCGGCTGCCAACCCCATAGCGGCCCAACCTCGCAGCGTGGGCAGCCAGATCTCCTTCCGTTTCACGAGTCTAAGCAACGCCATGAAAGGCGAGTGTGGGGATGCCGCAGCCCCGGGCAAGCGCTTTCCGGCGGCGAACTGAACGCAAGACCAGCCTGAGGCGAAACTCAAGCCGGAAAGTATTGCTGATGATGGACTTCCGGACCTTCCACAATTGTGGAAGGGTGCGCGCCAAGAGGGGAGGCAGCCGACAGCCCAAGAGGGCAACGGGCCGTGCCTGGCACCGCCGTCCGCACGCCTCCGTCTGCTCTATCGACGCGCCCAGCGCGGCATGCTAGCCTCTTGCCAGAACCGACCAGTCGGGCGTGGGATCCATGATTCAAGACTGGCACCAGTAGCCAAGAGCCAGAAGAACTGACCTGCCACTTCCATTGCGAACACCGATTCCACCATGAACACACCACCGGTTGGGACCACCGCCGTAGCGCACGGAGCCGGATTCGCCGTATTCGTGTTGACGATGATGAATCTGCTGAATTACGTCGATCGGTGGATTCCAAGCGTTGTTAAGGATCTTTTCAAGGCCGACCTGCAACTGACGGATTTCCAAACAAGCCTGCCGCTGACCGGGTTCATCTTCGTTTACATGCTGACCAGCCCGATCTTTGGCGCTCTGGCGGATCGGTGGCCGCGCAAGGTCCTCATCGCGGGCGGGGTGGCGCTCTGGTCGTTGGCCACGGCCTCAGCGGCTTTCGCTGTCGGGTTTTGGACGTTCCTGCTGGCGCGGGCGCTCGTGGGGGTTGGGGAGGCCGCTTATGCAACGCTGAGCCCGGCGCTGTTGAGCGACTTTTACCCTTCTGACAGGCGGAACCGGATTCTCACTGTCTTCTACGTGGCGATTCCGCTCGGCTCGGCTTTGGGTTTCGTGCTGGGGGGAGTGCTCGGAGCTCGGTTCGGATGGCGCGCGGCGTTTCTCATCTGCGGCTTGCCGGGAGTGGCCGCAGCGGCCCTGGCCCTGGCGATTCGGGATCCTGGACGCGGCCGATTCGACTCCGACGCGACAGAAAAGCCGCCACGCTGGCCGGACGCGGTTCGACTGCTTTTGAAGAACCGGACTTACGTTCTCGCGGTCGCGGGGTATGCGGCGGTGACCTTCGCCAGCGGGGCGATGGCGGATTGGTTTCCTGTTTTTCTCCAGCGTTATCGTGGCATGTCGGTGCAAATGTCGGGGCAGTACGTGGGCTTATCCGCGGTCATTGGCGGGTTGGGAGGCACGTTGATGGGTGGCCTGATGGGGGACATGTTGAAACGCTGGACGCGGCATCCCTACCTTTGTCTGGCGGGATCTTCCATGGCCCTGGCGACGGTTTTCGGCGTTCTGGCGTTGCGGTTGAGCAACCCGATGGTCGTCGTTGTAATGCTCTTCATTGCCCAATTCTTCCTCTGGTTTTACAACGGGCCGATCAACGCCATACTGGCCAACTCCGTTTCCAGCGCGCTGCGCGCCCGGGCGTTCGCGCTCTCCATCTTCGCCATTCACGTTTTGGGCGATGCGATCAGTCCCTCGATCGTCGGCGTGCTTTCGGATCAGATTGGCCTGGAAACCGCCATTCAACTCGTGCCGGTCGCTATGGGGATTGGGGCGGCCATCTGGCTGTTCTCCTGGAGGAAACTGCCGGCGTCGGCGCCGGCGCAGGGATAGGGAGCTTTCGTTGCTCGGAGCCAGCTTGGTGCTGCTTTGAAACGCTCCTCTCGCATGCGGCGGGAGGGGAGGGGCAGGCTTCCAGCGCCCTCTCTTGCTTCGCAAACCGCCGATAACATTTCGCAAGGCACCGGTAGCGCGGGATCATGAGGGCCTGCTAGAGAGGTCGCATGAAGACTGACCGTTCCCGGTTCCGCCTCCACGTCACAGCGCCCCGCCGTGTGCCGGGCGCATTCACATTGATCGAGCTGCTGGTGGTGATCGCCATTATTGCATTGCTCGCCAGCATGCTGCTCCCGGCGCTTGCCCTCGCCAAAGGAAAGGCCAAGGCCATTGCCAGCATCAGCAACTTGCGTCAACTCGGCCTTGGAATGAGGCTCTATTGCGACGACCATGACGGCAGGTTTCCTGGACACTCCCTCCCTGCTGTCGCCGGTGAGGCCCGTATCCGCTGGGCGGATCTGATCTACCCCTATATGCCGAGTACGGCCGTGTATCTTAGCCCCGCTCTCCGGCCTGAGGAGTATCTGTTCATGGTCAAGCCGTTCGCGCACACCGCGCACGGCGGCCAAGAGAGCAAGGGCGTGACGGAGTATTATGGCGGGTACGGGTACAATTTCCAGTATTTGGGGAACACCCGAACTCCCGACGGGGCGGCACCGTTCCATGCCTCGGAGGCGTCGATCCTGGCGCCCGCTGGCACCCTGGTGATTGCCGATACGAAAGGCGCACGGAAAGGCAACCCGGAGAGCCCTTATGGGCATGATGGATCGGGTGTTTATGTGGTCGATCCGCCCTTGGGCTCGCAGGTGCTCGGATCCAATGGAAGCCGGAAATCGAGCGCCTTGCCCGGCCCCGGCAACGCTTACTACGAGGGAGGCAACGACGGTTCGGACGCTCACCGTGCCACGCCATCGAGCCGCAACAGCGGTCGGGTCAACACGCTAATGGTCGATGGCCACGCGGTCGCAATGCGACCGGATGAACTGGACGGAAGAACCGCAGGCTCGGGCAGTATTCCGAATAACGGATGGTGGAACGGGCAGTCTGACCCTGCGATCCGCTGAAGGACGGGGCCTGCCCCCGGGCCCGAGGCTAGACTCCAGGATTGAGAACCAAGCTCGTTGGGGCTATTCTCCTTCGATTCGTGCATGCCAGGCCCCGACCCAACCATTCGTCATAGCCGATCTGTTGCCTCCCCGGTGCATTCGGAGCAGCCATTCTGGACTCGCGCCGGGGCTTTGTGGCGCCGTTTGGCTGGCGGATTTGCCGATGAAGGCTTCAGCTTCGAGTGGCATGATTGGGACGCAGGGAGTGCGCCGCTGCCTTGGGCGAAGAGCTTTCACGGGCAGAGCGTCGAGCTCTGCTTGAACCTGCAGGGTTCGGGCTGGGTGGCTTGCGAAGGAGCACGGATGGACCTCTCCGCGGGCGCGGCGGGGTTCGTCGCCCTGAACGGCGGGGAGGTGAGAGCGGAACGATCTGGCGGCGAGCATCACCAGTTCCTGAGCGTCGAGTACTCGATCCCGTTTCTGCGCGGGCGCCTTTCGGAACACTCAGGGAGCCTGCACCCGGTGATCCGCAGTTGCCTTAACGGAGGGAAAGGCTTCGCGGGAACCTCCGCCGTCAGTTGGTTGACGCACCGGCATCGTGAACTGCTGAATTCCTTGCTGCATCCGCCCGTGCTGGCCGCGGCCCAGCGCCTTTGGTTCGAGGTGAAGGCGCTCGAGTTTGCCGCCGAGTTCTTCTTCACGACCGGCGGGGGTGAGCCCTTGTGCACCCGGGCGAAGCGGTTGGCTGCGGAGCGGGTGGCGCGAGCAAAAGAGATCCTGCTTGTCGACCTTGCCAACCCGCCTTCACTCGAGGAATTGGGACGTCGAGTCGGTTGCAGCCATTTCTACCTGAGCCGGACGTTTACAGCGGAAACGGGGCTGACTATTTCGCAATGGCTGAGGCGCGCGCGGCTGCAGCGGGCGGCGGAGTTGCTGCGGTCCGGCAAGTGGAACGTTACGGAAACAGCCCTGGAAGTCGGGTATTCGAGCCTGAGCCATTTCAGCGAAGCCTTCCATGAGATGTTCGGATGTTGTCCGGGGCTCTTTCCGTTGCGCACGAGTACTCAGAGGCAAGGCGGGCGATAATTCGTTCGCTGCCGCCTCGGCACTGTTGCGGAAGAGTGCGGGCAGACCGGCGCCTGCCCGCACTTGAAGCCGGAGAGAAGCCACTAATGGGCGATCTGCCCCCGGATCTCACCCGACGGGTTCGTGCCGGTGTGGACGTTGAGGTAGGTTAAGCCGTCGAGGACCGCTGCCAGCTGTTCAGGCGTTAAGCTGACAAGGCCCGAGAAGCTCCCGGCGGTCCCGAACGCACCCCCGTTGAGCTGTTCAAGGTTAACGAGCACTCCGGCGGAGGCGCCGGTATTCGCCGGACCGTGGATGTGCGCCGCCGAGGCCGGTGTGGCCAGCCCACCGTAAGTCGCGTTCAGCCGCAGCTGATTGCCTATGAGGAGGAATTGTGCCGTTCCAGCGCCACTCGTTTCCACGGCTGCCGGCCGTTCCGCAGCTCCGAGCAGGACGCTCCGAAGGAGAACGGGGCTGATCTGGCCGCGAATTTCACCCGAACCGTTCGCTGGTGTGTGGATGTTGAGGTAAGTGAGACCTTGCAGGAGCAAGGAGCGCTGCTCGTCCGAGAGGACAAGGGTTCCCGAGAAGGTCCCGTTTGTTCCGAAACCCCCGTCATTATAGGGCGCGAGATCGATCATCACACCCGCTGCCTCCGAGGCGTCCGCCGGGCCATGGATATGCGCGGCCACGGCGGAACCACTGAGGCCTGCATAGCTCGCGTTCAGCCGGAGCCGATTGCCCTCCAGCGTCAGGCAGGCAGTGCCTGTGGCCGCACTTTGGACAGGAATGGGGCGCTCCGCAGCCCCACTTAGAATTGCGCTGAACGGAACAGCCAAGGGTTGAATAACAATCTGCCCGCGGATTTCACCGGCGCCATGTTCCGGGGTGTGAACATTGACGTAAGTGAGGCCGTCAATGACGAGCGCCAGTTGTTCTGCCGACAGCGTGACGGTGCCCGCGAACGCACCGCTGGTTCCCAGGGACCCCACAGCGAACGGAGCAAGGTCGATGAGCACTCCGGCCGCCTGGTCCGGCGTGGCGGGGCCGTGGATATGAGCCGCGACAGCCGCGCCTTTAAGGTCCTGGTAATGGATGTTAAACGAGAGTTGATCGCCCGCCAGCAGGAAGGTCGCGGAACCATGGCCGGTGGTTGCGACCGGTTCGGTCCGTTCCGCCGCCCCCGATAGCGTGGCAGCGAAGCTCACGGGGACGATCTGTCCACGGATCTCGCCGCTTCCGTGGGTGGGCGTATGGACATTGACGTAGGTTCGCCCCGCCAGAATCAGGGCTTTTTGTTCGGGCGTGACCACGACTGAACCCGACAACGTTCCGTTTGTGCCGAACGCTCCTCCATGGTAAGGCGCCAGGTCGATCAGGACACCGGCCGCTTCCGCCGCACTGGCCGGGCCGTGGATGTGGGCCGCCACCGCGGCCGCTGTGAGCCCGCTATATTGGATATCAAAGCGCAGAGTGTTCCCATTTAGACTCAACGTGCCCATTCCGCCGCCGGACGTCTGGACTGGATTCGGGCGTTCCGCGGCTCCGGACAGCGCCACACTGAATGGAACAGCCGGCCCGCCGGAGACCTCGGCAACGCGGAAAAACGAATGCGCACCATCGAAGGGCACGGCCCCTGAGGAGTCGACCGTCAGCGACGTTGTTTGCCACGGCCCGTCCGCCAGGTCGGTCTTGGATTGGATGGCGAACGGTGGGATGCCGTTCGACCAAGCGAAACTCAGGTTCGTCGACGACAAGTTCACGCTGGCGATCTCGAGGTTGGAGGCCGCAGGCACAATCTTGAGCATTTTGCCAGAGGCTCCAGACGGGCCCAGGTTTGTGGAGCCAAAGACATAAAGCTCGCCCGTTGCATCCTGCCCGATGCCTTTCAGCCACAGGTTCAGCGGCCGATCGTCGCGTCCTATGCGCAATTCCCTGAACTCAGAGCCGTCCAGGCAGAACAAGCGTCCGGTCGGCTGATCGAAACTGCCCCAGTCGCCCCCGATATAGCGTCCGATCAGGCCGGGCAGTTGCGTGCCGCGGTACACATAACCCGAGACAATCGCGAGGCCTTCATCATGGTCATACTGTGCGATCGGATCGACCAGGTCCGCCGGAACATCGCGCACCGGCACGGTCGTGATAAACCCTGCGTTGGTCCCGTTCGGGTCGAAGTAGAAGTCTCCTTCTTTTATCGGCCAGCCGTAATTGCCGCCTTTGAAGACGCGATTCACTTCCTCGACCTTGTTTTGCCCGACGTCCGACACGTAGAGTTCGCCCGTGCGCAGGTCGAAGCCGAAGCTGTAAGGGTTCCGGAAACCGTATGCGTAGATTTCGTCGAGGCCAGGCTGGCCGACGAACGGGTTGTCCGCAGGGATGGCATATTGGCCGTTGGATGAGGTGCGACCGTCCACGTCGATCCTAAGAATGTTGCCGTAGATATTCTCGATGTTCTGGCCGTTGCCGCCCTCCACGTGGCCTGCACCCTGGTCGTCTGCTGCGCCGCCGTCCCCCAAGCTGATGTAGAGGAGCCCGTCATGACCAAACTGGAGCGTGCCACCGTTATGGTTTCCTTGCGGCTGGTCAATGCGAAGGATTTCCCGTCGGCTGTTCCTATCGACGTGGTTGGTGTCGCCCGCCTCGATTCTCCATTCGGAGATAACCGCCTGATGATTGTTGGTGGCGCCAACAGGGAGCACGGTCGTGAAATCCGCCGTCCCGCCGCTGGGCTCGGATGTGTAAGTGTAAACGAAGGGGTTCTCAGCAAAATCCGGGTGCGTCGCAAACCCCAGGAGCCCCCGCTCGTCGTAGTTGCGCAACGCGATCAACCGATCCCGGACGTCCAGGAGCGGCGTTTCCAGTTTCGCGCCATCCACAACGACGTAAACCAGGCCGGCCTGGTCATAGACAAAAAGGCGTCCGCTGCCATCGTCCGGCGCGGCCAAACCGAGAGGCGAAATCAAGCCGTCGGCCACGGTTTCCAGTTCGATGATGAAATCGCCCTTGGCCAGGCGAGCCGGGAACGGATCATCGATGGGCGTTCCACCGGCCGGTTCAGTCACCGTGACGACAACTGCGCCGGAAACGGCGGTCGCCCCAGCGCTGTCGGTCGCCCTGGCGGTGAGCGTGTGCTGGCCGGGCGCGAGTGTCACGGTGACGCTATAAGGCGCATTCGTCGCCACTCCCAGCGACGCGTCACCATTCAGGAACTCCACTTGCGCGATCGTGGCACCCGTGGCGGACGCGCTTGCTTCGATGGCAATGTTTGATCCGGCGGTGAATGTCGCGTTGTTGGCCGGGTTCGTGATTGAAACCGTGGGGGGCGTTGTGGCTGCCCCTTCAACAATGACGGCCCCGGTCATACCGGAATGCGGAATGCAGAAGTAAGGAAACCGCCCTGGGGTGTCGAACTGGTGGGTGAAGGACTGGCCCTCGCTCAAGAGCCCCGAATCCCATCGGCCATCGGGCTGGGCGGGGGGGCCACTGGTGCTGGTGTGCCCGATCGAGTCTCTCTGCACCCAGGTTACGGTATCGCCCGCCGTCACCGTCACCGTCGACGGGCGAAACGAGAAATCCACGATTTCCACGGTAGCATTTGCAGCCCGAGCCGGATCAGAACCGGCCGCTGAAAGAAAGCTCCCCAACAGGAGCAAAACCAGACGCTGACAGTCGTTCTTTTTCATTTCGCCATCTCCAGCCAATTACGGGAACCCGGCGCACCGTGCGCCCTCGTGGACGGCACACCCGCGCGCCGTCACGGGTAGGAGGCCCAGCATTCGGTTAGGTTCCAGGAAAAGTTCGAGAGCTGCCCGGCGGCCGCGGGAACCAAATCACTCGCACGCCCTCTCACCCCGTGGTATGAGTGGCTATGGTTTCGCCAACGGATTTTGAAGGGGTTGTGGACCTTTACTATCCGTCGCTTTATCGCTTCGCGCTGAGCTTGACGCACCAGGAAAGCGACGCGTGTGATTTGACTCAGCAGACCTTTTATATTTGGGCAACGAAAGGCCACCAACTCCAGAACCCATCCAAGGTCAAGACCTGGCTCTTCACCACGTTGCACCGGGAATTCCTCCAGCGCCGCCGCAGGCGCGCACGGTATGCCGATGTGCACCTTGGCGACGCGGAGCACGAACTGCCGCCTGTGCCTCCGGCACCGCCCCACGAGATTGACGGAGCGGCGGTGCTGTCCGCGTTGTCCCAACTGGACCCGCTTTACCAGGCGCCACTCGCCCTCTTTTACCTCGAGGACTACAGTTACCTTGAGATTGGCCAGGTCCTCGAGATTCCGCTCGGGACTGTCAAGTCGCGCATTTCGCGCGGGATAGCGCAACTGCAGCAGGCGCTCCTGGAATCCGAACGGGATCTGCTGCCGAAGGGGGCTGCATGACGCGCGAAGACGCCAAGTACATCCTTCTGGCCCGCAGGCCGTGGGCCCGCGATGACCAGGATCCCGAGGTGGCCGAGGCGCTGGCCCTGGCTGGACACGACTCCGAACTAGGTGCCTGGCTCGAGAAACAAACCGTGTTCCAGGAATCCGTCTGGAACCACTTGCTTGCCTGCGCGGCACCTCCCGATCTGAGGGAAAGAATCCTGGCGCGGCGGAGCGTGATTGTGCCGCTCTGGCGCCGGCTGGAAGTGCTCTTGCTGGCGGCTTGCCTTGTCCTGGCCACGGTCCTGGCGGTTCTCTGGACGCCGCGCATGCCCCAGCGGGCCCAGCCAGGCGCCGACGAACCAAGCGTCGCCAATTTCCAGTCACGCATGGTGGGTTTCGCCATCCGGCTGTATCGAATGGACATCGTTACCCAGGACTTCAATGATGTCCGTCATTACCTGAGCCAGCACGGCGCGCCCGCTGACATCAACCTGACTCCTGGACTGCAACCCATGCCGGTGAAGGGCGGGGCGAAGCTCCTCTGGCATGGAAACCCGGTCTCCATGGTTTGTTTCCACTTCTCGACGAACGATACCCTTTACATGTTCGTGATGGACGAGAGGGCCATTCAGAAAGGAGATCCCCCCGGAACCACACCGTTCATTGAGGAGGTTGGCGGGATCAGCACCGCGATCTGGAGGAATGCGGGCAAGGTCTATCTTGTGGCCGCGCCGGCCGATCCGGGCGTCCTGAAGCAACTGGTTGCCGGTGGCCCGTCGCCCGCTGCTCAAGCCCTCAAACATCCCGAATTAGAGAATTGCGGCTCAGTCATCGTGCGCCTGATCAGTGCTCGTCCGCCGCATAATCCAGTAGAAATCCTCGCGCTCGCTCGAGTCCAAGGCGAAGGGCAGTCTCGCCGCGTCGGGCCTGGGGGGAGGCGTGGTACTGGGAACGCGCCAGCGGTGGATCTCCGCATGGCCATCGGCAAAAGCAAGGCTGGCAGCGCCATTGTGATAGGAAGCGGGCAGGTCTGTCCACATCGGTTTTCCCCATCGATTGAGGAAATAGCCGTCGTTAATGCTGTCCGGATGCTCTTCAATGAAGACGAAAATCCCGGCTGCTGACGGGAACTCGCCCATCTTCATGAACTGCCGGTAGGCAGGATTGTTCACATTGGTGCCCCCGAGGGTGAACTCACCCGCGTCGCCCACCATGGCGTTCATGGAAATGCTGCGGCTGCGTTCGGACCAGCCCGCCTTTCGTTGGAGGGAGCTGAGCGCATCATCGGACGGGCATCGGAACACCCTTGCGCTGCGTCCGACATAGGGACCGAGAGCTGCCTCGGTGTTCAGGGCGGTGTTGGTGTTGTCCGGGTCCAGTTCCCAATTCAAAACGCTATTGGCCCAGTTGTATCGCTGGCCGCTTGCAAGCATCTGTTTGATCTCCGTGGCACCAAGGTTGTAGGCGAGCCGTTCGTTATGGTCGCTGGCATACAGGATCCAGCCCAGATGCAGTTGCTTATGGTTGTTCAAGCAGGCGATCGACTGGGCTTTTGTTTTCGCCTTCGCCAGCGATGGCAGAAGGAGCGATGACAAAATGCCGACGATAGCAATGACGACGAGCAGCTCTACGAGTGTGAAACCGTCAAGGCTATCTCTTCCGCCCACGCGGAGAGTTCCTGGGAACTGGACCTTCACCAGGGCGAATCTAGTCCATCAGAGGATCGATGCAACCAGGCAACCCCAGTTGCGAAGGCGGCAACATGCCGCGGAACAAGCCCAGATCGCCTGGTACACCTTGCCATCCCGGGCGCTCACCCCGTAATTCACAGCAGTTGCGCCGGACAGAATGAGACTTCCCAGTCCGAGCAAGGCGGTCGGTCGTGCCCTATTCATAAGGTCGGGGTGTGTCAGGTGATTGTGGGCACACGCGAATCTCGTGCCATGCACAAATTGAGCTTTGAGAAACCAACCGGGAGCCATCGATGTCCGGGTCGCCCGTTGCTTGCCGAACCTGTCCAACGGGCCAACGTGTCGTTAGATGGCCTTAAATGTTTGTAAACCGGGGTTTTTGGTAAGTATTCGGCGAACCCTGTGTGGAGGGTTAAGGCTCCGCGCAGAGGATCTG
>CAZODO010000047.1:0-45556 GCA_964578605.1 uncultured Verrucomicrobiota bacterium | reverse complement strand
GAACGCTGTCCGACACGGATCGGAATCGGTGTCCGGTTTCATCGGAATCCGCAGTTTGTGACCGGGGGATCGGCCAAGTAAGACGCAAATGCGTCCTCAAACCACTCACTGGCATAGCCCTTCTGGCTCTCCTCTCCGATCCGCACGCTCCGAGGCTGGATCTCGAACTCCCGAAGCAAACGCCTGATGTCCGCCTGACGAATTCCTTTCCCGTTGTTCCACCCGGCGAAGGGACCGTCCGCTTCCCTGTTCAGCCATTCCACCAGGACGGCGCTGAACACCTTGGCGCAGCCGGTTTCCTCGAAGTAGGCGCGGATCGCTCCGAGGAGTTGAACTGAGCCCTCGGGGTTGGTGTCGGTCGTTTGACCCGACAGAGCCAGTGCGGCGTTCGTGACCCGGTCCGGCCATTCGCCGCCAGCCAGGTTCGCCAAGACAAATAGCGGTTCCCAAATGTCCTGTTCCCGGTCACCCATACTCTCGGGCATTGCCGCCACTCCCGCCTCGATCTGTCCCCTGTAATCCTGAGTCCAGCGGAGGCACTTTCGGACCCATTCGCTGGCGTCGTAACGGCGCAGTCGTTCAACTCTCACGGTCGGCATTTTTCGTTGCATTCGCAGATTGATGCAGCGCGAGACGGTTGCGGCATCCAGGGTGGATAGCTTGATGCAGGCAAGTCCCTTGGGGCCAAAAACGCCGAACTCGACGACCTCCTTGGTTCCCTCGCCCTCGACCCGGTGAACCTTGCCGGATTGGTGGAAACCATGCTTGAGGATGTTGGCGAGTGCGTCCCGGCGGTCCTCCGGGATCGTGTCGAACTCATCGATCAGCACCGTGGGGTTCCGGGAGTCGATCACGCGAAACAGGACCGCCTCGCTCATGTTCCCGGTGCGAAATGGGTTGCAGGCGAGCTTTTCGAGCACGTCGAGCACACGAGACTTCCCGCAGGCACGAACCGGTGATGTAATCGCGACAATTGGCGAGTATTCGCAGCTTTGCCACGAGTAGGTGTGCAGGGTCCAGAGAGCCAGGACGGTGTCGCCGTGAGGAGGCAGCTTAAGGAACCGGCGGAACTCACCCGCGAGATCGTCCAACAACTGGCAACCGTTGACCGGCTCGGGCCATGGCTCTGCCGAGTCGCCCTGCTGGTCATTCTTTGGCAGCAACCTGAACCGCACGTTGTCCAGGGTGCTCACACGAATGCCCAGGCGCTTTGCTTCGTCTTCGCGGCAGCGGTCATACGCAATGGGAGAGAGTGCGGCCAGCCGCGCAATGGTCTGTTCCTGGGTTTCGTCTGGTATCCGGGCAGCGTCAATCTGTTCTTGCACGGCTTGGAGTCCTTGGTGCTGGTGTAAGTCGTTAAAGTCGGTCGGGTGGGTGGTGGCATCAGTGAACTTCGGCGCCGCGAGCTTGGCGCGGATCGCCTTTGCCGCCTCGGTTCCCTTGCTCATGCCAGGGTTTCCCTCAGTCCATTGATCGTTGTCGGCGGCGATGATGACCTCACGGTCAGGGTGCTTGACGCGGAATGCCTTCGCAGTGGCCAGGAGGTTGCCTGCGTTCATGGCGCAGACGACAGCGAACCTAGTCGCCTCGCAAACGCTCAAGCCGGTCGCGACACCCTCGCAGATGACAAGCGGACCGTCGTTTTCCGCCGCGGTGAAAAAGCAGCCCGCCACCTTGCCACCCTGGAGGAAACGCTTGTTCCCTTCGGCGTCGATCGTCTGAACCGAATGGAGCGTGCCATTGATGTCGCGCAGCGGAACGAGCAGCCTACCCTCGGCGTCCTGGCGGAGGTCGCCATGCAGTTGGACCCGTTTCTTGAGGAGGTAAGGGTGGTCCTTCGCTACCGCCCCGGCACCGCCGAATAGTGCCTGCGCCGTTGCCCGTGCCTCGGCGTGCCGCTGGGCTTCAGCGCGTTGGCGTTCACAGTCGGCGTCCCGCCATTGCTGGCGGATGCGGTCCCACTCGGCTTGCGAGCATTGCCGTGGCTCGCGGGAACACCATGTTTCGGAGACTTGGCGTTTCCAGCAGCCGTATGCGCCAGCCACCGGTTCGCCTGCGTGCAGGACATACCAGCTATTCGGCTCTGGGTCGCCGTTGGCACGTATCCGGTGCAGCTTGCCGTCAGCCAGGATCGGACCGTCATAGTCCAGCCCGTGCGATTGGAGGGCCACACGGAATGCTTCCTCGAAGCTACTCATGGCGTCCCCCGTTGTTCAGCAATCGGGCGAGCAGGCGGTTGAGGGCCGCAATGCAATGGGGGCGGCAATGGAAAGCCGCTTTGGTGATTAGGCATGGCAAAGAATGGGTTTGCCGCCAGCCAGAACCCGGTGCAGAGTGAAGGCAGGTTTTCACCCTCACACGCCGCTCGGGCAATGCTTGGGCGGCGTTCTTCTTACTTGCGGCGCTGGGTGCTGAAACGTTCCCGCATCCAACGATCTGCTTCCTCTGTAATGAATCGGACTCGGCGGGGTCCGATCTTTAAGTGCGGCAGTCCTCGGGCCATCAGATTGTCGATTGTGCGGGTTGAGAGCCCCCAGTGTTTGCCGTAACCTCTCTTGTCGGTGATAGCCTGATCTGACCGCCGGGCGGCTTCCGTGGCCCATCGTTCGTCGGCTTCGGGAGTGGCGGCTGTTTCGCGACTGTTAGTTCGTTCGGTTGTCATGCTCTTTTAGGGCAGCGTTTGGCTGTAAACGCTGCGGTAAGAAACCACGTCGCGAACTGGATTCCCTGACAGACCAAGGGTGGCGCTGTCCGAAAATCAGAGCAGAAGAAAGCGAGAGTCTCTACTTCCCGGCAGGAGGAAGAGGCTTGGCTTGAAGAATGGAGCGATACTTCGCCTTTGGGATGGGGACGAGTTCTTTTGTGGTCTGGGAACTCTTGGGGACTGGCGGGAGCGGTGCACCGTCGGCTGTCGTTTGGGCGATCGGATCATCGACCGCTTCGGAAACGTCTGCTGCCTGTCGAAATATACGCCGTTCAGGTCCGCCGATGATTTGACGAACGCCTGGGGAGAACTTCACGTCAGCAAACAGGACACGCTTGGACTTCTTAAGACCAAGCCCACGATCCCAAGTTTTACGGATAGTATCGTCGCTTGTGGTGCCGGGGGGGGGTTCCCCTATGGGCGTCAAACAAGCGGGCAATGGCTCTGTCGGAGTAGAAGCACAGAGAGAACTCGGGATGCTCGGGGCCTTCCGATTCTTTGATCCATTCATCCAGGAGAAACCATTCACGGGGCCGCAGCTGATGACGCACTATGTCGCTGTCGGTCGCGGCTTCCGAGTCTGGGATTTCGTTCAGGACCTTCCGCAGCAGCCGCAGGTTTTCTACCGGCCCACACCCCGTTTTATCATCGATAATGTCATGAAGCGCCTGCCTGATCTCCGGGTTTGCTAACGCCTGCCTGCCGACCATGACGGCCACTTGCAACCATTTGTCCTTTACCCCGGCTTCGCGGTTAAAACAGTCTTTGGCGTACTTTTCGCGGACGCGCTTGGTTGCGGCCACTAATTTGGGCCACTCACGCTTAACGGCCTTATAAAGCTGTTTGCCTTCCCTAAGAGCCTTTTGACGCAGTTTGTCTTTCATCTGTTTCGGGCGTGTGGTTCGCGTTCTCGGGCACGCGGTCAAAGCGCCATTCTGAATCATTTAGCGGCGTTGGCATCGGCGGCGGGGGCGGAAGTTTCGGTGGTTGGCAGGCTCAGGATGTTGCCGGGGGCTTCGGGCCGGACGTTAAACCACGCTTCGGCTAGAGGCGGCTTAACCAGTTTCTTGTAATCGCGATGAACTACAGCGGGGCTGTTGCCCATTTCACACGCCACACGGCCAGCGTCGCCTAATTGAGCCAGCCTGTAACTCGCGAAGGAATGCCGTAGGGCGTTCGCCTTCCATTCGACCGGCGGTTGCGCCTTGATGCCCTTCTCTGGGTCCGCTTCGACGGCGGTTGCCGCTGCTGTCCGCCTCTGGTTGCGGTGGAATGGAAATGCGCTGGAGTGCTTCCAAAGCCGCCTTTCCCGGCCAGCGTAGGGGGCCAGCCAAGCCGCAAGGTTGTCTGCAATCGGAACGATTCGCCGGGATGCTGTCTTGGCGTTGCCTGCCTGCACTGTGATCGTCTTCCCCGGAAGGTCAATGTCCCGCCATTCAAGTCGTTGTATCTCGGCTGTTCGCAAACCCGCGAAGCCCCCAAGGGCAATGCAGGGAATGAACTCCGGTTCTGCAGCGTTCAGCAACCGGCGGATTTCGTCGGGCGTGAAGATAGCCACGTCCCGCCCACGAACCTTCACTTTGTCGATAGCTTCAACCGGGTTATCGGCGGCATAGCTTCGGGCCACAGCGAACTGGAACAGCAAATGAAGAACCGTCTGGAAGTTCCGATACGATTGCGGGGCCAGTGTCTTCTGGGCATCCAGCCACTCTTGGATCTGGGCCGTGGTCACGTTGCCAATTTCCATACTGAACGCATCGGCAAACCGCGTGAGCCGGTAGCGCAAATCCGCAAGGTAACGGGCCGACGCGCCACGTTGCTGCTTCACGGCAATGAGTTCAGCCACCACCTCGGCCACCCGCTTCGGCGTGATCGTCTTGTGCCTTGCCGCGTAGAACTGGACCGCCGCATGAAGGTTTGCCAGGCCAGGGACGACCTTGAGGCACTCTGCAACGGTGGAAGTGGCGGCGTCCACTGTGATATTGAAGGGCTTTAACCGGGCGACCGCGTTTGCGTATTCGATGGCCTGATCGTTGGTCATGGACGCGGCAACGTAATCCCGGGCGTCTATCCGCTTGGCTAGAGTCTCCGCCGCTTCGACGGCTTCGGCTTCGCTTGAATAGCAGTCCCAACGCCGCTTGCCTTCGGCGTAATTGGCCACCATGAAGGCGAAATTGCCAACGGGGGTCTTCCGCCGGTAGACCGTCACTACGGCACGGCCGGGCTGAACCTTCCGGGGCCAGGGATTGTCTTTGCGGGGTTTCCCTTTGGCAGTGCGTGAAGGTGTGGCATTCATGCGTTTTAACGTTGCATTAGTGTTGCAATACGTCAAACCCGGAAAATGCCGCTATGTGGCTAAGTTGCTGGCTACCAACTGGTACCCCCGCACAGAATTGAACTGTGATCCGCGGTTTAGGAAACCGCTGCTCTATCCATTTGAGCTACGGGAGCAACCGTCGCGAAAGCAAGCATAGCAGCGCCGGTTCGCGAAGACGAATAGATTTTCGGGCGACGCGTGTCCCGGTGGACCCCGGGGGGCCTCCGACGGATGGCGCCATGACCGCTACGATTTCCGGTCAACCTGGCCCCGGCGCTCGAGCGCCAGCGCGCCGCACGGTTTCCGAAACTCCTTTGCATCTCCCGTGCGACCAGTATGCTCTTCCCAAGAATTTCGCGCAGACCATGAATCGCGTCATCTGGTTCGTCCTTTGCACCGTGATCGGGCTCGGGTTGATCGCCTTGGGTCTCCTGGTCCCCGCCCAAATCCGAGCGGTCGATGCGCGCGTCGTGGAGCTCCGCGGCGAACCGGGTCCGTCGCTAGTGGACGAAGGCGTGTCCCTGGTGCGCATGGAGAAGACCGGGCCGGCGCGGCTCTTTCTAGACGCGGCGGAGAAGGTTTCGCTGCCGGGACGCGAGAGATTGGAGGCCGCGATTCGCGGGTACGAGGAGAGGAATCCGAAGCTCAGGTTATGGGGAGGGGCGGCACCTTACCTGGAACGCGTTTTCGAGAAGCATTCGCCGGTGGGAAACCTGACGGTCTACCCGATTGTGGACATTTTGGTCTGGGAAGACGCACGTTTGGCTCTGGTCCAGGCGCTGGGTTTCTCCCGAAGGCCAGGGGTTCTGGATCTCATGAAAACCCGTGACCTAACGAACACGGTTCTCTTCCCGCCAGCGAAGTCCGCGGCGGGCGAGCCGCTGGACACGGCGATTGCGACGACGGCCTTGCTCTTGCAACAAGATCATTTGGCTTCGGCGCTGGCGGATTCGATTCAAAGCCTGGCGGCCAAGGCAAACCATGGCGAGCCGGCGCAGGATCTGGAGCTGGCGTTTTTGGACCTGTTGGGGTTGGGCAAGCGGCTGGATTGGGTGCAGCTTACGACCTTGTTAAGGAGCGTTCCGGACAGCGGCGGTCTTCAGCAAGCTGCGCACCTCCTGCGTGACAACGAGGAAGACCTTGCCAGCGTCTACGCAGCCATTCATTTCGCGGGTTCACCGGCTCTCGTAGCCAAATATCTGGCGGGTTTCCCGGCAACGGGCATGAAAGATTTGCGGCTGGCCCTGCGCGCCGGTCGTCCCGCGCTGCGCGATCTGCTCGAGCGGCAACAACCGGTCCATTACGCCACAACGCGGGATCGGTTCACACGCTTTCAGGTTATTGAAGCGGTGCACAGACCTTTAGCCCGGATCACCTCCAACAGCGCGGGCCTGGGGTTTGCATTGAAGTATGGTTTGTGCCTGTGTGGCGCCCTGTTCGCGGCGCGGGCTTTCACTTACTTAAGTCCGTCGCTTGCGGATGAAATCGTGGGCAGCTGTCCGCTGGTCACGGGACCGCAGCTTGCGCTGGCGCTTTGCTTGCTTTTCGTGGTGTTATTCTTTACAGAATCGAGAGTGGCATGGGCTGCACCGCCAAAGGCCGAACCCAGAATACGGCTGAGTATTCCGATGGCAAGCCCAGCCCTGCGTGCAGCAATACCAAACCAAGTTAGAGTTATGATCGATAAACTGTCCGTCGCGTCCCTGCTGGTTTTCTTTGTGCTGCAGGCCGCGATTTACGTGGCATGCAGGATGAAACTTGCTGAGATTCGGCGCCAATCGCTCTCCAGCCGGCTCAAATTGCGCCTCCTGGAGAACGAAGAGCACCTGTTCGACGCCGGGCTTTATTTCGGGTTTGTCGGCACGGTGCTCTCGCTCATCTTGGTGTCGCTTGGCGTGGTGAAATTCAGCCTGATGGCGGCTTACTCTTCGACCTCGTTCGGCATTATCTTCGTTTCCATCGTCAAGATCTTCCATGTGCGGCCCTACCGCCGGCGGCTCATTCTCGATGCTGAAACCGCGGAAAGACAGGTTCAGCTTGCATGAACAGATCCGTCCTTATCGTCATCGTCGACTTCCTGCTCATCAGCTTGCTGGTTTTTTCGCGGCTGGACGAGACCGATGTGGCCCCGGAGACGAAGGCCCCGGCGGAGATCCCGCCGATCAACCTTTCGGCCAGCCGGCAGGACATGACCGAGCTCTTGCAGGCGTCGCTGGAGAAGGAACGCGCCTCCCGCGAACAGCTCGATGAACAATTGCGCCTGGCCCAGGCCCAGCTCCAAAGCCGGGAACAGAGCCTCGACGAGCGTGAGCGGGCGATGCGCGAAGCAGAACGACTCCTCCGCCAAAAGGCAGACGAAGCCGCCCGGCTCGCCAAAGAACGAGTCGCCATGGAACGTCAGTTCCAGGCCACCCAGGCCAGTGTGGCGGAACTCCAAAAACAGCTGACCAATATCCTGACCGAAGCCAGCACCTCAAGGCAGACCTTGGAAGCGGTCCGGACCGATCTGTCCGCGCGCGAGCAGGAGGAAGCGCTCCTCAAACGACGGCTCGCCCAGTTGGAAGACGATCGCAAGGAGCTTGCGGAGGAGCGGAACGAATCGGATCAGGAAAAGCAGCTCCTAGCCGCCCAACTCGAAGCCGTGGAAGCCGAAAAGCGCCTGGTTCGAGAGCAAACCCAGAAGCTGGCGACTCAACTCGAAGTGGCCGAAACCGAGAAGCGGCTGGTTCGCGAACGTCTGACATCCGTCCAAGGCGAAGTCCAGGTGGAACGTCAGGAGAAAGCCCGCTTGCAGGAGCACGCCGCCCGTTTGCAGGAGCATGCCACCAAACTGGCGGAAGGCGTGACCGCCCTGGCCGAAAAATCCACCGAACTCACCGAGGAAATCCGTGAGAACCGCCCGCTGCCGCCCAACGCGGTTTTCAACGAGTTTGTGACCAACCGGGTCCTGTGCGATTTCCGGGCCGTCCGCAGTGGTGTTTTCGGGCGGGAGATCAACCGCCAAAAGGAATCCAAGACGGTCCTGGTGCGCCAGCAGGACGGGCAGGTCTACGCCATTTACCACGTCAACGACACGCCGCTGACCTTCTCGTTCCCCGGCATTGACTGGGATGGGCTCCTTGCCAATTTGCGCCGTGGAGAGACGGTGGTCCGAGCGGACCGCGTTTCCTTCCTCGCGGTCGATCCCCGCGTCGTGGTGGTTCCCGTGCCGGAAGCGAGGGCGCGTGACCTTGGCACGAAGATTTACCCGATTCCGAAAGACCCGTTCAAGTTCCAGCAGGCGATCTTGGTTGGTGCCAATGAAGGCTACTACGGGGAATGCACCTTTCAGGTAGATCCGGACAATTCGCAGTATGTGCGCATGCAACGGGAGCGTTTCAGCTGGCTGGCCGGCAAGTTCGCCCCCTCCAGCGGGGACCTCGTGTTCACGAAGGGCGGCGAGTTGCTCGGGGTGATGGTGAACAAAGAATACTGCGTTTTGTTGACGAGCTTCGCTCCGACCCACGATATCCAGTTGGGAGTCGGCACGGGCCAGCAGAAGACGGGCACGCTGCTCTCCCAGCTTTTCGGACAGATCGCCAGGATGCCCGCAAGGTTGCAGTAGGACCTGCGCGGTCCGGGTGCCCAGAGTGAGGTCCGCCGGCTGATTGCTGACAAATTGTCAGCACGGTGTGCACCATTTGGCACCGCTCCAAACTGAGGCCGGGCCGGCCCCGCTTTCCGGTTCAGAACATCTTCAAGCGCTGCAGCAATTCCTGGGTGAGAACCTCGTAGGCGGCGGCGGCGGCACTGTACTTGTCGTAATGAATGATGGGTTTGCCAAAGCTCGGCGCCTCCGCCAGGCGGGTGGTGCGCGGGATCAACGTGTCGAAGACCAGGTCGCCGAAATATTCCCGGACCTCTCCAACCACCTGCTGCGAAAGCTTCGTGCGCCCATCGAACATCGTCATCACGACCCCCAGCAGCTCCAGCCGGGTGTTGATCCCGGTCTCTCGAACCTGGTTCAAGACGCGTGTGATCGTGGAAACTCCTTCCAACGCGTAGTACTCGCATTGCAAGGGGACGATCAGCCAGTCGGCAGCGGCAAAGGCGTTCAGAGTCAGAATGCCGAGTGACGGCGCGCAATCGATGATCACCAAATCATGCCGCTGGGCGTTCCTGAGGGGGTCGAGGGCTCCGTGCAGGCGATGCAGGTGGTTTTCCAGGCGTGAAAGTTCAATCTCCGCCCCGCAAAGATCCGTTTCGCTAGGAATGGTCTCCAGCCCCGCGAACGCTGTCGGCCGTACCTTCTCGACGAGCGAGCCCTCCCCCAGCAGAGGGCCATAGGCGCTGCCCCCCTCGGTCTTCTCGAGCCCGACGCCGCTGGTTGCGTTGGCCTGCGGATCCAGATCCAGCAACAACACGCGCTTGCCCATGGCAGCCAGGCACGCGGCGAGGTTGACGGACGTGGTGGTCTTTCCCACGCCTCCCTTCTGATTGGCTACAGCAATGACGGCAGTCGGCACGGTGGGGATTAAACGAGAGGGACCGTGGAAGTGCAAGGCTTTGTGCGCCTTCGAAGCCCCGCGTTCGTTGCCTCCCTCTCTCTTGCCGCGCATCCCACTTTTCAGAAGACAAGCGCCCTGACTTGGGGCAGGATTCGATAGCGATGAGAGCAATGCGCCGGGCATGTTCCTGTATCCTGTTTACCCTCACTGCCATTCTCGGCGCGACCTGCATGGCCGAGTCTGGGCGCCCACTCCCATCGGCCCAAACGGTCCTCCAGAAGCTGGTGCAGCGCGCTGAAAGAACCCACGCAACTGAGGAAGAGGTTTCGGAGCGATTCTATCTTTGCACTCGAAAGACTGTCACCGAGGAGATGGATACCGAGGGGAAGGTCACCAACCGAAAGGTCAAGGTCCGCGAACGCCGCCGCCCGTCCAGTGGCGCTTGGGACGCGAGGAAATGGACCGCGGAGAACGGGGTCAGCCTCGACGCTGAACTTCTGCGGCGCTACGACTTCACGGTCGTCAGGCGGGAGATGTTGAACGGCCGCTCCAGCCTGGTGCTCACCTTTGCACCGCAGGTCCCGCCACCTGCGGTCCGCCGGCTTCAAGATTACTTGCTGAACCGCGCCATCGGCACGGTCTGGGTAGATGAAGAAGAATATGAAGTGGCCCAAGCTGACATTTCCCTTGGCCAACCCGTCAGCTTCGGCATCCTCGGGGCCGTTCACGCTTTCTCGTTCAGCTTCCAACGGGTAAGGACCCACGACGGGAACTGGCTCAACCTCTGGATGGACACAAAGGTCAAGGCTCGCAAATTCCTCTTGCCCGTCCGCACGCGCAAGCGGGTCGACTGGACCGATTTTCAGAAGCTGGACGCCCCCCAATAGGACTTGCTGCAAATTGAATGGATAGGACGCCTGATGCAGGACGGCGGCTGCTTGACAGGCAGGCGGCGGTCATGTCCTCTTGGAACATGAAACGGATTCTTGGGGTGGTCTCCATCATGGCGATTCTGCTGCTGTCCCTGGGTTGCCGCAGCACCTATTACGCTGCTTGGGAAAAACTCGGCAAACATAAGCGCGATCTGCTCCGCGATAATGTGGAACAGGTCCGGGATGACCAGCAGGCGGCCACGGAGCAGTTCAAAGACGCTCTGACGCAACTGCGAGAGCTTTACAAGTTTGAGGGCGGCGATCTCGAGAAGACCTACGACAAGCTCCGGGCCGAGTATGACCAGTCCAACTCGCGCGCGGAGGCGGTCAAGAGCCGCATCGCGAAGGTGGAACAGATTTCATCCGACCTGTTCGCGGAATGGACGGAGGAAGCCAAGACCCTCACCAGCCCGCGCCTGCGCCAGGATAGCGAACAGAAACTGCGGGACACCCAGAGGAAGTACAATGAGCTGCACACGGCCATGAAGCGCGCCGAATCGAGCATGGAACCGGTGCTGGTTCAACTCAGGGACCAGGTCACCTACCTCAAGCACAACCTCAATGCCCAGGCGATCGGCGCTCTCAAAGGCGAAGTGCTGGATATTGAAAAGGAAGTGCAGCAGTTGATCCGGGACATGAACACGTCCATCGCCCAAGCCGAATCATTCATCAAGACGCTGCCTTGACGCGCCTTTTGAGCCGGCAGACTTGATGGCGCGGACGGAAGGAAGACGCGCGCAGGAGAAACCAAGCCGCCCCGGGGCGGCCTCTTAAGGCGTGGGAATCGCTTCCTGGAGTTGCCTGAGGTCGCGCAACTCGTGCTTGTTCGAGGTGAGTTTGCTGTCCAGGTTTGCCTTCTTTGGCCAGTACCATTTCCAGTAACGGATATGCCCGTCCGCGAAAGAGAGGTTGCAACCCTGGTTATGCCTGTCTGATGGGGTGCTCGTCCAGGTGCCGGAAGCGATACTGAACTTCTGGCGGGGCATCACACGGAAACCGCCCAGCCAGGCGCTGGCTTCGTGCTCTTCGATAAACACAAAGATGCGTGCCGGTCCCTGATCCACGAGTTCGGCGTCCCTGACTTTCACCCGCGGATCCAAGCCGACGGTATCCCCATTGAGGAAGGCACTCATGGAGTAACTGCGCGTCCGCAGGATATCCTTATGGCCAACCACCGTCGACCTGTCGGCGGGGCACCGGTAGACGCTGACGGATTTGGTGTAAGGAAACAGCGTTCCCCGCATGAGATTGGCCGTTGTCCGATCCTCTGCCGGCCTTCCCACAACCCACGAGCCGGGCGAGTTGCGCCGACCGAAGTACTGTTCCAGCGGGCTATCGACGCTCCGGTTGAGCGGCAGCCAGTCGTCATTGTCATCGACATAGAGCCGCCAGGCCATCTGCAACTGCCTCATGTTGCTCATGCAATTCACCCGAACGCTGCTTGCACGGGTATTGCTGAACGCGGTGGAAAGCAATGCGGCCAAGACGCCCGTGATGAAAATGACGACCAGGAGTTCGACGAGCGTAAACCCGGATGGACGGGTCAACCCCGGCACCACCAAACGCCCGCTCGAAGCGGTTTGCCCCCCGCAGATCAGCAAGGGACGGCGAATCATGGTCAATGACGCGAACATTTCGACTTCTCGATGGCTTCGAGAGTACACTCCCCGATTCGGGCGCCGCCGTCAATCCCCATCTGCGCCGGTTGTCGGGGGCTCTGGCCTGCCGGTGAGCCCCTGCGGCAACGAGTGGCCTTTAAGCTTTGGGAGCCGCCCAAAGCACAGCGTTGGCCATGATCTGCTGGACCGGCGCCATATAAAAGTCCCGGAAGGTCTCATGCCCGGGTGCGAAGTAGAACATGCGGCCTTTCCCGATCGTCCAGCACAAACCGAGGCGCACGGGTTCTTCTTTGCCGCTCGGGTAGAGGTACGTCCCGTGCAGCGGCACCGACTCGGGCTCGGGGACCCGGTAAGGTTCGCTGTACCGTTCAA
The DNA here is from genome assembly GCA_964578605.1 of uncultured Verrucomicrobiota bacterium. GTDB lineage: Bacteria > Verrucomicrobiota > Verrucomicrobiia > Limisphaerales > SIBE01 > JAXMHN01. The sequence continues at coordinate 33,125 of CAZODO010000047.1, read as the reverse complement.
TGTCGGGCAGGGTGAATTCCTCGACCCCTTTCACGATCGGGTGGTCCCGGTCTTTGATAACGACCTTGCATTTGCACCCGTCATTCTCATAAGCAGCCCAACTGCACCGCGTTCCCATCAGCCGGATGTTCGGCTTGGCGAAATGTGAGGAGTGAAGCGAGATGAATCCCATGCCTTCCTCTTTGACGCGGCGGACAATGCGCTGCACGTGGGCTTCCTTGACCTCGCCGTGCTTCTTGTGGCCCCACCACATAAGGACGTCGCACTTGGCAAGCGACCCTTCTGAGCAGCCCTGTTCAGGGTCGCTCAGGCTGGCGGTGTCGACCGTCCAGTCGGGCAGCAACTTCCGCAAACCTTCCGCGATCGCGGAGTTGATATCCTGCGGGTAAACCTTGTCGTCCGGCGCTGTCCCTTCGGACCAAACCACAACCCGCCGGGGGGCGGCCGCGGCTTCTCTTATCAATAGAGTCCCAGTGGCGGCCAGGGTCGCGGTCAGAAGGAAGGAACGGCGGTTCATGCTCGAAGAGCAGGCCGGTTTATCCAGCCCAAAATCTTGATGGAGAGTGCTCATGCACTGGAGTGTGCGGTGCCGAATTTCTTCCGGCAAGTGCTATCCTGCAGGTCAAAATTGCTGGGCAAACGCCAGATTCGACGTAGAGTAGGCTGGATTATGTTCGAAACGATCAAAGATCAGCTCACGGACGCAAGCGAGAAACTGGCTCACCTGCGGAGGTTTCTTTGACGTCCCCAGCGCTCAAAAACGACTCGCTGAACTCGATACGCTGATGGTCGGCGAGAGCTTCTGGAACAACCGCGAGCAGGCCCAGAAGCTGATCGATGAGGCCGGTGCCCTTCGCAAGAAGACGGAACCGCTCTTCCAAGCCGAGAATCAGCTCGAAGACTTCCGCGTCATGGTCGAATTGGGTGAAGCGGAACCGGAAACCACCCAACTCACGGTGCAGCAGGAAGTTGAACAAGACTTGAACCAGTTCCGCCGCAGGCTGGAATCCCTGGAATTGAGCGTCTTCCTTAGCGGCCCGCACGACAAGAACAACTGCATCCTGAGCATCAATGCCGGGGCGGGGGGCACCGAATCCTGCGATTGGGCCAATATGCTCCTGCGCATGTACCAACGGTGGTGCGAGTCGCGCGGCTGGGAAGTGGATATCACCGACGCGCTTCCGGGGGACAGTGCAGGCATCAAGAGTGCGACCATGCTTGTCACTGGCGAGAACGCCTACGGTTTCTGCAAAGCCGAACGCGGCGTCCATCGCCTGGTCCGGATCTCGCCCTTTGACGCGAACAAGCGCCGCCATACCAGTTTCGCGAGCGTGGATGTCATTGCCGAAATCGCCGAGGAAGGGGAGATTGTCCTTCCGCCTTCGGAACTCCAGGTTGACACTTTCCGATCGGGCGGCAAGGGCGGTCAGAACGTCAATAAGGTGGAGACGGCCGTGCGCATCACGCACCTCCCAACGGGCATCGTGGCGGCGTCTCAGAACCAGCGTTCGCAACACCAGAACCGGGCCACCGCCATGCGCATGCTCCTTTCGAAGCTCTACGCGCAGCGCCAGGACGCTCAAAAGGCCGAAATGGAGCGGTTTTACGGCGAGAAAGGCCAGATCTCCTGGGGCAACCAGATTCGGAGCTACGTCTTCCAACCTTATCGCATGGTGAAGGACCTGCGGACGGGTGTGCAAACCAGCAATGTTCAGGCCGTGATGGACGGCGATCTCGATGAATTCGTCAACGGCTGGCTTCGCGCCGGTTGCCCCATCAAACGCATGGCCGCCATCAAAGACGGCGAAGACGAAGGATCCTAAACAGACTCCGAAACGCCTCTCCGAACAGGCCCGCACGCCAGCCGGCCTCAAACGGATATGGCGTGATCGAACCCGGGGCGTCCGAATGGCGAAGGTTCGCAGGGCCCTAATGGCTGACCCCTGGTTCCTGCGGGGTTCGCGATCCGGCTTCGCGGTCGCCAGCATTCAGAACGAGAATACCCTGCCGGGAGCCCGCTGGCTGCAGCGATGGCGGTGCTCCAATTTCCCCGCGTTGACGCGCTTGTGCGGTCTGCGCTACTTCGCCGAGCAGCAGGTCCAAGGTGCTTTCCTTGAGCGTGCGACTGCTCTCGCATGAGATGACGAATGGAATTTCACAGATTGGACAAATAGCGACCCGGACGGTTCTCTCCACTCCGACACCGGGACGCTCTCCGAAATCAGCAACACCGTGAAACACACTCTCCTCTGGGCCTCGAGTCTTCTGTGGGCGGCGCACCTGCTCGGACCTCCATGCGGTCCTGGATAGCAACTCTGGAGGAAAGGGCGAAAATGGGACTGGCGGCGAGGACGGAGGCGGCAGCGGTCAAACCCCGTCATCGCTTGCCGGCCGGGCAAGCATGGCACAGCCTGGATGAGTGTGGTGTCTCCGAAATGAGCTAAGCGATCGTTCCCGTCGAATTGCGGTATCGCTGAGCGCCTGTTCTCCTATTTCATTCGTTGTAAACGCACGCTACCCGCACGCTAAACGCACGCTAAACGCACGTGAACATAAGTTTAGCATGAGTTTATCATGAGTTTAACATGCACTTAGACCGTATTCAGTGCCGTACTGAGGCAAATGGAGCGGAACGTCACGGTATTTCGGAGACACCCCATTAGCGTGACGAGGGTAGCGTTGCTGGGGAGACCGCAGCGTGAACTACAGAGATCAAGAGCAAGTAGCCACTCGCACCCGTCGGACATCTTTCGGACTCCTCAGTAAGGGCATCACCGGAGCCGATTCAGACCGAAAGGGCACTCTCAGGCCCGGGGCCGGGTCTGCGGCGCGCCGGGCGAGGGTGTTCAGCGCAGCCAATTCCTTTGACCGGTCCCGCAACTTTCCCTAGCTTCACTTGTTAACAAGAGACTGAGAATCAGATAGTCAGCGCATGGCGTTTGTCTCCATCAGGCGTGTTTTGGCCGAGGCCAGTCTTGCCGCTCCCGATCAGTTCGAGACGTGGTTGAAAGCATGGCGTGTGGCAGCGGATAACGGCTCCCAGGAGTCGTTGCTGGCGTTTTTCAGCCGCGAAGCAGGAGTGTCCGAAGAGCTTTTCCTTCAACGGTTAGCGGCGGCGCTGAACTGGCCCTACCTGGATTTGGCGCGCCTGGGGATCTCGCAGGAAATCCAGAAGCGGATCTCAACCAAAGTTGCTTTTCAGTACTCGGTGCTGCCCGTGAGCTTCGAAAAAGGCACGCTGCTGGTCGCCGTCAGCAACCCCTTTGACACCGGGTTGCTCCAGGCGGTGGAATTCGACGCGCGCTGCCCGATCCAGTTCGGTCTGGCGCCGCGGGTGGAGATCGAGAAGGCGCTCAAGAAGTATTACGGTGTGGGCGCGGCAACCCTGGACGAAATCGCCAAGGATGAACCGTTGGAGTTGCTGGTCGGCGAGGACAAGGAGATTACCGAGGGCGACCAGGAAGCCAGCGTGATCAAATTCGTCAACCAGATTATCTGGGAAGCGTACAAAGACCGCGCGACAGACATCCATTTCGAACCGGCCGAAGACGAATTGCGCATCCGCTACCGCATTGACGGGATCCTGCACCAGACACCGATGCCTCCGCAGCTCAAGCGGTACCAAGCCGCGCTTATCTCCCGCATCAAGGTCATGTCGGGGATGAACATCGCGGAGAAGCGTCTTCCCCAGGACGGACGCATCAACGTGCGGATCAAGGGGGAGGAGTTGGATATCCGCGTCTCGACTGTCCCCACCGTCTATGGCGAAAGCGTGTCGTTGCGGTTGCTGACGCGCGGGAAAATCTTCTTGAGCCTGGACAAGCTTGGGTTCGCGCCTGTGGAAGAGCAGGCCATCCGCGAAATCATCGTGAAACCGCACGGGATCTTCCTCGTGACGGGGCCAACCGGGTCAGGCAAATCGACTTCGCTTTACGCCTTCTTAAGCACCATCAACTCGGTTCACAAACGGATTATCACCATTGAAGAACCGGTGGAATACGAGTTGAAGGGGATCAACCAGATCGCCGTGCGGTCCGATATCGGGCTGACGTTCGCGATGGGCCTGCGCCACATCTTGCGGCAAGACCCGAACGTGATCATGGTGGGGGAAATCCGCGATTTGGAGACGGCCGAGATCGCGATCCGGGCCGCACTGACGGGGCACTTGGTCTTCAGCACGTTGCATACGAATGACGCGCCCAGCGCCTTTACGCGACTGATTGACATGGGAATCGAGCCGTTCCTGGTGGCTTCGTCGGTGGAGGCCGTCATGGCCCAACGCCTCGTGCGGACGATTTGCCCCCACTGCAAGGTCGAGCAGAAGGTCGAAGCGGATTACCTGCGGCGCATCGGGTTTCCCGAACACGAAATTGCGACGGCGAAATTCTGGCGGGGCGGCGGCTGCGAAGACTGCCGTGAGCTCGGTTACCAAGGCCGGATGGGCATCTATGAATTGCTCATCCTGAACGAGAACGTCCGGCCACTCATTTTGAACCGCGCCCCTTCGAGCACGATCGCGCAGCGGGCGATGGAAGGCGGCATGCGCACCTTGCGCACGGACGGTTGGAACAAGGTCCGGGCCGCGCAAACGACGATTGAAGAAGTGCTGCGCGTGACTCAGACCGAAGAGCATCTCAATGCGCTGGTTGGGGATAGCAAAGCGGAAGTGTGGGTGAAAGAGTGAAGAAGCCGAAAGTGTCCAGTCCGTACTCGTGCAACCTGCTCCAGGTGGGAAGCGAATTTCGCCAGTTATGGCAATTCAGCACCCGGAATGGGCAGGTGAGTCTGGTGGCACACCGGAAATTCGCGGAGCAGGAACCGCTGCCGTCCAAACTGGTCGCCAAGGATTGGAGCACGATCTTTCAGAGCAAGCTGAACATCGCGTGGCTGCCGGCGGACCACGTGTTCCTGCGGGTGATCCAGTTGCCGGCGGCGGATTTCAAGGAATTGCTCTCGATGGTTGAGCTTCAACTCGAGAAGCTCTCGCCCTTGCCGGTGACTCAGATTGTCTGGACTTTGGAACTCCTTCCCAAACAGGCCGAGAATCTTCAGCCGGTCATTGTGATTATCGCGCCGCGCGATACGGTTGAGGAGTTCCTGGGCAAGCTGGAGACATCTGGTTATCTGTCCGACCGCCTTGAGGCGCCGTGCATTCACCAGTTGCTCGAAACCCAGTTTGAGGGAGATGGCGTATGGGTCTATCCAACCGTCCAGGCGGGCAACAACCTTTGCCTGGTGGCCTGGTGGCATGGCGGCACGCTCCAGCAATTGCAACTGATCCACCTGCCTGAGGACGAGAACCGCACTGCCCTCGTGGCTGAACAGATCACCAAGACCGCCTGGGCGGGCGAGGTGGAAGGATGGCTGACGTCGCCAGCACGGTGCCACTTGGTGGCCGATGCCGCCACGGCGCCCCTTTGGGAACCCGCGCTCACGCAATGGGCCGGTGAGCCGGTGACCCTCTCCGAGCCGCTGCCCGAGGGGAAGCTTGGAGAAGTGGCGGCTCGGCGGGCTGCGCGTGGAGAGAGCCAGGCGAATTTGCTGCCCCCGGAGTTCGGGGCGCGGTATCGGCAGCAGTTTGTGGATCGCCTTTGGATGGGTTCGCTGGGAGCGGTGCTGGTGGTTTATCTTCTTGGGGTCATCATTTACATGGGGGCGCTGCAGGTTCTTAAATTTCAGACAGGCCGCGTGGAAAAGCAGGTCGCCGCCATCAGCAACGATTACACCAACGCCGTGAAACTGAGGGAGCGGATCGACGTTCTGCAAAAGCAGCTCGACCTGAAATACGCCGCGCTTGACTGCGTCAAGGCGGTGGCGGAAAAGCTGCCGGCAGATTTGACCCTGGTGTCGCTCCAATTTCAGAAGGGGCAGCGATTGGTGCTCCAGGGGACCGCACCCGCTGACCAAACCACCCAAGTCAACGATTACAACCAGGATCTGCGCCAGGCGCGAGTGGACGGCAAGCTCCTGTTCAAGCCGGAGTCCGTCACGGCACCGCGCATTGTCAACCGCTCCGCCGGGGGTGGAAGTCAACTGGTAAACTGGGACTTTACCTGCGAGCTCAATCGCGGCGAAGGAAAATGAGTGCGCTATCCAAACTCAATTTGCGTCCCCAGGAGCGGCGGTTGGTGGTCTTTGTCGCGATTGTTCTCTTCGTTGTGCTGAATATCTGGCTTGTTTGGCCGCACTTCGACGATTGGGGCCGATACAAGATGAAACAGCTGCGCGCCCAGCGGGATTATGACAAGTACCGCGCCGAAATCGCCAAAGTCCCGGGCTACCGTGTCAAGCTGGCGGAACTGGAGAGTGCGGGGTCGAGCGTGGTGCTTGAGGAACAGGACCTTGATTTCGCGCGGCACGTCGACAACCAGGCGCGGTTGAACAGGCTGACCGTCATCCAATCCGACCCTCGCCCGCGGGTGACGGCCGATACGCAGACCAACAGTTTTTTTGAAGAGCAATACCTGACGTTGCAGGTGAGTTCCGGGACCGAAGAACTGGTGAACTTCCTCGTGAGCCTGACCTCGACCAACTCCATGATCCGGGTTAAGGACCTGACCTTGAAGCCTGACCTGCCCGCAGTCACAAAACTGAATAGCCAGATGACCCTCGTCGCCAGCTATCAGCGGACTCCCCCGACTCGAAAGACACCGAACGCCGCACCCATGGCCGCAGCCACGACACCCGCCGCCCGGCAGACCCAGGCTGCCAAACCCACGGGAGGCAAGGCGCCAGCCGCAACCGCGACAACCGCTGAGTCGACCGCCAAGAATCCCACCGCCCGGGTGCCTTCCAGGATTCCCCGGCCCGGCGTGGCATTGACAAACAAAACGACGACGGCCGGCGTGCGTCTGACGAACCAGCCTTTCAAGAAACCGTGAACGCCTGGCATTGATGCCACCTGATCTCGAAACCAAACCGCATCCGCACCCCAACCCGTGAAAACCCATTTGGCGCTCCTGTGCATCCTCTGCCTCCAACCGTGCCTGCACGCGCAAGTCACCCCGCCCTCCAGACCGGATCCGGACAAAACCGAGCTGATGTTGCGCCGGCTGCGCGAAGCGCTTACCAACGCACCCGCCGCTAAGCCCGAGACCCGGCCCGCCATGCCGGCTCCCGCGGCGACGATGCCTTCCGCCATTCCGAGGCCTTCCAGTGTTGCGCCAAGCACTGCCACCGCGGTTCGGTCCAACGTGCCAACCCCGACGGCCGTGCCCAGTCAACCCACGGTCGCACCCGTCGCGAGCCCCGCAGCCCAACCCAGCCCAACTCCCCTGCCCGGCGCCGTCCCGCCCGGCACCGCAGTCGTGGTGCGAACCAACACAATCGCACCGACCACGACCCAGCCTGCTGCCGGTCCTGGTGCGGTGGCGCCTCGGCCTCGCCCCGCCCCGATCCGCCGCCCCACGGCCCTGCCGCCACAACCCGGAGCCAGCGCGCCCGCTGCCGCCGCCCTGCCGCCGGGCGTCAGTGTGAATTTGCCGGGCATGGCGGCGCCCGCGGCGGCCGGGGCGGAAGCCGCCGCACCCGCACCGCCGCCCGTCACGGTTTCCAGCGCCTACGATCCAAACGAGATCATTTCGGCAGGGACAATCCAAGTGCAGGAAATGGACCCGTCCCAGTTTTTCGACAGCGTTTACGCCCCGATTTCCGGGAGGACGGTCATCCGAGGGGCCAACCTGCAAGGGGTTCAGAAGATCACGTTAAAGGCGGCCACGGATTGGACGCGCCAGGAAGCCGTGTTCGCCATGGACGCCATGATGGCGCAGAACAATATCGCGATGATTCCCATCGGCGATAAATTCGTGAAGGCGGTGCCCATCCAGCAAGCCGCCCAGGAAGGCGCCCAGCCCACCACGGTGACGTCCGAGGATTATGCCGCCGCGGAGCCGTTCATCACGCAGGTCATCCAGTTGAAGGTAGTGAAACCGACCGAACTCCAGCAATTGCTATCCACCTTTACTAAATCGCCGCAGGGCATCACCGCGTTCGACGCGACCCAGACACTCGTCATCCGCGATTACGCCTCCAACGTGAAGCGCATGATGGAAATCATCAAGAAGGTGGACGTTCCCGAGAAGGAGCCTGATTACCACTTGGAAGCCATTCCAGTGAAGTATGGCAAGGTCATTGACCTTTACAACACGATGGAGGCGCTTATCTCGGGCAGCGGCGTCCCCACCTCATCCGCTGCAGGGGGAATGCAGGGGGGCGGGAACCAGCGCAGCCGGTATGGGGGCACCAGCAGCCGGTTCGGAGGAATGAGCGGCCGCTCCGGCTCGCAGTATGGTGGAGGGGGGGGATACGGCGGCAGTTACGGGCGGAACTATGGCGGGTACGGCTCCGGCAGCATGTATCCCTATGAGGAATCGGTGGAGCGGATGAGTGCCTTGCAGGTCACCACTCCCCAACCTGCAGCCACCGGCGCCAGAACCAGCGCAGGCGCCGCCCAGTCGACTTTCCAGAACCGGCTCAGCCAGATCGCGCGCCGCGCCGCCACCGGCGCCGACGAGGAAATCCAGGTGCTGGAGGACGCGCGGATCGTTCCGGACGAGCGATCCAACAAGCTTCTGGTGTTCGCCAACAAGCGCGACATGGAAATGATCACCAACATCGTTTCCAAGGTCGATGTCCTGCTGGCGCAAGTGCTCATTGAAGCCGTGATCATGGAAGTGCGGCTTGGCGATTCGCAAAAGCTGGGCGTGAGTTGGGCGCAACGGCCGAAACGGTTCGGCCAGGACTTCTCAGGGGCCGGAGCCGTTAACAACGGCCAAGGCTTTCTCAATAGCGTCACCAACTTCCCGGGAACGGTCGGGCAGGGATTCAGCTACTTCGGGGCGATCAACGACCAGTGGGACGTGGTGGTTAACGCGGTCGCGGAGGATAGCAGCATCAATGTGGTCTCCCGCCCGCGCATTCAGACTTCGCACGCGATTCCGGGCAGTTTCTTTGTGGGAGAGACGGTCCCTTACATCACGGGTTTTACCGACTACGGCGGGTATAACACCGGACTCGCAACACGCTCGGTCGTCCAGCAGGCGAACGTCGGGTTCAGCCTCTTTGTAACCCCCTTCATCACGCCCGACGGGCTCGTGGTGATGGAGATCTCTCAGGAGTTCAGCACCCGGGGACGGGACGTGCTCATCGACGACAACCCGGTTCCCATCATCAACGGCCGCAATGCAGAGTCCACTCTCACCGTCCGAGACGGCGACACGATCATGATGGGCGGGTTTATCACTGAGACTCAGTCCCGGGCCAAATCCGGTGTGCCATTCCTCAAGGATATCCCTGGAGTCGGCGTCCTCTTTCGCTCAAAGGACAACTCCAACGATCGGACTGAGCTGATCGTGCTGATGCGAGCCCGAGTGCTGCGGACCCCTGAGGACGCCGCGATCATGGCCACCGAGGAGCGCTCTGACCTGCCTGGGGTCATGAAGGCCGAGCAGGATCTGCGGCGGGCCAACGAAAAGCGGAAGGAACGAAGCCTTAAGCCGAGGCGCTGAGCGGATCTCCCGAAAGACAACCCGGTGGGCGCCGAAGAATCGGTGGCGCGTGCCCGCCCAGTGGTTGACGAACTCGGCGAGGGACCGTTGGCCTGGTCCCCTGGGTGTTCCCTGGCTACAGCACGGACGATTGGCCAAGTGGCGCAGAGGAGGACAGCCGTGCGATTCGAACGGTATCCGCGCCGAACCTGGAATTGCAGTGGAAATTTGGCCTGGCTCTCGCTACACTGAATCTCATGCCAGAGAAGATGCTCTCCGAGATTCCGCGCCCGCTTCGTGAGCTCTATGAGAAGGGGAACGCCGCGTTTCAGCGTGAGAACTGGGACTATGCCATCGCCATCTTTAACCAGGTCCTGCAGAACGAACCCGCGTTCTACGACTGCCGAGAGGCGCTGCGCGCGTGCCAGTTCAAGAAGGCGGAGAAGGCCACGGGCTTCTTCAAACGATTTCTTGGTTCGGCCAGCAATTCACCCCTGCTCGCCAAGGGCCAGATTGTGCTGCGAAGCAACGCTGTCGACGCGCTCCATATTGCAGAGCAGATTCTCAATAGCGATCCATCCAGCACCTCGGCGCATAAACTCCTCGCCGAAGCGGCCATGGCAGCCAGCCTGCCGCGCACCGCAGTGCTCTCCCTGGAAATTGCCCGCAAGCAGTCGCCCCATGACAAGGACATTGCGTTGCGGTTGGGCGAAGCGCTGATCGAAGCTGGCCAGGTCGCCAAGGCCGAGCATGTCTATCGCGACCTCGAGCGCGCTTACCCCCACGACCAGGCCATTCTCCAGGCGCTTAAGAATGTGACCGCCCGGCGCACGATGGTCGAAGGTGGATACGAGGCGCTTTCCTCAGGCGAGGGTTCCTACCGGGACATCCTCAAAGACAAAGAGGAAGCGGCGTCATTGGAACTCGAGCATCGCGAAGTCAAATCAGCCGACGTCGCCGCACAGTTGATCGACCAGCACAAAGCGTCTTTGGCAAAGGACCCTGGCAATATCAAGCTTCTCCGCACCCTTGCCGAGCTTTACGTCAAGACGAACGATCTCGATGCCGCCCTCGAGTATTACCACCGTGCGTTGCAGGCGGGACCGGGCGACTCGGCGCTTGAGGCAACCATCGCCGAGGTGACGGCGAAGAAGTTCGACCAGGCCCTCGCCCAACTGGACCCTGTGTCGGCGGGCTATGAAGACGCTCGGGCCAAGATCGAATCCGACAAGCTCGCGTCCCAGATTGCGGCTGCCAGGGAACAGGTCGAACGGTATCCTTCCGATCTGCAACGGCGCTTTGAACTCGGGCAACTCTGCTTCCGGGTTGGCAATCTCAAGGAGGCCATCCAGGAGTTACAGCGCGCGCAATCGAACCCGCACGTCCGCATTTCGGCCATGAACTTCCTGGGACAATGCTTTGAGCGGCGTGGCATGAATGATCTGGCGGTTCGAACATTCCAGAATGCTATCAAGGAGAAGGCGGCGTTCGACGAGGAGAAGAAGGAACTGATTTACCTGCTGGGCTCCGTGTTCGAGAAGATGGGCAAAAAAGAAGAAGCCATCGAACAGTTCAAGCAGATTTACGAAGTCGATATCGGTTACCGGGACGTCGCGGCCAAAGTCGACACGTTCTATGGCGGCTGACCGGGTCTAAACGGGACGGGACCGCCGTCCCTTCGCTTCCAATCCCTCAGAGCCGCGGAGGGAAGTTCCAATGGAACGCCTCTTCGTTCTTGTCGATGCATAGCGCGGCTTGGATCAGAGCCTTGGGGTTCTCGCACGTGATCGGAGCATCCGCGGCGTAATTGCGCATCCGGCACCCGGTTAGGGTCACGGTCAGCTTCTTGTCCCCGCGCACGAGCAGGAAGTCCTGGGATTGGCCAAGGTTGGTGAGGGCAGGATTTCCGCCTGAGAAGGCCTCGACATTGGAGAGAGCGGTATGTCCCTGGCCCTCGATGATCAAGGGATGAATATCCGCCACGGACGGCCCGGTATTGGCAATAATAGAGCCTTGGGCAATCTGCCAATTTCGATTGAAGGTGCCGTCGCCCATCTTGTGGATGCCTACCGTAACGCAATCGAGGTTGAAGCTGGTCAGCTGTCCGTAAGTGGCGGGACCGAGAAACACGCCGCCATAGGTGCCGAACGTAAACACGTCCATCAAGACGGCGTTGTCGGTATGGTTAATGGCGAACGCGAACGTCTTGTTCGCCACCACGGCATCGACCACTGGGCGGCTATAGCCGCCCTTGATGAACCGCTGATTGGCCGGATTCACGTGGCAATGCAGCACCCGGGGAATGTCATAGCAAAAGTCAATCCGAACGAACTCGCCGCTCAGCGGATAGCCATAGCAATGCTCGATCAGGATCTGCTCGCAAGGGCGCCTTGGCGCCGCGTTGAAATCCATCGCGAGATATTCGCCGTAGAATGTCAGGCACGACAGCGTCACGCCTTGGGCGGAACTCGTCTTGGACACCTGGATGGTCGGCGGGTACTTCACGATCCTGGCTGGGTCATTCAGCGTCTGGTTCGGGTACCAAAACTGCACTCCCCGCAACTGGGTGGCCGCCTCCACCGTGATGAATGGCTTTTCCACATCCTCGATCCGAAAGACGCTGCCAACCGGTTGCGGCTTGTCCGGGTGGCGGGTGCCGCGCCCGACAGGGCCATGGACGCCCACAAGTGAGACGTTCCTTCGAAGGACTAGCCCGCCGGCCACCGGATAAGGTTCCTCGCTGGGCTCCACGAACAAGGCCGCTCCGCGGACCGCCGCCCAATCAATCGCTTTCTGCAAAGCGTCCCGGTTCTCCAGGGCGGCACCGGTCGGGCTCACACCGAAACTCTGGATACTGCGCATCGCTTCCGAAGCGCCCTGGACCGAGCCCGCTTCGGCTGCGAGGCAGCCCTGGGTGAGAAACAGGCTGGAAAGGAGCCATCCAGTCCGCAACAGAGCATTCCGATTGAAGGTCTTCATTGGACGCAACCGTTTTACCGCGTTCGGCCCGGCGCGTCTGCAATTATGTTCTCGGGCGCCTCAGTCGGTCGAGACCGTGGCGGCAGTCCCCTGCTCTCTTTTCCGGGACTTCGTCTTCAAGCGCTCCAGCACCTCTTGCACCAGATCCGCGGGCAAGGCGTAGGAAGCAATCCGGCCGGCGCGGGCGATATTCAACCCGATCGCTTTGCCTTCCAGGTTCAGCAAGGGCCCTCCGCACTGCCAAGGCTCCAGCACACTGTCATGCTGGATGGCCAGCTGGAATCCTTCCGCCCGGCGACTGAGTTCGGTGCCCATTCGGTTCATGCGCTCCTGGCGCGCCATGCCATTGCCAACCACCTCGGCTTCGCCCGTCATCGTCACCGAAAGCTCCAACTCTTCGCTTCCGCGCCGAATGCGCAACTTGACCGTCTCGCCTTCGCGATACTCGCGCAGTGTGGAGACCAGGTCTTCGGCATTCCGAACCGGCGTCTGATTGACGGCCATCACGACGTCCCCGGCCTTTATCCCAGCCTTTTCCGCCCCGAGACCGCGCATCACTTCCCGGACTTGGGCGGCAGACGCCCCAAAGTCTGGAAGCACGCCGATGATGGCGCGCTTGGAACGTATGCGGCGCGGGTTGGCGCTAACCACCCCGATGGCCTCAGGCCGAGGGCCGACACCGGGCGTCACAGCCCAGCGACCGACGGCGGCCTCCTCCGAAGCCCATCGGACCGGCGACAAGCCCTGGGCGCCGATTCGCACCAAGGCAAGATCGTTGTGGTCGTCCACGGCCAGCAACTCGCCCTCGAACTTCTCCCCGCTCGCGAGAACCCCCGTGAACTTGCCGCCGCCAATTTCACTGGCTTTTGTGAGGATCAAGCCATCGCGATCGACCACCGCGCCAAGCGCGGCCTTGGTGCCGTCCACCTCCAACAGAACCACCGAATCCCGCGCCGGACCGGCAATCGGGCTAAAGGCCTCCAGAACGCGTTCGCCATTTCGAGCGCGCTCCTCGGGCCAGCCGGGCGAGCGCCCGCTCCCTCGTTGTGCCAGGGCCGTCTGGGCAAGGAGCATCCCACACGCCGCCAACAGGATGATGCGATGAACAACCATAGCTTGATAACCTCCCTTACGGCCCCGATCGCGCGCGCCCACCGCGCCCGCGCCGCTCTTCGACCTTGACCTTGAATGAAAGCTCTTCGTCCCCTCGCCTGACCAACAGCGTCAGCCGGACTCCGGGTCGGGTCTCCCGGACATGCCGGGCGAAAGCGTCCGCCCCCTCCACGGGCTTGCCATCCACCCGAAGCACGATGTCTCCAGGATGAAGCCCGGCTTCGGACGCGGGTCCGCCTTCGTTCACCCGTTCCAGTCGGCAGCCTTCGGGCGTATCCACCGCTCTCACGCCGATGGTGGAGGGGCGCTCGTTACCCCAGTCGTCCCCGCGCGCCAAGCGATCCCACGTCAGCAGGTAGGTATCGATCGGCACGTGGAAATTCCCGGCGAGCGACCCGCTAATCCGGCTGTGGATTGCGATCACGCGCCCGTGCATGTCGAAAAGTGGACCTCCGGAATCTCCGCTGATCAAGGTGCAATCCGTTTGCAGCAAGTTCCCACGGCGAAGGACCCGCCCCAACCGAACGACCTCGGCGCGCTTGGCGTCGAATCCGCCCGGATGCCCCATGGCCATGACCCAATCGCCCGTGCGCACCCGGCCCGCCTCCGCAACGGGCACCCAAGGCCACGGACCGGGGTCGGTAATCTTGATCAACGCCGCGTCCCGCTCATGGTCGGTTCCCAAGGTCTCGCCGCGCGCGGCCCGGCCGCCGGGGAACCAGAAGCGCACCGGTCGCCCGGGAGCCCCACAGACATGCGCCGCGCAAAGCACCAGGCCCTCTTCGGAAATGACGACACCCGTCCCCACGCTCGAGCCGATCCGCACGCCCACCACCGCGGGGGAAACGCGCCGGACGAGGTCCTCCACGTGCCGCTCCATCACTCTCAGGCTGTCGATAGAACCCGGGACGCTTTCCGCGAAAGCGGGAGGCAGGCTCGTGGCGGGGCTGGGTTCGGGCCTGACCGGCGGCTCAATCCCGGCGCACGCGAGCGACACCCCGAGGCAGACCGCGCCCCAGGGCCATGCCCGAGACCAGGGCGCCGAACGTTTGGAGAGAGCGTTCGCCATTCTGTGTAATAGACACCAGAGTCCCCAGATTGGCTACAGTCAGGTCACGCTGAACAGCAATTCTCATTCAGGGCCATGCACTTGACTCTTGGGATGGACGCCCCGCAGGCGCTGTCCCGATCGGAGGCGGACGCAACCATTCCAGCGGTTGCACCACAGGCGCATACCGTCCGGCTGCCGCGGCCCGGAACTGTCCCTCCAGCTTGCGCCTGGCCCAGGCAATCCAGAACAGGTCGAAGAGCAGGTTCGGCACGCAGAAGATGAAGGCCGGGATCACGACCACAAACACCAGCGTCTTGACGAAAGCCTGGATCGCCCGCGGCTGGCTCAGGCCCATCCACATCCCCACCCACGCGAGCGCCAGCAGGTCAAGAATGAAGGTCGCCAGCCTGAATAGCGTCATTCCCAGCACCGAGAAGGTGTTCAAAGCGGCGGTCGGCTCCAGATAGGACTCCATGAGCAGCGCTTCCAGCGCAGGCAGCGCCCCCACGGCCAGCGCCAGCACCACGGGCCAACGGAAGAAGCCTTCCAGGGCTTTCCAATGTCCGCGGATGATTTCCTCGACCTTCAATGGCGTTGCCAGGAGCAGTTCGACGGCCCCGGTCCGCCGGGCTTCCGCCAAGGTCGCACACGCACGCCAGGCCACCCAAACCTTCAGAGCCAGCCCCAGAAATAGGCCCACCAACGGGAACGTCCCAAAGAACCGCACGGAAAAGAGTTGGCTCAGCAGAACGGACACCGCTCCAACCAGCGCGAACACCATCAGAAGCCCCATCATCAACCAACGCGGCGGTTCGTGCCGGGCCGCCAGCCAATAGATCGGATTGATGTCCAGGAGACGGCCCCGGCGCGCCACACGCCGCTGTTCCCCGCCCCGGGACCGCGCCGTGAGCTTCGCTCGTGCTGGCCGGGCGGGCGCGGGCGCGGGAGGACGGTCCTGCCACGAACGCGGGAGCACGACGCTGGCAAACGCCAGGCATGCCCAGCCCACCAGATGATTGGCGCCGAGCGCGCCCCAAAACCGCATCGGGGACGCCTGGTAAGCCGTGTCCCACATCAGCCTTTCGGCAGCGACTGGACTCAGGAAGCTCGCCGACCAGAAAACGCGGTACCCGGCAAGCGGCAACAGCGCCTCCGCAGCAAACGGCAGGAGCACAAGGGCAAGGAGGGCCAGGAAGGTCGCCGCCATTGTCAGGTGCGATTCCCGGCTGAACGCCGAGATCCACAACCCAACGCTCAGCGAGAAGAACAGCGTGTTGGCCAGGACGGCCGCCGCACGCCAGAACTCGCCCCCCGTGACCCCGCCGATCAGCAACCCGACCGCCAGCACCGGGACAAGCGCCAAAAGTCCCTGAAACGTCCGGGTCGAAATGGAGATCAGCTTTCCCAGGACCACGTCGTAGCCCCGCAAGTCAGTCAGGAAAAGCAAACCCAGCGTTCCTTCGCGTTTCTCTTCGCTCAGGCAATCGGCGGCGTATCGCACCCCCGCCAGGAGGCAGTAAATCATGCCGAGCGTGGTCAGGAACGGGAAGAACTCGCTCCCCACCTGGCGGCCGCCACCGAGGCTCCCCGCCAACAGCAAGAGCGCGGCGATCAGGCTGGTCAAGACGACAAACCATGTCCGGGTCCTGAACGTCGCGGGTTTGCGCGCTGCGACGCGCAACTCCCGTGCAACGATGGGGAGAAAGGTCACGGGCCAACTCTTGTGTGCGGCGGGGGAGAAGTCAAAGGCGGCGGAACCGGGTTTCGGGAGTCCATCGGTGGCGCCTGTTGCCGTAGATGACACGATTTTAACCCGTATTTAACAGGTATTTCACTCGTTCAGTCATCGAGTTAAATACCTGTTAAATACGTGTTATATACGTGTTATATCCGGAGGCAGGCGGCCGACAGCCGGTGCCGACCGCCATGGCGGCCTGGATACCCCCGCACCTTCCCGCTTGCGCGGCGGCCGAAAGAGGCGATTTTGTCAACGTTCGGGTGCCCAAGGGCAGCCCGGACGCAAACGGAGCCCTGCTTGCCCTATGCGATGGATCTTTCAATGCGCGGTTTGTCTAGCTGCGATGCTGTTCGTCGCGGCATCGGAGCCCGTTCCTCAACCCTTGCCGGACGACGCCGAACTGCGCCGGCGGGCTGTCGGTGTTTGGGAAGACGATTACCAAAGTCACCGAACCATGACGCTGCGTCCGGATGGCACCGGCACCATGGTCGTCAAACTGAGCGGGTGGAAGGCGGTTCTTTATGCTTCGCGCCTCGAGTTTTACATGGTTTGGTCCATCGAAAAGGGCCGCATGAAAAAGCAGACCACGGGCGGTGAACCGTCGGGAAAGGTCAAGACGATCCTGAAGATGATGGGAGATCGCGTCGATGAACCCATCCTGGAACTGACCGACAGCCGCCTGGTCCTCTTGGACAAGGATGGCAAACGGCGCTACGAATGGCGCAGGGTGCAGACGCCGCAGAAGGAGGAGTAAGCTCGTAGAAAAGGAGTGGAGTCAGCGGAAGAGAACGAGGACGAGGATGGGACGGGGGCTGGTGGATCGCGCGAGTGGGACCCCGTGCCCGCCCTTTGCGGCCAGTTTGGCCTTGTGAGGCACCCAGGTCACGATAACCTTCCCCCGACATGAGTGGTCATAATGGGACAGGGTCTATTCTTGACGATCTGCAATGGCGCGGACTGATAAACGACGCGAGTGAACCCGACAAACTGAAAGAACGGCTCGCCTCCGGACCGGTAACGCTTTATTGCGGCTTCGACCCGACCGCGGAGAGTTTGCACGTGGGCAACCTGGTGCCGCTCCTGGGTCTGAGGCGGTTCCAATTGTATGGGCACCGGCCCATCGCGCTCGCCGGGGGCGCAACGGGGCGGATTGGTGATCCGAGCGGCAAGCTGGCCGAGCGCCAGATGATGAGCATGGATGTCCTGGAAGCCAACATCGCGGGCGTCAAGAAGCAGCTTCGCCGGCTTTTGGACTTCGATACTCAGGTCAATCCCGCCCAATTACTGGACAACGCGTCCTGGACCGCGCCGGTCAGCTTTCTCGATTTTCTCCGGGAGGTGGGGAAGCACTTTTCGGTGAACATGATGGTCAATAAGGAAAGCATCCGGGCGCGGATGGAGGATCGCGAGTCGGGGATCAGTTACACGGAATTCAGCTACATGCTGCTGCAAGCGTTCGATTTCTACGTGTTGCGCCGCGATTACGGCTGCGAACTGCAGATTGGCGGCAGCGATCAATGGGGCAATATCACCGGTGGCATCGATCTCGCACGCAAGAAGCTTGGCGCGCAGGTCTTCGGCCTCACGCTCCCGCTGATCACCAACGCGGATGGGACCAAGTTCGGCAAGACGGTTCAAGGCGCGGTTTGGCTGGACCCGAACCGGACCAGTGTTTACCGCTTTTACCAGTTCTGGATTCGCACGGACGACCGGGATGTGATCCGGTACCTTAAGTTCTTCACTTTCCTGCCTCGCGAGGAGATCACCGCGCTCGAACAGCAGCATGCCGAGAGACCGGAATCCCGCGTGGCACACAAAGCGCTGGCAAAAGCCGTGACTGACCTGATCCATGGGGAGAGCGCCACGGCCGAAGCGATGCGCGCGAGCGAAATCCTGTTCGGGGGCGATTTGGAGGGGATTTCGGAAGCGACCTTCAAGGATATCGTCAACGAAGCGCCTTCGAAAGAGCTGGAAAAGCCGAAGCTCGAAGGGGCCGGGCTGCCGCTGGTGGAGGCACTGGTGCTTTCGGGGCTGTCGAACAGCAAAGGCCAGGGGCGCAAAGATATCGAAGGCGGCGGCATTTACGTGAATAATGTGCGCGAAACCGGAGCACAAAGGCATCTCGCGGTGAAAGACCTTCTGTTCGGCCGATACCTGCTGCTGCGCAAGGGCAAACGCAATTACGCGGTGCTTGTGGTCCAGTAAACCGCAGGCTTTTTTGCGGTCCTCGTTCCATGAACCCTTTCATCCGGCTCGGCGCGTGGTTTCTCAACCAGGTAAACTACCTGGGACGGGCCGGTGTCTTCATGGGCCGAAGCGTCTTTTGCAGCTTGACTCCGCCGATCAAGGTCCAGCGGGTCTTGAAGCAGATCTGGTTTGTGGGCTGGAAATCGATGCTGGTCATCTGTTTGACGGGCGCGTTTACGGGGATGGTGCTGGCGCTGCAAGGGTTTCCCACGCTCAAGCGGGTGGGCTCGGAAGCGTTCCTGGGCCCGCTGGTGGCGCTTTCGCTGATCCGTGAACTTGGCCCGGTGCTGGCGGCCTTGATGGTGACCGGCCGGGCGGGTTCGGCCATTGCGGCGGAGATCGGGATCATGCGCACCAACGAGCAGATTGACGCCCTGGAATTGATGGGGCTCAACCCGCTGCGTTACCTGGTGGCCCCCAACCTGCTCGCGTGCCTTGTCGCGCTGCCGATGCTCGCGGCCATCTTCGATGTGATCGGGATTTTCGGCGGTTACCTGGTCGGCGTGCGCTTGCTGGGCCTGAATGCCGGAACCTACTTCGGCGAAATGACCACTTACGTGGAGGTTGACGATATTGCGGGCGGGATTTACAAAGCCCTTTGTTTCGGCGCGCTCATTGCCTGGGTCTGTTGTTACAAAGGGTATTACAGCCGGTTCGGAGCGGAAGGCGTGAGCGCCGCGACCACCCAGGCAGTGGTGAACGCCTCGGTGCTCATCCTGGTGGCGGATTACGTCGTAACCTCGCTGGTCTTTTAACGGCCATGATCCAGATCGAAGATCTGTGGAAGTCGTTCGGCGGGCAGGAGGTCCTGCGCGGTGTCAATCTGCGCGTCAATCCCGGCGAGTTCATCGCGCTCATCGGGCTTAGCGGCAGTGGCAAATCCATTCTACTCAAACATATCGTCAAGCTTGTCGCGCCCGATAGCGGACGGGTCCTCGTGGATGGCGATGACCTCTCCAAGCTTTCCGGGGCGGCTCTGGAGCAATTGCGCAGCCGGATGGGCTATGTCTTCCAGAGCGGCGCGTTGTTCGATTCCATGACAGTGTTCGATAACGTCGCCTTTCCCTTGCGCGAAAAGACCCGCATGAACGAATCCGCCATCCGAAAGCGGGTGCTGGCGGAACTGGAAAGCGTGGGCCTGAGCGGGGCGGAGGAGAAGTATCCCGCCCACCTGAGCGGCGGCATGATCAAACGCGTGGCTTTGGCACGAACCCTGGTGCGCGATCCGGAGATCGTCCTGTTCGATGAACCCACGACCGGTCTGGACCCGATCGTGGCCAATTCGATCCTGGCGTTGTTCGATACGGTCCATCGGCGGCTGAATCTCGCCGGAATCCTGGTGTCGCACGATATTCCCGAGATCTTCGGGATCGTGCAACGCGTGGCCATGCTGCATGAAGGCCGGATTGTGGCGGCCCAAACACCGGACGAGATCCGGGATTCGGGCCATCCCATCGTCCGGCAATTTATTAATGGCGAGCCCGAGGGTCCAATCCGCTGCCGGTAAAGGGTTGAAAAAGACCGGGGTTCTGGCAGGTTAGGCCGAATAACGGTTGGTGGGAAATGAGCGTTGAAAATGAAACGGTCTTATCTTGAGTTCTTTGTCGGCCTGTTCCTCGCCCTCGGTGTGGCGTGTCTCGCCTATCTCAGCATTCGGGTCGCGCGGTACGATTTCTTCAATGCCGGCGGGTATGAGATCCGGGCGCTCTTCAGCAATTGCAGCGGGCTCAGACCCGGGTCGCAAGTCATGATCGCGGGAGTCGAGGTCGGCCGCGTGAAGAGCATTAGCCTGCAGGAGTACGAAGCGAGCGTGACGATGACGATCCAACCGGGAGTTGTGCTCCAGCAAGACGTGATTGCCTCCATCAAAAGCAAGGGGTTGATCGGGGAAAAGTTTATCGAAATCACCCCCGGCGCTGCGGAGGAGAAGATCGCCGCCGGAGGCGTGATTCGCGATACGGAACCCTCGATGGATATCGAAGGGCTGCTCTCCAAATACGTGCACGGAAACCTGGGGAACCCCGCAAACGCGGCGCCCCGCAGCGCCAACTGAAAACTATGCGAGCTTATGCAGGCAAGGTTCTGCTCGTCCTGGGGCTGGCCGTTGCTTCGACGGCCACCCAAGCGGCCGAGCGTCCGCTCAATCTCGTCCGAGCCACTGCCGACAAGATCATCAGCATCCTCAATGATCCCGCCCTGCCGGGCGAAACCCACAAAGCCGAACGGCACCGGCGCATTCGCGAAGAATTGGAGGTGCGCTTCGACTGGAACACGATCTGCCGGTCGTGCTTGGGGCGGCATTGGTCCCGGATCACCCCGGAACAGCGCAAGGAATTCACCGAGCTGTTCAAACAATTCCTCGAACGCACTTACCTCGACCGGATTGAGCCGTACTACAGCCAGCTCGACCGGATCGAATACCAGGGGGAGCGCATCCTCGAAAACCGCTACGCTTCCGTCCGGACGACCGTCATCACGACGCAGAAGATCGAGCACCCGGTCGAGTACCGCCTCGAGAAGTCGGACGCGGGCGACTGGCGCGTGTATGACGTGGTGATTGAGGGGGTCAGCCTGACGAAGAATTACCGAACCCAGTTCGATGAGATGATCGCCCGGTCGTCCTTCCGAGGTCTGCTCGACGATTTGAAGGCGAGGATTGCTGCACCCCCGCAAGCCTAGCGAAAGCCTTGTCGTGAAATCGCCCCTCGCCGCCCTGCTCCTTGCGGCCTTTGCCCTGGCTGCGGCCTATGCCGTTGCCCAGGAAGCTGCGGAATCCCTGAATCCCACCCTCCCAGCCGAGAGCGGAGAGGAAGAGGCGTTTCGCGATCCCTTCGCCGACGATCCGCAGGCAGAGGGGGCGCCTGCGATCGCTGATCCGCTGCAGGCGATGAACCGGGCGTTCTTCACGTTCAATGACACGCTGTACACCTGGGCCCTCAAACCGCTCTCCAAGGGATACGCCACGGTGGCGCCAGAACCCTTCCGCCAGAGCATCAAGCGCGCTTTCGTCAACGCCCGTTACCCCGTGCGATTCGTAAACAACCTGTTGCAAGGCAAGTTTGGCGGGGCCGGGGTGGAAACGCTGCGCTTCCTGGTCAATTCAACGCTCGGGATCGGCGGGTTGTTCGACCCCGCGCAGGACGAGTGGGAGTTCGCGCCTTCGGTGGAGGACTTGGATCAGACGCTCGGTTTCTATCGGCTTCCGACCGGCATTTACCTGAACTGGCCCGTGTTTGGACCGTCCAGCGTCCGTGGGACGGTGGGGATGGTCGGCGACAGCTTCCTGAGCCCGTGGAATTATGTCGATAATCTCGCGGTGACCTATGGAACCCGCCTTGGCGATACCGTGAACTCGACGTCGCTCCGCCTCGGGGAATACGAGAAGTTCAAGGAAGCGGCCTTCGACCCTTACATCTCGCTGCGTGACGCTTACGTCGAGAACCGCCGCAGCCTGGTCGAACGCTGATCCGCCGCCCGGCGAATTCCGCCGATTCAAGGCGGGCTCTCGACGCGGCGCCGGAGTGATGAGATCGTTCTCGCATGGCGGAGCTTCTCCGAGAACATCTCGAGTTCCTTTACGGCTCTCAACAGGCCCCTCGCCTGCTGGAGCGCATACAAGCCCTGATCGCAGAACATCGGTCGCGCATTCCCGCACGACTGGCCGGGCCAGGCCGCGCCCGCTTCACCGAACGCGACGCGCTCCTGATCACTTATGCCGACCAGGTGCGCGAACCGTCGGCGCCTCCGCTCCGCAGCCTCACGGAGTTTCTCGAAGCGCACGCCCCTGAGATCGTCAGCGGAGTGCATCTGTTGCCGTTCTATCCCGCGTCATCGGATGACGGCTTTGCCGTGATGGACTTTATGGAGGTCGATCGCGAGCTCGGAGAGTGGCGGGATATCGGCCGCTTAGGGCAATCGTTTGACCTCATGTTCGACGCCGTCTTCAACCACCTGTCCGCCCAGAGCGAATGGTTCCGCAAGTTCCTGGAGGACGAACCGGCCTTCAAGGATTTCTTCGTCACGGTGAGCGGGCACCCGGACCTCTCCAGCGTCGTGCGGCCGCGGACGTTGCCTTTGCTCACGGAGTTCCAAGGCGCGCGCGGACCGCTCAACGTATGGACGACGTTCAGCGCCGACCAGGTGGATCTGAATCTCAAGAACCCCTCGGTGCTGCTGGCGCTCATCGACGTCCTTCTGTTCTATGTCACGCAAGGAGCCCGGTTCCTCCGCCTCGACGCCATCGCGTTCCTCTGGAAGGAAATCGGGACCTCTTGCCTGCACTTGCCCCAGACGCACCGAATCATCCAGGTGTTTCGGCGGGTTCTCGACCTCGCCGCGCCCAAGGCACTGCTGATTACCGAAACAAACGTCCCCCACACCGACAATATCGCTTACTTCGGAAACGGCCTGAACGAAGCCCAGCTCGCCTACAACTTCGCGTTGCCTCCGCTGGTCCTCCATTCGTTCGCGACGGGCGATGCTTCAAAGCTCACCGCATGGGCCAGATCGCTCTCCTTGCCCTCGGACCAGACTGCCTTCTTCAACTTCCTGGCGTCGCATGACGGGATTGGACTGAACCCGGCGCGCGGCATTTTGGATTCGCATGAGATCGAGGCGCTGGTCGAACGAACCCAGGCGCACGGAGGCTTCATTTCCTATAAGAAGCTGCCGGACGGATCATCCGCACCTTATGAAATGAACATCAATTTCTTCGACGCGCTCTCCCATCCCGCCGGTTCCGACCCCCTCGACACCCAGATCGCGCGCGCCGTTTGCGCCCACGCGATGATGCTGGCCCTCCCTGGCGTGCCGGGCATCTACTTCCATTCCCTGTTCGGTTCACGCGGAGACCGGGCGGGAGCCGAAAGCACCGGCATCCCGCGGCGCATCAATCGCGAGAAGTTCACGCGCCAAGCGCTCGAATTGGACCTGGCCGATCCGCGCTCCATACGCTCTCGAGTTCTCAACGGTCTGCGGGAATTGCTCGGCGTTCGGCGAGAACAAGGGGCGTTTGCCCCTGCCGGCGCGTTTCAGGTGCTTGATTTGGACCCGCGCGTGTTCGCCGTGCTTCGCAAGAGCCTTCCAACAGAAGCGAACGGCCAAACGGCAGTTCTCTGCCTTCAGAACGTCAGCGATCAGCCCGTTGAGCTGCCGTTGCGAAACGCCTCTTCCCTCAGGAACGGCTCGATAAAGTGGCGGCACCTGGCCGGTTCCGCCCCTCCCGGGCCGGATGGGCGCGTTGTGCTGCCGGCTCTTGCCGTGTGCTGGGCGGTGGGCACCGCCTAAAACTGTGGGGCGGCCGAAAGCCGTCCCAGGACGTTTACGGCTGCGGCGCCGCTTTTGTGCCGACGGCTGCGGGGGCGTTTGAACTGACGACCATGGTCTGGGCGGTCACGGTGCCGGTGACATTGGTGCTGGTCGCGGCATTGGTCTTGGCCAGCTCAGGGTGCCGGGCCAGAAGAGCGCTCTTGCGGGTCATAGCCTCAGCGGTGGCGGTTCCCATGCCGCCTGGTTTCGCAAGTTCCTCGTAGGTCCGCAGCGCCAACTCAGGCTGGTTCTTGGCTTCGTAAATGCGCGCCAGGGCCAACTTGACATCGTCGAGCACCGACGAATTGGGGTATCGAACGGCGAGGTTTTGATATTGGGAAAGCGCTTCGTCGGCCTTGTTCTGGGCTTCAAGAGCGGCAGCGATGCCGTAGGCCGCCGTGGCGGCGAAGGGGCTCTGCGGTTTGGCTTGCAGGAATTTGGCCAGCTGGGTTTGGGCTTCCTGGTACTTGCCTTGCGCAAAGAGAGTGCTTCCTGCAAGAAGAAGCGCTCGCTCCCCGGCGCGGGTGTTCGGATACCGCTCGGCGACGTTCAGGTAAGCGGACGGATCGGGCTGAGTGACGGTGCCGTCGGCGGCGGGCGCCGGCTTCACCTTGAAGAGCGCCTCGCTGGCCGCAAGTTCCTTGCGATCGGACATGTAACGGTAGGTGGCGATTGCAAAGCCCAGAACCACCGCGGCAACGAAACCAATGATCAGCGGCTTCTTGTTGGTTTCAAGCCAGGCCAAAAAATCGTAGACGGTCAGTGACTGGGTCGGCGCTTCAGAACTCATATTTCGAATGAAAATCGACTGCCGCAGGACTAAAAAGCAAGCCGGAAATTGGTGCTGGCCACGCGGGTGTGCCCTGTTAGGGAGCTTCGGGGGCTTTCCTCTTGCCAAACGGCGGAGGCGTTTCTACTTTGGCGCGCATGGGTGAGTTGATGCAGTACTTGCCGGTGTTGATGCTTCTCGCGCTGGCGGTGGTGTTCTCATTCGGGGTGTTGATTGCGTCTGTTCTCTTTGGCAAGAGAGGGACCCGTTCCAAGGCCAAAGACACGCCCTACGAGTGCGGTATGCTGCCGATTGGGGAGGCGAGCCATCGACTTTCGGTGCGGTTCTATCTCGTGGCGATGTTGTTCATTCTGTTCGACATCGAAGTGGTCTTCCTCTACCCGTGGGCCGTGGTGTACAAGGACATGCTTCAGACCCAGGCCAATCTCATTTTCGGGTCGATGATCACCTTCCTGGGCATCCTTTTCGTCGGGTATCTCTACGCCTTGAAGAAAGGCGCCTTTGATTGGCAACGCAACCCGTGATCGACGTGAACCAAGCCCAACTCGCCTGCCTCCTTCTGCAATGGAACAGCGGTTCACTCCGCCCGGAAATCATCCTATGATCAAATTTGGCACTTCCGGCTGGCGCGGCTTGATTGCGCGCGATTTTACGTTCGACGGCGTTCGATTGGCCACGCAAGCGATCGCGCGTTATCTGGCGGCGGAACTCTCCAATAGCGAGTCCAAGATCCACGGTCGCAAGCCCGTCGTGATTCTCGGGTACGATACCCGCTTCCTGGGACGTGAATTCACCCTGGCGGCCGCCGAGATCTTGGCCAACAACGGCCTGACTCCCCTGCTCTGCAACCGGGACACGCCCACGCCCGTCATCGGCTACACCATTCGGGCTCGCAAAGCCATCGGCGGCATTAATATGACCGCCAGCCATAACCCCGCGCAGTACCAGGGACTGAAGTTCTCCACCAGTGATGGCGCCCCTGCCCCGCCCGAAGTCACCCGCCGGATCGAACGCGAAGTCGCCGAACTGACGGCGCAGAATTGGAGCACAGACAGCGCAGTGATTGGGACTTTCGAGTGCAAGACTATCGATCCCCGCCCCGCCTACTTCACCCAGATTCGGAAGTTGGTCGACTTCGAGACCCTTCGCAAAGCCAAGCTGAAGATCGCCATCGAGTTCATGTATGGCACCGGGCGCGGCTATCTCGACACCCTTCTCCAGGAAGCAGACGCCCGCCTGACGGTGTTTCATGACCAACCCGATCCGCTCTTTGGCGGGCATCACCCGGAACCCAATGCCGAGGGGATGGCCGAGGTTCGCGAATGCATCCTTCAAGGCAAAGCGACCCTCGGGCTGGGCCTGGATGGCGATGCCGACCGGTTCGGGATTGTCGATAAGGACGGCACCTGGCTCACGCCGAACCAGGTGCTGGCGTTGACCCTTTATCATCTTAAGAAGAACCGCGACTGGACGGGAGCGGTAGTGCGAACGGTGCCCACCAGCCATCAGGTGGACGCCATCGCGCGCCTGCTCGGCGTCAAGGTTCACGAAACGCCCGTCGGCTTCAAATATATCGGCGCTCTCATGGAGACCGAGCCGATCATTGTGGGCGGAGAAGAGTCGGGAGGCCTCAGTGTCAAAGGCCATATCCCGGAAAAAGACGGTATTCTTGCCTGTTTATTGATGGCTGAACTGGTCGCAACCGAGCGGAAACCCCTCGGCGAGATCCTCAAACGCCTCGAAAAACAGACCGGCGAGTTCCATACGGCGCGCATCAATATCGCCGTCGCCCCGGAGAAGAAGGACGCCCTTCTGCGAAAGCTCGGGTCCGGACTCGACAAGATCGGCACGTTCAAGGTCGAGCAGTTTATTACCACGGACGGATATAAGTTCCTCCTGCCCAACCAGGAATGGGTCGCCTTCCGCGCCAGCGGCACCGAACCGCTCATTCGCTGCTATATCGAAGCCAAATCCGCAGAAGGCATGAAGAAGCTTCGGCGCGCATGTGAGCAATTGCTCAAGGCCTGAGATACACAACGCGCGGTTGGAAAGGCCGGTCAAACCGAACGGAGCTGAGCGGCGTCCTTCGTCCTGAGATTGCCCAGCCTCCGGTCCGGGTTCAGGATGCTTGCGGGGGCTCTTCCGCCTTATCCGTCTTCACCGGCATACCGACGCGCTCTTGTGGAAGCCCTGGACCGAGTTCGGGAGGCGGGCTGGTGCTTCCCTGCGGCCGTGTCTGTCCGCGGCGCAACTGCCAGCCGCGGTAGAGCAATGCCGCCGCCACCCAGATGAATAATGCCGCCACCGGATAAGCCAACACGTGCGGAAAAACCGCGAAGAACACCGCCAAGGCCAGCAGCAAAACCCCGGTGGTGCCCATGATCCGGGCTTCTACAGGCTCCAGCACCCGCCGATTCGTAAACGCCGCGCCGATGGCATTGCCGATTCGTATCGCGCCCGCCGCCGCCCTTCCGCCATTTCCTCGGGCTCCGCTCAACCCGCGAATTCGCGGTCTGCGCCGGCGCTTAACTGGAGGTTTCAATCTTCGCCGCGCGTCCAGGACCACCTCCGTCGCATTTTCGAGGTCGCGCAGATAGGTCTCCTCCATCAAACAGGCGAAGGGTTCGTTCTCGACCACCAGATCCATCTCGCAGTTGCCCAGCCAGCTCGCCAGGTTCAGGTTGGTCGATCCCACCCGGGCCCATCGCGAATCCGCCACCGCCGTCTTCGCGTGCAGCATCGTCCCGTTCCATTCGAACACCCGCACTCCCGCCTTCAACAACGTGCGATACCCCGCCCGGGACAGGACTTTCAACAAAGGAATATCAGTGGCATTGGGCACCAGCAATCTGACGTCGACCCCATCCAGCGCGGCGGCGCGCAACGCCTGCACATAGGGGCTCGTTCCAGCGTAGTAGGGATCTGTCAGCCAAAGGCGCTTCTTCGCCAACGCCGTCACTAATTGGTCCACACGGAAGATCCCCGCGGTCGCCGGCAGACTCGCCACCACCCGGACCGCCGCGTCGCCTCTGGGCTCCAATGAACCCCGGTCCGCAATTTCGTCCTCGGGAATGGGGCTGCCCATCATGGCCCAGACTTCCGCAAAAGCCTGCTCGATTTCCGCGACACACGGCCCGCGCACTTCCACCCCGGTATCGCGCCAGGGTTCAATCCCCATTTCGCGCACGCCAGCCCACATCTGCCCGACGCACAGGCCCGTCACAAACCCAATCTCACCGTCAACCGACACGGTCTTCCGATGATCGCGGCTGAGCCAGCCCAGAGGGGAATCCCACCGTGGCGGGTTATAACACCGCACATCCACGCCTGCCGCGCGCATCCGGTTCCAAAAGGAGCGTGAGGCTGTGCGAAACCCGCCCACCCAATCGTAGATGAGCCGGACACGGACCCCTTCCTGTGCTTTCTTGACGAAAAGGTCGGCAAAGGTCCGGCCCGTGTCGTCCTCGTGAATGATGTAATTCTCGAAGTGAATGTACCTCTTGGCCGCCGCCATGGCCTCGAACCAGGCCGGGTAGTTCTCGCGCGCGTCGAGGAGCAATCGAACACTGTTCCCCTCGATTAACGGCGCGCCCGCAGCCCGCGAAAACGCCTGGTTCGCCAACCCCGGCACGAACGACGCCGAACCGCCCGTCCTTCGAACCCTGATAGCGACCGGTAATCCACCGTGGCTCTCCAATTCCATGAAGCAATAGTTGCCGTGCGCGCCCCCACCCCTCTCCTCTCAAGCCAATTTGCGCAGCACGGCAATCTCCTGGGCAAGGATCGGCACATGCTGCTCTTTAGGAAACCGGCCCAGGCACTCGTTCTCGAGACAGAGACCGCCTGCATACCCGGCCTTCCGCAGAATGGCTGTGACCCTTGCGTAATCGATATCGCCCTCATACACGGGCGCGGCGTGTTTTTCGTACTCCCAACCCATCGGGCGGCGCACATTCCGCTTGTCCTCAGGATAACGCAAGTTTTTGCAGTGCGTATGGAATGCTCTCGGGGCGAACGTTTCGCAAATGGCATAAACCTGTTCGAGCGGATGCCCAAACCAATAGAGATTCATCGCATCGAGCGTCAGCCCCAGGCGGTCCGATCCCACCCCGTCGAACAACCTCTGCAGGAAGGCCGGGTCGTTGGTGAATCGGCCATGGTTCTCGATGCCCAATCGGACGGAAGTCCTCTGGATCGCCTCGCACAACTGCTTGCAGGCACCGATGGCAAACGTCAGGAAACGGTCGCCCGGCAACTTGCTGGGTACCACATCAATCCGAACCGTCCTCACGCCCAGGTCCTCGGCAGCCTCCGCCACGCTCCGTGTCCATACGATCTCGCGCTCCAAACGTTCCTCCAGCCGGTTGCTCAGGCAAAGGGCCGTGATCTGGAAACCCCTCTCAGCGAACGCCTCGCGCAAAGCCACTCGATCCTCACGCGTCCCCAAACGATGCGTTTTGCCTGGATCGAACAATCCCGGGCAACCCAGTTCGTCGTCCACCTGCACTTCGAGCGCGGCCACACCCAACCGCTTCATGGCCTCCCAGCAGGACCCTTCGCCAGTCGCCCGCAGGTGCGTGTCGCGGATCGACGTCACCCAGGGTGTCCGGGCCGGTTCGGCATGGCTCCGAATCAAAACAGGCCCCGCCACACCCGCCAAGGCGGTGCCGAGACATGTCTTATGGAGAAAACCCCGGCGCGATAAGGAACGATTCATTGGCATGGATCGATATAGGCAAAACGCGCCTTCAAGGTAAAGGCAGAAGGTGAAAGGGACGCCTTAACGCCAGGGGCATTTCGTCTGCTTTTCCCGCAGGGGTCTGTCAGCGGCTGGGCGCTTTGCGTTTAGAGCTCTCAAGCAGGGCCGACGCGCCGGAAGGGACTTTCTCGGCGGCAGACACCCTGTCTGTCGGCCGCTGACGCACTTGGGAGACAGTCATCCCCCACCGGTCAGCTGCGGCAGACGTGCCGTGGCGATGCTATCCGCTGTTCATAGTTTTCCGATGATCAGTTGGAGTTTTTGCCTATCGGTCAGCCGACGCCGCCACACCGGGAAGTCGCGGGCCTGGGTGCGACCCCGGTGTCTTTGGAGTTCGAACAATCCCCATACCAAGTTGCGCAAGGTGGCCATCACGAAGGCCCCCGTGCGCCCGCTGATACGGCAGGCGTCTTCACCCAGGCTCTTATCCCGCCGATAATGGGAGCCGTTCTCGGAGGCTGACCAGTGGTCCCGAATGGTCTGCAACAACTCTCGGGGGGGATATTGACTGGGGGCGGCGCTGGTCGCGTAGAGGCTGTATTCCTGGGATTGATCGACCACGTTGCCTCGGCGCAACTCTTGGCGTTCCCGCCAAACCGCCACAAATTGCCAGCAACCGCACAACCCAGCCTCTTGGGGAGTGACCCCCTGGGTTTGAATGCGCCAGCGCACCAGGCGCCCGTGCCCCTTGATCCAGCCGGTGTCGAATTCAGAGGGAAAAAAAACGCTGGGAAAGCTTGCCCCCCCACGTACGTCTCGCTGACCGGCAGTCCGACCTCATTGTAGGCCCAAGTCGTCGTCATCCCGTTGCAGACCGAGGAACCACGCTCGCCCCTCCGGCCGCGTGGCAAATGAAGATAAAAGAGATGTGACCCCGATGCGCCCTACTCCGAATTCGCCTTCCGCCAGCCGGAGGAGGTCACCGTTCTTGCTCAAGTCGAACCGAGCTTGGCGTCCGGAGCGACCGCCTCGAGGACGCCGAATAGCGTAAAGTCGCCAGGATTTGACGTGAGCAGACGACGAACACCGGCAGTGTGCAGGACGGCGGCCAAATGCGTATCGAGAACACGCTTCCGCCCCAAACTGAATTGCCGCATCCACCGCAGAGTCTGGCGCATGCTGTCTGAACTCGAATCGAGTAGGCTGACCGCCGAGTTGGCGAGGAAATCCTCGATCCAATCCACGGCCTCACCCATCGTCAGAGGAGGCGCGAATCGTCGTTCGTCAGTGACCACGTGAAGAAACTCGGTCACGACCAGCGATGGGACTGCCAAACGCCCACCGCCCTGCGTCTCGGCTTGGACAGCGGCCATGGTCGCCGTGTTAGCCGGATGATCCGCCAACGCAAGCTGAACGAGGATGTTGCAGTCCAAGCCGGTCATTTCCGCCCAAGCATCTCCTCAGCCAGTTCCGCGTGGGAAATCACCGGAGTCAAGACGCGGTGCCCTTTGAGCGAGCGAATCTGGAGAGCAGCACCTGCCACCGCCTGTCCATGGGCCGACACTAGTCTGGCCACGGGCTTGTTGCCTTCGGTGAATAGAACCTCGTTGCCGGCCTGAACCTGTTTCACCAACTCGGCGAGTTGGCCGGTCAGTTCACTGATTTCTGCGGTCGTCGTCATACTCTAAGGCGCAATCAGGATATTCCCATTCACGGCTGGAGTTTACCTGTCGCTTCGCCCCGCGTAAACGAGGAAAGCGACCCTTTTCCGTCTCAACGACTTGCCCAGCGAGACCCGAGCGCGCATTCGTGGCCTGATCCCGGTGCGCGACGCCGTTCGTGGCTGCCTCCGCTCCCAACTCGACGGCAGTCCCCGAAGAAGTGGTCCTCGATCACATGGCGGGGCTCTTGGCCCAGCCGGCGGCGGACTTCCTGCCCGATCTCAGGGGCCTCGTCTTCCTCAACTCCCAGACTCGGCAGTGGGAAACCGATGACCATTACTTGTCGGGCAACGTCCGCGAGAAACTGGCTGTTGCCGAGGCGCCAGCGATCACCGATCCGGCGTTCGCCCCGAATGTCGAGGCGCTCAAGTCTGTTCAACCGGCTGACCTTTCGGCCAACGAGATTGACGTCCGACTCGGCGCTTCCTGGCTGCCCCGCGAAGACGTTGAGCAGTTTTCTCAATGCAGAAGTCCCGCCAGGCCGCCGACGTGCAGACAGCGCAGATGCTCAACCTGCCGCGCCCGACGCTGGAGAACGACAAGCCCGCCATTCGCAACGCCCCGGCGACGCCGGAATTGCGGCAGTTCGTTCAAGAGATGGCCGCCCGCGCCGATGGACTCAGGTCGGCAACCCGCTGGTCATCGAGAAGGCACAGATCGATGCTGAGTTGATGCGGCTCACCCGCCTTCGCACGGCCCATGCCGAGGAGCAATACCGGATTCGGAGCAACCTCCGCCACGCCCACGATGATGCCGAGACGTTCACCGCCCGGTTGGGCAACCTCCGCTAGGACATCACCGCCCGCGACACGTCGGGCGACAAGCTCAGCATCGTCCTCGACGGCCAGACAGTAACCAACCGCGGAATCGCTGGCGAACTCCTCATCCGCCGCCAGGAGAAAATGAAAAGCTGCGTGTGCGAGGAAGAGCGTGTCGGCAAATCCGCTGGGTTCGAGCTTTGCGTTCGCACCGACCTTGGCAGTGAAGTGGATCTTGTGCTGCACGGCAAGAACAGCTACCCCGCCCGCGTGACCGACACCGCGCTCGGCACCATCCGATCCGTGGAAGCCACAATCGAAGGCTTCGAGGAGCGTGCGACGAAGCTGGACACCGGCATCGCCGACGCGCAAAAGCACGCTGAGGAACTTCAAGGGAGAGTGGGTGCGCCCTTCGAGCGCGAGGCGCGTTACCAGGAGTCGTCCCGGCGGCAGGACGAAATCGAGGAGCGACTGGACCTCATCAAGAACTAGGCGCCCAGCCAGGTCGAGTCGGTGTCGGAGGACGTGGTCGAGGAAGCGACCGAAAAACAATCCGCCACCAGCCTGCGCTCGCATCGCGAGCTGCGGAAGGCAGGCCAGGGCATTCGCCCCGCGCGACGCTCCACCATCCGCGTCTGAAGCGCCGGCGCAGCCAAACGGCCAGACCGAAGCCACCGTCACAGCTTGATTGTGCAGCAGATACACCGAGGATGTCGTGACGGGTCGTAGGCTGTTGATTCGTGAAACCTGAGTTCATCCATGGCTCGACGATTCCTGAATGCGAGACGCTGGACGTAAAGGCCAGTGCAAGCCGATTGGGCGTTTGCGAAGAAACCGTTCGGCGGCTCGTTCGGCGCAAGGTGCTGCGCAAGCTGCCAGGACTGCGTCGAGTTCTGATTCCCAAAGGGGAAATCCGAAACTACTTGGACCCGAAATGACCTTCCGAAACCTCGTTCCGGTTTGGGCTGTTTGGGCGAATGCGCGGGTCGCGGGACGCGGGAAACGCCCTGTTCACGAAAAAAAAGAGGTTCAAAAAACGGCCCAGAAACGGCCCAGAAGAATTCGCTCCTTGCGTAAGTATGGTGGGCTTAGAGGGATTTGAACCCCCGACCAAGCGATTACGAGTCACCTCCCGTCGGAGCACGCCGCTGGTCTTGAAGGATCGGCTGGATATGCCGCTCAAGGGTTTCCACCTGCTGGAGCAGCTTTTCGTATGCGGCTCTTTGGCTGATGAGCA
>CAZODO010000046.1:0-46500 GCA_964578605.1 uncultured Verrucomicrobiota bacterium | reverse complement strand
CCGCAAAGATTATCTGAAAAATCGTAAAAAGGTGGTCGTTTGCTAAGACCTCTGGAATGATGATCTGTCATCCACGTGACATCCGGCTCAACTTTTGGTTTAGTTCTGTCAACTTTTAGTGCAGCAGTGAAACCCACATGCTCAGCATGTGGTTAGAGGAGGAGCTATGCTGGAAACCTGAATGCTGTGTGGTGTTCGATTGCCCCAGATGTGGCGAGATCGAATCTCCGAGCGGCTTCAATTTGGAGAAGAGGAGCCTCGCCGAAGCCAAGGAGCGACAGGGATTCCTGAGACAGACTCAGGGCAGGGGAGCCATTGCCCCCTTTGAAAGGGCCGGAGGCAAAGCCCCGCCCTATGGGCGGGGATTCTTTACTTCTGTGTCGCAGAAACAAGCGGCTTTGGCTGAGTATCTTGTCGTTTCGTTAACGTTAAGAATCGGGGTTGGGCTCAATTTTCGAGGCGGTTTTCGGTCTGCAACAAAGGCGGGTCCTCCTGAGAAACCGAGGTGATCGAAATTGAGAACGGAGTGCACGTCTTGCAGGAAGCGCCATCTCCTTACAGGCAGGAAACAAGCTCGAAAAGTGACCGCAGACTTTGCTAGAACCACTTATCCTTGCGACACAGGAATTCCTGAGCCAATAGGGCGAGCGGCCGCCTTGGGGCAGGGGGGCTTCCCAAGGCATGCAGGCTCTGACATCCTCGAGCTATGAAACATCCCCGGCTGTTTTTCATTGAATGGCTGATCCTTGTCGGCGGCGTTGCGGCAGGATTTGCAGATGTCCAAAGCGCTGAGGTGCCGGTCGCTCAGAATCCCAGCGGCGTGCTGCCATTGCGCAAGCTGATGGAGACGCCGTTGCGAGATCCGTCAATTTGTCGCGGACCCGGTAAAGAATGGTACCTGACGGGGACGATTGAGCCCTTTTGGAGCTTCAACCAGGGAATCCAAGTCTGGCGTTCCCAGAACCTGACGAATTGGGAATCGCTCGGGATGGTGTGGCGATATGGCACCAGCGCCTGGCACAAGCCTTTCCTGAAAGCGAAGAAACCGCTCTGGGCGCCGGAGATCCATTACCTGAAAGGGACCTTTTGGCTGACCTACAGCATGCCGGGTTGGGATGGGACGGCCAAGACGTCCGGCAGCGGTTTGCTCAAGAGCGTAACCGGTCGAGCGGAAGGGCCGTATGCCGATGTGCACCCTGGTGAACGGCTCGGAGACGAAATCGACGCCTCGCTCTTTGAAGACGACGATGGCAGGGTCTACTTCCTTTGGCACAGCGGCAAGATCGCCCGGATGACGCCGGACATGAGCGGATTGGCAGAGCCGTACCGCTGGTTGAGAACAAGCGAGCCGGATGCCAATCCGAAGCACCATTCGGGGCTTTGCGCGGGGATCTTCGGGACGAACTCGTTCGACCACGTCGGCTACGAGGGCATGTTCCTCTTCAAAGGGAACGGGCGCTATTACCTGTCCTGCGGAGAGAGCTTTGAAGGGCGGTATAGCTGCGCCGTGGCCACCGCCGATCACCTGTTCGGGCCTTACTCCCGCCGATATGAGGCGATCCGGCATGCAGGGCACAACATGTTCTTCAAAGATGACGCGGGTCAATGGTGGTCAACCTTCTTCGGAAGCGACGACCAGGCGCCATGGACCGAGCGGGCAGGGGTGTTGCCGATTCTCTTTGATGCGGTGGGGCGCATCCGGCCGAAATTCGACTGATCGGTTGAACCAAAAAACGGCGGATCTGTTTCGCACAGAAGGCAACAAAGGCAACGAAGGGAATGGCTTGGACAGGATAGGCACGGTCTGGGCGCTTCACCCGCCGGGTGATCGCCCTGCGCCGAATCGAGAACTTGTAACCACCGTATCCTTCGTGAACTTCGTTTCCTTCTGTTCAAAGCAACCGCCGGATTAAGGTTGAAGCGTACGGCATCGCGCCCGCTCGGGGCGGTCAGTTTCGACAAACCAACAAAGTTGGTCCACCTGGGTGGATGCTCCAGTCTGGTTGGTGGCACCTGTGACAGGCGGGGATCCCGTTGCTTGTCAGGGCGGGGCCGGGTGGGAAAACGCCCACGTGCAAACCACTTTGGTCAAGGCGGACGAAAAGGGCCGCATCTCAATTCGTGGCACGAAGAAGGGACAACAGTATTTGGTGACGCCCGGAAAGGGGGGGTGGTGGGTCATGCCCGCGCCCAAGGTGAGGATTTCAGCCCGGGCGATGGAGACTCTCGTGGCGGAGACGCGGGAGAAGCTGGGGCCGGCACCCGAGATCGATTATGACAGGATTTGACCGTGGTGATGTGGTGCTGGTGGACTTCGGAATGACGAGGTGGAATCACAGCCTCTATTCTCGCAGTGCCTGCCTCTGCAGCGAAACCGTCGGGTTCAAAATCCGCGGCGTTTCTGAAAACACGGATGGGATCCGCGAACGTCGGGAGCCAATCGAGCAGCATTCGAAATTCTGAATGTGACCACCCTATCCCCGACCGTCCGCGAGTGTACACAGATGTGTACACTTCTGTAGTGGTCTTAGAAGCAATCGCTTACGCGCATGAATGTCACGCCTTTGCTGGAGAGCGGTTTTAGAGGATAAGAAGCGCTAAAACCACGAGGTTCGCTTAGGCGCCTGTCCACCGTCGTTCATAGACTTCGATTGCTCCTTTCGACCCATGGTCACCCGACCCGCGGTGAGCGAGGATTGGCACTGTTCGAGAGCAGTTTCACCGGGCTTATCGATCACCAGTATGAACATGACACGACGGACGCTACACTTGGCTTTCATCCTCTCCCTTGCTCCCCTTTCTGTTCCGTGCGGGCACGCGGGTCCCGAGCGGATCAGCCCTGAATATTTGGGTGCCCTCCGGGAAGGCGCTCTTCCATCACGAACCGGTTCACAGCAAGGGTTACACCCTCCTGGCCCTGGCCGCGGAGGACGTGCCGCCGAGCTCGCAGATCGATGCCGCGGTGCATCACCTCTCCCTCATTCCTCCAAGCAACGCACCGGCGGCGGTTGGGGCCAGCTGCCGCATTTGGACAGCGATGCTTACGCCACCGGCCAGGCAGTCTATGCGTTCTGCGCCGCGGCCGGGTTCGACCGAACGAGCCCAGCGGTCGAGCGCGGGCTTCGCTATCTCCTGGCAACGCAACTTGATGACGGGACTTGGCGCGTTCGCCGCCGGGCCTTCCCGTTCCAGCCGACTATGACCAGCGGTTTTCCGCACGGCCGGGATTCCTGGATTTCCGCTGCCGCCACCAGTTGGGCTGTCATGACCATGAGCGTGGCAAATGACCTGGAAGGGATTGCGTTCAAGCCGCTAGACCCACCGGGAGCGCGCGGATCTGAACCATGATAGCCAGGGGGACACGCCGTCATACAACGTGCCAAGGAACGGCTATCGGCGAACGTCCGGCGGGATTTCCTTCTGCTGGCGTGAGATGATTAGCCTCATGCTCTGAATTTCGCGCCAAAGCTCTCAGCGAGGAAACCCCTTATCTCTGCGACACAGGAATTCAGCCTTGGGGTGCATCGGGGCGACAAACCCAGGAATCGCGTTCGGTAGCCCCGTAAGAACCCGATTTCGTGCTGAAGTGGAGGGTGGATCCCGCTGGGCTTCTCTACGCACGCGTCAACATGCCTGAACCATTTGGATTCGGCAAAGGGCGGTCCACCGCTCCTGCCTCGTGAGTTCGAGTTTTCCCCGCTAAGGCGTGACGTCCTGGCGATTGAGCCAGCCGCCAGGCCCAGCCCTTTTTCCGCGTTATCGACGGAATCCGCGGTGTTCACGCTGAACGTCACGCGCGCGTTGCTCCGCGACAGAAGTCTTGCGACCGAGGCGCGTGTTGGTAGCCTGCGGGCGAAATGCGGCGCGTTGCTTCCTGGCTGTTGACACTGTGCTTCGTAGGCCCTTGCCTGGCGGACGAGCGGATCATCGACTTTTCCAAATACCCGGCCGGCCAGGCGCCTCCGGGATTTCGGAGCGTCCTTTCAGGGCGCGGGAAATTGGGCGATTGGAAGGTGATCGCCGATCCGTCGGCATCGGCCGCCGCGGCCGGAAGCACCAACCCGGCGCCTGCGGGGGCCCAGGTGCTGGCGCAGTTGTCCCAGGACGCCACGGACGAGCGGTTTCCGTTGCTTATCCTGGAAGGCGAGACGTTCGGCGATTTCAAGCTCACGACCCGGTTCAAGCTGGTGGACGGATTGTTCGAGCAGATGGCCGGGATTGCCTTCCGGATTCAAGACACCAACAATTACTATTATATCCGGGCCAGCGCGCTGGGGAACACGTTCCGATTCATCAAGCTGGTCGATGGGCAGCGATTGACCACACTGGGGCCCTCGGTCGAGATCCCGAAGGGGGTCTGGCATGACTTGCAGGTCGAATGCAAAGGCAACCAGATCTCCTGTATGCTGAACGGGAAAGCCCTGATTCCCATCCTTACCGACAACACGTTCGTGGCGGGAAAGATCGGGTTTTGGACCATGTCAGACTCGGTGTCTTACTTCGGCGAGACGCGCATCACTTTCACGCCTCACGAATCCCTCGCCCAAGCTTTGATCAACTCCGCGATGAAAGAGTATCCGCGACTGCTTGGCATCAGGATGTATGCTTTGCGGGGAGAGGGCAGCAACCCGAAGGTGATCGCCAGCAATCATCAGGACGAGATCGGCCTGGAGGGCGGGCGCATCGAGCGGGATGTGATCGAACGGGATGTGATTTACTACGGCAAAGACAAGAATGTCGCCCTCGTGACCATGCCTTTGCACGACCGGAATGGCGAGGTGGCGGCGGCGTTGCGCCTGGTCATGCAATCGTTTCTTGGCCAGACGGAGCAGAACGCCGTGGCTCGCGCCAAGCCGGTTGTCCAGCATATCGAGTCGCGCATTCGGACGCTCAAGGATTTGCTCGAGTAACCGGGACCGGCACGCTTGGGCTTCCCCCCCCCCCCCGGGGTGTAAATTCAGTTGCTATCTGCCCAAGAAGGGGCAATTTGTGACTATGGCCGCACTAGACGACCGGGTTGGGCAGGAAGTCATGCAGCTCTGCGAACGCATCGCGGATGGCCTGCAGGCGGTCGGCAATTGCCCGTGCTGCTCGGCCGTCGTGGAATTCCGGCGTGCCGCCGGCCGGTTCGAAGTCCGTTGCCCCTCAGGCTGTTTCAAGTTCGATTTCCTCCGTGACCACCGGACGGGTGCGTTCGTTTCGGGATTGCTGGATCTGCCAGGGCAGACCGTTTCCCTTCCGATTGGGACCGCGTCCGTTCCCATCCCGGCAGCGCCGAAGTCGGACCTTTCCGGAAGCCAATCGATCCTCGGCGCGGGCTCGGCCTAAGGAGCGGGTTTTTGGCAAGGTGCTGGGCGAGAATAGGGCTGGCACTGGAGGAATGACAAATCCGGTTGAGTTTTTGGCAATTAATGTGGAGCCAAGAAGCCGCCTTCGTTGCACAGTAACCTTGGTTCGGGCGCAATGTTAGTCTTCAATGGGTCCCTCACCCAAGCCTACGGGAACTGGTGACGCCCGAACCGTTTTTCTTTTCCCCAATGGACCTGACCCTGTGAAAAGCAAAAGCGGCACGCTTGACGCATGCCGCTCCCAAGCCTCGGAATCGTGGTGACGGCGATGCCGAAAATCGTGCCCCTTTGATAGCAGCCTGGGGCTTACCGTCAATCAGGGATTCCCCTATTTTTGCCGAAATAGGCGCGAAAACCGTCGGTTCGACTGTGCGGAGAGATCTAAAGCCGGATCATTTCGGCCAGGGCTTTGAAGCGCTGGTCGATCGCTTTCCGCGTCACGCGCGTCGTCCGGTTCAAGCCAAAGCCTTCGCAGCAAAACGAGGCGATCACGCTGCCGTACAGCATCCCGCGGCGGAACTTGGCTTCGACGGGTCCGGGACGGCTCGCGATGTATCCGAGCAGACCGCCCACAAAGGAATCGCCCGCACCGGTCGGGTCCACCACTTGCGCCAGGGGATAGGCCGGGGCGAGGAAAAGACCGCGTTCAGAGGAGAAGATCGAGCCGTGTTCGCCCTTCTTGAGGATCACGAATTTCGGGCCGAGGCGATGGATCTTCTTGAGGGCGGAGAGGACGTTCTCCTCTTGGGTGAGAAGGCGCGCCTCGCTGTCGTTGAGGACGAAGGCATCGACGCGGCGGAGGAGCTTAAGGAGGTCTGGCAACGTGATATTGATCCAGAGATCCATCGTGTCGGCGATGACGAACTTGGGCCGCCGCATCTGGTCGAGCACATGATGCTGCAGAGCGGGGGAGATATTGGCGAGCAGCACGTAGGGCAAACTCCGGAGCGAAGCCGGCAGGTTTGGGCTGAAGGTCTCGAACACGCCCAGTTCGGTGGTGAGGGTCCGCCGGTTGTTCATGTTCACCTCGTACTCGCCGGACCAATGAAACGTTTTGCCTGGCGCCACTTGAAGGCCCTCCAGGCCGATGCCATGCCGCTTGTAAAGCTGGAGGTACTTGCGCGGGAAATCGTCCCCGACAACGCCCACGAGGGATACCGGGGAAAAGAAACTCGCCGCCACGGCCGCGTGGCTGGCCGATCCGCCCAGCAGGCGCGGATTTTCGGCGGTGGGTGTCTTAATCGAATCAAGGGCTGTCGAGCCCACAACAAGGATGCTCATGGCTCAAAATGATTGTGGAACCTGTCGTCAAACACCAGCACGGCGAGCGGAACCTAGGCGGTCCCTGAATGCCTGGCAAGCCTTCGCGATGTCCGGTGCGCAAAGAATGGCGGACACGACGCAGATTCGGCGCGCGCCCGCTTCCAGCACGGCGTCGAGGTTTCCCAGCGTGATCCCTCCGATGGCGAACCACGGCGCGCTCACGTGTTGCGCCGCCCAACGGACGTACTCCAGCGTCACGGGCTTGGCCGATGGCTTCGTGCCGGTGGCGTAAACAGGCCCGATGGCGATGTAATCCGCGCCGGCTTCCAAAGCCCGCTTGGCCTGGTCCGGAGCGTGCGTGCTCAGGCCGATCTGGAGAGGCGGGCGGTTGCCGGAGGCGCCCTGGACCGCAGCCACAACGTCACGCACGCGCGTGTGGCCCGCGTCGAAGAAATCCTCCTGGCCAAGGTGGCAGAGCGGCGCGCCGATCGCGGCGGCAATCTCCGGATAATCGTTGA
Source organism: uncultured Verrucomicrobiota bacterium (assembly GCA_964578605.1). Lineage (GTDB taxonomy): Bacteria > Verrucomicrobiota > Verrucomicrobiia > Limisphaerales > SIBE01 > JAXMHN01. Next base: position 39,371 of record CAZODO010000046.1, on the reverse strand, counting down.
TGACCAGTCTCGCGCCCGCCCCTTCAACCACCGGCAAGAGCTTCTCGGCCAACCGCCGAACCGCATCGACCGAAGCGCCTTTCGCGCGGAGCTGGATCAGGTCGGAGCCTCCCGCGCAAAGCTGGCGGGCCACCTCTTCGGCCGCGCGTTCGCGCAGGTAAGCGGCATCGACAAATGTGTAAAGCTGGCAGTCCTGCAGGGGTTTCATGCCTGGGCTCCGCGAAGCCGCCCGGCTTAGGGTTTCTCTTCGATCAACTCCCGGCGCGGCCCGCCTAGCAGTTGCTCGATAAAGCTGGTCGAGTAGACCCCTCGGCGGAAGTTGGGGTCCTGCAAAATCGCCTGTTCAAACGGGATGGTCGTCTTGATCCCGGTGATCATGTATTCGGACAAGGCTCGCGCCATCTTGTCCATGGCTTCGCGCCGGTCGCGCCCGAAGGCTATGACTTTGCTGATGAGCGAATCGTAATGGGGCGGGACGATATACCCGGCATACACATGGCTATCGACTCGGATACCCCGGCCGCCCGGGCTGTAATACATGTCGATACGGCCCGGGCACGGACGGAAGTCGTCGAACGGATCTTCCGCATTGATGCGGCACTCGATGGCGTGGCCGTTGAATTTGAGGTCGCGCTGGGAGACGCGGAGGGGTTCGCCCATGGCGATCAGGATCTGCTGTTTGACGAGGTCGATGCCGGTCACCTCTTCGGTGATGGGGTGTTCCACCTGGATGCGTTTGTTGACCTCGAGGAAGTAAAACTCGCCCTTGTCATCCACCAGGAACTCCACGGTGCCGGCGCTGGTGTATCGGGCGGCTTCGGCGAGCCTCAAGGCTGCCTTGCCCATCTTCTTGCGGAGGTCCTTGAACTTGTTCTCGACCAAGGGGGAGGGGGTCTCCTCGACGATCTTCTGGTTCCGGCGCTGCACCGAGCAATCCCGCTCGCCAAGATGAATGATGTTGCCGCGGGCGTCCCCCAGGATCTGGAACTCGATATGGTGAGGGTTCTCGATGTATTTCTCGATGTAAACGCCGGAGTTGCCGAAGGCCTTTTCCGCTTCCGTGCGTGCGGTGTAATACCCCTTGACCAGCGACACGTCGTTATGAGCCGTCCGCATCCCGCGTCCGCCTCCGCCCGCCACCGCTTTGATAATGACGGGGTAGCCAATGCGCTTGGCCGTCAAGAGCGCTTCCTGTTCGGTTTCGACGATGCCGTCTGAGCCCGGCGGCAAGGGCACGCCTGCTTTCTTGGCGAGCGCGCGGCTGACCGCCTTGTTCTCCAGGGCATTCATGGCATGGGAACTGGGGCCAATAAAGCGGATATTGCAATTCTCGCAGACATCCGCGAAATGCGGATCTTCGGAAAGGAACCCGTATCCGGGATGGATCGCGTCCACGTCGGCGATCTCGGCGCCGCTGATGATCCGATCAATGCGGAGGTAACTATCGCTGCTGGGGCCTTTGCCAATGCAGATGGCTTCGTCGGCCATCTGCACGTGCATGCAATTGATATCCGCTTCCGAATAGACCGCCACCGTCCGAATGTTCAGCTCCTTGCAGGCGCGAATAATGCGCACGGCAATCTCCCCCCGGTTCGCGATCAGGATCTTCTCAAACATGACACTGCGGACGCTGGAGGTGTTGGACGTTCATCATAGTTCCGCGCCAATGGTGGCCGCCAAAGGCAAAAAGTTGCCCGGCGGACTAGACCGGACGGATCTTGAATAGCGGCTGGCCGAATTCGACCGGTTTGGCATTATCGACCAGGACTTGGGTGATGACGCCCTTGGTTTCGGCCTTGATTTCGTTCATCACTTTCATGGCTTCGATAATGCATACCACCGTGTCCGCATTCACCTCGGAGCCGATCTCGACGTAATTGGCGGCTTCGGGCGAGGGCGCGCGGTAGAAGGTGCCGACCATGGGTGATTTGATCTCCAGATCGCTCGTGGCCATCGGAGGCGGCAGGGTGACCGGAGCGGCGAGGCTTGCGGGCACATGCGGATAGACGAGCAGGCCCTCTTCCTGGGTCCCGGAATGAGCGCCATGGCCATTTGGGCCTCGTTTCATCCGGATCTTGAAATCCTGCTTTTCCATCTCGAACTCGGAGATGGAGTTCTTCTTCATCAGGTCGATGATCGCCTTGATATCCTTTAGATCCACAAACGTCTCCCGGTTGGTGCGCCCATCGGGTCAATGGATTTGGCGTCGCTCATTAAGCAAAAAAGCAGTGCCGAAGGTCGACCCTGCTTAAGCCGTATTTAGACTGGCTCCTAGAGTAGCCAGCCTTAGAAAAGAGGTCAAGAGCAGATTCATTCCCGATTCTATCCTCACAGTCAAAGCTGGCTGATTAAAGGCCTTAAACCCGGGTTTTCGGAGCTTCGTTAATGTTAACGGCCGCCTCCAGACCCAAAACATACGAGTTCTCGCCAAACCCGCTAATCTGCCCCACACACACCGCGGCGATCATCGAGTTCCTCCGGAATTCCTCCCGGGCATGGATGTTCGACAGGTGAATTTCGATCGTCGGAACCCCTGCTGCCAGGATGGCGTCTCGAAGTGCGATACTCGTGTGGGTGTAGGCCCCCGCATTCAGGACGATAGTGTCAAAATGACCCGCCGCGTCCTGTATCCAGGTCACCAGGTCCCCCTCGCTATTGCTCTGGCGGAACTGGATCTCGGCCCCCAACCGGGCGGCCCGTTCCCGAACGTTCGCTTCAATGCTCTGCAGGGTCGCCCGACCATAAATGCCGGGTTCGCGGCGGCCCAGCAGGTTCAGGTTCGGCCCGTTGACGAACAGGATCTTCATCTCCAACGGCCAGGGTATCAAGAGCCCGATCCACTGTCGAACGGCATTTTAGGTTGGGCAGGTCGCTCCGTCGACTGCCCTTAGGTTCTTTCCTCTTCGGCAGTTCCTTGCCAATTGGGCGGCCTTTGGGATCCCGAAGCCAGAAAGCGGAAGTTAGCCACGGCGCGCGACGGAGCGCGCTGCCCTACCCATCTGTAAACTTGGGCAGACACCGTTAGCCCCCACGGTCCGGCCCTGCTCATCCGACATTCCCCAGAGCCATCCGAACAGGGCGAAGGCCGTCCAAGCCAGCGCGGGGATATAAAGAAGGAACTCCACACAGCTCTGGAGGGACCATCCCAGCAGCCCGAGCCACATGGCAAACAGCTCTTTCCGGCGCGCCATCCCGCAGAACCGCGGCAGCAAGATGAGCGAGCCCAGTACGAACGCCGTATAGGCGAGGCACCCGATCAGGCCCGAATCCGAGGCTTGCTGCAGGTAATCGTTGTGAGTCAGTTGCGCCATTTCCGCGTCGGGCGGCTTGATCTTGCGATAGGCCACCGAGAACGTCCCGGGCCCGGTTCCCAGCACCGGATTTTCGAGCGCAGTGGTCAAACCGGCTTTCCAGTACTCAAACCGGGCGGAGACGCTCGGTGCGCCCCGGCCAAAGTAAGCTGCGTACCGGACAAAGAAGCCGGTCAACCCGGCCACGACCACCGCCAGAACGAGGAGGGTCTTGGCGCGTTTTGAGAACGGTTGCCTCAGGAGCACGGCTAATAGCAGCACCAGGGCAATGAGCCAGCCGGACTTGGACCCGGACCAAACCAGGCAGGCTGCCGCGGCGTATCCGAGCACCCCCACGAGCACGGCTCGGGAAAGCGGTTGCAGCCTGGCGGCGAGGTTCCACGCGGCCAGGAGCATGGCCGGCAGCAAGAGCAGGATCGCCCCCGCGAGCGCGTTGGGATAAACCAGGGTGGAAAAGATGCGGTTGCTCTCGATCTTCTTGATGTATTCGGGGGGGTACTGCTGCCAATCGGGTCGTTCGTAGAACATCTTCCGGGTGGCCTCCAGTCCGCCATAATGCTGCTCGAAACCCATCCAGAGCGCGTAAGCAAACGCCAGGAGCACCGGCACCCAGAAGAGCTTGGGCTTGTCCGTGCGCGCCAACCCGAAAAGGCCGGCAAAGAAACACACGACGCACGCGGTGAAATGCATCAGGACCGGCCGCGTCAGCCTGGGTTCGATGCTGGTCATGGCTGCCACAATCTGCCATCCCAGCCAAACAGACAGGAGCAGGGCGACATGCCAGGGCTCAGGGCGGCCGATTTTCAAGGTCGCCAGCCCCAGGAGCAGGCATCCCAGGAGAGCGGCATATCCCCAGGCAATCGGCCAGGGTTGAAAGAGGACCTCCCAAATGTTCGCCGGCGATTCGATCAACCGGTCGAGGATGATGGGGTTGCCAAACTTGAGCAAAGCGAGCGCCAGGAGCGCCCCAAACGCCGCCGTAAAGAGCCGCGCCCCCCGGTTTGGGGCGTCGGAAACCCTTCCTTCGCCCGTGGGACCCGCCGCCGCCTGGTGTGGTCCAGCCATTCCTAGAGCTTTAACCTGAGCAAGCCCACCTCCAAGGCAAGGGCTTCCTGCACGTTGGAACCGAGCAGACGCTGCGTGTCCTCCAGGATATCGATATTCTGGAGCGCTTCCTTTGGCGAAATCCGGGCTGCCACCGACGCCGCCGCCGGCGCCAGCGCCGGGAAGCTGAGCAACTCTTGCCCAAACGCCAGGGCCTGGAGCCAGACATCCCGCAACCACCATTGGAGCGCGAGGAGCAAATCACCCCGGCGTCGCCTGTATTCGGCCTCGATAGCGGCCGCCAGTTCGTCTTCCCACTTTTCCCGGAGCTTCGGTTCGATCTCTTCGTAACGTTCCAGGGGCGAGCGGGCGTTCAGGGCCTTCTCTGTCTCCGCTTTGATATCGTTCAGCCTGGCGAGAAGGGTCCCCAGGAGCTGGTACCGGCTGAGCAGGGTCGCGGACCGCTGGCGGCTGGCCACGGTGCTGAATTCCTGGAGCCAGGCCTGGGACTCCTCGTCCACCCTGGGGCCACTTTCCCCCGCGAACGACAGGCGCAGGCAGCGCGACAGGAGGGTGTCGAGGATTCGTTCCGGTTCGGTGGTCAGGAGGAGAATGACGGATTGGGGCGGCGGCTCTTCCAGGGTTTTTAGGAAAGCGTTTGCGCCATGGACATTAAGGCGGTCGGCCGCCACGATCACCGCCACCTTCCATTTTGCCTCCGTGGGTTTGAGGCTGATCGTTTGCATCAGACTGCGCATCTGGTCGATGGTGATGACGCGCGACTTGGATTCCGGCCGGACCCATTGGACGTCCGGATGGACCGATTCCGCGATCTTGCGGCAGCTCAGGCAGCGATCGCAGCAATCGGAGGGGTAGATTGCGCCGGGCCGGGAAGGGGGATTCTGGCAGTTCAACGTTTGCGCCAGGGTTTGGGCCATTTGCTCGAGCACTTCCAGGCTGCTGCCGTAAAAGAGGTAAGCGTGGGACAAGCGGCCGCGTTCGAGGCTCCGCTGGAGCAACTGGACGACCTGCACCTGTCCTGGAAAGCGCGCAAACGACATAGGCGTGATTTACCAGTTCCGGCAGGTCCGACCAAGGGAATTTCGAGAACCGTTGGCGAGGGGGTCGCTCCGTATTAAACAGGCTTTTCACTCGAATATAACAGGGATTTAACACGCTTCCAATCGAGTTAAATACGAGTCAAATACGTGTTAAATACGTGTTATATGCCTGTTATATCCGGGGGGACCGGCTATTCGGGCCGTCGGCATGGGGTCGAGAGGAAGCATCTCGATTCCGTTCGCATTCGCCAGGTTTTGGGGCTATTTCTGGACCTGCCAAAGCCGCCCATCAAGGCCGGCAAGGACACGAACATGAAACGAATCATTCTGTTGGTTTGCCAACTAGGCGCGCTGGCCGTCCTTTCCCTCGGGCAAACGGTCTCGCCGCTGCCGCGGAGCACGCCCGAGGTGCAAGGGGTGGGCTCGCCATCCCTGCTGGAATTCGTCAACGCCCTCGACGCGCAGATTGAGGGCATGCACAGCGTGATGATTGTGCGGCACGGGCAGGTGATCGCCGAGGGGTGGTGGGCGCCCTACGCGGCCGAGCACAACCACGTTCTTTATTCGTTGAGCAAGAGCTTCACGTCCACCGCCGTCGGATTCGCCGTCACGGAGGGCAAGCTGAGCCTCGACGATGACGTGTTGAAGTTCTTTCCCGGCGACGCTCCTTCGGAACCGGGCGGCAATCTCAGAGCGATGCGCGTGCGGGACCTTTTGACCATGAGCACCGGCCACCAGGACGAACCGCCCACAGGTCCCCAAGAAGTCTCCGCCAAATCCTTTTTGGCGCAACCGGTTCCTCACATCCCGGGCACGCATTTCAAGTACAACACCCCCGCCACCTTCATGCAATCGGCCATCGTGCAGAAGGTCACGGGCCAGACCGTGCTGGAATATTTGCAGCCACGGCTCTTCGCGCCGCTGGGGATCGAGCACCCGGTTTGGGACACCAATTTCGAGGGCATTTCGCTTGGCGGCTATGGGCTGCGCGTTCGCACGGAAGACATCGCGAAGTTCGGCCAGTTTTACCTTCAGAAAGGCTGGTGGAACGGGAAACCGTTGCTCCCGGCGGCGTGGATCACGATGGCTTCGTCCAAGCAGGTTTCCAACGGGAGCAACCCGAATAGCGAGTGGAACCAGGGCTATGGTTTCCAGTTCTGGCGTTGCCGCCATAACGCCTTTCGCGGGGACGGGGCGTTTGGGCAGTACTGCCTCGTCATGCCCGACCAGGACGCCGTGATCGCCATCACCAGCGGCATCAGTGACATGCAAGCCGTCTTGAACCTCATCTGGGACACTTTCCTCCCGGCGTGCAACCCCGGGGCGCTGCCGGCAAATCCGGCCGCCGAAGGGCAGTTGGCCCGAAGACTTGCCCGGTTGGAACTGGCGCCCGCGCGAGGGGCCGAGAGCTCCGGCACCGCGGCGAAAGTCTTGAACCGCAAGATGGTGTTCCCGTCCAACGACCAGAAGGTCGAGAGTATCTCCCTGAAATCGGCCGACGACGGCAAGGCCCTGGAATTGGTCCTTCGAACGGATGGGAAGGACACGAAGATCCGGGCGGGTTCTGGCGAATGGAGCAAGGGCCGGGCACCTTTCAACGCCGGATATTTGGCGCAGTTTCCGGATGAACCGGTGGCGGGGAGGTTCGCCTGGCCGGCTGAGGACATTCTAGCGGTCAAAGTCTGCGCCTACGAAACGCCCTTCAATGTCACGATGAAGTTCACGTTCGAGGGCGACCAGGTCACGTTCGATAGCGAAGCCAACGTTTCGTTTGGACCGCGGAAGAAGGCGCCTTTGAAAGGGCGCCTGGAATAGCCCGAAGCCCTGAATCAAATTGCGGGCCGGCGTCCGGCGCCGCTTCATTTGGCCAAACACGCGGCGGCGATGGCGTCGCCCATCTCCGAGGTGCTTGCCGGGCGCTGCTTCGAGTTGCCGGGGGTGCTGATGTCGGCCGTGCGAAGGCCGTCGGCGATGACTTTGTCCACCGCCTGTTCGATGGCTTTTGCCAAAAGGTGCAGGCCGAAGCTGTACCGCAGCATGAGCGCGGCGGAAAGAATCTGCGCGATGGGATTGGCCACGTTCTTTCCGGCGATATCGGGCGCGCTGCCGCCGGCTTGAGAGAACAGTCCAAAGCTGCGTCCCTGGACCGGAGGCGCCAGGCTCGCGCTGGGCAGCATGCCCACCGATCCGGCCAACGCGGCGGCTTCGTCGCCGAGAATATCCCCGAAGGTGTTTTCGCACAGCAGCACGTCAAACTGCGACGGGCGCAGGATCAGTTGCATCGCCGCGGTGTCCACCAGCATATGTTCCAAGGTGACATCGGGATAATGGCGGCTGACGTCCGTGACAATCTCCCGCCAGAGAATGCTGGTTTCGAGGATGTTCGCCTTGTCGATGCTCGTGACCTTCTTGCGGCGCAGCCAGGCGGCCCGGAATGCCAGGTGCGCGGCGCGCTCGATCTCGGTGGTCGTGACAGCCATGGTATCGACGGCACGCCGCACTTTGCCGGCTTTCGCCTCCGCTTCGTTGGGGCTGGTCCGGACTTCGATGATTTCGTGCGTCTTCTTGGGATAGCTGGAATAGAGCCCGCCGATCAGTTCCCGGACCACCATGATATCAATGCCGTCTCCCTGCCGCTCGGGGCGAAGCGGAGAGATGTCCTTCAACGCTTTGTGAAGCCGGACCGGACGGAGGTTGGCAAACAGCTCGAACTGGGTTCGCAAGCGCACCAGGGCGGCCCGCTCCGGTCGCTTTTCCTTGGCGATTTCGGCGTCGCGATAGTGCAGCCCGACGGCGCCGAAAAGGATGGCCCCTGCCTGCTTGCAGACCGCGAGGGTGCCAGGGGGCAGCGCAGCTCCTTCCTTGTCAATGGCATCCCAGCCCACCGGCGCTTCCTGGATTTCCAGCCGCAAGGAGTGCCGCTCTTGAAGGGCGTGGAGGACCTTGACGGCTTCCCGTGTGGTCTCCTGGCCAATGCCATCGCCAGCCAGAACGGCAATTTTAAGGGTCTCGGTATTCATTGGAATCCATTGCGTTGGTGGTTCATTGCAACCGGATGAGGACGGGATGCTCTCGCCATCCAGCGGCCAAGTCAAGCTGTGCGGCGCTATTTGATGCCCGCCAGGCGGTCGCGCCAGACCTGGAACAAGAGGACCGTGGCTTGGACATCGCGCAGGCAGTATTCCGCGACCTCACGGTTCTGGCCTGCCGCCACCAGCCGGCTCACGTCCATCCCGGTGACACCTTGCGCTTTGGGCGACTCGATCCCGAACGCTTTGCAGTAGAAATCGAGGTTGAAGCGCCGGCTCGCACCTTCGCGGCCGCTCACGCCGTAAAAGGTGAACTGTTCGGCCAGATCGCAATGGGGCTCGGTCTGGTAGCGGTACCCCAGCCAATCCTTCCGGGAGATTGGCACGTTCAACAGCGCAGACCGCAGGTAAATGAAGGGCACGTCAAAGCCGCGTCCATTAAAGGTGATGACCGATTCGTAATGTTTCGCGACGTCCCAGAACGCGGTGAGCAGCTCGACTTCGTCGACGCAGGGCACGAACTCGACGGACCCTGCTTCATCGCCGTCGGGCTCGAAATGATCGGAGATGAAAAGGACCTGGCCGCGGCAGCTGTCGACATTGAGCATGGCGATGCAAACCACGCGGGCTGTGAGCGGCCAAAGGCTCATCTGTTGCTGGATCTCCGCCTCCCGAGCCTTTCGGGCGAGTTCGTCGGTCAGTTTGCCGGCATCTCGAAAGAGGTACTCCTGCTGGGCATCATCAAACGTTTCGAGCGGGAGAGCGGAAGTTTCGATATCGAAGACCAATTTTGCCATAGCCGATTAGGCGGGGATGGAAGGCCGGGATGGCACTCCTCGTGAACCGCTGAGGAAGTGCCATCCTCGAGTTCGGCGAACTACCTCTTCTTAGCCGGTTTCTTTGCGGGCTTCTTTGCTGCCGGTTTAGCTGCTGGTTTTTTTTTGCCTGGCACGGATTTTCACCTCCGTTCCATTTCGCGGTTTGTTGTTCGCAACGCATTCTATTTGTTTTTTTCGCGGATGGCTAGAACTTTCATTTTTTTTTCGACCCGCTGCTGAATCGTTCCTAGATTGCCGCGCATGGCTCGCGAAGCGGAACTCACCCCCATGATGGCACAATACCGGCGGATCAAGGGCGAGTTGCCGAAAGATGCTCTGCTGCTCTTTCGTCTGGGCGATTTCTACGAGATGTTCTTTGAAGATGCTCAAGCAGGGGCTCAATTGCTCAACGTCGCTCTGACCAAGCGTGGCATCGTGCCGATGTGCGGCATTCCGCATCACGCCGCGGCCGGATATATCGGGCGGCTCCTCAAAGCGGGACGGAAAGTCGCCATCTGCGATCAGATCGAAGAAGCGCGCGCAGGCCAGTTGGTGAAACGGGGCGTCACGCAAATCCTCAGCCCCGGGACCCACTTTGACGAGCGCATGCTCGCCGCGGAGCGGAACAATTACCTCGCGAGTGTCTGCGAGATCCAAGGGGTTTACGGTTTGGCGTTTGCCGACCTCACGACCGGTGACTTCAAAGCCACCGAGCTGAGCGATTCCGGGGCTTTGCTCACGGAACTCGAGCGCATCCGGCCCGCAGAGATCATTCTGCCAGGCGAGGCCGCGGCCTTGCGCGGGCTGTTGCAGGGCCCTTTCCCGTTCCTTGGCGGGCATGACGACTGGGTGTTCGCGCCCGAAACATCACAGTTCACGCTGCGAGACCATTTCAAAGTGGCTTCGCTCGACGGGTTTGGTCTGCGCGACAAACCCGCCGCGATCGGTGCTGCGGGCGCGCTCGTGCATTATCTGGCCCAGCACTTGCGCCGCGACGTGAGCCATCTCAACCGGCTCGCGTGCTACGAGTGCTGCGATTTCCTGGTCATGGATGCCATGACCTTGCGGAATCTCGAAGTGCTCGAGCCTTTGCATCCGGAAGCGCCGCGCGCGACCTCGCTTTATGGGGCTCTGAATCGCACGTGCACCCCCATGGGCGCCCGGCGCCTTCGCGATTGGCTTAGCCAACCCTTGGCGGCCGTTGAACCCATCCAGCGGCGGCAGGCGGCGGTCGCAGAATGGCTGGCCCAAGCGGAAGCGCTCGAGACGTTCCGAAGGCTGCTGGTCGAAGTTCGCGACCTCGAACGCACGCTGAGCCGTTTGAATACGGGCGGCGGAAACGCGCGCGACCTCGCCGCCATCCGCCTTGCCCTTCTCCAGATCCCTGGCCTGGTCGAAGTGCTCCGAGTCGCCAGCCGTCCCTTGGCTCCCGTAACGCCTGCAATGAAGGAGGAGTTCTTTGAACAGCCGCCTCCGGCGCCCGAGCCTGCTTCGCTGCTGGCGGAATTGAGCGCGGACCTCCAGGCGCTGCCGGATCTGGCCGGCCTCATCGGCCGTGCGATCGTCGACACGCCTCCGCCCGGAGTAAAGGATGGCGGCCTGGTGCGCGACGGCTTCGATCCCGCGCTCGATGAATTGCGGACAGCCAGCCGCGACGGGAAGGACTGGATCGCGAGACTCCAGCAGGCGGAAATCGAGCGCACCGGCATCACGTCGTTGAAGGTCCGGTTCAATTCGGTGTTCGGGTACTATATCGAAGTTACCAAGTCGAACCTGGACAAGGTCCCATCCGATTACGTGCGCAAGCAGACCATTGCCAATGGCGAACGCTTTTTCACCCCGGCGCTGAAAGAGATGGAGGGCAAGATTCTCGGGGCCCAGGAACGCAGCCTCAAGCTCGAGCACGAGATCTTTCTGCGCATCCGGGAGGCGGTGATCGCGCGTTTGCCGGAGATCCAGAAGACGGCCCAGGCGCTTGCGCAGTTGGATGTGCTTGCTGGGTTCGCGGAGGTGGCGCGGCTTTACGGATATTGCCGCCCGGTTGTCGGCACCGAAGGGGTGCTGGAGGTGCGCGATGGGCGCCACCCGGTCCTGGACCAGGCGCTGACCGAGGAGCGCTTTGTCCCGAACGATATCCGGCTTGATCTTGCCGATCAGCAGATTGCTTTGATTACCGGTCCAAACATGGCGGGGAAAAGCACCTTCATCAGGCAAACGGCGCTGCTGGCGTTGCTGGCGCATACCGGGTCGTTCCTCCCGGCGTCCGCGGCACGGGTAGACCTCGTGGACCGCTTATTCACGCGGATCGGAGCGAGCGACGATTTGGCGCGCGGGCAATCCACGTTCATGGTCGAGATGAGCGAGACGGCCAACATCCTTAACAACGCCACGCGCAAGAGCTTGATCATCCTGGATGAAATCGGACGCGGCACGAGCACGTTCGATGGCTTGAGTCTCGCCTGGTCGATTATCGAGTTCCTCCATAACCAGGTCGGCGCCAAGACGCTTTTCGCCACTCATTATCATGAACTCACCGAGCTTGCGGGCCGCCTGCCGCGGTTGCGCAACTTCAACGTCGCGGTCCGCGAGTGGAACGAGCAGATCATCTTCCTGCGCAAGATTGTTCCCGGCGGCGCGGACAAGAGCTACGGGCTCCAGGTGGCCCGGTTGGCCGGGGTGCCCGGAACCGTCCTTGCCCGCGCCAAAGAAATCCTCGCGAACCTTGAGGAATCCGAATTGACGCCGGAAGGCAAGGTGCGCCGGGGCCGGCACAGGGCGGAGCGCGAGAAGCTTCAAAAGCTCGCGCCACCTCCCCAGCTGGATTTGTTTGCCTCGGAGAACTGGCCGGCGGGCTGAATCAGAGCGGGTCGATCTCTTTCGCCAGCTTGAAATCGTTCGACGTCAGGCCGCCTTCGGAATGCGTCGAAAGGCTCAAGGTCACCTTGTTCCAGCGAATATCGATATCGGGATGATGCTGCGCCGCCTCGGCCACATCGGCGACGGCGTTGACGAATTTCATGGCTTCGGCAAAGTCTTTGAACTTCCAGGTTCTTACGATGGCCGGCCCTTGTTGAGTCCAATCGGGGAGTTTCCCCAGCCACGCCTTGATCTCGGATGCGCTCAGTTTCGCCATGCTTCCACTCATTCCACAGAACGGCGAATTTGCACGGTTCAAGGCGCCTATTTCGGAAGGAACAGCATCAGATAGAGCCAATTGGCCAGCACCGCGCAGAGCAACACCGCCGGCCAGGGTCTTTTCCCCAAGCGTTGGATTACCTGAGAAGTCCATTCCGTGCCCCGCCACCAGTCCAGCGCCCGGAGTCCCAGCCAGCCACAGACGGCAACACCCCCTAGCGCCACCAGGGGACTCCATTGGATGGCTTCCGCGACATGCCAGTGCGACCAGGCGATCAATGCCCGTGTGCTTCCGCAGAAAGGGCAGGGGATGCCCGTCAAGGTGCGCAGGCCGCAAGGCGGCACGAATTGAGGAACCAGCTGGATGATTCGCGCGCCTGCCAGCGCGGCCATGCAGGCCGCCAGCACCCAGAGTGGGCTCGCCGGTTTCGCCTTGGGCGGGTTCTCCTTTTGGGCCAAGGCTTTCGAGGGCGGAGCGCCTCCTGGAACTTGGCAACAGCGCGGGGGCACAGGGTTATCCAGCGAACTCATCGCAACTCACGGAACAGAGCCAGGCTGGTGAGGAGCGACCAAACCCACGCCACCAGGAACACGCCAATGCCCGCGATGGCAGCTTTGTACAATCCAGGGTCATCCGGCAACAGAAACTCGCGCGCCCATTCCACCATAATGCGCACCAGCGCGCTCAAGGTGACACCAAAACCGCCAAAGGCCAGGAGCATCTGGATATAGCCGCTCTTGCGCCGGGCCATGGCTGAACCCAGACCCGGCAAGACGAGCAGATTCGTCACCAGGCAGGACCAGGCTTTGGCCCGGTCAAGTTCCGGACGCGGGGCCGACCCGGAAGATATCTTCATACGCGTAGACTAACGCGCCCAAGCCGACGGGAACACCGACCAGAAGCCCCACGCAGCAGGCGAGAAGACCCACAAGGTTGAGGAGCGCAATGACCAGGAACAGGCAGAACATCATCCACCAATGCTGGGTGACCACTTTCCGGCTCACCTCCATCGCGCTCCAAAAGGAAAAGCCGCGGTCGACGATCAAGGGCACTGCCAACAACCACGCGACGGAAAGATAGATCCCGGGAAGCACACACGCCAGCACGCCCAGGACCGTCAAGAACTGCATCACCACCCCGGCGATCGCCAGTTGCGGGAGATTGCGCTGAAACCCGGAGAACACTTCGCCCAAGCCCGCGGAATCGCCTCGAGCCAGCTTGAAAAGCATCGAATAGAGTCCGGCCCACAGCACTGTAGAGAACGCCACCTCAGGGATATTCCACAGCACGACCGTGAGGATCGGGCCGGGGCTGACGTTCCCGTTCATGAGCGATTGCATGGCGTCCCGCGTGAACAGGGCGACAATCTGGTTGAAGCCGAGCATTAACAGCCCCGCGATAAGCGTGGCGCCGATCAGCACGCCAAAGTTCGCCCGGAAAAGCTCCCAGCTTCGGGTCAGGCACTGGCCAATATCGATCTGGTAATCGCGTGCCCGAACGGCCTGGGCCAGGCTTTCCGGATCGGCCGGTTCCGCTGGGTACTGGGCCGCCGGCGTTTCCGGCTGCGTCAGGGGTTGCGGTTGGGCGTGGGCCTGAGCCTGGGCGCTCAGGGCGTCCGCGAACTCCGGCAGCGCGCTGAGGGGCGTCCATTCCGTGGCGCCTTCCGCCTGGACAAGCGTGGCACCATTGGCGCGTCCTTCCGTGATCCATTGACGGACTTGATCCGCTGTGACGGGGCCGTATTCCCGCTGATCCGCACCGATGATTTTATACATGATCCATCCTGCTCAATGAGCTGGTTATAGTTGATCCGCCAACAGGCGCGATGCCAGGCGGTCAGAACCGTCGGCGAAAGTCGTGGACCGTGCGCCTGAACAAACCGGTGAATAGCAGAAAGGCAAACAGAACGTATCCAACGACCGCCAACCCGATCCCGACCAGGGCCAGATTCTTACCGGTATACCGTGTCGGATCTTGGTTGATCTGCGACAGCGCGATCGCCGAGAGCACGAGCGCCACCGTGGAGAAGATCGGACCACGGCAGAACAAGCCCACCACACCACAGATCACGCCCGCGATCGCAAAACCGTTTGTTTGCGGAGCTGTGCCCAAGGGCATGGGGGTTAGCGGTGCTGGGGGAGGCGCCATACTCGAGGGCGGTGGCGCGGTCGGCGGAGGCGGCGCACCGGACGGAGTCGAGGACGTCTCCCTGAACAGCCCGGAAAACTCCGGGAAAGTCGATAGTGGCTTCCAGGGACCGTCTCCTAATCGGGCGATCGTCTGAGCGTTGGCGCGTCCTTCGGAGATCCATTCGCGGACCTGTTCCTCGGTCACTGGGCCATACTCCTTCTGGTCAGCCCCAACGATTTTGTACATGCCCCGAGTCTGGCAAAACTGTCGCTGACGTCAAGAGAAGGCACGGGGTGCGCAGCAATTCGGGGAACTCACGTTATCCGACAGCGGATCGGTCTGCGCTTCACACCAGCTACTTGAGATACATATCGCCGGGGCCCAGCTTGTTGTACCAGGTGAACTTAAGAATGGCCGAGGTGACCCCAAAGACTGCCACGGACAGCCAGAACTCAGGCCAATGCTTGAGCACAAGGTAGAGAGGGGCGGTGACCATGCTTGTCTGCCAAACAAGACCCACGGCGATGTTGAACATGTCGCGAGGGAAATCCTGGTTCTTCTGAAAACTCGGATCCTCCGCGCGGCACTTCTCGAAGATGGGCCGCCAAAAGCCCCATGGCCGAACGGTCCGGTAAAAGCTCTTGAGCACTTCGTCGCTCTCGGGTTTGGTCAGCAGGCAGACGATGATGGAGGCGGCAAAACTGATCGCCAGGATGAGCAGAAAGGCGAACACCGGGTGGATGCTGACGTAGAGCATGGTGACGAACCACATCGTCCCTGTGATATCCACGCCGCTCGAGCCATGCGCGACCCCGATGATCTACCAGGGCAGGCTCTTTCCCGCGAGGAAGTAAGCCTCCGCGTTCCGGGAGGCCATTTTCGAAACCCACCAGCCCACAAAGGCCATGAGCACGAGGTAAAGGACAATGATGGTGATGTCTAACGGGTGCATGGGAGGGGGGGCATCAGTTTGTTTCTGGAACCTCGAAAGCCCTTCTCACGGCGGGCAGGTCACCAGGTGCCGGATCAATTCGTCGAAATCGCACGTGGCCACCGCGCAAAATCTGTCGCCCCCGCCGTAGTAAACAAACAAGGTGCCGTTCATGACCACCGTTCCGCAGGGAAAGCAAACGCCCCGATAGAAGCCCTCGATCTCGTAATCCGCCTCAGGCTGCATCAGCCAATCGGGTGTGCGGTGGAGCACGATGCTGGGGTTTTTCAGGTCAAGGAGCAATGCTCCCAGCCGGTAGAACTTGTCTTGGCCGACTGCGTGATACAGCGTGAACCAGCCATGCGGCGTCTTGATCGGCGGCGTGTTGACTCCCAACTTGTTTGCCTCCCATTCAAACCGGTTCTTGATGAGCAGTTCGCTCCCGGCTTCGGGAAAGCCCAGCAGATCGTCGGCGAACGAAATCCACGCGCAGGCGTGATCGGTTCCGTGCTTCTCTCCCACCCATTCCAGCGGCCGGTGAATCATGACGAACTGGCCGTTCACTCTTTCCGGAAAGAGCACCACATCGCGATCGTCCAGGAGCGGGTTCGTGAGCCATCCGGCCCGGATCCAATGCCGGAAATCCTTGGTCATGGCCAGGCCGGTCAGGGTCGCGTTGGTCCTCAGATACCGCGGAAATTCCGGCGGGCAGCCCGGCGTGAGATAGCGCTTGCGCACTTCGGAAATCCAGAACTGGCCAAAGGGATAATGCCGGCAGGCGTAGGTGAGATAAAACCAGTCGCCCATCTTGATCAGGCGCGGATCCTGGATGGTGGCGCCGTCGAACCCCTCTGTGCTCGGGCTCAGGACCGGCTGATCTGAGACGCGTTCGAAGTGGAAGCCGTCGCGGCTCTTGGCCAATCCGAAGCAACACTTGTACTCCGGGCCGGACTCCGCGGCGCGGTATAGGAGCAGCACCTCTTTCCTGGCTTCGTCATGCCAAGCCGCTGGATTGAACACGGCCAGGTCTTCCCAGGGATGTTGCGGATGGGGCGAAAGGATCGGGTTACCCGCGAAACGCTTTAGCTTCATAATCACGCTGGAGCAGCGACGCGCGCGACTGCCGGTTGTTTGGTAAACGCCCGAGAGAGGCTTGGCGAGGAAATTCAGCCTGGCTTGTTCTTCTTCGGAGCGCCGGCTTGCCGGCTTCGCCTTGCGGCATCGCCACGAACAAGGGGCGCCTTGAAGCCGGCGGCAAACCGGTTCTCCGAACAAAAGGAGAACCCGTGATCCCGGCGCCGGGTAGCTTGACTTGAGCCCTAACCGGGTTACTGTCCGGCTCCAATTGCAGCTCTTCCTTGCGGCGAGAACGACTTTTGTTGCCGGGACGAACTCAAGAACCATTATTTAATGAAACGAAATGTTCTGCTCCTTGCCGCAGTCGCAGGCCTGGGAGCCGCTGGAATCTGGTCTTTTGCCGCGGAGAGCGCGTTGGCGCTGAAGGACCAACGGGATAAGGTCAGCTATAGCATCGGCATGCAGGTCGGGTCCAGCATCCGGCAGCAGATCGAGCAACAGGGCCTCGATATCAAGCCCGAGGTTGTCGCCGCCGGACTGAAAGATGCGCTTTCCAATGCCAAACCTCTCCTGACCGACGCGGAAATTCGCGAAACACTCATGGCCGTGCAGAAAGACGTGATGGGGAAACAGGCGGCTCTCGGCGAGAAGAACAAAAAAGAAGGCGAAGCTTTTCTCGCCGCGAATAAGTCGAAGCCGGGGATCAAGACCCTTCCCAGCGGACTGCAGTACCAGGTTTTGAAGGAAGGCACAGGCAAGAAACCGCAGGCGGACGACACCGTGAAGGCGGCTTACAAGGGCACCCTGCTGAACGGAACCGAGTTCGACAGCTCCGACAAACATGGCGGACCCGCCACGCTCAACCTGAGCCGGGTGATTCCGGGCTGGACGGAAGCGCTGCAACTCATGCCGGTGGGTTCAAAGTGGCGCCTTTTCATTCCGTCAGAGCTCGCCTATGGCGATCAAGGCGGCCCTGGCGGCCCGAACTCGGCGCTGATTTTCGAGGTTGAGCTGCTCGGCATCGAAGCAGGCGCCATCGCGCGCTAATCATCCGGCTGGCGGTCTGCAAAGGCGCGCCGAGACCGGCGCGCCTTCCCATCCCAAAAGGCCCCTACCGCTCTTCTGCCCGCAAGGTCACGATCGTGCAGGCGGGCACGTCAATCGTGCCGCTCACCTTCGCCAGCGCGCGTTCACTCGTATCACTGGTCCAGAGGCTTGCCGGGGCTGGATCGGACCATTGGAGGCTGACCTTCTCATCCTTTCCCGACCCGCTAAACAGCCGAACGATCAGCGCCTTTCCATCTTCGCTCGGTTTGAAGGCGGTGACGGTGACGTTTTCGTTCGAGAGGCGGAGCCGTGATGGCCCAGGCTCCGGGCCCCGGGCCGGGACCGCGACGAGCGGTTCGCTGCACTCGAGCGCCTGGTGGACAGCGTCGGATTGCCTGAACCCCTGGTGCGGGAAAAGGAAATATCGAAACACCGTGGGCCCTTCCTGTTCCGCACGGTAGTTCGTGTGCCAATGATTGTTCATGGCCCACGAATAGATCTTCGGCGACGGCTCAATCTGGTTGATCCAGTGGCGCGGGTCAGCCAAAGACCCAATGAGATTGGCCGTGATGCCGCCCACTTGGACCAGCGGCGCGTCGGGCGTGAACCAGGTGACTCCACCCTCGTCGTTGGAGATGTCCACCCAGCGCTGCACGGTGAACCAGTTCTTGCACGCGCCCGGGATTTGGTCCTGTTCGGGACGCACCACCGCCCAGGGGACATCCATCCGGACCACCGCATCGCGGACATCGAAGCTGAACCCGAAATGGACCCCTTCCTTGGTGCGCACCGGCAGTTTATCGACCGTGTTCCGGATCTCGACGCAATCGCTTCCGGCGTGAACCCGGATCTCGCGGGTGAGCTTCCGGCAGCCGGGCGCCTCCGATTCGATCAAGAGCGAAGCGACCACGGGCCCGCGCTCTTTGACGGTGACCTTGGGCGCGCCGGCGCGCTGCAGCCCGTTCAGATCGGTTCCCGGAAGGTAAAGGTACTCATTGAGGCCGGCGCCGTTTGCCGCATCGACCCGTTCCCGGCCCTGGAATCGCAAGCTGGCAATGGCTCCCGTCCGCGGATCAATCCGCAACTCCAGGCCGTTCCCGCTCCGAAGCACCCGCCCTTCCGCGGACGCGCGCGAATGGGGCGCGGGAAGGGCAGGGGAGCCTGGGGACAGATAGAAACGCGTGGCTCTGAACGGGCTGATCGGCGCGCGAAAGACCAGCTCGCCCGACGCCAGCCGCTGCGCAGGGATCCCTTCGCCGGACGCCAGCGAGCGTTTGACGACATCGCCGGATGCAGAGAGTTCGGCGGGCAGCACCACCAACGCGCTCGCAGACTCGAGGCAGGTTGGGTTGATCACATCGACCGCGTCGGGCACGCGCTCGCCGCGCCACCCGGTCCGGACCGCCCGGTCGATAAGCTGTTTGGATTGCGCCGCCGCGTCGAGGGCAAAGGCCTGCTTGATGGCCCACTGGCTCTTGACGAAGGGCTCATCCGGCTGGCTGATGCTGTTGTGGGCGCCCCAGGTATGTTCACTGTAAAGGAGAGTGTTTCGCCAGGCCTGGTAGAAATCTTCGACCGGGTAGCCGCCCGGATTCAGGAGAGCGAACAACGTTTCCGCCCGTGACAAGCGATCGGCGGTGGCGCGGTTCAGGGCCGTCTCGGCCGCGCTCGACCCGGCGCCGTCTTCCCAGTAAGGCGTGAAGTCGCCTTTGGCCTGCGGAATGGAATCGCCATAGCGGGCCTCGAAATCGTGGAACATTTCGTCGGAGGTTGCGATCACCAGCCTGGGGTAGGCATAGGTCTCGTTCCAGGCTTTGACCTTGTCAGCGAAATCGACATCCGGGGCACCGTTGTCGCCCAGGCAATGGCGCACTTGCACGAAATCATAGGCGTATCCCTTGGCCTCCAACTGGCCCAGGTATCCCAGCAGTTTCTCCGGCGATTGGAAGACCTGGTAATAGCCGGTGCCGGTCATCCAGGCGAGCACCTTGTCCCGCCCGTTGGGGCCGATCCACCAGAAAGGTTTGTCACCCCACGCGGCCGCGGTATGCCCGATCCGATCGCCGCCATTGGGGCCGATGGAGAAATACTTCACGCCGCTATGCGCAAAGACGGGCACGATGCCCCAGGAGTATCCGGGGACATCGGTGATCATGGCCGACTCGATGGGTTTGCCAATCCGCTTGCCGAGGGTCTGAGCCGCCCAGACCAGCCGCAGCAATTCCTCCGGGCGGCACAGGCCGGTCAATTCGTTTCCGTAAAGCGCCTGGAGTCCTACCCAGCCGGCCTTCACCGCTTCATAGAACTGCGCCTGCTTTTCAGGCGAGGCCTGTCGCAGGTAGCTGTCCACGGCCCAAAGGACTTCGACGTTCCACTTGAATTGGGCGCCAGGAGGGTTGCCTGCCGTTCGCCGGGCGGTGTCAATGGCCATCTCCAGGTACTTCCATTGCGCACGTTCCACATCGGTCTGGACATGCGTGTAGCCGATATCCACGTGCGAATGCGGCAGCAGATAGACAACCCATTTGCGGACCGGCGCCAGGGTCACGGTCTGGTTCGCGACCGGCTTGCCTCCAGCGTCCACCTGCACTTCCATCGTCACGGGCTTCTCCACGGCCGGGACAGACACGGAAATCGTTTTGGCCCCGGCGCGGATGCGCTCGACCGCCCGTTCCTCCCCGGCAACACGCACCCGGGCATCGGTCTCCTTGCCGAAATGGCGCAGGTGCACGTTGAGGGACTGCACCAGACGGCCGTCTTGCCGCTTCAGCACCGGAGGCGAATCGAATGAAGCAAACGTGGCGTCGGAGACCGTATCCAGTTCCAGCGCGGCGGGCGTGGCGAACTGCACGCTGTCGTACAGCATCCAACTGCCCGCGGCTGTGGTGATCGCGACTTCGTTCGCTCCCGCTCTCAGCGTGGCGGCGGGAAACGACACTTCGACACGTTGGCGCTTGCCTTTCGTGGGATCGCCGTAAACCGAGGCATCGCCAGCCCCGCCCGAGAGCTGCGTCTGCTTGGTGTGGCCGTTGAGAGCCACGCGGAGGTTCGGCGGAAGATGGGCTTGGGTATCCAGGAGGTCGATCCGCAGCACGCATTCGCCTTCGCTTGGCGCCTGCTTTAATCCGAACAACACCGAGAAGGTATGTTGCTTTCCACCTGCCCAGCTATCACTCGGCCCCGGATGCACATAAGGCCAGTCGCGCTTGGCGTCGGATTGGCCCACGACGAACAGGCCATCCGTCCTGAACGCCCCGTAACGGTTCGGCGCGAGGGCGAACTCGGCATTGTCCTGGTCCGGTTTCCCGATCTGCCAGACCGTTTCGGCGCCGTTCGCGGGCGCACTTGCGCCAAGCAGCAGGAACGCGCCTGCAAAACAGGCCAAAGGAATCAGGGTCGGCACGAACCGCGCGGTGGACCCAAAAGAAGGAGTTTTCATGCGCATGACGGAATCGAGTGCTTGGGTCATGGTAAAGGCTTGGGGCTGTGGGCCATTGATTCAGGTCAACGGAACAGCCCGATTCGCTTGGGCGAGTAAGACTCCACCCAGGGTCTCCACAATTGTGGAATGTTCAGATCTATTGGGTATTGAGGAATTTACGACGCGAATTCGGGGGAATGTCGCGAATTCGGGGGAATTTCGGTCAACCTGGCGGCGAAACAGGCTGAAACAGGCTGCGCGAAAGCTCCAGCGAAAAGCGGCATCGATGAGCACTTGTTCTCGGTTTTCATCGGGTGTAAACGCACGCTAAACGCACGCTAAACGCATGTTAAACTCATGTCGACATGAGTTTAACATGAGTATAGCCTGAGTTTAACATGAACTTAGACCGTATTCAGCGCCGTATGGAAGCAAATGGAGCGGAACGGAACGGCACGGTATCTCGGAGTTCCCACACCAGACAGCCCGGAATTCACGGCTTGGAATGCCTCGACCGGCTCTGAAACAGGCGGACAGGGGGGGCGCCCGTTCAGCCAGTTTGTTCGAGAGTGGTTTTCCGCTGCAATTCACGTTGAATCAGGGGCTTCGGAAGGACATCCTGGTGTCCATGCCAAGATTGTCGGTTCGCATTGGACTTTTATGCGCCTTGCTTTCATTCGCCGGTAACGTCGTTCGGGCAGCGGATGCCTACGCGGACGAACGCGCCACAGGCCAAGCCGTCTTTGGGTCCGTTCCACAGGCCGAGGGGCCAGACGCGCTGGCTGCGGCAGGCGCCGTGAACCCGTCCACGGAGCGCGCCCGGCAACTGTCTCCCTCCAGCCGAGGCACGCCGCTCATCATTTCGGAGATCATGTATCATCCGCGGGAGCCGGGCGGGACGGAGCTATTGGAGTTCCTTGAGATCTTCAATACCGAGCCGGTATCCGAAAGCCTGAGCGGATACCGGATTGCCGGCGCGGTCGAGTTCACTTTCCCTCCCAATACCGCTATCCCCGGGCGCGGTTTCGTGGTGGTGGCGCGGGATCCGGAGGCTTTGCGGCAGGTGTCTGGCATGACCAACATCATGGGCCCGTTTGTGGGCGGCCTCCCCAACGACGGCGGCCAGGTGCGGCTGCATAACGGGGCGGGGGCCCTTTTGCTTGAAGTCGATTACCAAGACCGGATGCCCTGGCCGATCGCCGCCGACGGAGCGGGGCATTCGCTCCAATTGGCTCGGCCCGATTACGGGGAACGCTCCGTTGAAGCGTGGTCGGCCAGCGCGGCGGTGGGGGGATCGCCAGGCCGTCCGGATCCTGAGATCGTTGACCCGCTGGACGGCGTGGTCATTAACGAGTTCCTGGCGCATACGGATCTCCCGGAAGTGGATTTCATCGAGCTGTTCAACCGTGGTTCACAGACGGTGGACCTGTCTGGTTGCCGGTTGAGCGATCGAGCCGAGACGGACAAGTTCACCATCCCGGAGGGCACTCGATTGTCGCCCGGCGGTTGGGTTGTCTTCTCGCAAGCGAATCTCGGTTTCTCCCTTAGCCGCCAGGGTGACGCGATCTTTCTGGCCCGGCCCGATGGCGGCCGTGTGATCGATGCGGTGCGCTTCGACGCGCAGCGCCTGGGTGTCTCGTCGGGGCGCTCGCCGGACGGAGCGCCTGAGATTCGGGAACTGGCGGAAACCACGCCCGGCCTGGCCAACAGTGCGGCTTGCCTTCACGACATCGTGATCAACGAAATCATGTTCCACCCGATCTCCGGCCGGGCGGAGGACGAGTATATCGAGCTTTACAATCGGGGCAGCAACCGTGTCGACGTCAGTCATTGGCGCTTCGTGGACGGGATCGATTTCATGATTCCGCCGGGAACCATTATCGAAGCGGGCGGCTGGCTGGTCGTGGCCCGGGACCGCGCGCGGCTGTTAACGCGCTACCCTCGATTGAACGGAGCGAACACGGTGGGCGATTACGAAGGGGAGCTATCGGACCGCGGCGAACGGGTCGCCCTGGCGAGACCGGACGATCCGCAACAGCCATTTCAGGACTTCGTGCTGATCGATGAGGTCACTTACAGCGACGGCTGGGGGCACTGGACCGACGGCGGCGGAAGCAGCCTGGAGCTGATCGATCCGCGCGCGGACAACGCCCTGGGCATGAACTGGCAGGGGAGCGACGAAACGGGGAAAGCGCCTTGGACCGATATCGAACATACCGGGGTGATCGACAACCAGGCGGGGACGATGGAGGAACTCCAGGTTTTCTGCCCCCAGCGCGGGGAGTGCTTGTTGGACAACATCGAGTTGATGAAAGCCGGCGAGACCGTGAACCGTGTGCGCAACGCCGATTTCGAATCCGGCTTGAGCGGTTGGGATCTGCTGGGCTCGCACGAACGGTCCAGCGTGGAAGCGAACGAAGGGTATGCCAGCAACCGCAGCTTGCATGTGCGCGCCACCAGCCAGGGCCGCTATACCATCTCCGTCTATCGCATCACGTACGACCGGCTCTCGACGGCGGTCACGGCGCCCCGAGTCGGCGAGACGTTCACTCTTCGCGCCAAAGGCCGCTGGATCGCGGGCTGGCCTTACATCGTGATGGGTGTGAAGGGGCACGCGCTCGAAGCGGTCGGCGCCCTCGAGTTGCCTGAGAATCTCGGAACGCCCGGAGAGGCCAACAGCCGCCGGATCAGCAATGCCGGTCCCGCTATCTCCGAGGTGCAACACACGCCGGTGTTGCCCGCCGCCAATCAGGCTGTGGTCGTTTCCGCCCGGGTCCATGACCCGGACGGCGTGGCTTCCGTTGTGCTCAAGTGGCGCAACGACACCGCCAACCGTCCCTTAACCACGTTGCCCATGGCCGATCCCGACGGCGACGGGGTCTTCACCGCGACGCTGCCGGGCCAGCCCGCAGGGCAGATCGTCTGCTTTGCGGTGGAAGCTGCGGATGCTGTTAACCCTTCTGGCAGGAGCCGGTTTCCTGGGGCTCCGCTAACGGGCGTGCCCGTTCCCGAGTGCCTGGTCCGGTTTGGCGACAGCTTGGCGTCTGGGGTCTTTGGCACTTACCGGATGTGGATGTCCTCCACCAACGTCGCGCAGTTGACCCGTCGGGAAACGCGCAGCAACGAACCGGTCGACGCCACGTTCACCTACGACGATTACCGCACGGTTTACAACGCGGCGGTCCGGTATCGTGGCAACTGGAGAACGGAAGGGTTCAATGATTATCGCGATGCCGCTTATGTGGTCGAGTTCCCCAAGACGAATCGCATCCTGGGGGACACGGAAGTGGCGATCGATTACATCAGCCTCAATTCCAATAATGGCACGCGGCAACAGGAGAAACACGCCTACTGGATGGCGCGCCAGATCGACCTGGCGTCCATCGCCATGCGCTACGTGCACGTCAGCGTGAACGGGTCGGCCGTGTTCCGGTATGATTCCCTGTCGCCCTCGCGCGCGCTTTGTTCCAGCTGGTATGGCGATGACGATCCGCATGTCTACGAGCAGCTTTATCCTCACGAACCCTTCCGCAATTACTCCACGACCGGGGGCGTGAAGAAACAGGCGAAGTACCGCTATTGCATGCGCAAGAAGTCCACCACGGTGCCGGATGACGATTTCTCGTCGCTGTACCATGTCGTGGACGCCCTGAATGCGCCCAGTGACGAGCTTTACGTCGCGCGCGTATCCGCTTTGGCCGATATCCGGAGTTGGGCGGGTTATTGGGTGGTGAATCGCATGTGTGGCAATGGAGACCATTACAATTCGCCCGGTTACCCGCACAACCTTTACACCTACATCCCCCCTTACGGGCGGTCCCGGTTGCACGTGAACGATACCGATGGCGCGTTTCAATCGGCCTACAGCCTTTTTCCCGATCCCGGTTTCCTGCCCGGCATCATGTTCGCCAAGCCGGAATTCCGGCGCGTCTACTGGCGCCTGGCCTGTGACATGGCTCGGGGACCCATGGACCCCGCTCGCAGCACGACCCGTCTCAATGATTGGTTCCGCGTCTTTCGTGAGAATGGAATCAGCGCAACCGCGCCCTCCCAGATGAGTGCCTTTATCACGGCACGCCGGAACGAATACCTCCAGAGCCTCGCGCGTGTGACGAACATCGTGTTTCGAGCTTCCAGGCCCGGGGGCGGCACCAATGCCAATCCCGTCACCGTCCGGGGCGACGCTCCCATCGCAGTCACGACCATTGAGGTCAACGACCAGCCGCACGCGATCAAGTGGGTGGGCGAAACGACCTGGGAGATCCGGGTCGCGCTCGCGAGAGGCAACAATCTCCTGACGCTCCGCGCCCTGGACGAACACGGAGCCGAAGTCGGGCGCGACACGTTGACGCTTTCGAACAGCGGCCCGGCTCCAACGCTGGCCGGCAAGCTGGTGATCAGCGAGATTATGTACCATCCCGCCGCGCCCTCTTCGAGTTTCGTAGAGATATTTAATCGCTCCACAACCGAAACCCTTCCTCTGGGGGGACTGCGTGTGGACGGAATCGATGCCACGATCGGGCACGGACGATTCATCGCGCCCGGGGGTTACGTGGTGCTCGCCTCGAGTTTGCCCGGCTTTCAATCAGCCTACGGCAACGCCGAAGTGGTGGTGGGCGAATTCAGTGGAACGCTGGACAACGCCGGAGAACGGCTTCGCCTGGAAAGCGTCCAGGGCACGAATCGGGTGGTTCTGGATGAGGTGACCTACAGCGACGATGCCCCCTGGCCAACCGCCGCGGACGGAGGCGGCGCCTCGCTGCAGTTGATCGATCCCTCGCGCGATAACGACCGCATTGGCAACTGGAGCGTTGCCCCGGATGACTCGGCGCCTCGCGCCACGCCCGGCGGCGCCAACAACGTTGCCGCGCCGTTGCCGGAATTCCCGCTTCTTTGGATCAACGAGATCATGCCTTCGAATGCCGGCCTGCAACCGGATGGCGCCGGCGAATTCGATCCCTGGATCGAGCTGTTCAATGCCGGCCCGTCTGAGGTCAGCCTGGATGGCTGCTTTCTGAGCATTGATCTCTCGGACTTGCGGCAGTGGGCTTTCCCTGCCGGATCGAAGATCGGTGCCGGGCAGAGATTGCTCCTATGGGCCGACGCCCAACCGACGCAGACCCTCGGCGCCGAATGGCACGCCGGCTTTCGCCTGGATGCCGCCGCCGGAACCGTGGTGCTGGCCCGGCAGCATCTGGATCGCCTTGTGGTTCTCGACGCATTGACCTACGCCGCGGTCCCCGCCGGTTCCTCCTATGGCTCGTTCCCCGAAGGTGACCCCCACAGGCGCCAGGTATTCTTCGCGCCCACACCGGCCCAGCCGAACGACGCCGCGTGGCCGAGTGTCCGGGTCAGAATCAATGAGGTGATGGCGGCCAACACGCAGACCATCGCCGATCCTGCCGACGGCGATTTCGATGACTGGTTTGAACTTTACAACGGGGGCCCGAACGCCCTTGACCTTGCGGGTTACGCCTTGACGGATGACCTGGAGAACCCAACGAAGTACTCCGTGCCGGCAGGCACGATCCTTCCCGCAGGCGAATTCCTCATCGTCTGGGCCGACGAAGAAGAGGATCAGAACGCGCCGGGCCGTGATCTGCATGTCAATTTCAAGCTTTCTCAATCCGGTGAGCAACTCGGCCTCTTTGGTCCGGACGGGCTGCAGGTGGACACGATCTCCTTTGGTTCCCAGACCAACAACATCAGTGTGGGCCGTTTCCCGGATGGCGCCGAGTTGCCTCTCTATGCCATGGTTCAACCCACTCCCCGCGAGCCCAACAGCCTCGCGGGCGCCAACCGTCCGCCGCTCTTCGAGCCAATGGCCGACCCGCGAGTTGCCGAAGGCACCTTGCTGACTTTCACCGTCAAGGCGGCCGATCCCGAGGGGGATTCGGTGCGATACGGTCTCGGAGCGGGCGCTCCTGAATCCGCCGAGATCGACGCGCGTTCCGGTGCGTTTCGTTGGACGCCCGCCGAACCCGATGGCCCGGCGCTCGTGAAGTTCGCCATCCAGGCGGAGGACAACGGAACCCCCGCTCGGACCGGGACGTTATGGGTCACTGTCCAAGTGGACGAGGTGAACCTGCCACCCCGGCTCGAAGCTGTTGCCGATCAGGGGGTGGACGAAGGCTCGCTTCTCGCGTTCAGCTTCTCCGCCCAGGACCCCGACCTGCCCTCCAATCCGCTGGTATTCACCCTGGAACCGGGCGCGCCCGACGGCGCAACGGTAACGGCGGATGGCGCGTTCACTTGGATTCCGGACGAATCAAGAGGCGGCACCCGCGTGACCCTCGGCGTGCGCGTCTCCGACCGCGGATCGCCCGAATACACGGATGCCGCAACGTTCAGGATCGACGTCCGCGATGTTCCGAATCCTCCCGAGATCCAGCCCGTTTCTGCGCAGGCGATCGCGGAGGGCACGCCGTTCAGAATCCAGATTGAAGCGGCCGATCCGGATACGCCGCCGAGTCCGCTGGTCTTCTCACTGGCAACAGGACCGGCCGGGGCGACCCTCGATCGGGCGTCCGGCCAGCTTGATTGGGTTCCGGGTGAGGAGGTCGGCCCCACGAATGTGCTCTTCGTCATAAGCGCCATCGAGGTGAATCCACCTTACGCGGCTTCCACCCAGACGTTCACCGTCACCGTGAGTGAGGTGAATCAACCGCCCACGCTGTTGCCGATCGCCAGCCAATCTCTGCGCGAAGGCGAGACCCTTGCTGTCCAAGCCCAAGCCTTGGATGCCGATCTGCCGCGGCAGACGTTGCGTTTTTCCTTGGCTCCCGGCGCTCCTCCGGGCCTGACCATCGATCCCGTCAGCGGCTGGATCTCTTGGGCGGTTGATTCCGACTACGGCGCCAGCACCAATGACGTCATTGTGCGTGTCACCGACGACGGCCCGCCGCCGCTCAGTCATGACCAGCCGTTCCGCGTCATTACGGAGCCTCAGCCGCATCTTGTGATCAACGAAATCCTGTTCCGATCGGAGACGAACGGAACGGAGTTCGTTGAATTGGTGAACACGTCAGCCAGGACCACCCTGGATCTTTCAGGGGTGCAACTCACCGGGACCGCCCTGGCGTTTGCGTTTCCTGCCGGGGCAACGCTCGCTCCCGGCAAGTTCCAGTTGGTGGTCCAGAACCGCGCCACCTTTGACTCTGCCTACGGGAAGAACTTGCCCGTCGCCGGCACCTGGGCCGGCTTCCTCAATCCAGCCGGCGACCTCCTTCGGCTGACGCGCACCGCGCCAGATGGCCAAACCGAAATCCTGGACGAGGTCCGTTTCACGAGCGAGCCGCCCTGGCCGAAAGCGGCCGCTGGTCCAGGCGGTTCGCTGCAGTTGATGGACCCGCGCCAGGATAACTCTCGCGTCGGCAACTGGGATGCGACCGCCTCTTTGGAGTCCGCTTCTCGCCAGCTCCTCTCAATGACGAACGCATGGCGATACCAACAGTCCGGAACGGACCTCGGCACGGCCTGGCGCGAAGGGGGCTATGACGACGGTGCCTGGCCCTCCGGCCGCGCCCTTCTCTACGTCGAGAACGCGGCCTTGCCCGCCCCAAAAAACACGCCCTTGTCGATTGGTCCCGTGACCTACTATTTTCGCACGGCCTTCGTCTATGCTGGCCCCGCCGCTGGCTTGCGCCTCAAGGTCAATACCGTCGTGGACGACGCGGCGGTCATTTACCTTAACGGCACCGAGTTGATGCGCGTCGGCTTCTCCGACGCGAGCGATGTCACCTTTGACACCTTGGCCGGCCGAGTCGTCAGCGACGCGGCTCTGGAGGGTCCGGTGGTCATCGAAGGCGCTGCGCTGCGACACGGCGCCAATGTTGTGGCGGTCGAGGTTCACCAGAACAGCGCCGGCAGTTCAGATGTGGTATGGGGGATGGATCTTTCTGTCGAGAGCGCCGCCGCGCCCGTGACCCCCGGGGACACCAACTCGCTGGCCCAGGTTCTGCCACCGTTCCCGCCGGTCTTCATCAACGAAGCCTTGACCGCCAATCGCGCGGGGTTGCCCGATAACTTAGGAGAACTCGAACCTTGGATCGAACTGTTCAATGCCGGACCGGCCCGAGCCTCCCTGGAAGGCTGGTATCTGACCGACTCCTTTGCCGACTTGACCAGGTGGGCCTTTCCGCCAGGTTCTTCGCTCGGAGGGGGGGAGTTTTGCCTTGTCTGGGCCGATGGCGAACCCGCCGAATCGACTCCAAACGATCTCCATAGCGGCTTCCGGCTGTTCAATGGCGGAGTGCTTGCCCTCGTGCGCACGCAGTCAGGCGCGCCTGCCGTGGTCGATTACGTGCCTTTGCCAGCGCTCCTTCCTGACACCTCCTTCGGTTCGCTGCCGGACGGGCAGGACCTCGATCGAGGTGTCTTCAATCAGCCCACACCGGGCGAACGGAATCGTGATGTTCCAGCCCCAAGCCTGGTGAACTTGCAAGTCGGTGCTGACGCGACCGTGAGTTTTGAATGGGCAGCCATCCCGGGCGTCAGGTACCGTGTCGAAGGCGCTGCGGCCTTGGTAGGCCAACCCTGGGTCACTCTCGCGGAATCGACGGCTGGCAGCGATGCCATGCGATACACGGAGCCCCTGGGCACCTCCCCCCGCTTCTATCGCGTGGTCATTCCATAACCAAAGTGATCTTGGAGTGCGGGCTGGCAGATATTATATCCGTCTGGATGTCGCTTTAAGATGTTGGATATCAACTTGGCGCGTCCGGCAGGACTTGAACCTGCAACCCTTTGATCCGAAGTCAAATGCTCTATCCAATTGAGCTACGGACGCCTTGCACGAAGCATACGATGGCGTTCTGAAAAATCTACCTGAATCGCTCGCGACGTGCGGCAACGTCACGAAGACAGATCGAATTTTTCGCGGACGGCTCCCGGATAGGTTGCCTCAGCGCTTGAGCAACCGTCCATGTCTAAGACAGCGTGCCTCGGATCCAGGCGAAATCACCGGCGATTTCGGTTCCCCGGACCTCCGCATCGCTCCTCCGGATCGACCGGGGGACACCAGGGGAATTTCCCTCCCGCAGCCGATCACACGGGACGCGATTATGGACAGAGTTCGCAACCCTGCGGAAGTGGCGTCGCCGACCTGAGAATGGAGAGAACCGAGGGCGTAGCGGCCCTGCCCTCCTGGAGATCCCTGGGTTAAGTCGATGCGGGACAATAGGTTCTTCGATAGAACCCGGGCGCGAGGAGATCCTTCGAGTGAAGAAGATTGTTCAGCCGGAACGTCGGAAGAATGAGAACTACTCTTCGACCGGCCGCCATGGAACCGGGGTTGCTCGCAATCCAGCATGACCTGGCTCCAGATGGCGAATTTGCTCTTCGAGATGAGCAAAGGACTCGGCCCGCATGACGCCCATTTGCACCTGGACACGGCCGGGTGGCTGAGGACATGGACGCCCTATCAGAGCGAAGCCGCTGATGCGGCCGCGCGTTATTTTGCCCGGCATTGCGAGTGGCCGAATCTTGATCCAGAGCCCGCTTGCCAGCTGTACTTTCGGTGTCTGTTCGCCATCGAACACTGCATCGAGGCTCATAGTTCTCAGCCTGACTATCCGAAGACCACCGAGGCGGAGCAGCAGGCGTTCGAGAAACTCCTGATCGACTCGTGGCATCTCGTGGGGATCGAATGGGCCGAGCGGCGGTATGGCAGCCCTCACGCGCTCGGAACACGGGGTTGGGCGTAGGTGCGCCGTTGGGAGGAGTGGATCGCACGCCAGGAACCTGGGGAGTGGACTGTGTTCAGCCCAAGACGAGGTCCCGGGACCGGACTTGGGACATTTTGAAAAGGTTTTCCTGAAACCTTCCTCCACCGGGGTGCGTTCTACCGATCGATAGATTTCTAAGGGTGACGAATTGACGGAGGAGAGTGCTTCAGCTCGTCACCGTTGGAAGCTCCGGTGAACAACTTGGGGCTAGCCCGTGGAAAAGTTCCGGCAACCTTTTCTTGATGATTCGCGGGGTGGGTTCAACCTTCTTTCCATCATGAGAACTGCCCTGGCGCAGGACTCCCGCCCGACGAAGGTCGCGGTTCCTGTGGATTCGAAGGAGCTGTTTCGAGCGCGATTTCAACGGTCGCTAAGGCACTGTGTGCGGCGGCGTTTTTCAGTCGCGGAGTGCTTCGGAGTGATCTGGGAAGAGACCCAGGAGGAAATCACGCTGACGGACGAAGAACAATCAGAGCTTTACGAAGAACTGATCGACTGGGCCAAGCGGCGTCTCTTTCGGGAGATGATTGACGCGCATCAGGCGGATCTGTGCGCCTGAACGGCCTGGCGTTCGGGATGGCTGCCGTTTCCGCGCGACGACAAACGCGTTGAACATGAGGAACCGGAGCGGCGTCAAGTTCAGGCCAAAATCCACCAGCTTGGACACATAACGGTCGGTGCAAAAGACGTGCTCGACGTCGCATCCTGCTCGCTCAAGGAAAAAGGAGATCTCAACCCCGTTGGTGGCAATGATGGCGTCGTCATCAGGCGTGAACGGTTCCTTCACGATGGGCGTCATCCGATCGAAGCGGGCCGAACCCGGATCGGTCCGCATCTGGCGCCGCTTGGCGGCCAACCGCCGCCAGTTCCGCCATTTGTTGCCCAGCCCACGCATCCGCGGATGGTAATCGCGAAGCCCAAAAACACGGAAGAAATTCGGGCTCGAGATGAGGACACGGCCGCCCGGTTCCACCACCCGCACCAGTTCGGGAATGAATTGCTCGGGCTCTTCGACATGCTCCAGGACGTTGAGCGCGCCGACACTCGCGAAAAAGCCATCCGAAAAGGGCAGATGCTTCCCGTCATAGAATTGGCATCGCGAACTGAATTGGCGGGCCTTCTTGATGTTGGGCTCCGAAACGTCCACGCCATACCCTTCGAAGCCCGCTTCATTCAGCCGGCCGACCACCTGCCCGGCGCCACACCCCACATCGAGAACGCGCGCGCCTGGGCGGGGAGGCTTGAGAAAATCGGCATACTTGGCGTAGAAATTCGCGTCCCAGTTTGCGAGAAACTCGGCATAAGCTTCGTTATGCCGGTAGGTTTCCTGGTGGCCCATGGGAGATAAGGAGAGAATTCCTGGGGTTAAGGTTTGGGTTCCGATCCGACGGAGTCGCGAGAGAGGCTCAGCATGCCAGAGAGCGCCGCGCCAACAAGGATCGAAACCAGGCTCAAGTAAAACATCCAGTGAGGCGGATCAAACCGGAACTCGACGGTATGGGTCCCCGGCTGGAGATGGACACCCCGCATGATGTAATTGCATCGGAGCAGCTCTTCCGGGCGGCCATCCACCGTCACTTTCCAATTGGGATCGAACCGGTCGTTCAACAGCAGGACGCCCGGGAGGGCGGATGCCACGTTGAGAACGACGCGTTTGGGCTCGTACCGAGTGATGGAGACCTTGGGGTTCGCGGGCTCCGCGGCAGCGGGGGACGGGCTTGCCGGAACCGGGCTGTTGACCAGGACCATGGCCTGGGGATCGAATGCGAGGTCGGCCAACCGCTCCAGCGTGCCTTCGTCGTCGTTCGTCAGCACCTGCCATTGCGTGAATAGCTTGGCGCGTGGGAGGGCGGCGCCGAACTCGAACATCGCGAATTGACCTTCCGGCCGGACGACCGTGGTGATGTTCTCAACCAGGGTCCCGCCCTCGTCCGTTGCCGGCCCTCGCGCTGCGAAATCGAAGGCGGTCTGCACCCGAAAACTGCGGTTCGTGGGATCCATCTCCTGGTTCATGACGGGAAGGAACGGCGCCATGCCCAGCACCCGCCGCGTGTTGGTCAATTGCCAGAGCCTGGCGAACGAAGCGAACTCGGAACGCTTTGCGATCCAGCCGGGGTAAGCGTCCTGAAGGAGCAGGCGGTTGAACCGCACCAAATCCCGGCCTTCATTGACTTGATTCAAAAAACCGCGGGTCTGATCGGAAAGTTGAACTCCGGCAAATCGGGCTGGATCATAGAGCGATGGGCCGCGGCTCACGGTGTTCAAAGCGTCCCTGAGGTTGGCGGCGATGGCATTGGGATCTCCCGACCTCTGCAAGGCGTCGCGAGTCTCAGGAGGAAACCGGTTCCAGAGAGTCTGCGAGACGGCATCGGCCTGGTTGGTTAACCGGGAGATCAGGGCGCCCAGTTGCAGGAAATCGGCGGCAGAGAATTGGGGCGAGAGGATTCCGGCGATAAAGCTGGCATCCATCTCCGGCATGCGGGGCATCTGCACGACGTCGAGCGATTGGACCTGGTAAAACTGAAAGTGATGCTGCAGCCATTCTTCGACCACCCCACCGAAAAGGCTGCGCGCCGGCCCGGTCACCAGGTAGTTCGGTGAAAGCGGCGCGAGCCGGGCGGCGGCTCGATGCGCTTCCGGTTGCTGGCGCAGCATATCGAGGATGGGGTTGCTCGCATACTTCGACGCGTAATCGTAGTAGATGACCCAAGGGGCGTTGGCCCGGGCGAAATCCGCCACCAGAACCAGTCCCAGCAGCGCGCCGGCCCATTTCGCGCGCGAGCCGGAGAGGATGCCACTGAGGATCAAGACGACGGCTCCGGCGCCCAGGCTCAGGAAGAGAACAGACCAGCCCGCTTCCTTCATGCTGAAAGCGGCGATGAGAGAAGGGGCAGGGTCGGAGTCCGCGGGGAAGCCAATCGTCTGCAAGTGCCGTTCGAGTTCAACGCGCGACGACGAGTAGATCAGCCAGCCGAGAACGCAGCCGGCAAGCACGACTCCCATAGCGATGACCCACTTGCGCTCGAAGGCCGGAGCCGCTTTCCACCAGGTGCGCAGCCGCGCATGCCAGGGGCCGCCCGGCGCGCCCTGGCGGGTTGCATACCGCCGCCAGAGGTCGTCCAAGCCATAGGCAAACAAGATCACCAGCGAGACCGTAAACGGGTGGATGAACTTGATCGGGTTCCTAATAGTTGAGAAGTAAGGCAGTTGATAGACGACTTGGTAAAACGGAGCGTGACGGCCAAACGCGAGCAGAAGCGAGATCAACGCCGCGCCCGCCCAAAATGCAATCAGTCTTCTGGACTGCGGTGAGTAAGGGCTGCCCTTTCGCCTCGCCGCTTGTGCGACGCCCCAGAAGGCCACCAGGACTACGAACACCCCCGCGTAAACACCCGAACCGGAATGGCGCGATTGCGGGACCCCGGGTGTCTGGCCGACCGACCCCCAATAGCTGCCGCCATCGGGCGTGTCCATCCGGTAGCCAAAGAGGCCGGGAACAACAATCCGGAGCGTTTCGATCTTTGGCAGGCTCCACATGGTCGCCTGGTCCCAGCGCTGCTCTTTGGTGTGGGCGTCCTGCTGAGTTCCGACCACCCCCTTGATCTGGGTTCCGATCAGGGCAGAGAGCGCGTGAGCCGCGGTCAAAGCCGCCACCAGGGCCACGACAGTAACGAACGCAAAGCCTTTCGGAAGCCCCTTTTCGCCGGCAGGCGCGCGATTCCAGGACTGAAAAAGCACGAACGCCGCCACGTACAGGCTGAGGATCGCGCCGACGTCATACCCTTCCATGATGGAGATGCCCACCGCCGTTCCGGCCACTCCCATCCGGATCCATCCGAAGCGTGTTGCGGCTTGAGCCGCTGCGGCGAGCGCCAGGGTGAAGAACGCCATGCAGAGGGTGACCGATGGCAAACCCCAGCACGCGTGCGAGAAGGGGTCTGTGTTCAGCATCAGAGCCAGGGCGCCCAAAGTGCATGCCAACGGCTTGAGACCCAGTTGCCGAAAGAGCACAAAGCCGCTCGCGCCGAGCACAAGAAGAGCAAGAGGGACTGAGAACTTCGAAAAGCCGACCGGGCCCAGGACCAGGAAGAACAGGTTGGTGGGATTGGGTGTGGCGCTGATCAACGGGTAGCCAATCCAGTTGAGCGGTTGCCACGCACCCAGAAAGTTGCTGAGAGCGAACTCGGCCTGGCTCATCAACGCCCCCAAAGGAGCATCATTCGAGAAAAGCGTCTGTCCCGGCTTGAAGCTCGGGTAGAAATGGAACAGCAAAATGGCGGCGAACGCGCCCAGCACCGGCCAGACAAGGGATCGCTGGCGTGTTTCCGACTGCTTTAGCGGCGCTTTAGCCATAGGTTGATGGTGTTCGACTCCATGTTCCGGGCGCAGTCTCACCCTTCCGCCCTCTGGCGGTCAAGTGCCCTATGAAGGCTTCCAACGCAGGGCACGGGCGCAGGGCAGGGCTGGACCGCCTTGCCGGACCTTGGGGATGGTTCATTCCCATGTCCCAATGCCGCCGAGGCCGTCCCGCTCTGCCAAATGAGGCAGAGCTGGCCCGCCGAAAGTCGTTGCCAACCCTGCCGTTCTGCGATTAAGGAAGACCGGCTATGAAGGTTCTTATTACCGGCGGCGCCGGTTATATCGGCTCGGTGCTCACGCCTGCACTGCTGGGGCTAGGGCATGAAGTGACTGTGCTGGACAACTTTTACTTTCGCCAGAATAGCCTGGCCGACTGTTGCCATTATTCGACTTTCCAGGTGGTCCGAGGGGATTGCCGGGACGAGCGGGTGGTCAAGCCGCTTGTCAGCAAAGCCGACCTGATCATCCCGCTGGCGGCGCTTGTCGGGGTGCCCCTGTGCAACCAGGACCCAATCGCCACGCAAACGACGAACTTCGAAGCGGTCGATAGGCTCTGCCGCCTCGCGAGCAAAGACCAACGCATCATTCTCCCCGTCACCAACAGCGGCTATGGCATCGGCGAGAAGGGCAAACATTGCACCGAAGACACCCCCCTGCGGCCGATCTCGAGCTACGGCGTCACTAAAGTGCGGGCCGAAGCCGCCGTGCTGGGACGCGAGAACAGCATCACTTTCCGTTTGGCGACCGTGTTCGGGATGTCGCCGCGAATGCGAATCGACCTCCTGGTCAACGACTTCGTTTACCGGGCCGTTTACGACCGGGCGGTGGTGGTCTTTGAAGGCCACTTCAAACGCAACTACATCCATGTGCGCGATGTGGCACGGGTATTCGTCCATGGCATCGAGCATTTCCAATCCATGCGCGGGCGCCCTTACAACGCCGGGTTGGATGACGCCAACCTTTCCAAGCTCGAGCTTTGCGCTCTGATCCGGAAGCACCTTCCCCAGTTTGTCTTTGTCGAAGCCCCGATTGGCGAAGATCCGGACAAGCGCGATTATATTGTGTCGAATGCGCGCCTGGCTTCCACCGGTTTCAAGCCGCAATGGAGCCTGGACCAAGGCATCGAGGAGCTGATCAAAGGCTACACCATCCTCCGGAATTCGATCTACTCTAACGTGTGACGACGGAACCAAGCACGGATACCGCGTCGCTCTTGAGCCAGGCGACTGCGGTCATTCTGGCCGGCGGTTTTGGCACCCGGATTCAGCATCTCCTGCCGGGCATCCCAAAGCCGATGGCCCAAGTGCGAGGGCGGCCTTTCGTGGAATGGGTCGTGCGCTGGCTTGCACGGCAGGGTGTCCAGAGGGTGGTGATTTCCACGGGCCACCTCGCCGCGGTTGTGGAGGAGCATTTCCGCCAGCAGCCCGTTCGCGGAGTCACGATCCAGTGCGTCCGGGAAACGAGGGCGCTCGGGACTGCGGGAGGGTTCCTCAAGGCCGTTCGCCAAAGCGGCGAAAAGCCGCCGGCATGGCTGGTCATGAATGGCGATTCGCTAGCCCTGAGTCCTTTGCAGGAGCTGGCTCGCGCTCTGGGGGATTCCGCGGTTGCTGGAGCGGTTCAGGGGGTGGAAGTCGCTGACGCGTCGCGCTATGGGACGCTTCTGGCCGACCCCGCGGGGCGCCTCACCGGGTTTGAAGAGAAACGGCCAGGGCGCGGTGTCATCAGCGCGGGGATCTACCTGCTGCGGCCAAGGCTCCTGGATCACTTTCCCGCCGGGCTTCCGTTGAGCTTCGAGCGCGACGTGTTTCCGGAATGGATCGAGCGCAAGGTCCACCTTCAATTGTGCGGCGCCGAAGCACCGTTTCTTGATATCGGCACCCCGGAATCGCTGCCACAAGCCGAGGCGTTCATTTGCGACAACCTGGATCAGTTCGAGCGATGACCCGGGGCGAGGGCAGCGTGGAGATCGCCGCTTCGACATCGAGACTTTGTTGCTGAACTCGCTTGCCCAAGGCATGTTCCTGAGGGCATAAAACCCCGAAACGGAATTACCCGAACGATGGTCATCAGCCGAACACCTTTTCGCGTCTCGTTCTTTGGGGGTGGGACGGATTATCCCGCCTGGTACCGCCAACATGGCGGCTCCGTCCTCTCGGCGACCATTAACAAATACTGTTACCTCACCTGCCGGTATCTGCCGCCTTTCTTCGAACATCGCTTCCGGGTCGTCTACTCCAAGATCGAAGATTGCAGGACGATCGAGCAGATTGCCCACCCGGCTGTTCGCCAGGTGCTCCAGTGCCTCGAGTTCGACCGCGGTCTGGAGATCCATCACGATGGGGATCTGCCCGGGCGAAGCGGCATGGGGTCCAGCTCCGCCTTCACGGTCGGCCTCCTCCACGCGCTCTATGCGCTCAAAGGCCGGCTGGTCAGCAAACGCCAACTCGCGTTGGAAAGCATCCATGTCGAGCAGGATCTCCTGAGGGAAACGGTGGGTTCCCAGGACCAGGTCTGCGCCGCGTTCGGTGGAGTGAATCAGATTCAATTCGCCCAGAATGGGGAGGTATCTGTTCACCCGATCACGCTCGCACCCGAGAGATTGAAGCTGCTGAATGACCACCTGTTGCTGTTTTACACAGGGATCAAGCGGACGGCCTCGGACGTCGCCGCCTCCTACGTCCAAGCGATCGACGGACGGAAACAGCAGCTGGAATTGATGACTCAGCTCCTGGCCCAGAGCCTCCAGGTGCTCAATAGTGACGGCAGCCTCCTGCCGTTCGGAGAACTCCTCCACCAATCCTGGCAGGCAAAACGGAGCTTGAGCGACAAAGTCTCCAACGACCGAATCGATCAGATGTACGAGTCCGCACGGGCGGCAGGCGCCATCGGCGGCAAACTGCTCGGAGCGGGCGGCGGTGGGTTCCTGCTCTTGTTCGCGCCGCCTGAACGGCATCCTGAGGTGAGAGACAGACTGAGCCGGCTGATCCATGTCCCGTTTGAGTTCGAGTTCTCAGGAAGTCAGATCATCTTTTTCGACCCGGAAGAGGATTATGCCGAACATGACCGGGCAAGATCCCGGCAAAAGATCGAGGCCTTCCGCGAGCTCGAATGACCCCCCGCCCTGCGCGCCCGCTGCAATGCACAAAAAAGACTTGCTCAGGGTTGTTCACGGGCTATATTGACGCCCCTTGATCGCGGGGTGGAGCAGCCCGGTAGCTCGTCAGGCTCATAACCTGAAGGTCACAGGTTCAAATCCTGTCCCCGCAACCAATTTTGCCGCAGTGACTTACATCGTTGCTGCGGCTTTTTGATTCCCCGGTAACACGACTCGCGCGGTGATCAGTAGAGCGGTGGGCGTGTGGAACGAACCTCGCCCTGGCAGCAAGGCAGGTTCATGCCCCGGGCGAGATGGGTGCGAAAGCAGAATCTTCACAACCTATGCGAGAATACAGCCGAACACAGACGCTTATTGCGAATGTGCCTTACAGCATCATGCTGATGACAGGGGCGGCGCTCATCGCGTGGGGATTCGGCTTCACGACGCGAGCCATAGCCGACGCTGCCGCCTACGCGGCCTACGGGGTTGGGGGCGCGGTTTGGATCATGATCTTCATTTGCCGCTACTGCGGTTACTATGGCACCCGAGGATGTCCTTGCGGCTATGGGGTGCTGGCGGCGCGGCTCATGCGAAAAGGCGGCCAGGAGTGCTTTGCCGCCAAATTCAAACGGCACATCCCTGTCATTGTTCCCCTGTGGTTGATCCCCGTCGCCTGTGGTGCAATCGCACTCCGATCCTCCTTTACTCCAGGCCTGGCCTGGCTGCTGGGAGCGTTTGTGCTCAACTCTTTCGTGATTCTGCCGTTGGTGTCGCGGCGGCACGCCTGCAGCGAGTGCCCTCAGAAGGATGACTGCCCGTGGATGGCGAAGCCCCGCGCACCTTCTTGAAGAATGAAACACCATAAAACCCGAAACCTATTCGTTGGATGGCCAGGAAGTTGACGTCCTTGATCTAATTACTCAGGTTTCTGTGGTCGCCATCATCGTGTGCTTTCGTGGCGAACTGCTCGCCACTTTTGCCCGTATGGCGTGACTTTCAGTGTCCCTGGCGAGACAAATCGCGTCCCGGGAAAAAAGGAAACCCGCAGGGGGATTTCGCTGCGGGGATTCAGAAAATTATATTAGCGGCTAGTTTGCCCAGGTCACTCCATCCGGGGGTTCATATATGAACACTACCATCCGGACGTTGAGCGTGCCAAATGCAAGAATCGTCAATGTTTTCAGG
>CAZODO010000045.1:0-46783 GCA_964578605.1 uncultured Verrucomicrobiota bacterium | reverse complement strand
GCAAAAACCGTCCACACCGCTCTTTCGCAATCGATTTGGAAATCGTCTCTCTCGCCGTCTTAGGGCACCTAATTGCCAAGATGTTTATTCATCCCGAGAAGACTGTACACAGATGTGTACAGTTCTTTAACAGGCTGATGTTTAAGCAGTTGCCGATCAAAATGTCACGCTCTCGCAACCTCTCTCTGGAGTGGGATAAGGTATTCTGATGCTCTGGCGAAGGTAGCACTCGGCGGTTCCGTCAGGGTCGAAACGCGGGGCCGGTTTTCGGATCAGGGAGCGGTGGTTGGCTTGATGACCGGGCGCAGCTTGCCGAATTTCTGGACTCCCCACCGGTTCGGTTCCCCGAAGGTGCTGATATCATCGCCGTCGTCGTACTCGGGGGAGTTTGCGGTCACGGCTTCGCTGGGGTCGTCCTCGAGACGAAACACCTCGTCGCGTCCAATCCCGGTGCTGGGGCTGATCCCTTCGCCGGCAGGTCCGAACACGACGTCACCCGCCTTATTTCGAATCCGCAATTGCCAATTGTTTGCACTGACCGTGAAGGCCGTCTTGCCGATGAAAAGTCCGTCTGCGTCTTCGTGGGCCTGGACATTGATCCACCAATCGCCCGCGGCGGGGTTGTAGCTGATATCGCTGGGGAGTTTGGCGGACACGGTGACGATCGTGCCGGCGCGCAGGTCCTTCCAGACCGCGTGGGCGGTCAGAGTCAGCGTCTTGGTGCGCGTGCCGTTCTCATAAAGATCGAGTTGCCATCCGCGGACGTCCAGATGGTCCTTGACCACGACCATTTCGAACCAATCGCCTCCATTGCCCGGGACCCGGCCGAAATGTGTGTCGGAGGCGTGCCCACCCGAAACGTCGGCAGCGGCCGTGCCTCCGCCGAGGAATGCGCCGTCATCGACGGCGTTGTATTCGTTCAGGATCATCTCCGCTCCCCACGCATTCACCGAGAGAATGGCGAGTGCGATAAGAGCCGCCAGTGTGTTCTTGTTCATGAATTCATCCTTTCGCAACCCTTCGCTCCGCCGCCTGTGGACCGAAGCTGCAACGGACTTTAAGACACGGTTTTCGCCCAACGGGTAATGCGGC
Organism: uncultured Verrucomicrobiota bacterium; assembly: GCA_964578605.1. Lineage (GTDB taxonomy): Bacteria > Verrucomicrobiota > Verrucomicrobiia > Limisphaerales > SIBE01 > JAXMHN01. The sequence goes on along the minus strand of CAZODO010000045.1, from coordinate 45,691 downwards.
CTGGGCGGGTCGCACCATAGGGATTCCGGGTTCTGATCGCCAGGAAAAAAGCTTCGGTTGAGGGGCGGCGCAACGGGCGGCGGCGGACTGCCAGGCGCCCGTTATTTGACGTAGGCCAAAGCTTCTTTGGACCCCGTGTTGCCCGGGAGATCTTTGGCGACGGCGCGAACGGTCACGGTTTGGCCCGTGCCGACTGATTTCCTGCCGGGGTAAAGCCATCGGCCGGTGGTCGCGTCAAGCTCGGCGGGTCCTTGTTCCAGCACCGCGCCTTGCATATCGAGGATCTCGACGGACACTTCGACCACCTTGGTGTCGTCGACGGCCTGGATGTGGATCGGGGCGCCTGCCTCGCCGGAATAGGCGGAGACATCGATCTCAGTGATCACAGGTGGATTGCAGTAGTCGCGCACGACCCGTTGGTACAGGCCGACACTGGGTTCAGGAGGGAGGGCTTCGTAATGGGCCCGTTTCTCGGGGTCGCTCTTCAACCGGCGCCAATACGCGGCGGCTTCCTTGATGCGTTTGGGCTGTGCCCCCTGGCCGGCGCTGCGTTTGGCCGGGCGCGCTTTGCGGCGGACGACTTGTCTGCCTTTCAGGGAGACATAAGTGAATTCGCCGATTGTGCCGCTGAGCAGGCTGACGGGTCCTTTGAGTTCGGCTTTAGCCATGGTTTGGATTGATGATGTTTTGTTTCGGTCAAGATCTGGGACCAGGGTAGCGCAATCGCACCGCTTCCGCAATTGGAGTAAGAAAGATTTAAGCTTAAACTATGCTTTCAGCAAGACTCGATTGTAAAACTATAGTTGAATCTTATTAGAATCATAGTGAAACCATAGACAAACATCGGATGGACGAGCAATAGGTGTTCGGCTTGAGCGCGGCCGTGCGCCAACTCGCCACTTTATGCTTGCGGCGGAAGGAAATTTCCGCTTCAATTTTGGGTTGAAAACACTTGGACGACCAGGTGGTCAACTGCCTGCAGGGACTCGGTTCTCGCCCAAGTGATGGCCCCACAAATCGACAACCCGGCGAATAACCTATGCGAATACTCTACAAGAGACCCCGCGGACTGTGGCTGGCATGTCTGGCCGCCGTTCCGCTCCTGACGGGTCTGACATGTCAGGCGCAGGACACGCTCACCAATGGGCTGGTGGCCTATTGGAGCTTCGATAACAGCGATTTCAAGGACTCCATCGGCATTGCCGATGGGACCGCACACGGCACCGAGCCGATCGCGTTCGTGGCCGGGAAGACCGGCTTCGGCAAGGCCATTCAACTCGACGGGACGGATCAATACGTGGAGATCACTGGCCGGAACGAAGGATACGATCCGGATGAGTTGGCGATGGCTGGCGGCAGTATCTCCATCTCTATCTGGTTCACCGTCGATGCATTCGACAAATCCTGGCAGGCCCTGATCGCCAAAGGTGAAAACAACAACTGGCGCGTGGCTCGGAACAGTTCGACGTCGGGGGTGTCTTACGCGGGCGGGTTGACCGACGCGTTGGGAGACGTGGATGTGTCGGATGGGAACTGGCATCACCTCGTCGCGATCAGCGACGCGACCGGGGCAGCGTGGGGCACCGCCATCTATATCGATGGGGAGTTGGATGGGTCGATCGCCGGCGCGGCGGCACTCACCTCGAACGGCAAGTCCGTCATGATTGGCGAGAACCCGGACTCCGCCGGCCGCCAATGGCGCGGCCAGGTGGATGACGTCGGGATCTGGAACCGGGTCCTCACGGAAGCGGAGATCAAGGATTTATACAGCGGTGGGACTGGCAGGCCCATTACGAACCCTCTCCTGGATTCGGACAACGACGGCCTGCCGGACCCCTGGGAGACCCAGTACGGGCTGAATCCGAACGACGCGAGCGACGCAGCCAAGGACTGCAACAACAACGGCGTCACCAACCTGGACGAATACAAAGCCGGGCTTGACCCGTGCGACGCCGAGCCACCCGAAGTCGTGTCGACTGACGGGAGTGCCGACTTCCTGGCGTTTAAGCTCACCTTCTCCGAAGGGTTGGATCCTTCAACGGCCACGAACCTGGCCAATTACGCGCTCAGCCCGAGCCTCGCGATCAATGCCGCGACCTACGCCAACAAAGTGGTGACCTTGACGACGGCGACGCAGGCGGTGGGTGGCACCTACACCCTCGCCCTTCAGGGCCTGAAGGACCTCTCGAAGAATGAGGTCCCGGCTGGCACGACCGTGCCGCTGAATGCCTATGTGATGACCAAGCAGGGCCTCTTGAAATGGTCCTACTGGGGCGATGCCACCGGTGGCGCACAGATCGCCGGCACAGCCGTGCAGGGCCTGCTGGACGACCCGCGTTACCCCGCTTCGCCGGATCTCGTTCGCCCTGTGTATTCCTTCAACAGCCGCGACGCGTTCCCGGATGATACGCACGAGTATTTCGGCGCGACGATGGAGGGCTATATCACCCCGAAGGCGTCGGGCAGCTATCGTTTCTTCATCTATAGCGACGACGCGTCTGAATTGTGGCTCAGCACGGACGATACCGAGGCGAACCTTGCCAAGATCGCCGAGGAGACGGGCTGCTGCAATTTCTTCACCGAACCTGCGGCGACCTATGAAGAAATGCCACGGACATCGAACCCGATCGCCCTCACGGCGGGCAAGAGCTACTTCGTTCGGATGATTTACAAGGAAGGCACCGGCGGCGATTACGGCCAGGTCGCTTGGAGGAAGGAAGGCGATGCGACACCCGCCGGCAAGCTGGCGCCGATTCCCGCCGGATTCCTGTCGGCGGCGGTGGAGTTGCCGGGTCCGGCTCCCGTCCCACCTGCTCCGATGCCCCTCCTGGACTTCGCCTTTGACGAAGGAAGCGGCACGAATACGGTCGACGCTGCGAACGGCCTGGTGGGCATTCTCGGCGTTGGGATGGGCGTCGATTCGGGCAACGTTCCGATGACGGTGACGAACAACCCGGCAGGCGCCGCCAACGATCGGGCATTGAGCTTGAACGCGGGCAACGCGACCAGACAGTCGGCCCTGTTGGTGAACGACCAAATTGCGCCGATCCTGGCCTTTGCGACCAATGCCCCCTTCACGATCGAAGCCTGGGTCAACAGGGAAGCGGACGATGCGCGCACCTACGAGGGTCTTGCCGCCTATGGCAGATCCCACAAGTTCGGCCTCAACAACGGCCAGCTCCAGTTCACGCTCTACGGGATCGTCGACATCAATAGCGGCCTCGTCTTGCCCACCGGCGAGTGGCACCATGTCGCCGCCGTTTGGACGCCCGGAACCGGCGTGGAGTTCTTCTATGACGGCACCTCGCTGACGAACATTGCCGAAACGCGCGTGCCGCGGGCTTATCAGAACAACGTTCTGACCATCGGTGCCGAAAACATCGGCGCCACCGCGATGGCGAACACCTTCCAAGGATTGATTGACCGTTTCCGCATTCACAGTGCGGCCTTGACAGCCGATCAATTGGACGCTGTCGCGGCGACACCGGCCGCCGTGCTTGGCAGCACCGTGGTGGCTTACAACTTCAACCAGGCGACCCATCCGTATCCGAGCCAGGGAACCGTCGCCCGGCCGGCCGTGCCGAATTCGGCACCCGCATGGACGAACGACACTCCGAGCGGTCAGGAAGGGGATTCCGCGCTGAGTTTTGCGCCTGGGACGCAGGTGATCGTTGCGGATCCGAATTCGCGCGTGCAACTCGATCCGGCCTACCCTGACTTCACGATGCAGGCTTGGCTGAACTTCCAAGGCAATCCGGCGACGCGCCAGGTGTTCTATTTCAACAATGGCCCTGGCGGCGCGCTGTCGTTCTCGGTATTCACAAACCGGACTCTGTTCGTCACGACGCTTGGGATTCTGGACCGCGACTCGAATGCGAAGGTTCCGGATGACGGCGCCTGGCATCATGTCGCTGTCGTGCACGAGAACGGGAAGGAATTCCGGTTCTACGTCGACGGCTTGCTTGCCGATACCAAGGCTTACACCAGCGGGGTGAACTTCACCCGCACGAACCAGGTTTTCTATCTCGGTTCCGAACCGACCTTCGGGCTCCAGTACACGGGCAAGCTCGACCGCATGAAAGTGACCCAAGGCGCGCTGACGCCCGACGAGTTCGATTACCCTGCGTTGCCGACGCCGCCAAGCATCGTCTCAGCAGGTGCGGTCGGCAGCGCCGTTGGGGTGGTGTTCGATATGGCGGTGGACGCCGCAACGGCGGTGAACCCAGGCCATTACGAGGTGTCGGGAGCCACGGTCACGAGCGCCAAGCTGATCGCGCCCAACTACGTCCTTTTGGGCGTTTCGGCTGTGCCGACTGGTGCGTTCACAGTCACCGCGAGGCGCATTTCGAGCACGTTTGGCGATGTCATGACGGCTCCCGCGACTGTGGAAGCGGCCGCCGGCAGCACCATTCCGTCCGGCCTGGCGGCCTATTGGAGCTTCGATGGCCATTTGCTCGACTCCATTGATGGTTTCGACGGGGCGGCGCGTGGCAGCCCGGGTGTTGCCTTTGCCGATGGCGTCGCCGGTTTCGGCAAGGCTCTCAAGCTTACCGGAACGAACTACGTCGAAATTCCAGGGAGCAGCAATGCCCTCCGTTTTGCCAAAGGCAGCCTGTCCATAGCGGGCTGGTTCAAGGTGGAGGCGTTTGACAAGGACTGGCAGGCCCTGATCGCCAAGGGTGAAGGCACCAACTACCGCATTGCCCGTCGAGCTAGCACAGGTTCCATCGCTTACGCGGGCGGCGTGGGCGAAGGTGCTGAGGATGTTCCGTCGGTCAATGATGGCAAGTGGCATCACTTTGTTGCCGTCACAGATGCCCAGAGAGCCGAGTTCGGCACCGCCCTGTATGTCGACGGCGTCCGCTACGGAGTGATGGCTGACGCGGCGGTGCTCGCGGCGGGGACCGCCAACCTGTTCATCGGCGAGAATCCGGAATCGCTCAACCGCCAATTCAAAGGCGAGATGGACGACATCGGCCTCTGGAACCGCGTGCTCGCGCCAGAGGAAATCGCTATCCTCTACAAGGGAGGACAAGGAATGCCGGTCAGCGCGTTGCCCGGCGTGATCACACCGATCCCAGCGAATCGGCCTTACACCATCGGCCTCAACTTCGGGGCTGATGAATACAGCGGCGGCAACCAGGGCACTCTGGCGCCAAGCTCGGCCGCCGGGGCGGTGCCGCAGGCAAATTGGAACAACCTCACCGGAGCGAATGGCACCAGCACCAACGTGATCGTGGCGGATACGGCCTACGAGACGCCTGCGGATACGGCGGTCGTGGTCAATTGGGTCTCCAACGGCACTTGGTCAAGCACTGGCCGAGGCGAGGAAAACATCCAACTCACCGGGGCTGATCGGGCGCTGATGATTGGGTACCTCGACACCGGTAATGCCACCACGACAAGTGTCACCATCACCAACATCCCAGCCGAACTGACCAGCAGCGGCTATGACGTTTACGTCTATGCGCTCGGTGGCGTCGGCGGAAGGGGCGGTGGCTATCGCGTTCTCGACGCCGCGACAGGTGCGGTGCTCAAGGACTACGTGCGGGTCGTTTCGATGACGAACTCCACCACGTTCGTAGAAGCGCCGATCGACGCCGGTTCGACCAACTTCGCAGCCGGCAATTACATGGTCTTCATGGACCTGACGGCATCGGCCCTTAAGGTCGAAGCGACGACCGAAGCTGGTTACGGCTTTAGCGGGACGCCACGCGCGCCGTTGAATGCGATCCAACTGGTGGCCGTAGCGCCCGTTGGCAAACTGATCAGCATCGACTTCGGGGCGGAGGGCCTGGTAATCACGTTCACCGGCCAACTCCAATCGGCCGACACGGTGGTCGGCCCGTGGACCAATGTCGAGGGCGCCAGCCCCATCACGGTCCAACCGACCGGCAACGCGAAGTTCTACCGCGTTCAGCAATGACCGGATGATTCGCCACTAGAACCACAAGGGCCGGGCGGGTGCCCGGCCCTTTTTCTGTGTGGTGGAAGTGACCAGCGTTTGGGGATCTTCGCTGCGTCTCCAGGGCCGCTCATTCCTTAACCGAGCGCCAACTGATCAACGAACCAGCGACAAGCAGCAGGCAGCCGGACCATAGTTTTGGGCTCGGCGGCACCTGCAAATAGACGCAACTTACCAGCGTCGAGAGCAGCGGGGTGCAATACGAGCAGACGGCTACGAGCAGGAGGTTGCCTCGGCGCATGGCGCCTTCCCACAACACGTAAGCCAGCGCGGTCACCCCGGCCAAGGCCGACGCCTCCGCGAACGTTCGAAGCGTCCAATCCGTTCGCTCCTCCACTGCCAGGCGCATGACCAGCAGCACGACGCCCGTGACGATGACAAACAGTTCCACCGCTCCGGCACCGTTCGGCGCCACCCAACGCCGGGCAAGATTGGAGTATAGCGCCCACGAAACCGCGGCCGCGAACGCCAAGAGGTAAGCCGCCGGTGCCGTTTGCAAATGCTCCAGCCAAGAGGTCCAGGTAACCGAATCGCCTTGCGTCATCACCAAGAATACGCCGCCGAGCGCGAGGATCGTTCCCGGGCCCAACCAAACGCTGGCCCTCTTCTTCAACAAGGGTATGGAGAACAGGATGGTCAGCGCGGGCCAGAGGTAATTCAACAGCGCAATCTCCAGCAGTTGGTTTCGGTCTTTCGACAGCCCCACTGCCAGGTAGACGGCAGCGCTGTAGAAGACAAAAAGCGAGCCGCAACCAAGCAAATAGATCCTCGGCAGCGCGAGCATCGCGGCCAAGCCCTTCCCGGAGCCAGCCAAGCTCACCCGCACGAGGCAGAACGCGCCACCGATCAGGTAAACGGCGGCCCCGGCGCTGATCGGGCCAATTTGTTCCGAAAGGCTGCGGGCCAGGGCGAACGTCGTGCTCCATAGCACAATTGCCGCAAGCCCGCCGCCTGTGCCAGAGGCGCTAAGCTTCCGAGACCCAGGCGCCATGGCCGGAGGTTCTGACATCGCCGCACGACCTCGGAGTGCCCGAATTACCGGCTTTGCAGGTCGATCGCGCTCCAATAAGCCGCTTCGTAAGACCAACCGGACGGTTGATTCACCAACTCCAGGTTGATGCGCTTGCCCGCGAAAGCGGACAGGTCAACCTCCTGCGTCAGCCAATGATCGGTCGCGGTTTGGGCGCTCACCGGTTTCCGGAGGAGTTCCTTGCCGTCCGCCCGCACGATCAGATCGAAGTTGCCTTGCGGATCGTGTCCGACGACCAAGCGCAGCGTCGTCCGTTGGCCCGCGGGGATATTTGCCTCGCGGAATAGCACGCAGCCGGTTTCGCGGTCGAGCGGATGCGTCGCCAGCACGGACTTGCGTCCCGCCCATTCCGCGCGCAGACCAGGGTCCATATCGGTGCCGCAGTCTTTGATCTTCCAGCCCGGCGCGAACTTCGCGATGGCCTTGTCCATGTTGGCGGGCAAGTTGGCTTCGGTGATCTGCGCCATGTCCTCGGGGGTGAAGCGGCTATTGGCGATCGGGCCCGGCGCCCAGCTCAGTTCGAGCTTGCTCGGCTTGGGATCGCGATGCGGAATGACGAAAAGCTCCTCGCCATCCGACCCCTTTTCGATCCGGCCCCCGTACCGGACGACGAACTGCCGGGCCAGCTTTTCGCAGACATCCAGCAGGCGCGGGAAATTGTAGGCGGTATGGCTGAACTCGCGGGCTTCATCCAGGCCCGTGTTGAAGCGTCCTGGCAACTTCGAAAAACCGATGGTCGTGAAAAGCACCCCGGCCGAACTGGAGGGGTTGCAGTCCGAATCCATCCCGCTCCGGCACGAAATGAGGATGGTCTGGTCCAGGTCCCGTTTTCCGAAGAGCAATCCCATGAGCACGTAAGCGCCGTTGATCTTGCAGTCGATCCCGCCATTGGACGCCTTCTGATACTCTGGGTTCTCACGGTATTTCTTCTGGCAAAGCTGCCACGTCTTTTGCCAATCCGTGGGGTCGGCTTTGAACCAGGCGACCATGTCGCGCACCATCTCGGCGTACTGGCTTTCCGCGGGAATCGCTTTCAGGGCGGCTTCGGCAAGTTTGACAGGATCGCTCTCGAAGAAGGCTTCGGCGTAAAGCGCGCCAATGAACTGGCCTGCATACATCCCATCGCCATAGTTCATCAGACGCCCGAACTTCTCGCCCAAGTCAATGGCCGCCTGCGGCAGTCCAGGCGCGATCAGCCCGGAGTAATCCGCTTCGATCTGGTAATCGATATCGTTGGGGCACTTGTTGAACTGCGGATGACCCGAGTCCGGCGGCGCGATGCCCTTTCGCAACGCCGTGCGCCCGGCGTTATTGGCGCACCAGAGCGGGTAACGGCTGTTGGCGAAATCGATCCCCGCCTGCCGAATAGGCACATCGATCCCGTATTGCTCCAGCGAACGGAGGAAGGTCATCTCGACATAAAGATCATCCTGCCCAAACGCGTCGTTGATCATGGACGGCTTCCAATGCGGCATCTTGTCTTCGGGGATTATCTGGTCGCGCCACCGGAACTCGGTTGGGGCGCCCCAGGAAACGCCGGCGATCTGCCCGATCCAGCCCCCTTTCATTCTATCACGGAACTCCTGGACTGAGAGGCGCCGTTCGGCGGCCGAGGCGCGATCGGCCGACACGCCCAGCACGAACGCCGCAAACAAGATGCCTGCCAGGGTAGGGAGGCCGGGAAACCAACGCGAAGATGAAGTCCGTTTCATGACGGTAGACTGGGAAATCCCTGTTCGGCTGTAAACAGGAAACCAAGTCAGGAAACCAAGTGGCAGCAATTCTCATCTGCTTCGGAGCGCCGGCTTGCAGCTGGCATTGAGCGCCGCTCGCTCGTGGCGGTGGTGAAAGACAAAGCCGGCTACAAGCCGGCGCTCCGAAGAGTGAGAAGCCAAACTGAGAATGCGCCAGGGTGGTGCAAAGGCTTGTAACGTCGGCGCTGGTGCGGTATGCTCAGTCCATGAAGCCCAAGGGTTTGGTCGTCGTTCTCGGTGTCACCGTCTTGGGCATGCTCGTCGCCGGAGTTCTCATGCCTTTGCCCTGGATCGCGCGGGAGAGCCTCTTCGAGTTCACGGCCAGAAAGCCCAGGGCCAAAGACCCAGCCCAATTGCCGGTATCGGCAGACGAAGCCAGGGAGCAGCGATGAAGACGCTCGCGGCCTTGGCAGCCGTCGTCGTTCTCTTCGCCACGGGCTGTCATTCAAGCTCCGAACGCGCCGCGCGGATCGAGGCTCTGGAACATGAATTGGCGTCCGAACGCCAGCAAGTTGCGGAGTTAAAGGCCCAATTGGAGGCGGAGGAACGCAACTTGGCGCGTGCGGTCACCCTCATTCAATCGCACGTGGAAGATCTTGACCGCACTTTGAGCCGGGCTGGGGCCGAAATCTGGGGTGACGGGTCCTCAACCGGCGCACAGCTTTCAACCGCCCAACGTTCCATGGCGTCGCTGAAAGCCGAGTTGGATAACCTGGCTAAACAACTGCAGACGCCCTCCCGAGCTCCTTAGCGGCGACCATTCACGGTGTCATCCGCACTCTCCGCGGTAACGATGATGATCGGTGCGGCTTAACGGTCCCGTTTCAGGCAAACAACCGCGTATTGGACCGCTATTTCCATCCTATAACGGCAAATCCCACGCTATATCGCGCCGCGTTGGGCAGGCTCGGTCCAATCCCGGCACCGGCATCCTCACCGCCCCTTCCCCTGGTGCCTACGCGCTGCAGCCAGGGTTCACCCGTTGTTCACCCGTAGATCACCCGTAGATCACCCGTAGTTCACCCGTTCCCGAACGAGTGATCAACGGGTCATCAACGGGTCATCAACGGGGAATCACCCCGTGAAGACCGAAATCCGAAGGCCGACGGCCCCGAAGGGCCAGAAAGATGGCCGAAGGAGGGCACGAATCCTACCTGCCGAATATCGAAGGAACCGCGAGACGGGCTTCGGAAGTCGGAATTCGGATTTCTTTCGGATCTCGGCCCTCGGAATTCGGATTTCCACCTTCGCCTTCGCTCAAAAGGGGAAAAAGTGCTTCGTTCCCGCGACGGTATCGGATAAAATGGGCTTATCGATTTCCACACGCCATAAAACGGGTTTGATGTCCGAACGATTCCAACCTCGAGACACCAGGAATGCCATGAAAGAAAACGCCCCTGATCCACAAAGCCAACCCTTCGGTCTTCCGCGACACACCCATTGCTGCCCATGCGCGGCGCACAACCAGACGTCGGGCGACGGACTGTCTCGGCGCGGCTTTCTGCAGGTCAGCGGCGCGGCGTTCGGTGCGGTGGCCATGGCGGGAATGAGTTGGTCCAAGCTCGCCGCCGCCGAGGCCGCCGATCAGCCTGTGGTCCGGCGCCGCGCCTTGGTGGTCAAGCCGGTGCTTTTCTACGCCACGGCGAGCCATCAGCCGATGACCAGTTGGCGCGGATGGGGCGGCATCGAAACCAAAGCGCAGGCGGAAGAGGAAATGGGCCGCATTCGGGCCGAACTGGAGAAGCTGCAAACGGCGGCCGATTTTCCGTTGAAATTCCTGCCGCTCGGGTCGGTTGCCAACGACTCGCTGGCCGCGATCGAAGCCGATATGAAATCGGCGGACGTGGTTTTGGCCTACGCCGCAGGCGGAAATGTGGGCGCCTTGCACACGTTGGCCAACTCGGGCAAAGACGTCATCTTCTTCGTCCGGCACAAATCGGGGCCGCTCTACTTGTTTTACGAGGTGATCAGCCCGATCACGCTTCGGAATTTCACCAGTGACAAGAACACCGCGAAGAGTTGCGACGAATCGGATGTGGTGGTCGATAGCCAGGAAGAGATCCTGTGGCGCTTGCGGGCGTTGTGCGGGTTGCGCAATACCATCGGCTCCCGCATTGTCGCTCTCGGCGGCCCCGGCGGATGGGGCGTGGGTGCCAAGGCGCCTGAACTCGCGCGCGACCGGTTCAAGCTCGATATCCGGACCGTTTCCTACGACCAGCTAAAGATTTTGATCAAGGATGCTTTGGCAGACGATGCGGCAGTGCGCCGGGCCAAACAACAGGCGGCCGACTACCTGAAACTGCCCGGCACCACCCTCGAAACGGAACGCGACTTCCTTGATCGCGCCTTCCTGCTGACGGAGTTGTTCAAGCGCATGATGCGGGAGGCGGACGCCATGGCGTTCACCATTGACGGTTGCATGGGAGCCCCGATGCCCATCGCTCACACGACTGCGTGCGTGCCGTTGAGCCTCTTGAACGACGCGGGCTGCTTGGCCTTCTGCGAATCGGATTTCGTCGTGATCCCATCGGGCATCCTGCTTGGCAATATCTCCGGGAAGCCGGTCTTCCTGAATGATCCCACTTACCCGCGACACGACGGCATTATCACGCTGGCGCATTGCACGGCGCCGCGGAAGATGGACGGCAAGACGACCGAACCGGCGCGGATTCTGACGCATTTCGAGTCGGATTACGGCGCGGCACCGAAGGTTGAGATGCGCAAAGGGCAGGTGGTGACCAACATCATGCCCGGATTTGAAGCCAGCCGTTGGGTGGGCCTGCTCGGGGAGATCGTCGACAATCCTTTCCTGCCCATCTGCCGGAGCCAGATTGACATTCAGTTCAAAGCCAATCCGCTTCATGTGGCCAAGCGCATGCCGGGGTTCCATTGGATGACCGGATACGGCGATTACATGCGTGAGTTGGGCTACGCTCTGCGCCGAACCAAGATTGAGTTCGAAGCCTTGACATAAACGGCTCCCCGCGCACTGGGGATGGTGCCGGTGAGTTGCGCTCCAGGTCCGGAAACTACTTATGCGAAAGCACGTCATGCTCGGGGTGTTGTTGTGTCTCGCGGAGACGCTTATTGCCGTGGCGGCTCAACGGGACCCGGTGAACATCGGATCAGCTGCCGGCGGGGTCGGTTATCCAAGTCGGGCGGCCGATCTGGATGCGCTGCCCGGGTTCCAGAATCCACCACCGGGCTATGGCCAAGTGCCATTCTGGTGGTGGACAGGTGACCCGCTCGATGTCGACCGGCTGACCTGGCAATTGGAGCAACTCCATCAGAAAGGGATCAGCGGTGTGCAGGTCAATTACGCCCACGAAGATTCCCCTGGATGGCCCACTTACGCCGCGGAACCGCCGCTGTTCAGTGACGCATGGTGGAAGGTCTGGAGCCGGGTGGCCGATGAATGCCGGCAACGCGGGATGGGCATTGGCCTGAGCACTTACACGCTCGACTGGCCGGGACCCACCAACCTGTTCCGGCGCCTGTTCTACTGCAACACGGAGCTGAACGCGCTCAAGTTGGTCCCGCTGCCGCGTCAACGGCTTCAAACGGGCGAATCCACCAAGATGGCCGTGCCTTCGGACGTGGTCGCCGCTCGCGCGTATCGCATGAATACCCCCGACGGCAGCGACTGGAGCCTGGACCTGATGGCCCAGGTGCGCGAAGGTCAACTGGCCTGGACCGCTCCCGAGGGCGACTGGGAGGTATGGCTGGTCCGCTCGGAACGGCAACCGAACACGCTCAACCCGTTGCTGGCTGGCATCGGCGAGATTGTCATCCGCGATTTCTACCAGCGATTCCAGGACGCCACCCCGGACAAGTCGCCGGCCGGACTGAATTACTTCTTCAATGACGAACTCCAGATCGGCGCCGGAAGCCACGTTTGGAATGCCGACTTCGCCGCCGAGTTCCGGAAGCGCAAAGGTTACGAGCTGCTCGATGTCCTCCCCGCGCTTTGGAGCGATATCGGTCCCCGAACGCCCAAGGTCCGCATCGACTACGCCGACGTCCGAATGGCTCTCATGGAGGAACGGTATTTCCAACCGATCTTCCGCTGGCACGCCGACCGGGGCCTGATCTTCGCTTGCGACTCTGGCGGCCGGGGTCTGCGACCCGACGAGTTTGGAGATTATTTCCGCGCCACGCGCTGGTACACCGCGCCCGGTCACGATACTCCGGGCGGCCGCGCGGATCTCATCAAGGGCAAGGTGTCGTCCTCGATCGCCAGCCTTTATCGACGCCCGCGCGTCTGGCTCGAGGGGTATCATAGCTTCGGATGGGGCGCGACGCCTGAGCAGTTGATGCTGGCCACACGCGAGAATTACCTCTACGGCTGCACTCTGCTCAACCTGCATGGCCTGTATTACACCACGCACGGTTCCTTCTGGGAATGGGCGCCACCCTGTTACCATTTCCGGATGCCTTACTGGGAGCATATGGGCGTGTTCCTCAGATATTTCGATCGGCTCTCCTACGTGCTCAGCCAGGGTGTGTTCGTCTCGGACGTGGCTCTCCTGTATCCCGTGGCGCCGTTCGAAGCTGGCCTCGACGGAGAGAAAGCCACGCAAACCGCGTTCGCCACGGCAAGAGCGCTCATGGCTGCGGGGATCAACTTCGAGTTCATCGATGCCGATTCGCTGGCTCGCGCCGAGGTCCGCGAAGGCCGGTTGAACGTGGCGGATTCCTCCTACCGTGTGCTCATCTTCCCCGCCATGGAAGCCGTGCGCTGGTCTTCGCTGGAGAAAGCCGCTGCTTTCGCGCGGTCCGGCGGACACGTGCTGAACGTGGGGACGCTTCCGCTGGCCAGTGACCGGGCCGGCCGGGAAGACGTGGCCTTAGACAAGCGGGTGGCGGAGGTATTTTGCGAAAGAGATCGGCTTGCGAACGCGGCGGATGTGCCAGCGGTTGTCCGATCGTTCATCACCCCCGACGTTCGGGCGGAGAAACCGGTGCGTTCGCTCCACCGGCGTGTCGGGCCGCGAGAGGTTTACTTCGTGATGGACGCCTCGAAGAACGCGCCCGTGGAGTTTCGCGCCAAGGGCAAAGCCGAACTGTGGGACCCGTGGACCGGCTCCGTCCAGCCGTTACGGGTGCTCTCTGAAACGTCGACCGGCACCGTTGTTCAAATGCCGCTCGAAAGGTACGAATCGCACTTGGTCGTGTTCACGCCCGGCGAGGGCCACGTCAATCCACCGCAACGAAAGGAGCTTCCGGTCGAAACGATTCTTTTGGACGGCGACTGGGAATTCGAGTTGAAACCGACCATGGACAACCGTTATGGCGACTTCCGGTTGCCCGTCACCGACCCGGTGATCGGAGCGGAAGCGCGCACTTTCCGCCACGCCCGCGAGAGCGCCGGCGCGGACGCCTGGCGCGAGCCTGGATACGACGATAGCGCCTGGGAACGGGTCACCACCGATTTCGGTCCGCAGTTCTGGGTGCTGGGACCTGTCCCGGCAGCTTTGGCGGACGCCGCTCTGGACCGAACGCTCGCAGGCCTTGCGAGCATCGACCCTGGCAAGCCGGTTGAGGTGAGAGGTCAGTCCTTCACATGGCGTCCCTATAGCTTCTCCTGGCGCCAGGGTTTGCAGGGTGATCCAGGGCACCAGGGCTGGCATGGGTTAAAGGAGAATGTCACGGACCATTTCCTCTGTTTGGGAAAGCGAACCGAGGGCTTGAACGAATTGAAATACGAGCCGGAAATTGAAGGGGGGCGGTACTACGTTTGGACCAGCGCTACGGTGCAGATGAACACGAACGCGCGCATTCTAGCCAGCACGCACAAGGAGGGCCCGCCACCGCACGCGTCTGCGGTGTTGACTCCGGCGGCGCTTTACCTCAATGGCCGCGCGGTCGAGGATCTTGGAGCCACGGTTTCGCTCCAGGCAGGTTCCAACCCTCTGCTGGCTCGATACGATCACGCGGGGCGAGGATACCTGATCATGAAACAGGAGAATTCGTCCTCAGAACCCGGGCGTCGCACGCCCCTGTCAATGACCTGGTTCGACGATCCCGCCGTGATCCGGTTCGATCCTTACGGGGCTAAACCAGCGCCCGAATGGTTCCGCTTCACCGCTCCGCCTGGGTTGCGTTCGATCAAAGTGACGGCCCACGGGAGCGTTCAGGCGTGGGCGGACGGGCAGTCAATGCAGGAAAGGGAGCCCGGGCGGTTCGAGGCCGCCGCTCCGGTGCGACGCGCGCCTGTGGTTGCGATCCGCGTGGTTTCTTATACCGGGGCCAGCGGGGGCGCACTCCTTCCTGAGCCTATCCGGTTGGATTGCGGACCGGGTATAGCTGGGGTGGGAGATTGGTCGAAGCTGGGCGCCCTGGAATGTTATTCCGGAGGAGCCTGGTACCGCAGGACGGTCAGTCTAACGCCGGAGCGCGCCGAAGCCGGTGCCGTGTTGGACCTGGGCAAGGTCGTGGCTACGGCCGAAGTGCGGGTAAACAACGAAGTCGCGGGCGTGCGCGTCGCACCTCCTTGGCGGGTGGACGTCTCGAATTGGCTGCGCCCTGGCGAAAACCGGATCGAAATCCTGGTCTTTAACAGCCTCGCGAATCACTATTCGACGGTTCCCACTCGTTACCCGGGCAACTTGACCTCCGGCCTGATCGGCCCCGTGAAGTTGGAGATTCGAAAGAACTGAACGTGGGGCAGCGCGGATCTCTGATCGCTCAGCGGCGGAGCAGGGCAGGGCCGTTGGGCATAGGCTCCACCTCAACTGGCGCCGACCGATCGCTCGCGAAAGGCCATGCCAACTCCGGTTTTGTGAACTCAACGCCGCATACCCCGCCGATCCGTTCCGTGTGCGTTCGGAGTTGTTCCAAACCGCGCGTTCTTGTAGATGAAAGCGCTGTGATCACTTACCGAGTGGGGAATGATCTTGATCTGGACGCCGTCATCGAATTGTACCGAGCCTCGACGCTGGGAGAGCGGCGTCCCGTCGAGGATCGTGAGCGGATGCGCGCGATGCTGAACCACGCCAACCTGGTCGTCAGCGCCTGGGAGGGCGAATTGCTGACCGGCCTTGCTCGAAGCCTGAGCGACTTCAGCTACTGCACGTATCTCTCGGATCTTGCCGTCCGGTCTTCACATCAGCGCCGGGGAATTGGCCGCGAACTGATCCGCCGCACCCGGGAAGTGGGGGGCGAAGCGACGATTATTCTCCTCGCTGCACCCTTGGCAGCCGAGTACTACCCGCGGATCGGCTTCACTCACCATCCCCGAGCATGGATGCTCGACGCGGCGGCAAAGCTGGTTTGAATGTGAATCTCAGCCCTTGCCGAGACTCTTCGCAAAGCGTTCGAGCCGGTCGAGGCCCTTCTCAATGTTCGCCAGGCTCGTGGCGTAGCTAATTCGGAGGTATTCGTCCGCACCGAAAGCAATTCCCGGAACAGCAGCCACCTTTTCGGCTTCGAGGAGTCTGGCGCAGAACTCGGTCGATCGCAGTCCGAGCTTCGAAATGTTGGGGAACAGATAGAAGGCGCCTTTCGAGTTCACGCAGGAAATGCCCGGAATGGAATTCAATCGTTTCCAAGCGAAGTTCCGGCGGCGATCGTACTCCGCCAGCCAGCTCTTGAGATGGTCCTGCGGGCCGGTTATGGCCGCCACAGCGCCTTTCTGCGCAAACGACGTGGGATTGCTCGTGCTGTGGCTTTGGATGGCATCGATGGCTTTCGCGATAGGTTCCGGGGCAGCGAGGAATCCCAAGCGCCAGCCGGTCATGCTCCACGCCTTGGCAAATCCATGAACCACGATCGTGTGGTCGTAATGTTCCGGGCCGAAGCTGGCCACGCTGCGGTGAACCGCCCCGTCGTAAAGCAGGTGCTCGTAAATCTCGTCGCTCATGATGAGGACGCCGCGTTCCACGCAGACATCGGCCAGCGCCTTCGCTTCCTCCGGAGTGTAGACGGTGCCGGTCGGGTTGCTGGGCGAGTTGAAGACGAGCAGCCGGGTGCGCGGGGTGATAGCCGACCGCAGTTGGTCCGGCGTCATTTTGAACTCCGTCTTGTCCGAGGTGGGAATGATCACCGGCGTGGCTCCGGCAAGCTTGGCCATCTCCGGATAACTTAGCCAATAAGGCGACGGAATCACCACTTCGTCGCCGGGTTCGCACGTGGCGATAATGGTGTTGTAACACGAGTGTTTTCCGCCGCACGAGACGATCACTTGGTTCGGCTTGTAGGTCAGGCCGTTTTCGCGTTTGAACTTGTCTGCAATCGCCTGGCGGAGCTCAGGGATGCCGCTGCTGGGCGTGTACTTGGTGAATCCGGCAGCCAGCGCTTTGACCGCGGCATCTTTGATATGCTGCGGGGTGTCGAAGTCCGGTTCACCCGCGCCGAATCCGACGACGTCCTGACCCTCGGCCTTCATCTGCTTGGCCTTGGCGTCGATCGCCAGGGTGAGGGAAGGGGAAAGTGAGCTGGCACGCTGCGAGATTTTGTATTTCATAGATGGCCGCGCGCAGGAATAGCCCTCTGGAAAGGGGAGCGCAAGTGATTTTCGCCCCTCGGAAAGAGACGGGGCGGCCTAAGCCTTTGCACATGGTAAAGCCAAGGCGGCCAGGCACTCGGCGCGCGGCCCTCTGTGCAGGTTGACCAGCCGTGGATCGGCGGAGTGCGACCGGCCTTATTCGGCGTCGGCAACTTGGCGAAGCGCCTCATTAAGCCGCGCAGCCTGGACCGTAAGCTGGGCGATCCTCCGGTAATCATTCTGACGAGTTGCCAGCAGGCTCTCATGGCGAATCCGGCTCAGTTCCGATTTCAAAACGGCCACTTTCTGAGCGCTAAGGGTCTTTCTCATAGGCTTCGCGATTCTGCCGATGAAAAATGGCCGAAAGGCGCTCCGGTTCAATCCGGAGGCGCCCTGAAATGCGGATCATGAATTACCCGCAGCAGGAGAACCGGGCGCGACCGTCGCGAGGAAATGAAGCTGGCGCTCACCCGGCAGCGGATAGCAAAGCCGGTGTTTGCAACTCGTAATTCAACACCGAGAGGCAGTAGATGGCGGCGGTTTCGCTGCGCAAAATGAGCCGGCCCAGCGTGATCGGCAGCGCGCCCGTCTGCCGGATGGCGTTGATCTCTGCGGGAGTGAAGTCGCCTTCCGGGCCCACCCAGACGCAGACCGATTTCGGGAGGCGCTTCCGCTCCTCCGCGAAGTTCCGGAAATGCTGTCGAGGATGGGCTGCGTCCCGTTCGAGGCTCGCGATGAGCGTCAATTCAGATCGGTCGCCTTGGGTCAAAAACGTTTGCGGTGCGAGGGGCGGATCGACCTGGGGAAGCCACGGAGAGCCGCATTGCTTGACCGCTTCCACCATCGTGGCCCGCCATTTCTCCAGCTTGGCCGCAACGGTATCGGCTTCAATCTGCGATACGGATCGTTCCGACAGGATGGGCACGATCCGGTGGACCCCGAGTTCGGTGGCCTTCTGCACGATCAGGTCCATCGTCTTCGCTTTCATGAGCGCCTGGGCGAGCGTGACAGTGCAGGGCAGGGGAGGTGTGTAATTTCGCTGGAGCACTCTCAAAGACAGAGAGTCCCTTTCGAATCGCTCCGGCTCGCAAAGGAGCTCATGCCCGGCTCCGTCCAGCACAACGACGCGCTCATTCGCGCGCACCCGGGCCACATGGAGCGCATGGTGGGCTTCGGCTCCCGTCAGGACGATCACCGAGTCTCGCGCCTGCTGCGGAGGACAAAAAAAGCGGTGCATTAGCTGAAGAACTTTTTGGCGCGCTCGAAGAAACGCTTGGCGAGGGGATTGACACTCGAATCGCAGAGTTCCGCGAACTCCTGGAGTTTCTGCCGTTGAGCGCTGTTCAGATGGGTGGGCACTTCTACATGGACGCGGACATGGAGATCCCCGTGGCCATAGCCTTCGACATTCTTGACCCCTTTCCCTTTCAAGCGGAACACGGTGCCTGTTTGGGTTCCGGGCGGGATCCGAATCTGCGCGTGTCCGGCCAGCGTGGGCACATTCACCTCCGCGCCCAACGCCGCGTCCACAAAGCTGATCGGCACCTCGCAAATAAGATCGTCGCCCTCGCGCTGAAAGACCTCATGCTGCTTAACGTGCAACACGACGTAAAGGTCGCCAGAGGTGCCCCCGCGCAGGCCCGCTTCGCCATTCGCGACGGAGCGCAGCCGCGAACCTGAATCGACGCCTGCCGGGATTCTAAGCTTGATCTTGGTGGTTCGTTCCCGTCGGCCCGCACCGCGGCACGCGCGACAGGGTTTTTCCACAACTCGCCCCCGGCCTTCGCACCGGGGACAGGTCTGGGCGATGCTGAATATGCCCCGGGACGAGATCACCTGACCGCGTCCGCCGCATTGACCGCAGACTTTGGTCGTGGACCCTGCCTCTGCCCCGGAGCCATGACAGGCTTCGCAGGTGTCCATCTTCGTAATCGTGATCTCGCGTTCGCAGCCCAGAACGGCGTCCTCGAAGCTGATCTCGAGATCGTACCGCAAGTCAGCCCCGCGCTGCGGCCCGGTCGGGTCGCGATGCCCCCCCCCAAACAGCTCGTCGAAAATGCTTCCGGTGCCGCCCCCAAAAACTTCGCGGAAGATCTCGAACGGATCATGGAACCCGCCGCCACGGCCCATGCCGCCGCCGCGCATGCGCGGATCGAACGCCGCGTGGCCATACTGATCATAGGCCGCACGCTTTTGGGGGTCGCTAAGGACCTCGTAGGCTTCACCCAGTTCCTTGAATCGCTCCTCCGCGGTCTTGTCTCCGGGATTTTTGTCCGGGTGATATTTGACCGCCATTTGGCGGTAGGCCTTCTTTACTTCTTCCGCCGTTGCCGAACGTTCGAGCCCGAGGACCTGGTAATAATCGCGCTTGGACATAGGGTCATGCGCCAGGCGCCTTGGCCACCACAACCGACGCAGGCCGGATCAAGCGTTCGCGCAATCTGTATCCTTTGCGAATCTGGTGGAGGACAAGGCCTTCGGGAACGTCGGCAGAGGCCTGTTGCGAAACGGCTTCATGCCAGGCCGGATCGAACGGCTCGCCCGCGGCATCAATCTGTTCCAAGCCCGCCTCGGCCAGAACCGTCTTCAACTGATTATAGATCATCTCCACGCCCGTCTTGAGCGCCTCGGATTGCCCGGCCTCCGCTTGCGCCGTCGCGGCCAGCGCCATTTCCATGCTGTCAAGGACCGGGATTATCTTCTCCATCAGTCCCTCATTCGCGAACCGGATCGCTTCCTGGCGTTCCCGGGCCGAACGTTTCTTGAAGTTGTCGAAATCAGCCGAGACTCTCAGCAACCGGTCCCAGTGTTCCTGCGCCTTTTCGGCTTGTTCCTTCCATTGCCCGATTTGCTCGCGAGTCCATTCCGTAGGGACGAGTTCCTCCTTGGGAACCGCCGTGGCGCCGACGGCGTCCAATTGCGTCCCGGCGGCACCGGCAGATGTTGCGTTTTCGGTTTCGTTGCTCATTCCAATTGACCCTTCTTCAATCCAAAGACGGCAACATACACAACCGCTTCGGGGAGGGCAACCCAGTTGAGCCGAAGTCCAGCACGGCGCAACTCTCATTTTGGGGCGACGCGCTCCGTCGCGCGCCGGAACGCGCGTTAGAGACCGCGGCGGCGGATCGGCGTCGCACCCGGTTGCCGCAGCCTTTTGCCCATGGCGCAGGGTTACACCTCCCGCCAGTTTCAGCTCGAGGAATCGCATTAACATCCGTCTAAACGCACGATAAGCGCACGTTAAACGCATGCTAAACACATGATACACTCATGAAGACATGTGTTTACCATGAGGTTATCATGCGTTTATCATGCGTATGTAATGTATCCTGACGGTTGGATGCGTCAGTCTTTGCCCGGCGTTGGTAATTCCCCGGGCCGGATCACAGGAAGCCGAAGGGTAATGGTCGTCCCTTTTCCGGGCTGCGACTGGACCTGGACCGTTCCATGATGGGCTTCCACGATCTTTGAGACGATGGCAAGTCCAAGACCGGCTCCTTTCCCCTTCGTGGTGTTAAGAAGGGAGGTGAACGCGCGCTTTTGTTGTTCGGCGGTCATCCCCTCTCCCGTGTCTTTGAATTCGATGGCGACAAGCGGGGTCCCATCGTCTGCGCCGGGCCGCGGCTCAACCCGGGTGCTAATGGCCAGTTTGCCCCCGGCGGGCATGGCTTCCAGCGCGTTCAGAGTCAGGTTGAGGAACGCCTGCTCCAGTTGAGTGGCGTCGGCCAGCACCGCAGGCAGGTCTGGTTCCAAACGCCGCACCAGGCCCACGTTTTGCCCGGCGAACTTGTGGCGCGTGAGCAGGGCCAAATCGTCCAGAAGCCGGTTCGCATTGAGGGGTTCAAGATGAGGCTCGTTGCCGCGCGCCAGGTCGAGCACGTGCTCCACGATCTTGTTGAGATGCTCCATTTTCTGTCCGATGACTTCGACGTCCTTGGATCGCGGATCGTGCGGAGGGAAGTGCAGGTCCAGCGAATGGTAAAGCATCTTCATCACGGTGAGCGGGTTCCGAATCTCATGGGCCACTTCCGCGGCGAGCAATCCGATGGCGGAGAGTTTCTCGCCTTGGCGGAGGGCTTCTTCAAGCGCCACGATTCGCTCGTAAAGCCGCGCCTTTTCGATGGCGATGGCCGAAAGATCCGCCAACGCGGACAGGATGCGAATCTCTTCGTTGGAGAAGCTGTGGGATTCGCCCGTATAGACGCTGAGCGTGCCGATGGCCTGGTCGCGGAATACCAGGGGGACGCTCAGCAGGGAAACGAGCCCTTCGCGCCGGGCCACTTCGACATTCTGATAGCGGTTCGAGACTTGAACGTCCTCAACCTGGAGCGGTTTTCTGCGACGGACGACAACCCCGAGAAGGCTTTCGGCGACGCTGAGACGCGGTTTGTTAAGGTAGGCGGGCCCGGCGCCATGGCTGGCACGCAGATCGAGCCATTCCTGGGTTTCGTCCAGCAACAGGAGCGACGCCACTTTTGCATTCATGAGGCCGGACGCTTCCCGCGTGATGACCTGGAGCGCGTCATCGAGCGTCAGGGCTGAGTTGATCGTCTGCCCGACACTGACAAGCGACTCGAAAAGCCGCGCTTTAAGGCGGAACTGTTCGTGCAACCAGGTGTTTTCGATCACTCTCGCAGCTTGCACCGCCAGATCCTGGAGCAGGCGTTCATCCTCGGCGCTAAAGGCGCTCGCACGGTCCGAATCGACATTGAGCACCCCGCGGATTTCGCCGTTGACTTCCAGCGGGACCGCGAGTTCCGATCGGACGTTCGGCCTCGCGGCGATATACCTGGGATCGGCTGTGACGTCGGCAACGCGGGCCGGTTCGCCTTGGCGCGCCACCCACCCGGTGACGCCTTCGCCAATCCGCAATTTGAGCGTCTTGGCGGTTTCGGGGAGGCCATGCGCGGCATGGATCTCAAGGAAGCCGGTCGTGGGATTGAGAAGGACGACGGAACCGCTGGCCGCCCGCATCACTCGCACGGCCTCGCGCACGATCAACTCCAAGGCCTGGCGGGAGTCCAGC
The DNA here is from genome assembly GCA_964578605.1 of uncultured Verrucomicrobiota bacterium. GTDB lineage: Bacteria > Verrucomicrobiota > Verrucomicrobiia > Limisphaerales > SIBE01 > JAXMHN01. The sequence goes on along the minus strand of CAZODO010000045.1, from coordinate 23,431 downwards.
GTCGAATGAATGACATTGCTGACCTGGCAAAGAAGGTTCAGCCTTTCGTACCGCGCTTGCAGATCGGGCAGGTCGGGGGACACGCGCAACGGTAGAGTTTCTGATCGGGGATTGCCAGCTTGGAGAGGCCGAATTGATCGGGATGCCTGGGGGGCAATGAGACTTCGCCACAACACAGGCTCAAAAAGAAACCGTGAGGAGCGACCTCACGGTTCATGAAAATCAGCAAGCCGCTGCCGGCGACCTACCGTTGAATCGGCGCCGCCGGCCGGTGCTCGTGGGGATGATGGTGGTGCTCGTGGCCGTGCTCTTCGCCGACCTCATGATGGCAACAGCCATTGATTGGGGCGTCGGGCACGCGGTCATTCGGCGCCACAAGTTGCTTCGAGAGCAAATACGCTTCGAGTTCCTCGCCGCTGATATCGGCCAGCATCTCTTCGTTCACTTCGACACACGGGCTCAGGGTTTGCCCGCTCTTCTCGACCATCTCGGCGCGTTGGGCTGGGTCGTTGATGATGTCGCGGTCCTCGAACGGGAGATCATATTTCCGGAGGATGGCGCGAACTCCTTGGCTCCAGCCGCAAGTGGGCTTCAGATAGGCGATAACCTTAGGTTTATTCATGATATGTAATCAGTGACCTGATACAGTGCCACAGGCGCCGCCTTGCGCAAGGAAAGGCTTCTTCGTCGACCGTCACCGGGCGGACACGCTCCCCTCGAACTGAACGCCGGTGAGTTTGCTCCCGTCGGGTTTGCGCAGGCGGGCGCACGCAGCCCAGCCGCCATCGCCTTGAGTGATCTTCAGCAGGAGGACGTTCCAGCCTTCGTTCAACGTCACAGGCGCTGTGTCCTGGCCCGGAGCGAGACCGCGGTCAACTTTATTGGCGTGCACCACAGCGCCATTCAGCCAGGCTTTGATGCCGTCATCGCTGCCCAATTCGAGCCGCGCTGGTTGCTTTTGAGAAGAATGAATCCGCGTCCGCAGGTAAGCCACCCGCTGGCTCCCGCCCAGCGGTCCCATAAGGTCTACGATGGCGGGTTGCGATCCAGCGGCCGGAGCGCTAACCCGGCGCCACTCGACGGATGCCTCGCCTTGCTCGGGAGGAAAGGCGACGTCGAAAAGATCCATGCCGCTCTTGCCTTGCTGGGTGAACGGCCCAGCCAATTGCCAATGAAGGATGAAATCCTCGCTCTTTTGAAGCTCCTGGAGGATGTCGCTGGCCTGCTTTCGAATCGCAGGGAGGGTCGACACTTTCAGGACACGTTCGCTGGCCTGGCGCGCGGCTTCGGGGTCTGATCCGGCAAGCAACGCGGCAACTTTGGCCGACGCGGCCGCGGCTTCTTCTTTCGTGGCGGGCGAGTCGAGGTGGGGTGCGATAAGGTCCAAGGCGCGCCGGTCGTTAAGTCCCGCCAAGCCTGACAGGGCAAGTTGAACTTCCTCAGGCCCCCTTAATCTGGGCATGATCTGTTCATAAACGCCTAGTGCCTCCGCCGCCGCGTCCTGACTTCCCGCCGGTTCGGCCAGCCGGACCACGCCGCGCAACGCAAGCGCCCGGTGAGTCGGGCTCTCCGCCATTTCGAACACGCCGCGAAGCGGCTGCAATGCCGCAGGGGCAGGCCAGTCGGCCAGCGCGCGGACAGCAGAATCCCGCACAGTGACGTCCCGATCTTTGAGAGCATCGAGCACAACGGGGAGCCCTTCGGGTGTGCCGATGCCCGCCAGCACTCGGAGCAAGGAACCTTGCGCGACAGGGCTAGGCTCCTTTCGCAGCGCTTCCAGGACCGGTCCTGACGGTTCGGCCGGAGGGGCGATGCGGCGGGCAACCGCGACAGCGGCCGTTTCGGAAGCTTCGCGAAGGGCTTCTGAGGGCGTGGCGGCCAGGGTCTTCAAGAGCTGGGGCAATGCAGACGGACCCGCGATCTGCCCGAGGGCTTTGGCAGCCGCGACCGATGTCGCTTGATCGGAATTCTCAAGGAGCCTAACCAGCGTCGGAACCGCGCCGTCCGCCTGCCTGTCTGCCAGCACGCCGATAAGCCGGACACGGGCCTCGGACGCGGCGCTCTCGAGTTCTGCGGTCAGGGCCGTATCCACCCCGTCGGATCGGAGCGTGCGCAGGCTGTCCAGCGCCGCAGCGCGTTCAGGGCCGATGGTGCTCGCGATGCGCACTAGGAGGGCGACGGTCGATCGATCACCCATGATTCCCAGCGCTCGGATGGCGGCCCTCCTCACGGCCGGATCGGTGCTGGCCACGGCCTTCTCCACCGCCGGATACGCGGCGGCGTCGCCGCGCTCGCTCAGCGCATTGATTAAGACTGCCTGGGCGCCGGTTGGAAGGTTGGGAAGTTCGGCCGCGAATTGGCGCGTGGCGTCGGCACCTGGGATGGACTGGATGCAGCCGATCGCTGCGCGGACGATGATCGGGTCGGTGTCGCGCAGCGCGGCGGTGGCGAGTTGAACACCGTCGCCGCCGGTCGTGACGAGGCCCCGCAAGGCCGCGCTCCGAATCCAAGACGGCTCCTGGGCGGCATACAGGGGTTGGTAGATTGCGGCGGCCGCGGCAGGTTCGCCCATGGCACGGAGCCGTTCCGCGCACGCCAGGCAAGCGTCTGCAATATCCACGCGCGTTTCGGGAGCGGCTTGCTTGAGGGCGTTGGTCAGGAGTCGAGCGGAGTCGCGTCCGCCAATCTTGCCGAGCGCAGCGGCGGCGCTTTTCGCAGACTCGGTATCTTCGGCTTGCAGCAAGGGTGCCAGCAAGGGGACAGCCTCGAGATCAAGGCGATGCGCCAGCGAATTGATAAGGCCGATTCGCGCCTTTCCGGTGGCACGAGCCAGGGCGTTCCGGAGCGCGCGCCCGGCCGCCGCGTCGGGCACTGGCGCCAGAGCGTAACGGGCCATGTCGGACAGCGCGTCGTCGGTCAGGAGTCTCTCAAGGATGGGCACTTGCTCTGCGGTTCCAATGATGGCGAGCTGCCGGCAGACGAACTGCTTCGCTTCGACACTCGCGGCGGTTTCGAGGACGGAGGCCAGCGCCCGCGCCAGGGACGCGCGTCCTTCCGAGCCAGGCGCCTCGGCGGTTGCAGCCGCCACGGCTTTCTCGATTTCCGCCAGGCTGGCGGCGTCCCCGCCGTATTGGAAGGTGCGGAGCTTTGATACCGCTTCGAATGGAGTAGCGGCCTGGGCGAGTGACGCCAGGACCAGAGCCATGGCCAGGGTCGGTGAGAACAACAAACGCCGCCAGTGGTTGCGAAGGAGTCTGCGAAGAGAAAGGGGGGTAGAACGCTTCATAGGATTTGCCAGGGCGCGACGGGTTGCTTTCACAGGTGCCAGGGACTGCGCATCTGACGGGCGCAAAGACGGTTGGCTTCGTCGTCGTTGACGAACTGTTCCTTCGCCGGATCCCAGTGGAGAGGCCGGCCTAATTCGTAGGCGATATTCCCGAGATGGCACACGGTGATCGAGCGGCTGCCGACATCAATATGGCTCCCTGGCCTCCCGCGCGAACGCACGGCGTTCAGGAAATCTGTGTGATGATTATCGCACTCGTGAAGATGGAGTTCGTTCGGTTGGATCTTTTGCTGGGCAAGGTGCTCCGGCCAGGTGCGCACCACATACCTCCACACTGCCACCTTGCCTTTCGTTCCCGTGAACAGGAGGCCGTTGTCCACGCCGGCTTCGCGTTGGAGACGGTCGGGGTCGCGCATCATCAGGGCGCCATTGGCATAGCGGTAGGTCAGCACTTTGACTTCCTTGCCATCGGGGGGAATGATCTCGACAGGTCCGCTGTCATCCATGCCCAAGCCCCATTGCGCAATGTCAAAGTGATGGGCGCCCCAATTCGTCATTTCGCCGCCCGAGAAATCCCGGAAGCCCATCCAACCGCCGACGTAAGCGGCATTATAGGGCCGCCAAGGGGCGGGACCCAGCCACAGGTCGTAATCAAGTCCCTCCGGCACGGGTTGCGCCGGGAGCGTGCAGGTCTTTACAGAAGCCGGCCCGGCCACTCCCACGGTGACCGTCTTCACATCCCCGATATACCCGTTCCGCACCAGTTCGCATGCATAGCGAAACGCCTGGCTGGAGCGTTGCTGGGTGCCGAGTTGGAAAACGGTGCCGTAGCGGCGAATGGCGGTTCGGAGGGCGATGGCTTCCTGGATGGTAACCGAAACCGGCTTCTCACAATAGGTATCCTTGCCTGCCTTGGCCGCCGCAATGGAAATCAGCGAATGCCAACGGTCCCCGGTGGCGATCAGGAGCACGTCAATATCCTTGCGCGCGAGCAACTGGCGGAAGTCCGTAAAAACGGCGCAGTCCTTGTTCCCATACTTCTCGTTGACAATGCGGCGCGCATTCTCGCGATTGCGCTCATTGACGTCGCATACCGCGACGACCTGGATCTCCGGCCGCCCGATGAATCCGCCTTCCGGCGCCCAAATCCCTCCGGCCATGCCGCGCGTCCCTTGGCCACCCACGCCGATGCACCCCATGACGAAGCGACTGTTAGGCGCAACGGCCCCCTCTCTGCCCAAGGCACTTGCGGGAAGGAACGTGGGCAGCATGACGGTGGCCAAAGCACCGGCGCTGCGTGTTAGAAAGTGGCGCCGGCTGAGGCTTGCCGCGTTCGAGGGTGGAAGCGTCTGCGTTCGCGAACGCTGGGGCGTGCGGTTTCGGTAAACCATGGCCCGAATTTGGAGAAAGCGCCTCTGCGAATCAAAGCTTTTGTCGCGTTTGGCCACCTCAAAGTTGGCCATAGCCAAATCCCGTCGCTTCGGTTAGCACTAGGAATGCTGAAGTTTTCCCTATTCCGCATCCCGGTGGGCATTGACTGGTGGTTCTGGCTTGCCACTGCCCTTCTAGGGGGTGGTGCGGGAGCGCAGGATCCCGACGACTGGGCGCGTGTCGGGGTCTGGATGCTGGTGGTCTTTGTGTCGATTCTGGTCCACGAGTTCGGCCATGCCCTTGCCGGAAGGCACTTCGGCGCCTATCCCGCGATCCGTCTGCACGGGTTCGGCGGAGTGACTTTCCTGCCGGGGGCACGGTTCACGCGCGGACAGAACATCCTGGTGAGTGCCGCGGGTCCCGCGGCGGGGTTGGCGCTGGGGATTCTAATCTGGGCCGCCGCGAAGGCGCTGAACGACGTCCCCCCTTGGGTCGGCTTGGCGATGGGATACGGCCTTTACGTCAATTTCTTCTGGACCTTCGTCAACCTCCTCCCGATCCAACCGCTCGACGGCGGTCAGATCCTTGGACAACTCTTGGGTCCCAACCGAAGGCGGACCACGAGTTCGATAGGCTTCGTCCTGGCGACGGCGCTCTGTGTTTGGGCCTTATCCAGCGGCCGGATTTTCATGGCCCTTCTTCTCGCGATGCTCGCTTACTACAACTTCCGGCAGGAACCGGTGGAAGGCGGTGTGATCACGGAGAGTGACGCGCGTTATGGGGAACGCGATCGCCCCATCCGCCCCTGAGGGCTCTCTACGAGTGCTTTTCAATCAACGGTGGTTGAGCCAGACTTGGGCCCGCGATGAAAACAACCGCCCGCCTCGCCCTCGTTTGCAGCCTGGCTGTCGTATCCCTTTCTTCGGTGGCGGTGGCGCAAACCAATGCGCCAGCGTGGCTCAATCAGCCTTTGGCGCTGGCTCATTGCCTGGATCTGGCCCTGCAACAGAACAGCACCATTCTGAAAGCGCGCAGCCAGCTGGAGGCGGCGTATGGCGTCGTGGTGCAGACCCGGGCTATTGCCATTCCCAAGGTCCGGGCTGGTGCCACGTATCAGAAGTCGGATCCCGATGCGGTCGAGACGTTCCCCGACGTGCCGGTGAATATCGTCTCGCCCTTTCCCAAAGTGCTCGGGGACCAGCGCTGGAGTGCCGACGTCCGGGTGGTGCAATCGATCTACGAAGGCGGAAAGATCCGTTCGTCCTTGCGCACCGCCAAGCTCACGAAGGAACAAGCGCTGCTCCAGTACCAGACGGTCATTGCGGATACGCTGCTCGCGGTCCGTATTGCCTATAGCGACGTCCTGCTTGCGGCCCAGCAGATCACCGTGCAGGAAGCGTCCGTCAACCTTCTCAATCGCGAGTTGGAAGACCAAAAACGCCGCTTCGAGGCTGGCACCGTCCCGCGTTTCAACCTGCTCCGCGCCGAAGTCGAGGTGGCCAACGCCCGCCCACGACTCATCCGCGCCCGCAACGCGCACCGGATTGCGAAGAACAACCTGGTGAACCTTCTCGGGTACAATCTGCCCAGAGACGTCTGGGAAGATGTTCCGTTGAACCTCACTGGTGAACTGGAAGCGGTTCCTTACGATATCGAGCTGCCCGTCGCCATCGCCAAGAGCCTGGAGAACCGCTCCGAACTCGGTGTCCTGCGCACATCAGTCGGGCTCGCCAAGGAAGCGGTCGTCACCGCCCGGGCGCTTCGCAAGCCCAGCGTGCAGGCCTTTGCCGGGTATGGCGGCCGGAACTCGATGTTTACGGACGACCTGAGCCACGATGTCTCGGGGTGGTTCGCCGGTGCGCAGCTAAACTGGGACATTTTCAGCGGGTTCTATGTCCAAGGCCGAATCGACGAAGCCCAGGCGCTGCAACGGCGCGCGGAGTATGATCTCGAGGACAACACCCGCCAGATCGAACTGCAGGTCCGCACCGCCTACTCCAACTTCGTCGAAGCCCGCGAGTTGCTCGAGTCTCAAAGGAAGGTGCAAGAACAAGCCGAGGAAGCCCTGCGGCTTGCCACCGTCCGCAGCCAGGCGGGAACTGGCACCCAACTGGACGTCCTCAGCGCCCAAACCGCCCTTACCGAAGCCCGGACCACCGAAGTCCAGGCGCTGCACGATTACGTGGTTGCCCTGGCGCGTCTCGAACGGGCAATCGGAAACCCTTAAGGGGACGCACAGCCGTCGCGCTACTCAGTCACCGACCCTGGCGGAGGGAGACCCCGGGCGGCATCGTCCAACACGAGAACCCAGTCCTCCTCCGACGGCGAGGTGAATTCGTGCTGGCCGTTAGCCGGTTGGCGGCCGATTTCGCGAGCGGCACCCTCCCTTGGGTTGAACCACCACGCGCGAGTCTCCTTGCCTGACAGCTGTGCCAGATCCACTCGGATTGTTTGGGTCGAGGCCAGGTAGATGATCGCCGTGCCCCCATCGGCCGTGCGCGCCGCGGGAATGGACTGTTTGGCCCCTCCGGAAGCATGCACGATCAACTGCCCGCCCGCATCCGGCACGAGGGTGAACCAGTCTCGCGATTCGAACAACTTCCTGATATTCGGGAGCAAAGTCCGCGCCCCGGGATCATCAAGAGCTTCTTTCCAGGGCGCGCGGCCGTTGGGGTACCAAGGCGCGGCGTTCATGTGCCAAACGGGTCCGTTGCCATAATGATGGCCGCAAGATCCGCCAAGGACAGACGCATACGCCTGCTTTCGAACCTGCAGGGGCGTGCCTTTGATGTCCTTCTCCGTGGCGCCTTCGTTTTCGTAACGCGACTCGAACAGGAAGAAGGGCATCGGCGGCGTGCGCTGGTAATCCTGCAGGGACTTCGCCCAGACATCGCCATAGAGGTACGTTCCGTTCAACGTGAGCCAAGGGGTCTTCGCACGGTCCCACACGTCGGCTGAGGAGTGGCTCGGAGCAGCGTGATAGGTCATCAGGTGGTTCGGGTCTTCGCTTCGAATCCCCTCGGCAACGGCGTGGATCTTCTCGCGAATCGCACCTGGAACGCGGTCGTTGCCGAGGACGTAGACCAGGTTGGGGACATCGCGATACCGGCGCCCGATCCACTGTCCGTACCAGCGGCAATCCTCGATCGAATTGTCGCGAACCATTGCCGCATACCAGCCGTCCGTGGTGTCCTTGCCGCTGTCATAGCCGGTATACATCGCCGCCATGAGGACTTGCATGTCGAAGTCAGCCGCCCGTCGAATCACCCCATCGGCCTGGTCGAAGTATTTTGGGTTCGGCGTGGTGAACTTGTTCGGTGTCAGGAACGGTTTGTTGCCGTAGAAGTCGCGCGGCCCACCGTCATCGCGGCAGCCATCGCAGTAAAAGCCTTCGGGGATCGTGATGATCAACGAGTTGACCCCCAGCGCGGCGCGGTGCCTCAGATAAGCCTCAACGTCTTCCCGGCTGACCTGTGCCGCGAGGGACCATGGGGTGTCGCCATTGATGAAGAAGGGCGTGCCTCGCTGGTCGACGAGGTGCCGCCCGTCCGGTCCAATCTTGAGCGGGAACTGCGGCCGCGCTGCCGCCAAAACGGTGCTTGCGGTTAGCAGAAGACCGAGGCTGGCGGCAATCCAGTTGCGCATGGGATGATGGTGCCGAAAACAGGCCACTTTGTCATGACCTTTGCGCCGGCCGGTACCGGCGCGCCAAGAAGCCGCGGCAATCGCGATCCGGAGATTGCCCGACCCGACGTCCGGGGACCTGTCCACCCTGAACTATTCACTGAATGAACGTTCCAACGCCGTTGGTGGCGATCGCAGTCGTGCCTTGGGGTGGCGCGGGATACTTGACGCTATCCAGTTCCAATTCCGCCACCTGCTCGGCCATGATTACCGGGCGGGCGTCGGGTTCGGTGACATCCAATCGGACGTCTCCCAACGTGAGCTTGCGGACGTTTCGCGCGTAAACGCCCCAGGCGGGCAGGGGACGGGCATCGGTCCCGGGACGGGTCACAGCCTTGGCAGCTTGATCCGCGCGACCGCCACCAGCGTATTCGATGGTCGCATCCCGCACCGCCACGTGTTCGATCGGTTCCTCCGCCCAGCTTTCAACGGAAAGTGCCGACCGGTACACGCCCGTCGCGTGCAAGTCGCTGACCGTCACCCGGCCAACCGTATTCCCGGTCCGGTTCCAGATCGTGACTGGCGACGCCACCTTGTCCATCGTAACGCGCGAGATGAGGACGTCGTCCAAGGCACCGCGAGTGGCGTCCCAGGCCCCGGGTTGCAGGATGATGCCGGAAAGCATGTTGGTGCGGCGTTGCTCACGGGAGGTGCGATGCGGCTCCAGGCCCGGGCCATAAAAGAGGCAGTCATTGATAATCAGCCGTTGCGCGGGGCCGATTACCCGGATGCCGTTGCATGACGAATTGATAATGCAATCCGAGATCAGCGCCTGGTCCCAGTACCGCCCCGCGATCGAGTCGTCGCCCGTGTAGAATTCGCACCCGATAATCCGCACGTTCTTGCACCAACGTTCCGGGGCGCCACGCCAATGCACCCCGTCCCATCCGCCGATGAACTTCACGTTGCGGACCTCCACATCGTCGCTGATTTGGAAGAAGACCGCGTAATTGGCGGAGTCGACGACCGTCACGTCGCGAATCGTGATGCCGCGGCAATTGGCAAACGCAATCGTGTGCGGACCTCGCATCCGCTCCTCTCCGGTCGGGTCAAAAACCTTATTGCCGTCGATCGTCCCGGGTCCCTCGATTCCCGCGTTCTCGACCTTATCGCCGACGATCAAGCCCCGGTGCCATTTGCCCCATTTCGCCTCCGGCATGAAGTCCGGCGGGTTGGGGTGATGGTATTCCGTGAGGTTGGTGGTTCCGATCAGCCTGGCGCCCGCGCTCAAGAACAGCGTGACGCCGCTGCGCAACTGCACTGTCCCGGACAAGTAGCGCCCTGGGGGGAACAGGACCTGTCCGCCGCCGGCATCGGCGCAAGCGTCGACTGCCTTGTTGATGGCGGCGGTATCCGTCGCGGCCCCGGTGCCAACAGCACCATATTTTCGAACGTCGAAAACGGCCGCGGCGTCGCGGACGGCGGCTTGGGCTGATGCGGTTCGCTCCGGCAGAAAGACCCAAGCTGAGGTCGCCATGAGCCAGATGGCGGCGCATTGATTCAAGGTGTCCATGCGCATGAAGGGAAATGGGTGTGTGGGCGATTATTCCGCCGCTTTGCCGGTGATCCAGTGCTGCGATCTGCTGCCGGTGTTGGCCGCCCGGTCATGGGCGGTGGCCACCACCACAACCTTGGTGTCCGCGGCGATGGTGGTGCGTGACGTGTACACCCACCGACCCGCCTCGCTCAGCACCGCGGCGCCTTCCTCGAGAACCGCGCCCCCGACCTCCTGCAATTGGACATCGACCGCGGTCACCTCGAAATCGTCGGTGGCGACAACTTCAATCGTTTCGCCCTTCCGGCCCGTATAATGGGACAGGTCCAATTCCGTCACCTCGGGTGGACGGAAGAAGTCGCGGAAGGCCAGGTTGAACGCGCGTCGCTTCAACTCGCGGCCTTTGTCCCGGTACGGCCGGGCGAGTTCCGGGTCGGCAAGGACCCTTTTCCCGTAATGAGCGGCCTGGGTGACCTTTTCTCTGTGGGCGAGTTGGGCTTCGGAGCGCGTGTCTTTGAAGACGGGCGTTCGTCGGAGAATGACCTTGCCTTCGGAATGCCGGACGACCGTGAGGTCGCCGATTTTGCCTTTCAAGCTTTTGAAGGCGGGATGAAGTTCAGCGATGGGCATAATAATTTAGTTTTGAGTTGTGCCGGGCAGGCTGATCGCACCGGACAACCTCTTTGTTTTACATGGGGAAGATAGGGTCTTGGCAGCCAGATGTCAAATTGAAAAGTTACTCTAACCAAACTAGTTCCATATATCCAATATATCGCACCAAATTAGCAGCAAATTAGCACCAGTATAGCACGAGTATATCAAGAGGCTAGGATGCGCCCCTGCCGAAGCGCCGACTTGCAGCCGGCGCTCCGCAAGACCAAGCCGGCGCTCCGTAACCCGGGCAGTGTTTTCCGCTGTCAGGTGCATGGAAAAATTGGCATTAATTCTGCCTGTCGGGCATGGTAGTTCGCTGCGGCCCCGGCACAGTTTGTGGAGCCGCTCCATTGAGCCGTGAGTGAGCGTTTGAGAATCAGTTCGAAGTCGCCGGGAGCAGGGGCGTTGGCAGTGTTTTCATCCAGGCCGGCGTCCTCGCCGTCCTGGGTGTGCAAACAAATGCCCACGCGGCTGGTCCTGTTAGCGGGATTGGCTCTGCTGGCGCTGCAAGGCCTCCCTTTCTCCGCCGCAGAGGAAGGGCCGGAGAACTTGAGCGGTCCTTCGTCTCAACGCCCGGACAAATACATGTACCTGGCTGTTCCGCCGGACCCGGACGATCTCTCGGGACGCGCGGTTCCCGCGGCAGTGAAGCGCGGGGAGTTGATCGTCAAATTCAAGGGCGGACGAGGGAGGTTGGCCGCGCAAAATGCGCCGGCGCTGCCCGGAGCGACGATCAGACCTTTGGGCGGCGGCGAAGCGCCGCGAGCGAATCGGGCGGCGGCATTGCCCGGGCGCGCCTCGGTATTCGACGGCCTTGCCTTGGTGACGCTGGCTCCGGACACCGATTTGCGGAAGACGATGCAAGCGTTGCGGAGCCGTGGGGACGTGGACTGGGTGGAGCCGAATTACCGGCTGCAAATCGCGCAATCCTCGGCAGAGCCCGGGATGCCCAATGACTTCGATTTCTCGCAGCTTTGGGGATTGCACAACGTGGGGCAGGCGGATGGGGTTCGGGGGGCGGACATTGGCACCCTTGCGGCCTGGCAGGTGAGCACGGGGAGCAAAGGGGTCGTCGTGGCCGTTTTGGACACGGGTGTGGACTATTACCATCCGGACCTGGCGGGCAACGTGTGGCTGAATCCGGGCGAGGTGCCTGGGAATGGCATCGATGACGACCAGAACGGGTACATTGATGACGTGCACGGGTTTGACTTCGTGAGCCACGATGGCGATCCCATGGACGATCACGGCCATGGAACACACGTCGCGGGCACCGTCGGCGCGGTAGGGAACAACGCCATTGGCATAACCGGGGTCTGCTGGGAGGTCAGCCTGATGGCTTTGAAACCGTTCGACGAGACCGGCAATGGCGAGGTAAGCACCGCGGTGGAAGCTATCCGATACGCCATTGAGAACGGCGCGCGGATCATCAACGCCAGTTGGGGCAACAACGAACGGAGCCGGGCGTTGGAGGAGGTCATCCGGGAAGTGCACGAGGCCGGGCTGTTGTTCATTGCCGCGGCCGGGAACGACAATTCGGACAATCTTTTCTATCCCGCGGCCTACGAGCACGCGATCGGCGTGGCGGCCACGGATTCCAAAGACCGCCGATCGCGCTTTTCGGATTATGGCGCTTATGTGGATCTAGCGGCGCCGGGCGAGAATATTTATTCCACGCTGCCAAACAATGCCTATGGTTTTTTCAGCGGCACCTCCATGGCCACGCCGCACGTGGCCGGGGTGGCGGCCCTGGTCCTTTCGCGCCATCCGGAATTCACCAATGTCCAGGTGGAGACCATTCTGCGCAACGCGGTGGACTTGATTGAATCGGAGAAGTACATCGGCACCGGGCGGTTGAATGCGCTCACGGCGGTGCGCGTGAACGCGCCCCTTCCCGAGGTGAGCCTCCAACTGCCCGAACGCATTTACGGCGATATCGACATTGCCGGGAAGGCGACTGGGGACGAGTTCTTGAGCTATTCGCTCGAGTATGGGCGGGGAACGAACCCGACCAACTGGACGTCGTTTTACAGTTCGGCGACGCCGGTGCCTGGCGGGACGCTGTTTCAGAACTTCTCCACCCCTGGCCTTGGGGAGGGAGCGTTCACGTTCCGGTTAACAGCCCAGAATGCGGCCGGGGAGCGGGCGATCGAGCGGGCCTATGTCCAGATCAGCAATGTCCATATCAGTTCCCCAAACCATAACGACATCGTGCGCGCAGGAGAACGCTGGCCCATCCGCGGCACGGTTTTTGGAGAGAGTCGCACCTACCGGATTGAGCATGGCGAAGGGGCTGCTCCGAAAAGCTGGTCTGCCGCGGGCATGGAACTCGTCTCTGGCGGAACAGCCCAGGTGCGGGATGGGGTGCTGGCCTATTGGGATACCTCGGCGGTGGTGCCGGATCGGTTTTACACCTTGAAGCTAATGGCGACCGCGGCGGGCGGAACCGCGACGGAGTTCATCACCCGGCTGGTTTACCTGGATAGCCACCTCCGGCCGGGCTGGCCGCAGTATCTGCCGATTGCGGGCACTTATCCCCCGGAGGACTGGCGGGACCTGGCGGTGGCGGACTTGGACCAGGACGGTTTCGACGAAATCGTGGTGGTGGATCACGGCAATAGCGATGGCAGGCCGGCCAGGCTTCTGGTTTACGCCTATGACGGGTCCTTAAGGTGGGCAAAGGAGTTAGACGCCGGGACACCTTATGCGGATATCCCGGTGGCGGGCGACATCGACGGGGACGGGTTCCTGGAGGTGTTTGTCGATGTGGGCGGCGACGGGCGTCTGTTCGCCTTTCGTCACGATGGCAGCCCGGTGGCAGGGCAATGGCCGGTTTCGCTGGACGCAGGCGGATTGGGCAAGGTGCTGGCGGATCTCGAGGGTGACGGACGCAAAGAGTTGATCGGATACTCCTTGGAAACGGTCAGCCGCGGCAGCGCCAAGTTTCGGCAGTTGGTGGTCTACGATCATGAAGGTCAGCTCGTGCGCCGATGGGAGGTTCCAGCGTGCGACTCAGAGGTTGACACTGTGCGAATGCTGCCCGCCGTGGGCAACCTGGACGATGCGCCAGATCTGGAGATCGCGGCCGTTTACGGGTGCGAGACCTTGGCGGTCTACAAGCTTGAAAACGCTTTCGGCCCGCTCTGGACGGCGATCACCCAGGGCACCCTCGTGGCTTCGCCCGTGATTGGCGACCTGGACGCAAACGGAACCAACGAGGTGATCGTTTCCGCCTTCGATCTCGACGGCGCGAAGCGCGGGGGCGTGCACGCTTTTGGGGTGGATGGGAAGCCGCTCCCGGGCTGGCCGGCGCTGGTCGAAGAGTCGTTCTCGGTGGCACCGGCCTTGGGAGACCTGGATGGCGACGGATCGCTGGAGATCAGTTTGCCCAGCGGGAAGTCGGGACGGATCCATTTGCTCCGGCGCGACGGGTTTGAAGTGCCGGGCTGGCCGGTCGGGCCGGTCAACAATTCGTCCCTTAAATCCAGCACCGTTCTTGGCGATGTGGATGGAGATGGGCGCCCGGACGTCGTCATGTCGTCGCCGGGGTTTATGGGGTTGGTTCAGAGCGACGGAGATATGTCGCAGGCGGGCGGCATCCGGGCGTGGAATGCCGCCGGGAACCCGATTCCCCTCACGCGCAACCCGTTGCCCGGCTCCCTGGTTATGGAGTCTTCCGGCGGCACTTGGCACAAAGCGGCACCCCCGGTGCTGGCCGATATCGACGGCAACGGGAAGCTGGATATCATCGCCGCGTCCATTCAAGACCGGACGTATTTGCCTCCCGCCGAGAAATCCGTGCGCAAGAACCGCAGCAGCCTTTATGTTTGGGAACTGGATAGCCCGTTCTCGCCCGCGCAGGCTCCCTGGCCCGCGTTTCAGAAGAACGCGCAACGCACCGGTTATTCGCCCGCGCCCGAGCGTGTGAACCAACCGCCGGTCCTTGCCACGATTCCCGACCAGGTTGTGGCGCCGGGCTCAAGCTTCTTTCCGATCGAGCTGGACCAGTACATCGAGGATCCCGATCACGCGCCCAGGCAGATGGCCTGGTCGGCCTCGGGCAGCGGGGAGCTCTTGGTGACGATCACGCAAAAGCGGGTGGCGATCGTCCAGGCGCCGGGACCGGGATGGACCGGCAAGGAGCGCATCCGGTTTGTGGCGCGCGACCCCGCAGGGGCGGAGGCTGAGGCGAGCGTATTCTTCGAGGTTCGGCCGGGGTATCTGGCGCCCAGGGCGGCGCCAGACACGGTTCAGACCTCGGAGGATTTGGCGGTTTATGTTGATGTCCTGGCCAACGATACTGATGCGGAACAGGGCAGCTTGAGCGTGGCCAGCCTGAGCAGGCCGGGGCTCGGAACGGCCGCTCTGATGCCGGAAGGAGGGGTCCGTTATGTCCCTGACCCTGACGCGAATGGAACCGACACGTTCACCTATCTGCTAGTCAATGGCCGGGGCGGAATGGCTCTGGGCGTGGTCACGGTCAACCTATTGCCGGTTCAGGACCCGCCCGTGGCCAACCCGGATAACGTCGTCATTGACGAGGATACCCCTGGAGAATTGCGGTTGCTCGCGAACGACAGCGACGCGGATGGCGACCCGCTCCAAGTGATCGAGGTTGGCGAACCCGCGAACGGGTGGGTGGCTGCAGTAGACGCCGACACCTGGCGGTATAGGCCCAAACAGGATTTCTACGGGACGGACGAGTTCACCTATGTCGTCAGCGACGGATCGGGAGGAACCAGCCAGGGCACGGTCTCGGTGATCGTCAAACCCGTGAATGATCTTCCTGTAGCCCAGAATCAGGAGTTCATCCTAAATCGAAATGCTTCGCAAGACCTCACCTTTTTGGCGTTGGATCCGGACGACACCACCTTCACCTTTGACGTGGTGGACAGCCCGAAGCACGGCACGTTGTGGAACTACCCGCAGGTCGCGACTTACTACCCGACCAATGGCTTTTCGGGCACCGATAGCCTCACTTATCGGGCGAACGACGGTAAAGACGACGGGCCAATCGCTACGATCCGGTTCACGGTCTTGGATGCCAATAACCCGCCGGAGGTCGAAGACGCTTCCCTGGTCACCAAGGTTGGCCAGCCTGTGGAAGTGCATCTCGCAGCGACGGACCTGGATGAGGATCTGCTGACCTGCTCGATCGAAGACCAGCCTCATCACGGGACCTTGACCGGGACAGGCACCAATTATGTCTACTCGCCGATGCCGGGCTTTCTGGGCCAGGACCACTTCACGTTCAAAGCCTGGGACGGCACGGATTTCAGCCGCGCAGCGATGGTCAATATCAAGGTCACGGACCAGAATTCGGCGCCTTCGGCCCAGGATTTCACCGCCCGCACCCTGGTGAACACACCTGCGACTATCACGTTGCAGGCCTCCGATCCCGAGTCCAACCCGCTCAATTTTCATCTGGTCACCCGGCCCAAGAACGGCAAGTTGACGGGGAAGGGCGGAGTGCTCCTTTATTCGCCCAACGCCAACTTCGTCGGATCGGACCGATTCACGTTCATGGCGGATGACGGGGAGTTCGAAAGCAATATCGGCACTGTCACGATCACGATCGATACCGCCAATCACCCGGCTGAAAGCGCCGATCAGCACGTGGTCGTTCTCAGGGATATTGCCACGACGCTCGACCTCGCTGTGCAGGACCCCGACGGAGATCTGCTCCAATGCCCGATCCTCAAGGGGCCGAAGAATGGCCTCTTGTATGGCTTAGGCACGCAGTTCGTTTACCTTCCCAAGGCCGGCTTCCTGGGGAACGACTCATTCACTTATAAGGCCTGGGATGGCCAGACCTACAGCAAAGAAGGCAAGGTCACGCTCGAGGTCGCCACCACCCTGCCGGAAGAGCGCATCCAGATCGAAAGCGTCGCTATGCTGCCGGAAGGCGAGGTGCAACTGGTCTTGCCTGCCGGGAAGAGCGACGCAGAAGTGTGGGTCTCGACGAATCTTCTGGATTGGACGCTTCTGGCCCGTGTGCCGGCGAACCAGGAATCGAGAATCGTCATGGATTCGGATGCGGCGGCCTATCCGCACCGGTTCTATATCGCCCGCCCTCAAAAGCAGCCTTAGCGCCGAAAACGACACGTTTCGGATTGGAGTGAACCGCTCGCGCAGTTACTCTCGCACCCGGCACGTGAGCGGCCGGGCAGGGCATCAGAGGTTCCCCGCCCCCTCACGCGGCCCCGAGCGGATGCAAACAACAGCGACGCCCAAATCCGAACCTCCGAGCTCAGCCTCGGAATTGCCCGCTCCCCGGCTGAGCGCGGCCGAGGAACGCTTTGAATGGTGGCGGAGGCGCGGCGGGCTCTTCGCGGCTCCGGTCGTCTTTGCCTTGCTGTGGTTCACGCCTTTTCCCGGTCTCGAGCCGCCGGCGCACCGGTTGTTCGCCGTGTTCGGGCTTGTGATCACGCTGTGGATCAGCGAAGCCATCCCGCTTCCCGTGACGGCCCTGTTTGCCCCGGCCTTGTGTGTCCTTTGCGGAGTGATGGGCGAAAAGGAGGTGTTCCGCAGTTTTGGCAACCCTATTCTGGGGAGCTTCCTGCTCGCGGAAGCCATGCTTCGCCATGGTTTGAACCGCCGCATCGCGTTCACGATTCTGGGGATACGAGCGGTAGCGCGAAGCCCCGCGCGCGTGCTGATGGCCTTTGGCGCTGCGACGGCTGCATTGTCCATGTGGATCTCGAACACCACGGCTGCAGCCATGATGTTCCCCATTGCCTTGGCCATTCTTTCGGAAATGGCCCGCCGGAAATCGGAGATCGCAGGGCGTGAGGTGAACATCGCCGGCTTGGACTACTCGGTGGGCCTGATGCTGGTCACGGCATTCGCCGCATCTATCGGCGGCATGGCGACCCCTGTGGGGACCCCGCCCAATCTTATAGGCATCGGCTTTGTCGAGAAGACTCTGGGGCGCGAATTGACCTTCTTTCAATGGATGGCGTTTGGCGTGCCTTTGGCGGTGGTGACGCTGATTTTCCTGACGTTTTACCTCAACCGCGTCTGCCGCGCTGAACCCGGGTTGCTCGGAAAGAGCATGGACTGGATTCAGCGGGAGAAAGCGCAATTGGGACCCTTGAGCCGCGGCGAACGCAATGTGCTGGCAGCGTTTGCCGTGACGGTGTCGCTCTGGTTGCTCCCCGGCATTTTGGCGACGGCGGCCGGAGTCAAATCGGCTGGTTATCTCTGGCTGAACACGCATCTGCCGGAAGGCGTCTGCGCTCTGCTGGGCGCTGGACTGCTCTTCGTGTTGCCGGTGGATTGGCCGCGCGGTCAATTTACCCTTTCCTGGCGCCAGGCTGGGAATATCGATTGGGGCACCATCATGCTCTTTGGCGGGGGGTTGGCCATGGGCGAGGCCATGTTCGCCACCGGGCTCGCAAAGTGGATCGGATCGGGGCTGGCGACCTGGATGCATGCCAACACAGCCTTCACGCTGATTGTGCTCTTCAGCATCATCGCGGTCTTGCTCACGGAAACGACCTCCAATACCGCCACCGCGAGCATGGTTGTGCCGGTCGCCATCGCCATTTCCCAGGCGGCTGGCGTTGATCCAATGCAGCCGGTCATTGCGGTGTGTTTGAGCGCTTCCCTGGCGTTCATGCTGCCGGTCTCCACGCCGCCGAATGCCGTGGTTTACGGGTCCGGATGCGTCCCCCTTCTCAAGATGGTCCGGCATGGGCTGGTGCTGGATCTGTTCAGTATCGGGGCGGTCGTGGCGATTGTCTATTGGCTGGTCCCGGCCGTGCTGTAGCCGATTGGACGAGGCTAAGCGCGTGGCCAGAACCGCAGCCAAAAGCGCTGCGGCGACTGGATAAGGATTTCGCGGAGCAATTCGTCGGTGCGAAGCGCCGCGGGCTCTTCCAGGCGCCGCGCCAATGCGAGCGTCGCCACAAACGCGAGCGCCACAGCCAGGAAGAACACGCTGTAACGGTTCCACTCGAACCCACTCCACCGGACGGCAAGAGGGTTGAGAGCGTCGATCAGCAATCCCCAACCGATGGGCGCCAGCCCGAGGGTCACGTTTAGCACCACGGAGTAAATCGCGAAGAAATGGCTTCGGCCCATCGAGGGGATGATGGCCATGGCGAGCCGGGTGTTGGCCATGCTGACCAGCGCCGCGAACAATCCCATCGCCATTTGCAGAACGATGATCAGCCCTGCGCCCGGAGCCAGCGTCCGGCCCGCGACCAACCCCCAGCCGATCGCGATGGCCACCCACGCCACAAACGACAGGATCAGGACAGGCCTGCTGCCCAGCCGGTCCATGCGCGACCCCAGGAAAGACAGGCTTCCGAGTCCCCCGAGAAAGGCGGTTGAAGCCACCAGCAGGATCTCGCGGTCTGCCCAGGGTGTTTGGACCTTGAGGAACGCCACGGTGAACGTCGTCATCCCGCCGTAGGCCACCGACCATCCCAAAAGCATCCAGAGCAGCTTCCTGAACGGCGCGTATCGCGCCATTTCCAGGAAGGGCACTGGCGTGCGCGAGACGCGGGCGCGCTCGGGGACTTCCACGTCGGGAATGCGTTTGAGGAACGCCAGGCTCACGGCGCCGGCGAGCGCACTGAACGCGAAAACCACCGCAAACTGCCACGACGCCGGATGGCGTCCCAGGCAGACTGCCGAGAACGCGAGTGTCAGGAAGCTCCCGAAATTGACCCAAGCCGCTTCGCGGGCGAGGTACTTGCCGCGGATATCGGCGGGCACCAGCGATGTGAGCCAAGGCAGCCAGGCGCTGCTTGAGATGCCGCGTGAGAGATTGAACGCAAAGAGCAACATCAGCATCAGCGCAAGCCGGGACGTGGTGTTCAGGAATCCGACTGTGAGCGGGACCATCGCCATGATAAAGATGACCGACACGCGCGCGCCCCATCCGGCGAAGACGAACTGCTTATAACCAAGTCTATCGATATGGTTGGCCGCCGGTATCTGAAAAATCACCAGGAGCGGCATCATTCCGGTGATGATCCCCAGCACCGTGGCGCTCGCGTCGAGATGCTTCGCGTAAAGGACCATGGGGCTCCCGAGGACAATCTGGAAGGAGAGCGCATTGAACAAGGCGAAGACGAACGCATTCTTCAACCCAGCCGGAAACGACGTCATTTTGTATGCCCTCTCTCGCCACTGCGTGCCCGAAGGAAAGCCTTGATTGGAGCCGCATTCAAGGGGTCACGGGTGCGCCTCTGGAGAGGCCGGCTGTTCAGCGTGGGTTTCGGGCTCGTGGTCGTGGTCGTGACCGTGCCCGGCCCCTTCGATCTTCCCCAGCAGAGCCGCGAAGGCCAGGCCCGCGATAAGCGCCAGCGAAAGCTTGCCCCGATCGTGCGAATGAAACTGGAGTTCCGGAAGCAGGTCGCTCGCTGCGATACACAGGAATGTGCCCGCAGAGAAGGCCAATGCCGCGCCGACGAAATGCCCGGCACTGCCCGCGAACTGCGCGGCGCCAAGATAGAACCCCGCGACACCCAGCGGGATGGCAAGTGCGAACGTGAAGTTCACCAGGTGTCGCGAACCTCGGGACCAGCCCCCTGCGGCCATCAGGGTGCCGATCGCCATGGCGTCAAACGGCTTGTGCAGAATGATCACCATAAAGGTGCCCAGGCCAAACAGCCACTTCGCCTCCGGATGACTCGATTCGGCCGTGACGCTGGCGGCGAGCGCAATTCCGTCGATCAAGCTGTGCAAGGTCAGGCCCAGAGCGGCGCCACCCCAGGAGAGTTGGCTGGCGGATTGATGGGCCAGCGAACGCTCATGGGCGTGCCCGTGATGATCCGGGTGCGAGCAAGCATGCCCCAGCCGCTCAGGATCCTCTTCCGGCACATCGTGATGATGAAAATGAAAGAAGCGCTGGATGAAGAACATCCCGAGAAACCCGCCCAACAACCACCAGACGGCGCGATCAATCGAGTCCAGTTGGTGCCAGGCATGCGGCAATAAATGCAACACCGCCACCCCCAGCATCATCCCTGCCACGAAGCTGGTCGCCACCTGCATTCGGGTGTGTGTCAGGCGGATGTAAAGCGGCATCCAGCCGCCTGCCAGCGACGCCAGCAGGATCAGCGCGCAATAGCAAGCCAGCAACCAGCCGGGCGGGATCGGCGTGACTTCCATAAAGCCCAGACTGTACGCGACACCGCCCCAATGTCAGCACCGAAGTCGCTCTTATCCGCTCTGGCAGCGACGAGACCAGTTACTTGCCCTTTGCGCGATAGAACCTGGCCGAACCGTCCGAGAACGGCACGCTCAGAGGGCTTGTGGCGTTGACGTCCGTGTAAGCGCCTTCCACTTTGTCGGCGGACTGCAAGGTCCCGGTGAACGTCAGAGTGATGCCCGCGACGGAGCGCGTCACGCTCAGCGTGGGGGTCGTTTGGACCAGGGCTCTCCCATCAATCCAGAGCCACGTTTGGGAACCGTCCCAACCGTCCGTTGCGTTCGGTCCCAAGGCCAAATCCACAATATCATTGGGCTTGAGAGTGGCGCCGTACCGCCGAATCTCCCCCACGTTGTCCGTGCCTGCGATGGATTTTGAATCCACCAGGTTGCCGTTGATGAAAAGGTAACCGGAGACGCCGTCGCCACCGCCCGTATTCTGTTTCTTGGCCGACCAAACGATCGTAACCGCGGTTTCCTTGGTCAATTCGGTCGCCACCCACCGGCGCACGGGCCAGTGTTCGATGGTGGGATCGGCAACCCCGCCAATCTCACCCGCGTTGTTTGTCCCGTTAGGATGAACCGCCAGCGAAGCTATTTCCGTCCACGGCGCCGCAGCGTCGGTATTCAGATCCCATTGCGCGCCGCTCCAAGTCTGCGTGTAGCCGTCCCACTCGCCCATGCCCTCCCCGCCCGGGAAGGGGATGAAATCCGAGCTGGCGTTGTAGTTTGTCGCTCCGGAGGTTGGATCGAAAACCCGGTATCCACTGAACCATCCGTTCCGGCCCTGAACGCCGGAGAATTCCTTCTCCGAATTGGCAATGACGAAGGTCGTTGGATCGTCCTTGGCGTCGGTCGGGCTGGTTCCCCAGCCGATTTCGGCGGAGTCAGAGAAACCGTCTCCGTCCGAATCCGCTTTGTTCGGGTTGGTCGGTGGAGTCCGGTTCACCTCAGCCGCGTCCGGGAGGCCATCCCCGTCCGAATCGGTCTTGGCGGGATGGCTGCCGGTGTCCGTCTTGCTCACGTAGACGCCGGTCTTGGTTTCGACCGCGTCGCCTAAACCGTCGCCGTCGGTGTCTGGTTTGGTCGGATCGCTGCTGCGCTGGTATTCGCCAAGGTCGTTCAAGCCGTCCTGGTCGGAATCACCCGTGCGCGAAAGCTTCGTGAGATCGTTGGGAAAGTAACTTTCTTCCCACACATCGGGAATCTCGTCACCGTCGGTGTCGCCTGTGCCCACAGGCACGAAGAACGAGCCATCCGGTTGAAGCGGCGAGTCAGGGATCGTCTGGTTGACGAGCAGCCAGTTCTGAGATCCGTCGCAACCGTCTGCCTCGATCTCTTCGGTGCCTTTGGCGCTCAGAACGAGGTCAAAGCGGTCGCCCGGCGCGGCGTTCACATAGTAGGTTCGAGTGACGCCCACCGCATCAGGCCCAGGAATGACCGCGCTATCGAGGAGTTGCCCGTTGCGATAGAGCGCTCCCGTGATTCCGTCCCCGCCACAGGTCACGTTGGCGTGATGGGCATGCCAGCGGAAGGCCAGGGGAGTGACGTGCGCAATCTGGTTGGCCACCCAACGGCGGATGGGCCAATGCGTGTCTCCCGTGCCGGCATTGGGATGCAGGTCCCGCACGCCCAGCACCGTCCAGGGCGCGGCGCTTCCAGAGTCGATATCCCACAGGCTGCCGGTCCACATCTCCTCCGTGAACGGTATGAAGCCCGTTTCAGGATCATAATTGGGTCCGCCGCCGTCTTTGGAATAATTGCGAATCCCGTAGTACCAGTCGAAATCACCCTGGACACCGCCAAACTGAGCGACCGAATCCGCCAGGGGCATCGATCCGGGATTACTGTCGAAGTTGTTCGGGTCGTAACCCGTCGCGATCTCGTCCGCATCGGTGTAGCTGTCGAAGTCCGAATCCGGCGCCGCTTCCACTTCGATGTTGTCGTAGTGATTGAACTTCCCGACGAAGACGACCTGGTCCACTTCCTTGCCCGCACCCGTCGTGATGCGCGCCCAGGTGCCATCGCCAGGCGAAGGGTGCCGCCAGACTTCCAGTCCATGCAGTTTGCCAATGACCGTCATGGGATCGCCCCACTCGGTGTCGTAAGCGTTTATCGATTGAACCGTCACGGGCGGAGAAAAGGAGAGGACCGCCTGATCTCCGGTTGGGAAAACGCTCATGGGATCGTCGCCCGCCGTTGTGTGCAGTTGGAATCCTACCCAACTGGCGGTGGTCCCGTCGGGGTTGCCTTGCGGGAGTTGGTTGATGTCGATGGCGGCATTATCCGGGAGTCCACCGTACTCTGCAAAACTGTAGATCCCGGCCCTGTTGGCATATGGCAACGCCGCTAGCGCCGCTGTCAACATCAGGAGGCGGAGTCTGCTAGAGAGGATGTTCATCGTGTGCAAGGTGTTCTTAACGCTCTTATTCCAACGATATACTGCGTGGGGTAACGCTAATCTTCTTTATTCCTCCGTGCAGCGTCCGTCAACGCTGAATCGACAGGAATTCTCAACCCAATGGCCGGCTCTGCCAATCGGTTCTTGGGCATCGTTCGAGTTCGCACCGCCTGTTACGACGAAGGTGCGGAACCCGCAAAGCGGAGCTGCGCAGATGTCTCCGTAGTGTCTCCGTAGTGCCTCCGTAGTGGCAGGCAGGTCCGAGGCAGGTCGTGGCCGAGTGTTGTCGTGGCTGTAGAAAAGGACCTCGGCCGGATACCGGCGACATCACGGACCCACCGCCGATGCAGCGCCCGTGCGCGCGATTGTCAGCGCA
>CAZODO010000044.1:0-49320 GCA_964578605.1 uncultured Verrucomicrobiota bacterium | reverse complement strand
TAACCGACTGCCAGGCCGTATCCACGGCGCCTCTGTCCAACTGAACCAAGCCGGGATCTTTGGAGACGTAAAGGTCGATATCGGCGGACTCGTTGCGCGGGGCAGCCGCGTTGGGTGGGAAGAACGTGATGAAGGCCACATTCGTCCCGTTGGTCATCGTGGTAAAATCGTTCGTGATATAGAGGTTCGTGAAGACGTAGAACCTCCATTGGTTGCTCAATCCGTGCCGAGCATTCAGGAGCGCGGGGTTAGCGCCCACCCGCTGATTCAAAAGCGGAAGACCGTTGGTCATCACCACAGGAACTGCCGTGAGAGGCGGAGGCGGCGCCATCGGAGCAACTGTAAAGGCGTTGGTGATCGTTGAATCACCGCACGCGATGACGAGCGCGTAGTCCTGCACCACGTCATTCGGGTCACCCGTCGCGGCGTTGTAAGCCGAGTTCGCCGCGACATTCACGCGCCTGGCGATGACGCTGATGACGAAATTGGTGCTGCCAGCTTCGCGGAGGATCACGTTCTCCACGTTATTGACGATATCCAGCGACGGCACCTCCTCCGGCGCACTGCCATGCGTGAAGTCGCTATTTGGGCGAATGTCGTTTCCGTAATAAACCTGGCCCGAAACCGTGTTGGACACGACCAGGTCGAGGTCGTTGACCAGCTTGATCCCGGCGTTCGGATTGCCCGGAGGATCCGTCCAAACCAAGGTCACACGGAACGGAAGGAGCTCCGCATTGGTCGAGATGTTGACCGTCCAGGACCTGGACTCGCCAGTCGCCAGCGCGTTGGTGGGAGATTGATCGAAGGAGCGCACCGGCCATTCAGACTGCGGCCGGTTGAGCATCGTCGGCGCAACGATGTTACGAAGATCTGGAAGGCCCCAGCCCTGGTAGTTGATGGAGCTTTGCACCTGAAGGCTGTAAAGCGGGTTCACCGAACGCGAACCGTTAATCAACAGCGCCTTCATCAGCGCCGGGCTATTAGTCTGCCGCAAGCCGGCCGGGAGCCTTTGTTCAAAAAACTCCTGCATCAATGCCAGCAACCCGGAAACGACCGGCGCCGCCTGGCTGGTGCCCGTCTCGTACCGGTAGTGCGGCGCGAGCGGATCGTTGAGCTCTTTGAGAATCGTGTACTCCACCGAGTTCGTATCGAACTCGCTCTCGAGGCTCCAGGTGCTGGCGCGAGGAGCCAGGAGGAAGGTCCCGGGCGCAACCACGTCCGGCTTGAATCGTCCGAATTCGCCTTCGACCCCAATCCCGATATTGCCGCGGCTCGAGTAGGCGGCGACTTGATCAAAGCTATCAGTGACACCCAGAAAGAGCGTGTTGGTAAACACGCTGCCGTCCAGTTCATTCGTCACCAGAACCGCATTGGTGATAAACCGAAAGCTTTCCAGCGCGCCGACGGTTATGACGTTCTTCGCGTTCGCTGGAGAAGGAATGCTATTCGCTTCCCCCCCCTCCCCCTGGTCAGTGCCATCACCGGAATTCCCTGCTGCAAATATGAAAATCATCGGCTGAACGCCCGCGCTGTTCGTGCCGTCGCGCACCGCGTCGCGCACCGCCTCGTCGAACCGCGCCGACGACGAATCGTACTCATTCACACCGACGTAGGCCCAGCTGTTGTTGGAAATCATCGGCCCGTTCGGGCGTTTTGACATGGCGGCATTGGTTCGTGCGGCAGTTTCCTGCAGATAGGCCTCGTTCAGGAAACGATTCACCTCAGGAAAGGCTTGAAACGGCATTGAAAATATCTCCGCTTCGGGAGCAATGCCCCGGAAAAGCGCGTTCGTCTCGGAGCCAGGTGGAACAACAGAGACCGAGTCCGACTGCGCGCCGCTGCCCGCGATGATGCCGGCAACATGCGTTCCGTGGGCAAAGGGGTCCTCGGTCGCATCGGGGGTGTCGCCAAAGACGCGTCCGACCAGATCCGGGTGGTCACGTTCGACTCCGCCGTCGTTCACGTTGACCATGACGTTGGCGCCGGTGAGGTCGAGGTAGTTGGTCTCAGCCGTCCCGCTCGTCGCTACCCCCGTCAAGACGCGGGCAAGATCAGTCAGCAATTCCCGCTTGTAATAAAGTTCAACGATGTGCGCCGACGCGAGTCTGGCTATGTCGGGAAGGGTCTCTGGAGCCGGCTTCACCAACAATTGAATTCCGAACGGGCTGCGCTCCTCGCCCAGCACTTCCCCCCCCAACGCGGAGACGGATTGGGCCAGGGCTTCACCTTGGCCAGGAAAAGCGGTGACGCGCAGATACTCGTCTGCTTCCAGCGGTTCCTGGTCCACGGCCTTGGGAAGAAGCTTGGCATCCAGCTTGTAGTACGGCTCAAACGGAAGGACCGCCTGCGTTTCAGGAGACGCTGCCAACCGGGCGGCTCCGTCCGCGGATAACTGAACCAGAAAAGCGTTATTCGGCAGGTACGAGACAATGTCAGCCCCCGCCTCACGCAACCGGTCCCGAAATGCCTCCCCGATAGGCCCTCGCGCCTGCACGATGAAACTCCCCGGCTCGCCTTCGGCGCGGAGGTGCTCTGGAATCGGGAGAACCACCCTCTCCGCCGTGTCGATGGACGCATTGCGCAAGAGCAGCGCCGTTTCCAGGCGCATCAGTTCGCGCATTGGCCGTGCCGTGTTGCTCACGCGCAGCGGGAACCGATTGGTTGAAAGCTCGGGGCTTGACGCAGTCGCCGAAACCGCGCTGGCAGGAGCAGCTGGCAGGTTGGCCGCCTGACTCAGCAGCTTGAACGGCGCTGGCCCGGACGCATTGACCGCACCGGCTGGATTGGTTGCGGCTTGCTGCTCTGACGCTGGGGGAACTGATTGATTCTTGCGCAGCTGGTACTCGTTGCCGCGCCTCCAAAAGAAGATCGCTGCGGCAAAAAGGAGCAAGCTCAGGATGAACCACGTTCGACTTTCAAATCGCATAAATTACAGCTCTCCGCAGATCCCCGCCTCCGTTCTCCCCTCCCGGCCCGCTTTCGCCCGGGACGTCCCGCTGCGAAGTCCTGGCGTCGTGGCCGCTATCCTTCCATTTCCACCCTGCCACTCGCAAGGAGGAAGGCGGTGCGCCATGCGGGAGAGCGTCCCAGTTCCACGCGTTGTCCATCGATCCATGGGAGGCTATTCGATTTGCAGCGGTGTGTAACTCTCCACGACCGCGCGCAGCTTCTGAATGACCGGCATTGTCGGATCCGGGTTGAGCGCACCTCGCGCGATGACCCAACCGGAATTCTGTCCCCAGACCGCGACGGAAACGCCGGGGACGCGCGTCGGCGGGTCCAAGGGCAGTTCGTCCAGGCGCAGCACCGTTTTGCTCGCGAATTCTCCGGTCACCTGATAGTTCGTGCAGAGATTGAAGATGGGAGGGTTGACAGTTCCGATTGTCACCAGCGAACGATCCGCGGGCTTAAGGGATTGGCCAAACGCATACACCACGACGCGCGGTTCGTCGATCTGCAAAAGCGAAAGGATCTGCTGGGGGATTCGCTCATAAGCTGCATCATCAATCCCGTTCTCATACTGGCGGCGGCTCTGCCAATTCAGGAAAGGCGACTGGACGGTCAACTCCGGTGCCGAGAGCACATCGCCCAGGTGGTGGAACACGCCATACGGGTGCGCGGCGCGCCACCGTTTGATCCCGTCGACGATCCGGATTAGTTGAGGCGAATTCGGTTGAATGACAATTTCCTGCATTTGCGGCCTGCGACCGGTGCCGATCGCACCGTCCGGCGACGTATTCGTGAGCACGGTGACCCCACTCAGAACCGCGGACCAAGCCGCCATGTTCGTCTGGTTCACCGACAGCAAGCCGCGATTGGCGTTGGCACTAAGAGCGGTTTGAAACAACTCAAACACCTTCCAATCGTTGGTCGGGTGGGTGCCAGCGTTGCCGGACCATTCCGCCCATGACTTAAGGTCGACTGCCTTCCCATTCCTCGGATCCAAGCCGGACTTCAGGTAAAGGGTTTGCCATGGCGTGCCGCGATGGACGCGCCCGAGCATCCCCAGGTTCGCAAACTTGTTGGTCGGGAAAGCCCAATCGTCCGAACTCCGGACGAGCGGATCCTTCATCGTCACCGCATACGCCGTGAGATCGTTGCTCGGGTCTTTGTTCGGATTGCCGCCCCAAGGCCGGTACCGCGGACTCAACTGGCGCAATGCAGCGTCGTTCTGGACAAAGATCCGGATGGCGTTTTCCGTCCCTTCCAATGGCCGGACGAGCAAATTCGTTGTTCCCGGCACAATCGGCTCGGTCAGATCTTCGGCGGTGTAATGCACCAGAGGATCATTCGCTTCCCAGGCGGACCTCTGGTAAAGACGGCGCGATGGCGTGAAGGGAACCTGCCAGGTCAGGTTGGTGAGCCGGCCGGTCAGAAACTCCTTGAACTGCTGAATGGCGCTCTCCTTTTCCGCCAGTTGCCCATTGGCACTGCGCCAGGTGCCTTCGCCCGTGTAGGGAACACCAATGGCAACACTAATCTGGTTGATCACGCCTTGCGGGGGGGATTCGACATTGCCGTCCGGCCGGGCTGGATCCCACATATCGCCCGCGCCCAGTGCGGCCACTGTCCCGCCGCGGCCGCCACGGCTGGCATCGCTGAAGATGCCGCCGCCCGCCGCGTTCGTATCACCTCTGAGCCCCCGGCTCAGATCGATTTCGGTGACCAGTCTGTCAAGGCTGACATAATCAATAATCCGTGGCACCGGGCGAGCGCTCCTGTCAATCAGCACATACTGGAGCCGGTTGGTGATACGCACGAACCACTGCGGCACGCGAAAACTCCGTTCGAACGTGTTCGTCGTAAAGGGGAGCAATCGCCCGGTACTGGCCTGGTAAGCGGACGGCTGCAGCCGGGTCATATTCGTCTCCACCGGGATGATGTAACTGCTCTGGCCGGTTGTATTCGTCGATCCAGGCCAGATCGTCATAGTCATCGCGTTGGTGAACCCGTAACCGTCGAAGTGCGGCAGGTACTCCACGCCGGAATCCTCCCGGCGATGGTGAAACGCGAACAAGGATTGGCCCGCCACTCGCAGTTCCAGATTCCGTTGAAAGTCTCTTTGGTACGAGTTCCAGCCCTCAATCCCAAACCGGTTCGAAACTCCAATGACATACATCTGGTTGGTCCCGACTGGCCGCCCCATGGGATCGTCTTTCCAAATCTCTAGGCGCCGGCTGACCTCCGCCATGGTCTGGACGACGAATTTGTTGAAATTGGGGTATCCCTTCTTCGCGCCGATTACCAAGGGCACTCCCTCGAGTCTCACGCCCGCCACTGGAACGTCCAAGGGAAAAGCGTTCGCATTGGTGGTCAAAGCCTGCTCGAGGGTCATCATTGGAAAATTGAGGAACACCACGTTCGTTTCCTCGATAAAGCCGCAGATGCTGACGTTCGTCGCGGTCCTTAAGTAGATCGGGCGAAAGACTGATGGATAATCGTTCGTCGTATTCAACCGCCGCACCGTGGTTGCATCATGGACATTAGCCGCCACCTGCAGCAATCGATGCACCGCCGACGAATACTCGTTGTTCGTC
Source organism: uncultured Verrucomicrobiota bacterium (assembly GCA_964578605.1). Lineage (GTDB taxonomy): Bacteria > Verrucomicrobiota > Verrucomicrobiia > Limisphaerales > SIBE01 > JAXMHN01. Next base: position 43,783 of record CAZODO010000044.1, on the reverse strand, counting down.
ACATTATGCGGCAGCGCGCTCCCCAGCCGCCCGGCCTCGCGATGGATCAACTGAATGTTCGTCACGGAAAAGACATTCCGCACTGGCATCGGCCCAAGCACAAAATTGGTCATGCGCCGCGTGCCGTTCGTGAGAACCATCGGCTCCACGCTCGCTCTTAAGAGCCGGTCCGCCGCGTTGGTGAAGAACCCGACCGGCGTCCACGGGACGAAATTCGTCTGCCCGTTGGGCACCGGGTTCTGGAAGTGCAAATGCAAACGGTTCGTCGGGTATCGGCGATAATCGGAGAAGTAAACCCGATTCGACTCCGCCGGGAACGAGTCGGTCCCCATCTGCGCCAGCAACCGGTAAAACGTGTAGCGGTCATAGACGGTGCCAGTTGCCGCCCCGGCATTGTTCGTCAGGCGATTGATAAACTGCGGGCTTGTCTTTCCCGCACTGAACAGATCCTGAATATCATAGTACCCGTTCGGATTGTAGCTTCCCGCCCAAGGGAGATTCGGGTTGTCCGGCGCGGCACTGGGGGCCAGCGGGCCATCCGAGTAATAGTCGATCAGGTTGGTTCCGAACTGGTTCACTCCAGCGGGAGGAAAAAGTGCCCGTGCAGACAACAGCCTCTGGAAATCACCCTCGTACCGATGGCGCAAGATCGCTTCCGCGTCGTCGAACGCGATCCCGGTATTGAACGTGCCTGGATTCGCGAAGTAATGGTAGATCGATCCTGGCCCATACCAGGCATTGACATTCGTGTTCAGGGTGGCAAAAAAGCCGGCCAGGTTGATCTCCCATGGCCCAACACCCTGATTCCGAAAGAAACCGTCCCTGTTATCGTTGGGAGTCATCGGAAAGCGCTTGGACGCGTTATGAAGGGTATTCAGGTCCAGGCTCTTTCCCGCCGGCAAAACGACAAACGCGTAGCGCCCGATAAATCGGTTGGTCTCCGAATGCGGGCGGTCCGGATGCTCGAGCACGCCAATCCATTGCGGATCGCCCACGTAAAAGTTCGTGGTGATCGGCTCCCGCCGGTTGACGTTGGTCGCCAAAAGCCCTGTCGGCTCGAAGAGCCCGTTCCGATTCAGGTCCAGGAAGAATCGGAAATCATTGGTCCGTAACCCCGTCAGGTTCGTCGAAAAGACGACCGGCGGACGTGGATCATACTGCAGATTCGCGATGTTCTGCACCCAATCTCGCTGTGAAACACGTGTCAGAGAGCCGTCCCGGCGCCGCTCGTAGTTCACATTGTAAGCATTCGTGTTGTTCGGCTGGAATCCGGCGGGACTGGAATAGTTCGTGGAAACGATCAGGTCATAGGCATGCAGGTTCGAGCTTGCCAGGACGCGAGCCGCAATCTCGGATTGCGCCCGAGCCAGCGCCGCATCGGCCATCATCCGCGCGCTGAGGATATCGCCTGTGACGGTGACGGACGCCCGTTCCCGGCGGCTAATACCGAGGAACACCACCGCCATAAAGGTGACCAGCGCCAGCATGATGAGCGTGATGATCAGGGCAACGCCGCGTTCCGGCAGCCTGGCTGCATTCGCCTGGGCCGAAACATCGGCCAGACACTTTGAAAGGCGTGCGGCCACTCGAACGCGCCGCCAGGATGGCTGCGCCGCGGCTGGTTCAAAGTTGCGTTTCATGGCAAAGCGGTCCGGATGGGAATGCGCTGGCGGAACAAGTGCACCTTTCCCGCCTGGTTTTTCAGGAACGACTCGGCTGTCTTGGGCGAGTCGAGCAGGGATCGGTACTGTTTCAAAGTCGCGGGGTCGAGGACGCCGAGCTCCAATTCGACATAATCAGGCAGGGCGTTGCTGGTGAACAAGAAGCGCGTCTCCTGTCTGAAGGGATCAACCGGGTCCGGCCGCAGGATCACATTGGCATCCGCAATCCCCAAGGCCGAACTGACCAGGCCGATCGTCCTGCCCGAAGAGTCGAGCCGCAGGATGCGGTAATTCGGATGCATATTCGTACTGCTCGAACTGGTCGCATCCAGGCGGAGTCCGTCCGGATCATACGCGATCAACCGCAAATGAATGACCCCTTCGGTCATCCGGTTGTAATTGGTATTCAGCACCCCAGCCGCATTTGTCATCGGGGTTTGCATGAACGCGCCCATGAGATTCGTGAAGTTCAGTTCGTAATAGTTCGTGGAGGTGCTGAACCGGTAAAGCGTCCCCACATCCGTTCCTAAAACCCGGTATCCGGTGCCGACCCATTTGTTCGTTTCGCGGCTTAGAAAAAAGAACTCCTGGAGAATATTCGTTCGCAACGGCGCCAGGGCGGCATTCTGATCCACCCCGAGCTGCGGCATTGGCATTCTGCCCGGCGTCAATCCTGCGTAAAGGTTGATCGTTTGCGAAAGATTGCAGGCCGCGAGTTGTTCCAACTCGCGCCCCAGCATCTCCGCCGCCGCCCGACCCGACTCGAGGACATCCACTTGCGTGATGTTCGCGCGCAGGGCCTTCTGCGTCTGGTTGAACATCGCGTAAAGGGCGTAAATGATGACCATCAGGATGGACACTGCCGTCAGCAGCTCGATCAGGCTGAACCCTGGGTTGAGCGCAGCTGCAGGCCGGAACGTGGTGCCGCGGGCTCGACCGGGAAAGGTATGTTCGCGCGTGTGCATGGCTAATGCGCCGAATAAAACGTGTGCGGATTAAACAGGTAAAGGTAGGGCGTCGTGTTGGTCCACACCGGCCTCAGATCGCCGCTCACCAGCGTGCGCACCGTCCTCCGATACCGCCCGGTTACCCAGCCCGCCCCGCGGTCGAACAAAGGCCAGCGCGCGGTCAACCGGACATCATAAAGGTTCTGATTCAGGTTCACCGATCGCAGCGCATCGTCCAGAGGCATATTCAATGCCACCTCGGGCGGAACGTTGGTAAACGGCGTCACCTCGCAGGTGAGCTGATACCGGAATGCGAACTCCCCCATTTTCGGATCTCGCTCCAGCGCGCCGCCACTAATCGACCGCATCCGGGCGGTCACCGTTGTCGTCCGGATCGGGAAACGCGGATCATCCACTTTCGGGGTGCTCAAGAGTGACACGATATGCTGGGCGTTTGTGATCGGCTCAAACGGTCCCGGATTCGCGCGGTTGTTTGTGTAAATGATGTCCTGTCCTCCACCCACTCCGCGTCTGACGACGATCGACTCCACGTAGTTGGTCAGATCTTCGAGCCCGCGCGCCCCGCTTCGGATCGCTTCCAGCAGGTAGCTCAAATCTTGATTGACGACGGTGTCCTCGCGGTTTTCCCGCTGCACCGTCATCCCGGCCGGGAGCACACCGATGATCGCGACGAGCGCGAACGCGATAATGCCAAGCGAAAGTGCAATCTCCACCATCGTGAAACCGGAGGAAGCACGGACCCGGAACCGGCGCATTCCCGTGGCTCTCTGCGCCGCCAAGGATTCAAAGCCGCTCGTGGTGTTCATTTCATGGCCTCTGGGCAATCTGGGGCTCAAAATCCGGGAGTTCCACCCGGGCACGCCCCGTTAGCCAGTTGATCCGCACAAACTGGAAGGTATTTGTCTGCCTCACCGGGGAAAGGCTGGTGTTCACTGGCGGGTTCAATTGCACATCCGGCGGTTCCAAGGCCAAGGTCCCCGCGGTCGTCCTGACCGGAAACGCACTGCCCTTCGCGAGGGTGACGATTTCGTCTCGCTGCGCGATCAATCGCCCTTGGGCGTTGAACCCGATGCAAGGCAGCAAAAGGGGCTGGCTTCGCGAATTCGGGAACGGAAGCGGTTCCAGCATGAACGTCCGCGAGTACGGATCCACCAGGTTCGCTCCGCTCACGCCGAACTTGTAGGGGGCGAAAAGGAGGCCGTCCGGCAGCGTTTTCCATTCGGTCAAGTATCGGGGTGTGGGGCGTCCCGGCTGATCCCCCACCGTCCGGCCGCTTACCAGGGCATACGAGCTGAATTGTGCCTCGAGAATATTGGTCAGCTGGCGCCTTTCGACATCGGTCGACCGGCTGGCAAAGATGTTCACGAGGTTGATGGGGGCAAACACGACGTAAACCGGCGAGCGATCGTTGATCGCCCGAAGCCGGGCGAAGGCAATATCATCCAGGACTTGCCGATGGGCGGCTGCGCTCCGGTTGGCCTGCCCCATTCCTTTCATGGCCGGCACAGTAATCGACGCGAGCACGCCGATAATGAGCATAACCACCATCAATTCGATCAGCGTGAAGGCGGATGGAACCCCACGGAATCGCGCCGGGACAAACGGAGAGGATGCCCTTCCGTCGTCTCCCCGGTAATCAACGTCATGCCAGATCATACGAACTCCGGCTTACTTCCAGTTCAGGATGTTGTCCTTGTTCGCGCCCTTGTTTGCCGACTGTGACGGATCGGCCAGCCCGTCCGGGCCCAAGGACCAAACCATCACCGAAGTGCGCGCTTCAAACGTGTTGGCGAGGCTGCTGGACTTGAACAGCCCATTGTAGCCCTTCCGCCCATTCCCTGTCGGGTCGTTTGAAACGCGATCCATGCAATAGAAACCGTCCCGGCAACGCTCGTCCCCGTTCATATCCAGGGTAATGATGTAAGGGTTGCCCCAAGGGTCCCGGTACACGCCGTCCGGACCGATCCCCGCCGTCCGGACCGAGTCCACTTCCCGGGCGGCCAGGAACGCGATCTTTTGGGGATTCAACTGGTGTCCCACATTCGGAGAGGGGCGGCCGTCACGAAACTGCTCGATATCCTTGAGGATCGCCACCACTTCGGAATTGTTCCTGTGCTCGCGGTTTAATCTGTAAGTCGAGATTTGAACCGACTGGCCCTTCTTATTCTTGGACCAGCCGCCATTGAGGAAGGTGCCATAGGTGAAATCGGGCGTGACATCCGGATCCTCGAGGGCGGCCCGGGTTTCGCGGGACGCCGGCATCCGGCTGTAAGTGGACATGTAAGAACTGATCGCGCCGGCCAGGTCGTTGATCTCCTTGGTCGCCTTGGCCACTTGCGATTTGACTTTGGCCCTGCTCAAAACCGGCAGGGTCATGCTGGCCAAAACGCCAATGATGCTGATCACCACCAGCAGTTCGATCAGGGTAAAGCCCGAGCGGGGGCCGCCCGGGCGCACAGGTGCAGAATTCATAGTTAAACGGGATATCCTGGTTGTGAGAACACGAACAGAGCGGCGGCCTGGATGGGAGGCCCCGAATCTTGAATGCGGCCGATCCGTCGTGAGCGACAGATCAGCAACTCTTGACGCCCGGATCATGTCAATTGGCTGGCGCCACCGGCTTGAAGACCAGCGGACAGCCAACCGCCGGAACAATTTGTTCTGAGAACGTGGCAGCATAGTCTTTTTCCCTAAGGGCTGAGGACGACGGGGTCTCTTTCCCAATTGCTAAACCGCATCAGCTTTCCGCTCACTATCACTTCGGTCCAAAGATCAAAACGGTCTGTGTTATTAGTCGGCGAGGTCGAAATGTACAGCCACGGGTTCACATCCGGACCCTCGATGGTCTTCAAGGCGCGATTGGCAGGCCCTCGCACCGGCGAAACCAGCACGTCAATGGGCGGGTTCACAATCCGCTTCACCTGGCTGGATTTGAACTCCGTCCTGAATTGCACGTCGCTCTCTCGCCGAGCCGCGTTGGCGAACCCTGCCGTTCCGAACCAGGACTGCGCCGAGTTGGCGTTGATCGGGTCCTGCCCGCCCACGACGTAGAACTGGTTGTTCTTGTAAACCATCCCACTCAGCTCGTAGTAAAGCTGGTTGGGCGCCGGAATCCCCACTTCCCGCCCGCCCACAAGGACTTTGTGGTCGGGGGGATAGTAGCCCACCTTGGCTTTGTAATTCTCGATATCGCTGACCAGCTTGGTCATCTCGATCCGGATGCGGGCTTCCCGGCTTTTCCGCGTCGCCAGCCCCGTCAACCCGACCACCAAACCCGCCAAAACGCCGATGATGCTGATGACGACCAGGAGTTCAATGAGCGTGAACGCGTGAAGACCACGCGCACCCGCTCGCTCGAACCGGAACTGCGCGCCGCATTCTCTCGGGAGATCAACTTGTGCCTGGCCGTTGTTTGTAGCCGTGCTCATTCGATTCAACGTTCCCGCATTTCGTTTTCCATCCGCTCGCTCAACCACTGCTTGATCATGCTCTGGTAATTCAAATACCGGGATCGGGCTAAACGCTTAATTCGTGCCAACATCCGCGGATCAATCCGCAAAGTAATCGTCACCGACTCCAGATCCTCGGACCCCGCCGCCACCGCCGATTCCATCAGCCGGACTTCAATCCGGTTTTCGGCCCAGAAATCCGCTTCCGCTTCTTCGCTATCGAAGAGCGGAATATCTTCCCAGTTCGCCACCGCATTCATTGCAACCGATCCCATGACCTGTCAGGTTCATGGGCGCAATGCGCGCCAACGGCGCACCCAGCCGTCAGTTCACGTGTTTTCGCGCCCTGCAATGTGATCGCACCCGCCATCCTAACGTCATCGTATTCGCCCAACTTGGCCCCTCGGCCATTCTTAGCCTTACCTCGACAGCATCTGATCGAGCTTTCTCTGATAGAAGAACTGTTCCTCAGGCACGAACGGACGCGCCTGAATTACCCGGACCTGCTTCCCGTTCGTCCGATACACGCTGAAAACGCCCAACCCGCTCGCCGACTTGCCCAGGTTAAAATACCGGGCCTGGGCGGAAAACCGGGACGAATCCGGCAGCAGGCGAACGGCAAAGGGATCCTCAAAGGATTCTTCCACATCCCGCGGCGTCAAAGATCCATTCCACTCGAACGGCGGACTATTCCAATCAAACTCCATTTTTCGAGTTCATTGTAAATCAATCAGCCATGCAATGTGAATACAAAGTAAATACATGATCCAGCCCGGGCTTGTCAAGCCCCGGATGAACTCACTCCCCAAAAACGCTCCTCAAACGCGGATCTTCCGTCAGAAGGCGCGCCGCTTCCGGGAGGCAATCGCGTTCGGACAGGATGGTGTAGAAATCGTTTTTGAGAGACGGGGCGAGGCGAATGGCTTCGAGCCATTCGCGGCGGGAGAGGGGTTGATCGAATGCATCCCAGAAGCGGGTGCGTTCGAACAGATTAGCGATCAGGTCGACGTTCTGCTTTTGAAGGTGGCTGACCAAGTAAGTTGCCACCCCCACCTGGAGCCCGTGCAACCGTGGCCGGGCGCTGATCGCGTCGAGGGCGTGAGAGATCAGGTGTTCGCTCCCGCTGGCGGGGCGGGACGATCCGCACACTTCCATAGCAATGCCGTTCAGCATGAGAGCATTCCCTAAGAGGCTTTCCCCCTCCAGGTCGCGAACCGGGCGGGCCATGAACTGGAAAACGGTCGCATCCGAAAGGAGCGCCGCGAAATCATCGACCAGGGTGCCGCGCGCATGAAAAGCGAGTTTCCAATCGTGCACGGCCGTGATTTTGGCCACCAGATCGCCCACCCCGGACCACCAAAGCGCTTCGGGCGCCTGCCGCGTCACCTCGCTGTCGATGACCACGCCAAACGGCATTCGACTTGGCAACGAGCGGCGCCGTCCCGCCAGGGTCAGGCTGGATTGCGGGCTGCAAAATCCGTCGTTCGAAAGCGATGTGGGAACCGCCAGGTAAGGCAAACGTCCCAGGAAAGCGACGTATTTGGCGGTGTCGAGAGCTTTGCCGCCGCCCAACCCGATAATCGCCTGCACGTTGGGAGGCAAGCTGCTGAAGATGGCCTGGGCTTGCTCGAAACTGGCGTCGGAAACGGGCTGCCATTGCTGAAAATCCACGCCGGAGTTGCGCAGCGCCGTTTCGAGGCGCGCGGTCAGGTCGGTTGGCAAATCCCGGCTGACGAGCACGGCCAAGCGCTGGAATTGATGGCGGGCGGCGTAAATGCCCATCCGATCCAGGGCGCCAGGCTTAATCCGGACCAGGGTTGGTATGGCAATCTGTCGTTGCGCGTTCACCGGTCAGAGTTCCACAAGCCGGTTCGCGAGGCCAGTCCAGGTTGTGAACGGTTGAAATCCTTCGCCCTCTTTGGAAAGGGCTTCGGCGAGCCATGAACGGGCGAACCGCCGCTCTGGGGGCACGAGTTTCGCCGCCGGCAGGTCCGGAGGCCCATCTCCGGCAAAGGCAACCTGGGCGTTATGGGCCAACGCGTGACGGACGATGGCGACCTTGTCAATCCCGGTCTGGCGGCTGTAGAACGGCGATTCGAGCGGCGGGATCATCTGCAAACCCTCGTCAGGAGCGTAACGGCCCGGGTTCGCGTGAATTTCGAGCGGGACCTTTATGTCAGCCAGGAGTTGGCGGATGTACCATTCGCACCCTGCGGAGGCGATCACCACACGCCAACCGGCGGTCACGATGCGCCCGAGGGCGTCGGGCAGCGTTGGATCCAGTCCCATTTCGCGGACGAAAGCGCGCACGGAGGCTTCGTCGCCGCGCACCCGCGCGAAGAAACGGTTGAGGGCATCGAAATGAGTGATCTGGCCGTCGAGATACTCCAGCCAGGGATCCGGATCGCTTTCTCGCCACCACCGCGCGCGGGCGAGTTGGTAAAAGTCGTGCCGGGTCATGGTGCCATCGAAATCAGTGACGAAGACGCTCGACATGCGCACAGTATACACGCCAGGCCAGTTCGGACACGCCCGCATTATCCGCGACCGTCAGCCTGTGCACGGCTGACCTCGTCTGGGGCTATGCACTGTCGGGCGGAAGCCGGGAAAGCGTGAAAAATGTCCACAATTGCGGACAAGCGCCAGGTGATTGGCTGACAAGTATTTACAGCACAGGCCATGACCTATTTCCCCTTTTGTAATACCTTTGTTATAACGCCCCTCCCCTGCCCTCGCCCGCCGCTTTCTGCCGCGCCCAAGTTCGCAAGCCACTCTGCAATTGCTCGAAAAGACATCGCTCTGAGGAATTCCGCCATGCACCCCCGTGCCGAGGCAACCGGATAGTTCTGGTTGTGGTTTTCCTTCGGCTCAGTTATCAACGCCCTAAACCGCACATGAAAATGATCAAGTATCTGGCCGCACTCATCGCGATCGTCACGGGGGCACTGCCGCACCAGACCCAGGCAGCAGACTGGACGAGGTTCCAGGGCACGGAAGGGGCTGGCAAAGGCAAACACATCGTGTTCGTTACGGGGGACGAAGAATATCGGTCCGAAGAGGCCGCTCCGATGCTCGCCAAGATCCTGTCGCAGCGCCACGGGTTCGATTGCACGGTGCTTTTCGCACTCAACCCGGCCGACGGCACGATCGATCCCTTGAACCAGACGAACATTGTCGGGCTCCAAACCCTCGAAAAGACCGACATGATGGTCATCTTCACTCGTTTCCGCGAATTGCCCGACCCGCAAATGAAGTACATCGCCGACTTCGTGAATTCCGGGAAACCCATTCTTGGCATCCGGACCGCCACGCACGCCTTTGACATCAAGCGGAATAAGCAGAGCGCCTACGCCAAGTACACATGGACGTCCAAGGAATGGCCCGGCGGCTTCGGTCAGCAAGTCCTCGGTGACACTTGGGTGAACCACCATGGCGATCACGGCAAGGAAAGCACCCGCGGGATCCTCAACCAGCAAGTTAAGGATCACCCCGTCCTGAAAGGCGTCGAGGATATCTGGGGTCCCACCGACGTTTACACCATCGCCCATCTGCCGGCTGACGCGAAGGTGCTCGTTTGGGGGCAGGTGCTCGAAGGCATGAAGCCGACGGATAAACCCGTCACGGGCCCGAAGAACAACCCCATGATGCCCCTGGTCTGGGTTCGCAATTACAAAGGCGAGACTGGCAACACATCACGCGTCATTTGCACCACCATTGGAGCGGCGGTGGATTTCGAGTCGGAAGGGCTCCGGCGCCTGTTCGTGAACGCCTGCTACTGGGGTGTGGGTCTGGAAGACAAGATCCCTGCCAAGAGCGACGTCGCTTACGTCGGCGCATTCAAACCCAGCTATTTCGGCTTCGGGGCCTTTATCAAGAACCTCAAACCGGCGGATCTCGAGCTTAAGTAGGCCCCCTGAGCTTGAGCCGGCTCGCATACGCTCCTTGAGGGCGAAGGAAACCTGCGCAGTGCCTCTTTGCGGCGGCACTGCTTAGCGAACCTTCCGGACCCTCCCTGACGGATCAATCTCCACCTCGCGCGCCCCTTCCGGGAGGGGACACTGGACGGGGTTAGCCCACGGCCAGCGCACTTCAACGCTGGTCGGCGTCCCAGCTGTCGCCATCGCCAGCACCTGCACGACGCCGTCCTGCGACCAATAGCCGGCCCCGGCGTGAATTTCACGGACGGGGCCCAACTTGTTGCCCGTCACCAAACGAAGCTGGGCGCCGAATCCTTCCGGGTTAGCCGCCGGGCCTTTCAACCGGATGCGCAAACCAGGCCGGGCGCCTTCGTTGCGAAACAGCCGGGTCTCGGCCCCGTTCTGGGCCACGACAAGGTCAGTCCGGCCGTCCCCGTCAAAGTCGCAAAGGGCTGCACCGCGCTGTTCGCCATAGATCAGCAGCCCGCTCTGGTTTGCGCGGACAGGCTGGAACTGCCCGCGCCCGTCGCCTCGCAGCCACAACCCCCGGCCTGCGTCATACCGCGACATCTCGGTTTGCACGGCGAAGAAGTTCTGGCTGAGAAAAACATCTTCCGCACCGTCGCCGTCCAGGTCCCCGACTGCGACTGCGAAAGCCGGGGCGATCTGGGCTTCCAGCGGCAGGGCCACGGGTTCAAACCGGTCGCCGCGGTTGAAGAACACGGTCGACTCGAACCAATTCGCCTCCAGCGTGGAGGCTCTAACAGCGCGCTGGCCGAGGATGTCTTCGACACTGGCCTGGCTGAAACTCTCGAAGTTTTCATAGGCCGCCTGGATGAAGGGCAGGGCTCGGGCCACGTCATCGAACCGGCGCCAAGGAACCAGTTTCTTCGAGGCCGCATCGACGAACGCCTCCAGCATGTGCACGCCGCCATCGCCCACAAAGTCCCCGTAAACCAGCCGCAGCGGCTGGTTCCGCGCGCGCTCGTATCGTGAGTTGCGTCCCCAATTGGACGCCACAATATCTAGCCGGCCGTCGCCGTCGAAATCTCCGGTGTTCACACCGTTCCACCATCCCCGGAACGGCGCGAGGCCCAAGGCTTCGGTGGCTTCCGAAAACCTTCCCGCATCGTTCTTGAAGACCCGCACCGGGCCCCATTCGCACGCCAGGACGAGGTCCGGGTCGCCATCGTGGTCCAAGTCGCTGAACACCCCGCCAGTGATCAAACCGATCCGCTCGAAGACGTTCGTGTTCACCGGATCCGAACCGAGCACGCCTTCCTGATTGCGCAGCAAGTGCGACGAGGCGGCTTCCGGGTATCGCCCAGGGACGGAGCGGCCTCCAATGAACAGATCCAGGTCCGTGTCTCCGTCCACATCCGCCAAGAGAAGGACGCCCGTGCTGGATGGACTCCCCGCCACCGCTTGCTCCAGTGCGGGCGCAGAGGGCTTCCATTGCAGGACCGATGCCGGCGCCGGTTGTGCATCTTCGTAGCTTGCCGACCCCATCAGCAGAGCGGTTTTGCCCTCGCCTGGGTGCCAGCCCAGAATGGCTGTCTGGTCGCGGTCCACCGGCGTGGATGGCGCCCCGGGCATGGGCTGGAACCCGCCCTTTCCGTCATTGCGGAAGACGGCGGTCTTCCCCCCGCGTCCGCTGCCGATGACAAGGTCTTCCCAACCGTCGCCGTCCAGGTCGAACCACGCGACGCCCGGGCCAGCCTGGCTGAGCTTCATGGGAAGGAGCGGTTGCCGTTGAAAGTCGTCGAACGCCGTCTCGTGATGCCGATGCCCAAGCTGCGCGCTGATGTCGCGGAACACTGGCACCCCTGTCTGATTGGCCGCACCGTCGCGCGCGGCCGAGAGCCATCCGCCGACGACGCCGCTGGATTCAGGCGGCGCTCCTGCGGAAGCGGCGGCTTCGTCAATCTCATACAGGCGGTTGGCCACCACTCCGTGGATCACGCTGCGTTTGCCGCTCCGCCACGTCACGGCCAACGTCAGCGGGCGTCCCGAATCACCCGCGGCAAAGGTCCGAAAGACATCGTCGCTCGAGCAGTATCGTCCGCCGCAGATCATCTCCTGGACCTGGTAGACCGGGCCCCCGAGCAGTTCAATCTTTGCACCGATGCCGCGCGTGTTGGGAGCCAGGCCCTTCAAACGCACGGCCACCCGCGGGGCCGCCGTTTCATTCCGGTAAAGGCCAGCCGGACCGTTCATGTTGTTCGATACCAGATCGGGATCGCCGTCGTTGTCCAGGTCGGCAAGGCACATCCCTTGTGAGATCCCGGGCGCGTCAAAGCCCCACGCCGCTGACACGTTCTTGAATGTGCCATCCCCTTGGTTCCGGAACGCCAAATTCGGCGTGGCCAGGCGCGGGTAAAATCGCCGCAGTTTCAACCGGTTGAGCCCCGTGAGCTTCTGCTCGTGGCTCATGGATTCGAAGCGCCTTTGGGAATCGACATTCATCGTGTCCCGCTCAAATCCGTTCGCGACCAGCAGGTCTTCCCAGCCGTCAAGGTCGGCGTCAACAAACACGGGCGACCAGGTCCATTCGGACGCCTCCAATCCGCAAAGCTGAGCGACCTCGGCAAACGTGCCATCTCCCCGGCTAAGCTGGAGCATGTTGCGCGAGAACTGGGGGCGGTTCGCGACTTGCCCCACCAGGAGCACCTCGGGCCGGATATCGATTCGCTGGGTCAGCCGTTTGCCATGCTCGGTGCTCAGCATGTCCGCCACGAAGATGTCGAACCAGCCATCGCGGTTCACGTCGGCCACGTCCATGCCCATAGCAGAAAGGCAAGTTTGCCTGATCGCGACACCCGGCAGCGCGCGGAACCGGCCTTTGCCATCGTTCATCCAGATCCGGTCCGGACCGCGGAAATCGTTGCAGACATAGAGATCGGGGTAGTTGTCGCCGTTCAAATCGCGAAACATGACGGACAATCCCCAGTCGCGAGGCGGTTCGACCAACGGCTTCCCCTCCTCATCCTGGAATGCGCCGCCGGTAAACGAGACGGGGCTAAAGCCGCCGCGCCCGTCGTTGCGGTAGAGGACGTCCACCTGCCCGAGTTCCTCCTTGGCAAGCGTGACCTTGCCATCGGCCATATGGACTTGGAACACGAACCGGTTCGTGAACTCCGGATCTGTCAACGGCCGGCCATCGATCATTGTCACCTTAGGCGCACCGTCCACCATCCGCACCGAATAACGCGTCTCCGGCTTGTCGAGGAAGAAGAACATCGGCCGGTAATTGGCAATATAGAGGTCCAGCGCGCCATCGCCGTCCATGTCCGCCATCGCGAGCGAAGTGCCTGCCCGGCCCGGGTTCAGCACCGGAGCGGCCGCGGGGCTGAACCGCCCCTTGCCATCGTTAAGGAACACGCGCGTCCCGCCCGCGACGGAGTTCACCACGAGATCGAGATCGGCATCGCCATCGATGTCTCCAAGAAGCGCGCCTGTGGCATCCAGGCCCGGACACGATACTCCCGCCGCCTTGGTCACGTCCTGGAATTTCCAGCCGCCCAGGTTCCGATAAAGCTTGTTGTCATTATCCAAGCCACAGAAGTAAAGGTCCACCCAGCCGTCGCCGTCCACGTCTCCCGCCGCCACGCCTGAACCGTTCAGCAGGACGTGGTTCGTGATCGACCGGTCCACGGAAAGGCGGTTGGTGAAATCCACGCCGGTCTCGCTGGCGAGGCACAGCTTGAAGCCCGTCTGTCCGGAGGCAGGCACTGGCAGCGCCCAACTGCGAACTCCGGGACCCTGTTCGACGGGCGGGGCTGCCGCAAGAAGCGGTGGAAAGCAGAACAGGCAAAGCAACAGCACGCAGGCGACCGGCGGTCGGCTTGCTGGACGGCTGTCGGTGTCCATGTTCGCGCGATGATATGCGACAGGGGGATGCCCTGTCGATACCGGCTGAGGGAGCGCCGGCTTGGGTGTTGCACGGGCGATCGCGCGCCTCCGCCCCCCCCGAGGTGCATCCGGATATAACACGTATATAACAGGTATTTAACACGTATTTAACTCGATTGGCGATCGAGTTAAATACCTGTCAAAACCCTGTAAAATACGTGGAAAATGCCTACCCAGCAGAGCAATGCGGCTGCTCAGGAGCAAAACCGTCGCGCGCTGCAACCTCCACCGTACTTATTGACGGGCCGTCGTTCGGCGGTTCATAGTCGGCTCACATTCAGACACGATAGCGACGCGTTTGCGCCTTTTACGCACTCTTAACCCATGCACAGGCACCATTTAGCGCATTTGACCATGAACAGACATCTTCCTGCCAGGGGTTGCTCTCCTGGCGGCTTGCTCAAACGGCTTTTTGCATCCATGACCTGCCTGATGGCGGTTTGGGGGATCACGGCCGCCGAACCGTTCGACGCTAGCCCGTCGGCTCTGCCGCTGCCGGACGGTGAGCGCAACGGCGTGATGTGGGAGGACCCACGCGAGATCCACCGAGTGACGGTCGAGTTCAAGGAGGCCGCCCCCCAACCTGGCGCCGTGCGGCTCGAGTACTGGGGCAGTTGGTGGCCGGAGCGCCATTTGCCGAAGGATCGGGAACCCGGCGGCGGTGACATGGGCTGGATGGAATTGGGCAACTGGTGGCGGTACGGCTGGCGCAAAGCGGACACGGAATCGACCGTTTCGGGACGCACGGTTACATTTACCTTCAACCCGGTGAACGCCAAGGAAGCCCCGAAAGTCGAGAAGTACCCCGCGACATTCCGTTATACGCTGAAACTCCGCGTCGTCTCGGACAATGAGTCGCTCCCGGAAATCGAACGAATCCAGGCCTTCACGGATTCGATACTTGAATCGCGTCCGGTCCGCCTGGTTTGGAGGCAGCCCCTCGCGGAGCCGCCTTCGGTTCAAGTGTTCAATGGCGGACTGGAAGGGCTGGATCGATTGTCCGCGACCCGTTGGCGCGCCCGGCTGCAAGTCACGTCCAACCCCGATCCCAACACGTTCGACCGCACGCTGGCCACCGTCCGCACAGGCACGAATGGTTTCACGTTCAAGGTGGATGACTTGAGCCAGGCGCCCCTGTGGCTGCCGCATCTCGGTGTGGTCGTTGTGCCGGACACCGACGAGCGTGATTACGCCGCCGTTGTGGCCGCCCAGCAGCAAGCCGGGACCAAGACCCTTTATGATCGCGTCGGCGAACTGCCCGAGCAAACGTGGACCGCCGCCTGGGACGGAATGCCTCCGAAAAAGTCGCGCATCTATTTCCCGATGGGCTTGGATGGCGGGCGCCAACGCTTTCGGCTCCATGCCGACGGCAGCATCGATTGGCGCTCCAATGATCATTACCTGCAAGGCCGACCCGGCCGCGATACGGAGCGTTTGCGGCTTGAAAAGGCGCCCATCGCAGTCGATTTCGGGATCAAGTCCGAACCCGTCTTGCGCACGTTGCAGGAGGAAAGCTTGCCCGTTTGCGAAACGACCTGGGACAAGGAGGGATGCCGAGTGCAGCAAACCGCCGTGGTCACCGAATTGAACGGAACCCAGGCGAGGTCGGGCACGCCTCCAGGCGATGCCTTTGCCGTTTTCATGGCGCGATTCACGCTGAGCAACCGGACCCAGACACCCGTGACCGCCACCTTGCCGCTTCTGTTCTTTTCCGGCAATAAATCGGCCGCATTGCGCCTCGATTCAAACGGCGTTCTTTGGCAGGGCAGCAATCTGCGCGGACAGGTTCTTGCCGATTCACCGCCGGCAGAGCAAGGCGACGGCTTGCACTGGAAATGGACTTTGGGCCCCGGGCAGTCGCGGACGGTGATCGTCAAGATTCCTTATGTCGTCCTGGTCGGAGAAGCGGAGCAGGACGCCCTGGTGCGGCTGGACTTCGATCGCGAACGCACCGCCGTGGCCGGTTACTGGCGCCGACAGCTGGATCGCAGCGCCAAATTGGTGACGCCTGAGCCGATGCTGAACGATTTCTACCGCTCCCATGCCATGCACCTGCTCGTGAATTGCGAACGCGAACCTGAGAGCGACCGCCGCTTCGCCCGGGTGGGCTCGTTCGGTTACGGCGCTTACGGGAATGAGTCCTGCATGATGGTGGTGGACCTGGACCGGCGCGGCTTGCACAAGGAAGCCCAGGATTGCCTGGACGCCTGGCTGCAGTACCAGGGCACCGTGGAATTGCCCGGCTCGTTCGCCTCGAAGGATGGCGTCTTTTATGGCGCGGGCGGATACGAAGCCGGCGGTTACAACCAGCATCACGGCTGGATCCTGTGGATGATGGCCGAGCATTTCCGGTTCACGCGCGACGAAGCCTGGCTCCGCCATTCCGCACCCGGGATCGTGAAGGGTTGCGAATGGATCATTCGCGAAACGCGGCGGACCTGGGATCGGCATGAACTCGAACGCGGTCTGCTGCCGGCAGGCAGCCTTGAGGATATCGGCGACTGGTGGACGTGGCTTTCGACCAGTTGTTACACATGGCGCGGACTCGATTCGGCCGCCTGGGCGCTCGAGCAGATCGGTCATCCGGATGCCGCCCGCGTCCGGCAGGAAGCCAGCGCTTACCACCGCAACCTGCTGGCCAATTTCCACCGGGCCGCCGAGCGGGCCCCTGTGGTCCGATTGCGCGATGGCACCGCCGTGCCGCATTTCCCGTCGCATGTCCATCGGAGGGGCCGGACGTTTGGGTGGATTTGCGAAACGCTGGAAGGGGCGCTTCATCTCCTGATCACCGGGGCGCTTGACCCGAACTCGGAGGAAGCGGCGTGGATCGTGAAGGATTACGAAGACAACCTTTACCTCTCGAATCAGTTCGGCTACACGCTCGAGGATTTCGAAAACCACTGGTTCGGACGCGGCGGCATGTCGATGCAAGCCTGCTTGCTGCTGGGCGTCGAACCTTACCTGTTTCGCGACGACGTCAAACACGCCCTGCGCGCCTTGTTCAATGGCCAGGCGGTCAGCTATTTCCCGGACGTGCGGCTCAATACTGAACATGCCCTGCCGCAGATGGATGATTGGCGCGGCGACCATTTCAAGAGCTCCGACGAATCGAACGCGGCGGGCTGGCTTCGATACCTGTTCGTCCGCGAGGAGGGCGACACTTTGCTGGTGGGCCAGGCAGTCCCGCGGGTTTGGCTGAAAGAGGGCCTGCGCTGCGGGATCGAACGAGCCGCGACCTATTTCGGGCCGGCGAGCGTCCTGTTCGCCGGTGGCCAGAGCGAAATCACTGCCGATTTGAAAGGTCCGAAGCGCAATGCGCCAAAGGAGATCCGCCTGCGTTTCCGGCATCCGCAAGAGCGCCCGATTGCGTCCGTGGAAGTGGGCGGAAAGCCTTGGCAGGAGTTCAGCGGGGAATGGGTTCGCCTGCCCGGAAACATCGGAGATGTCGTGGTGAAGGCCCGTTTCTAAACCTGCTTATGAGAACTCCAAGCACCTTATCTCGAACTCGGCGTTGGCCCCGCTGTGTGCTGGCTCTTGCTGGCGCGCTGCTGGTCCTGATCACCGGCACCACCCTCGCCGGTGAGGGCAAGAAGATCTATATCATCACTGATCTCGAGGGGATCAGCGGCGTTTTCCAGTTCAGCCAGACGCGGCAAACCGACACCCCGGCTGCCCGGGAAGCCAGAGAATACTTTATGGGCGATTTGGCGGCGGTCGTTCGGGGGTTGCGCGACGGTGGGGCAACCGACGTGGTCGTGCTTGATGGCCACGGCAACATGGCTCTGATCCCTCACCTCATGGCGCCTGGAGCCAAATACATCACGGGGCGGCCGTGGCCGAAACAGTTGCCGGAGCTGGATGCGAACTGCGTCGGCGTGGTG
Source organism: uncultured Verrucomicrobiota bacterium (assembly GCA_964578605.1). Lineage (GTDB taxonomy): Bacteria > Verrucomicrobiota > Verrucomicrobiia > Limisphaerales > SIBE01 > JAXMHN01. The sequence goes on along the minus strand of CAZODO010000044.1, from coordinate 25,995 downwards.
TTTCTGGGATTTCACGCCATGATGGGGACGGCCGACGGCGTCCTGCACCATACGCAGTCCTCCAAGACCGAGCACCGCTACTGGTACCATGGCGTTGAGTCGGGCGAGATCGCCCAGTGCGCCGCCCTCGCCGGGCACTTCGACATTCCGCCCATCCTGGTGACCGGTGACGAAGCGACCTGCCGCGAAGCGAAGAAGTTCCTTGGCGAGGAAGTCGTGACCGTTGCCGTCAAGAAAGGGCTCGGACGTGAGGCGGCGATGCTCTATCCGTTTGAAGAGACGCGGCGCGCGCTGCAGGAAGGCGCCAGGCGCGCGATGGGTGTCATTGGCAAGTGCAGGCCCTACAAACTCGAACTCCCGATTCAGGCGAGGAAAGAGTACCTGTCCTTTGAAGATCCCAAGCAACCCAAGCTGAACGTCAAAGAGGGCACGATCCCGGACGCCTTGCACATCCTGGAGTTCTAGGCGGTCGCAAAGATCGCGCCGACATGCCGAAGATCAACGTGAAAAGCGCCTTTAAGTCAGCCAGGCGCTCGTGTACAACCACCCGTATGAAGCCACAAACGTCCCGTCGAGCTTTCCTGCGCCAATCCGCGGCCGGCGCCGCCGCGGTCTTGATCCTTTCGAAGAGCCGATTGGCGTTCACCTACGCGGCAAACAGCAAATTGAGCGTCGCAGGCATCGGTGTTGGCGGGCAGGGCCGCAGCGATCTCGATGCCATTGCCGGCGCCGAGGTGGACATTGTGGGATTGTGCGACGTCGATCAGCAACGGGCCGCCGACACGTTCAAGAAGTTTCCCCAGGCCAAGCCGTTTAGGGATTTCCGACGGATGCTCGACGCCATGGACAAGCAGATCGACGCGGTGGTTGTTGCCACCCCCGATCACACCCATGCCACCGCCGCCGTCGCCGCGATGAAGCGCAAAAAGCACGTCTTTTGCGAGAAACCCCTCACCCGGACGGTTTATGAGGCGCGCGTCATGCGCGAAACCGCGGCCCAAAACGGCGTGGTAACGCAGATGGGCAACCAAGGCTCGGCTGAAAAGCGATTGCGCCGCGGTGTCGAACTCGTCTGGGGTGGTGTGCTCGGGGAAATCCGCGAGGCCCATGTTTGGTTTGATGGCGGGAACGGCCCGTTAAAGCGCCCCACGGAGAGGCCGCCCGTGCCTGCGAGTTTGGATTGGGACTTGTGGCTTGGCCCCGCGCCGGAACGGCCCTATAGCCCGGCTTATGTGCCCGCGAGTTGGCGGGGTTGGCGCGCGTTCGGCAGCGGGATTGTCGGGGATTTCGGCTGTCACACGGGCAACTTGATGTTTCGCGCCCTGCGGTTGGAGCAGTTATGGAATCCGGCAGGAGGCCAAAAAGCCGACCGAATCGTTCTCAGGGTTGAGGCCTGCCCGTCCGAGGTGGACCAGGAAGGGTATCCGACGTCGATGCGAGCGGTGTTTGATCTGCCGGCGCGCGGTTCGTTGCCCCCAGTGAAGCTGACGATCTACGCCAAGGAAAAGCCGTCGGAAGACCTGCTGCTTGGGTATCCGCGGAGTGGCTGGGGTGATCTCCTGATCGGGTCCAAAGGCTCGATTTACTCCGAATGCCCCTGGAACACGCGCTATGTGCTGCTGCCAGAGAGCAAGTTCGACAATTACCAAGGGGGACCTCCCGAGACGCTGCCGCGCGTCGATAGCCATCATCGTGAGTGGGTCAGGGCGTGCAAAGGGGAAGGTGAAACGTTCTCCAGCTTCGCCATCGGCGGGCCTTTGACGGAACTCTTGCAGATCGCGAACCTCGCCACGCTCGTCGCCGGCCCGATCGAGTACGACACGCTCTCCGGCCGAATTCTGAATTCAGAACCTGCCGCACAGTTGTTGCATCGCTCTTACCGAGCCGGTTGGGAACTGTAGCTCGACGGAACAGCGAAGCGGCAAAGATTTGCCTGAATTTAACCTTGCAGGGCGGGGGTGGCTTGGTACAGTCGGCCTCAGGCTGTGAGCCTATCCACCTTTTGGGGTGGTTTTTTTGTTTTGAAGGCCCGGACAAAAGCGGGACCGAGTGTGAAAATATTCAGCGGCACATCGAATCCACATCTGGCCGAGCGGATCACGGAATCCGTCGGCATTCCGCTGGGGAAATGCACCGTGAGCTCATTCCCCGACGGGGAGACGTTCGTGAAGATCGAGGAGAACGTGCGCGGAGAGGACGTGTTTGTCGTGCAGTCCACGAGCCCTCCGACGAACCATCATTTGATGGAGATGTTCATCATGATGGACGCGCTGAGGCGCTCAAGCGCTTCTCGGATCACGGCGGTGCTGCCCTTCTACGGGTATGCGCGCCAGGACCGGAAAGATCAGCCTCGGGTGCCGATCACCGCGAAGCTGGTGGCCAATTTGCTCGTCGCCGCGGGAGCCAACCGGATTTTGACCATGGATCTGCACGCCCAGCAGATCCAAGGGTTTTTCGATATCCCGGTGGACCACCTCTACGCGGCACCGGTCATGTATGACTACCTGAGGCAGAAGAAGTTATCTAACCTCGTGGTGGTCAGCCCGGACGTCGGAGGCCTCAAGATGGCCCATGCCTACTCCCAGGTCATGGGAGCCGGATTGGCCATCGTCGCCAAGCGCCGCAAAAACGCCTCGGAGATCGAATCGATGACGGTGATCGGCGAGATTCGAGGCAAGACCGTGCTGATGGTGGATGATCTGACGGAAACGGCGGGAACCCTGACCGCGGCCTCGGAGTTGTTGAAACGCAAGGGGGCTCGAAAGATTTACGCCTGCGTTTCGCACGCGATCCTCAATGACCTTGGGATTAGACGGCTCCGAAAATCTAATATTGACGAACTGATCACGACTGATACTGTTCTCCGCCCTGCCATCGACAGGGTGAAGATTACCACCTTGTCTGTGGCGGGATTGTTGGGCGAAGCCATCAAGCGAATCCACAGCAATTCGTCAGTCACTTCGCTCTTCGAATTTAAGGGCGGGCGCACGGATTAAGCCTCGATGCCCTGCCGACAGCAGAATTGATGACATGAAATCTGTATCGTTGACAGCTTATCCCCGGGAACGGGTGAAACGAACCGGGGTCAAGAAGGTCCGCCAGGCCGGACGAGTGCCGGCTGTCATTTATGGGCGGCAAAATGCGCCGCAGAACCTCGAGATCCAAACAAAGGAGCTTCAGGACCTGTTACAAAAGTCGTCGTCTCAAAACATCCTTGTCGACCTTTCCATCGGCGGAACGGCGGGGGCCAAGCGCCTCGCGCTCGTCCAGGATGTGCAGATTCATCCGCTCTCCGGCGGCCTGCTCCATGTCGATCTCCATGAAGTGGTTGAAACCGAAAAGGTGACGGTAACCGTCCCCGTCGAGACGGTTGGTGAAGCTGTCGGCGTCAAAACAGGCGGCGGCGTTCTCGAACATGTGCTCTTTCGCTTGAAGGTCCGGGCTCTGCCCAAAGACTTGCCAGAAAACCTCGAGGTTGACGTAACTCCGCTGGAAATCGGCCAGTCGATCCATATCGGCGAGATCAAGGCCCCGGAAGGCGTCGAGATTCTAGGCGATAAGAAAGTCGTGGTCCTCTCCGTCGCTCAACCAGTGACCGAAGCTCAGGAAGCCGCAACCGAAGCGGCCCTTGCGGGACCGGGTGAGCCCGAAATGATCAAAGAGAAGAAGGAAGAGGGCGAAGAACCGGCGGCGGAGAAGGGTGAAAAGGCCGAAAAAGCCGCTCCGGAGAAGGGGGAGAAGGGCGAAAAAGCCGAAAAGGCCGAGAAGCCTGAGAAGCCTGAGAGGAAATCGGCCGAAAAGAAGAAGTAGCAGCCCACCGGCGGAGCCGCAGCCGGTTGGCAACGGTTGTGTAGATTGTGCATCTGATCGTTGGACTTGGGAACCCTGGCAGAGAGTATGCAGACACGCGACACAACGCCGGGTTCATGGCTGTGGAACGATTCGCGGAGCGCCGCCAAGTGGCTTGGGAGCGCCAGAGCAAATTCCGGGCACGGCTGGCTCGGGGACAGTTCGAGGGGCGGCCCTTTGTCCTGTGCGAACCTGAAACGTTCATGAATCTGAGTGGCATGGCTGTGCAGGCGATCACGGCGTTTTATAAGCCGCCGGCCAGCCAAATGCTCATCGTCGTGGACGACGCCGATCTGCCCTTGGGCAGCCTCCGGATGCGCACGGAGGGAAGCAGCGGTGGGCACCATGGTCTGGAGTCGGTCGAGCAGCATCTGGGAACACGCGCCTATCCGCGCCTGCGCGTTGGGATCGGCCGGAACGTAGCGGGTCCGCGGGAAATCACGGACTACGTGCTGGCGCGGTTTGACCGGTCGGAAAGGGTCCTGCTGCGATTAAGCCTGGAGCGGGCTTGTGACCAGATGGAATGCTGGATGAGAGAAGGCGCAGCGAAAGCGATGAGTGAATTTAACGGGTGGGTCAATACACCCATGGTGAAGGAAAGCTGATTCAGTGAAAAAATACGAAGGTCTGTTCATACTTAACACCGCCGGTAAAGAAGAAGGCGTCAAAGAACTGATCGACCGGATCTCTGCCGATATCAACAGTGTCGGCGGCAGAGTCGAGAACGTTCAAAAGATGGACAAGCGGTCGTTTTCCCGCGTCGCGAACAAGCGGTTTACGACTGGCTTTTACGTCAATTTCATCTTCGATCTGGACCCGTCCAACCTGACGCAGTTGAAGCACCGCTTCGACATGAACGACGACGTGTTCCGGGTCCTGTTCACTGTCGCGCCGCGGCCCAAAGCCGCCCCGCCCGCCGCCTAGCCATGGCCAATTACAACAAAGTCTTCCTGATCGGGAATCTGACGCGAGATCCCGAGCTGCGTTATGCCGCCTCCGGCACTGCGATCGCGAAGATCGGCATGGCAATCAAGCGGACCTGGCGCGATGCCAACGGCGAGTTGAAGGACGACGTCACGTTTGTGGATGTCGATGCCTTCGGCAAACAAGCGGAGACCCTGGGCAAGCACATGAAGAAAGGGCGGCCCATCATGGTCGAAGGACGCTTGAAGCTGGATACCTGGGAAGACAAACAAACCAATCAGAAGCGCAGCAAGCTCGGAGTGGTTCTCGAATCCTTTCAATTCCTCGATTTCCGTGGAGCGGATGACGGTTCGGGATCGCCGGGCGCGCGTCCGGCTCGGCCTTCAAGCGCGGTGGCCACTCCCGCAGCAGCGCCCTCAACCGCTCCGGCCAATCCGCCGGCGGAGGCTGAGGACCCTCCCCATACGGAAGACGACGTCCCCTTTTAAGCAATTGTTATGGCTAAAACCGAAGTCATTCTTACCCACAACGTCGTCGGCCTGGGCGGCGAATCCGATCAAGTCAAGGTCGCTGCAGGTTACGCCCGTAATTACCTGTTTCCTCAAGGTTTCGCAATTCCGGTCACCGCCGCCAACAAACGGCGGCTGGAAGTGTTGCGCCAGCGCCGCGCCGAACGCGAGTCCAAGGAACTGAGCACCATGACGGAACTTGGGCAGGCTTTGTCAAAGCTCACGCTCGTGATTCGCGCCAAGACCGGGGATGACGGCAAGCTGTACGGCTCCGTCACGAGCGGCACGATAGCTGACGAATTGAAGCACCAGTTCGACGCCATTGTCGACAAGCGTAAGATCCACCTGGCTCAGCCCATCAAAGCCGTCGGCGACCACGAAGCCGAATTGCGCCTGCATCCCCAAGTTCAAATCACCCTTAAGGTGCGCATCGAGAGCACCAACCCGCCTCCGGAACCCGCCGCAGCGTCGGCCCCCGAGGGCGCCAAAGAGCAGGGACGCGGCCGGTTCGAGGGAAGGCGGGACCAGGGGCGCGCGCCGTCTGCAAGGCGCGAGGAACCCAAAGCCGACGCCAAGCCTGAACGGAAGCCCCGCAAGGCGGAACAAGCCTGATCAGGGCCACCGCCCTCGTTTTCGCGGACCAAGGCCACGATGCGTGCCCTTGGTCCGTTTTATGTACCTGTCGCTCCCCTTCCCCACGCTCGGTCCCGCGCCGGGCGGGGCGTGCATTGTGGATTGACGGCATTCGACCGCCGGGCAATGGTTCGGTTGGCGCATGCGTGCGCGGCGCTCCGTCGGTGGCGAGGGAAACCAGCCAGGCGTCCAGGCGGCGACAAACAAACCAGTCAAGACGAGCTATGAAACGCAGATCATTCATCAAGGTGGTGGGGAGTGTCGCGGGCGGTGTGGCCGTTGGGATGGGGCCGACTTTGGCCCAGGCCGAGCCAGTCGTGGAGGTCGAGAAAGGAATGCCGCGACGGGCCCTCGGCAAGACAGGTCTGAAAATCTCGATCACGGGCTATTCAGGGCTCGCTCTCAGGGAGCAGAGCGATGAAGCGTGCAAGAGAGCGGTGCATCACGCGTTCGAACGCGGACTCAATTACTACGACGTCGCGCCGGCTTACGGCCGGAATGGGGAGTGTGAGGTCAACCTGGGCAAAGCCTGGCAAGGCCTCCAGCGAGACCAGATCTTCCTGGCGTGCAAAACGAAGATGCGCGACAAGGAGGGCTGCCGCAAGGAGTTGGAGCGTTCCTTAGAACGGCTGAAGACCGACTACTTCGATGTCTACCAATTGCACCACCTGGTTCGGCCAGAAGAAGTCAAGCAAGCGCTGGGCCCAGGCGGCGCGATGGAAACCATTCTCCAGGCCAAGGAGCGCGGCCAGGTCCGGTTTATCGGCTTCTCCGCTCACACAACGAAAGCGGCCCTGCATGCCATTGAGTCATTTCCGTTCGACACGGTGATGTTCCCGATCAATTACGTGGAGTACTTCACTCGCGGCTTTGGCAAAGAGGTCCTCGATGCTGCCAAGACGAAAGGCGCAGGCGTGCTTGCCATCAAACCGCTCAATGCGGGAGCTCCGAAATCGGGCGAATTGCTCAAGCACCCGTGGTGGTACCGGACCCTGGACAACCAGGAAGATATTAACACTGCCTGGCGGTTCAGCTTATCGCTGCCCGGCGTCGTCTCGGGATTCGCGCCGGCGTTCCTGGACCTTGTCGATCAAGCGATCACGGCAGCTCACGCCTATCGGCCCATCACCGATGTGGAACGGGAGAAGCTCCAGGCCATGGCCCAGGGGCAGAAGTCCATCTTCCAGCGGGAAGAGGATTCGGTGGCCTTGGGCTTCCCTTACGAATCGCCTTACCCGCATCGTCCGCACGAAGCTGACCCGGAAATGTGGGCTTGAGTCCGGCTGGCGGCCAGCGATGGCCTCGCTCAAAGTGGTAGCCCAGAAAGTCAAAGCCGCCTTTCTGACTGGCGTCTACAATGCGCGTCTTGGTGGGGTGCACGATCAGCCCTGCTTTCTCCACCCAGTCTCGCAATTTTCCATGACCTCTCGGGCCTCCGCTTCGCTTTCGCATAAAATAACGAAGTCGTCTGCGTAACGCACCATCTCCTTGCCCGCTTTCGCCATCACATGGTCCAGCGGATTCAGGTAGAGGTTCGCCAGCAGTGGGCTGATCACCGCCCCTTGCTGTGCAGTGGCGAATTGAGGTGTGGAGCAATCGGCGGATTCGCTTGTGGAACAACGGGACAGATGGGCGAGTTGGATTGTGGCGGGAAACGCGCGCTGGCGTGGTGTGACAGTCGCGAGCGGGAGGGAGGTCGGTTGTTCGGATTCGGACCGAGAGACGGTCAGTGGGCCTGCGGTGGTATCGTCCCGCGCTCGCAACTCGCTCCGTAGAGCACCTTTTGAGGCGGCAGGTCATCCCATCCGCCCCTTCTCGTCTTTCGGCTACCTTGGCGACGACGTCGTTGAAATGGTTCTGGCTGACCAAGAGGGTTGGGACAGATATGAGGCGGCCAAGTGGCTCCCCATGCGACGATGGCTTGAAGCCAATCCCGACGACGAGCTCGCGAAAGATGTTCGCGCCGGACGGCCGTGAAGTGAGTCATAGCAGGCCGGCCCGCTATTGAACCAGCGCGACGACGGGAACCGCCGCCAAGTGGCTCAACGCCGCTTCTACCCGAGGCACAAGGTCCATCAGTTCCTGGGTGGAACGTTGCGGTGCGTACCGGGCCTGGTTGCAGATCTGGAAGAGGTCGTGCAACTCGGACACCGTTTCCTCGGGCGCGCGTCCCGACAACCGCTCATCGATCACAGCTTCGGTAATGGCCGAAGCCGGAAGGTCGAGGCGCTCACCCAACTGCTCCTGCAAAAGGTGAAAGACAGCGGCAAAAAAGGCCTCGCTGTCCCGGGCCTCGGCCAGTCGATAGAGCTCTCGCACCCCCTTGCGCACGGCCGCTGCCACGACCCGGCGACGCCGCAGGCGGGGATGGCTCTCGAGCTTCTCCTTGTACTTGCGCCAGAGCAGGGCGGAAAGAAACACAAGCACAGGAAACACCTGGAACGTAAGAAACCATGGACGCGTCAAGAGCGGGGTCTCGATCTCATGCACGACGCCAAGGTGCGGCTTGATATGCACGATGTCCTGGTGCGGAGGCTCCTCCCCGGCGGAGCCGGACGGATTAGCGAGGACGGTCGGCTGGGGAGGTTGCGCCGAACTGGGCATGACGGACAGCGGAACCGGGGCGCTCCGCAGCGTCTGATAGGCCTTCGCGGCAGGATCGAAAAAGGCCAGTTCGATCGCTGGAAGTTCGTTCGCGCCTGCCTTCTGAGGGATGACGACCCGCTCGAAGGTCTTCACACCCACCATTCCAAGCGGGTCCGCGCTCTCCACCTTGCTGGTGGGCGGATAGAGTTTGAAATGAGGCCAATCGGTGCCGCCAGGAAACGGGAGCGATTCGAGATTGCCCTGGCCATTGACCTGAAGGCGAAGGGTGATCGGGTCTCCAGCAACCACATTCGTTGGGGCGGCGTTGACCGCCATCGTGAACTGGCCGACGGCGCCGTTGAAATGGGCGGGCCGGTTCTCCTCAGGCAACGGCAGGACGGTGATCTCCTGGGCGTCGGTGGCCAAGGTGACCGGCTTCCGTTGGCTGCCACCTCCGAAAAACTCGTCGAAAAAGCCGCGCGAGCGCGCGCCCGTTGGAATGTGCAAGACCAGGCTGCACTTCGCCGGGCCGAGCGTCAGTTTGCCGGACTTCACAGCGACCGCCGAAGTTCGAAACGTGCCGACGGTATAACGCTGATTGCCCAACTGCACCGCGCTCTCCGCCGGGTCCAGCATGCGGCCAAGAACGAATCCGTCTCCTTCAAGCTGAGGCATCTGGAGGCTGTCATGGCGCACGCCCAAGAAGAGCTGCACTTCCACCGTGAACATCTCGCCGACGTAGACCGTTTCCTTCGACGGGATCAATCGCAGAAAGGCCAAGCTGGCCGGGGTGGTGGTCTTGACCACCCTCAAGCCGACCGGGCGGCTGCGGATCGTCTGGCCCTCCACCTCAGCGGAAATCGCCGGGATAACAAAGGTGCCAATACGCGAAGGCGTGAGGCTGTAGTTATGAGACACGGTCGAACTGGTGCGGCCGCCGGGACCCATCGTGAATTGGCTGGATTCGCCCACGTACTGCACCGCCAGGCCGTCGGGGACCTGGAATACCGGCACCCGGCTCGGCCTGCCCCCTTCAAAGGTGAGCGACAGGACGGCACTCTCCCCCACCCCCACGGTGCTTCGGTCCAAGCTGGCGGTCATCGTGGCCGCATCGGCCGCAAGCATGCTAAAAAGGCAGAGCGTCAACGCCAGGAACGCGGGTCTCCCCCGGCAGGAGGCCGCTTTCAAAGTCAGTTCCATGGGAGCCAGACGTTTCATCACCAGTCTTTAAACATGCGAGAGTCTCGTTTTTGCTTTTGCTCCGGCGGGATGAAGATCAAAGCTTTCTCGTTTGGCTTCTGTGAATCGAGCAGTTGCTTGACCTGTTCCGGCGTCATTTGGGCCGTTTTCGAAGGCTCAGCTGAGCCGGTGCTGTCTGTGGCACCGCTGTCTTTGGGTTGGTCGGCGTTCTGTTGATTCTTCTGGTCCTGCTGGTCTTGCTGGGGCTCGGAGCGTTCCTGTTCCTTCTCTTGCTCGCTGCCAGAGGGCTCCTTCGAGTCAGAGGACTGGGGATCGTGCTGTTCTCCCTGGTCTTCCTTTGGTTTGTCCTCCTGAGCATCGGAGTCCTCAGACTGCTGGTCCTTGGGCTGGTCCTGGTTCGACTTGTCGTCCTGGTTCGGGTCCTGCTGTTGGTTCTGTGGTTGCTGTTGCTTGTCTTTGGACTGCTGCTGTTGCTTCTTAAGTTCTTCCAGCCTCTTCTTCACGTATTCAAGGTTCGCCCGAGCATCGGAATCCTTTGGGTCAAGCTTGAGCGCGGTCTCGAACTCACGAATCGACTGTTCCCAAAGCTGGACTTTCTCCGGGTCAGGCTTGTCCTCGCCGGCGCGAAAGAGAGCATTGCCAAGGTTGTAATAAGCCCGCTCCTGCAACACGGGGTCGGAGGCGGCCACCGCGGCGGAGAAATGGTTGACGGCGGCGGCGTACTTCTTTGCCTGGTAAGCGGACGCGCCCGCATTGAACTGCAGCCGGGCGTCGTCAGGGCGGCGCCCCAAGAGCCTGGAATATTCCCGGTGAGCGTCGCTGAACTGGCCGGACTCATACATCCGCAATGCGCTGGCCGGAGAACCGGACGCCTGCACAACCACAAACGCCAACAGGGCGGCGGTCACGAATTTGCGCAACTCCGGGTTGGCAGCTGCCGTGATTCCCTCGCGGCGCGGCACTCGCTTGCGTTCGGGAATGAACACTTCGATCATCAAGAGAACGATGGCCAAGCCAAGCGGCCATTGAAACCGTTCCTGGAACTCCTTGACAAGCCTGGACGAAGTCTCGGCGCCTGGAAGCGGAGCGAGCCCGCGCTGGTAGAGCACCTCGACGGTGTTCGGGCCGCTCATGGGGAGATAGAACCCTCCTCCAGCCGTGGCAATCTCCGTCAGCAAAGCCTGGTTCAAACGCGACTTCACGACGTTCCCTTCCGAATCTTTGATGAACGAATACTCCCCATTCTCATCCTTCACCCGCAACAACTCGCCGTTGGGAGTGCCCACGCCGATCGTGAAAAGCTTCACCCCAGCCCTTTCCGCTTCGCTTGCGGCCTCGACAGCGCCGGTGTCGTGATCCTCGCCGTCCGAGAACAGAACCACCACGCGGTGGTTGGCTTCCTCGCCCTTGAGCGCAGCGGCAGACGCCCTGATCGCATCGGCCAGCGCCGTGCCGCCTTGCGGCATGATGGTGACGTCCAATTGCGCGATGCTCTGCCGAAACGCCTCGTCATCGAGGGTCAGTGGGCATTGGAGAAACGCGGTCCCGGCAAAGGCCACCAACCCGATGCGATCACGCTGAGCCAGGCGCATCAGGTCCAGCGCGGCGAGTTTGGCTCGCTCCAGTCGGTTGGGAAGGATGTCCTCCGCGAGCATGCTCCGCGAGGTATCCATCGCGACGACGATGTCCAGTCCCCGGTGAGTCGCCTCCTGCCAGGTGAAACCCCATTGCGGACGCGCCATGGCCAGCATGATGAGCCCCACCGCAATGATAAAAAGGAGCATGCGCGCCTTTTGCACCCTTTTCGACAGGCCAACCGTCAGGTGCGCTAGAAGGCGGGAGCGAACGAATTGGCCGATCAGGTACTGCTTCTTCCGCCAGGACCACCCCAGGAAAATGCCAAGAACGGGAAGAGTGACCGCGAGGAGCCAGAGCATTTTGGGATGAGCGAATTGCATGGCAGTCAACCCGAGTCATGCGGGCGTGAAGGCTCTGGCACCATCAGCATTGGAAAGCGAACGCTTCATGGCAACTTCCTCCAGACAGTGTTGGCAAGAATGACTTCCAGGAGCAGGAAAACTAACCCAGGAAGAGCCACCCAGGCAAACAGCTCCCGGTAACGCTGGAACTTCTTCATCTCGACTTCCGTCCTCTCCAGCTGATCAATCTCCGCGTAAATCGCCCGCAAAGTCTCGGATTTGTCGGCGCGGTAGTATTTTCCCCCCGTCTTCTTGGCGATTTCGGAAAGCGTCGCCTCATCGATATCCACCGGGAGTTGCACGTAGACCTTGCGCCCGAACGGGTCGATCTGCGGATAAGGCGCGGTGCCCCGGGTTCCCACACCGATCGTGTAGACCTTGACGCCGAGCGTGCGCGCCGCGTCGGCGGCGGTGAGAGGCGGCACCTGGCCGGCATTGTTCTGGCCGTCGGTCATCAGAATGACAATCTTACTTTTCGACTGCAGGTCCCGCAACCGATTCAGGGCCGCCGTCAAGGCCGAGCCAATGGCGGTTCCGTCTTCGATCGTGTTGAGTTGGAGACGCTCGAGGTTCTCGAGGAGGAAGTCATGGTCCAGGGTCAGCGGACCCGCAATGTACGCTCGCCCCGCGAACGCGACGATCCCTATGCGATCGTTAGACCGCTTGGCGATAAACCTCTCGAGAACATCTTTGGCGATCTCCAGCCGATTCACTCGCTGGCCTTGAAGCTCGAAATCCTCGGAAGCCATGCTTCCCGACAAATCCAAAGCCACCGCGATATCGATGCCGCTCGCCCGGACTGCAGCCTCACCTTCCCCAAACTGCGGCCGCGCCAGCGCCACGATCAGACACGCCAGGGCAATCCAACGGAGCCGCAACAGTATCCGGCCAAGCCGGGAGCGGCTGAGCCCCGCGATCCCTTTCACCAACTGAACGGACGAATAGAGAAAAGCCGCCTCCTGCCCGTGCTTGCCCTTGAGCCAGGAGAGGATGGGCAACACCAGGAGCAACAGCAATAGATAGGGGTCGGCAAAGGTCATGGCGTTTCCCGAGGAGCGGCCGATTCAGCCTGCACGGGTGCCGGCTGAGTCTCCTCCACCAAACTCACCGCAGCATGATAAAGAGTCTCCAGTTCGCTGCGCCCAGGCTCATGCCGCGCGAACTTGACAAGATCGCACTGCATGAGGAACGAACCCAAAGCCGATTTCTGGTCGTAACCCAACAGGGCGCTCGACTGGAGCTCTTCCAGAAACTCTTCGGTCGTCCTCTCGGGGGCGCGCAACTGGAATCGTTCCTCCAAATAGGCGCGAATTGTGTCCGAAACCAGGATGCAGAAAGGGCGGGGTTCGCCGAGAAGCGCCAAGGCTTCCCGCAGGCGGGCCCAAGCCTTTTCGTGGGGCGGAACCGGCGGTTCCGAGACGGCCGCAGGTTCCTGGCGTTTGCGGCGGCGCCAGAGCCACCATGCCAGCGCTGCCACGAGCAAGACCGCGATCAGGCACACCGCCCAAAGCCACAGGTTCGGGATGGGCACTGGATCTCTGATGGGGCGCAACCCGTCTGTCGCGAGGGCAGGCGTATTCGACGAAAGCAGCTGAGGAATGACGTTCGTCTTGACCATGCTCAGCCACGAAGACGCCGCCGTTCACGCATATCAAAGAACCGCCCCAGGGCGGCGGCATACGGTTGATCGGTGCGCAGTTGGATCGAGTCGATGCCAGCAGACTGGAAAAGCCGGCGAAGCTCATTCTGGGTCTTTCGCTGGCGCTGGTGAAACGCAGCCCGTTTGCGTTCGTCTCCCGTATTCACTTCCACCACCTCTCCCGTCTCGGCGTCTTTCAAGACAAGGTAACCGAGAGCGGGCAAGTCCAGTTCAAACCGGTCAGCAATCTGGACCGCCACCACATCATGGCGCCGATTGACCTGCCGCAAGGCTGTAAGCGAAGTCTGGGCAAGTGTATCCGAGAAGATCGCCCTCCGCTTGAGGTGCGCTTCCATCTGCGCCCGGCTCACGTGGGTCTGACCGAGGAAATCCGAAAGCACCACGGCAATCGCACGATGCCGGGTGACCCGCGAGAGAAACTCGAGCGCGCTATTGAGGTCCGTGCCGGTGCACTTCGGCTCATAGAACAGAATCTCACGGATGACGCGCAGGACGTGGCGCCGTCCCTTCCGGGGCGGAATAAACTTCTCGACACCTTCGGTAAAGAGGATCAGGCCCACTTTGTCGTTGTTGCGGATCGCGGAGAAGGCCAGCACCGAGGCGATCTCGGCAGCCAGTTCGCGCTTGGACTGCTCGCCGGAGCCGAACAGGCCGGAACCGCTCAGATCCACCACGAGCATGACGGTCAGTTCGCGTTCCTCCACGAACTTCTTCACGAACGGGTGGTTCATTCGAGCGGTCACGTTCCAATCAATGGCCCGAACTTCATCGCCGGGAACGTATTCCCGCACCTCTTCGAAGTTCATGCCTTGCCCCTTGAAAACGCTGTGGTACTGCCCCGCCAGTGTTTCGTTGACCAAACGAATGGACCGCAGCTCGATCTGACGTATCTTCTTTAAAATCTCTCGGGGAATCATATCCGACCGTCGGTCATGCCATGCCCACCCTGCCAAAGGCCGCCGTTGCCCCCACTGCTAAGGCACCGGCAACTCATCCAGGATCCTCTGAATGATCGCTTCGCTCGTTTTCTCCTCAGCTTCGGCTTCGTAAGTGATCGCCACGCGGTGCCGGAGCACATCCATGGCGATGCTCTTGACGTCCTGCGGTGTCACGTAGCCCCTCCCGCGCAAGAAGGCGTATGCTTTCGAGGCAAGTGTGAGGGAAATCGTTGCCCGCGGAGAGGCGCCCAGCTGAATCCAACCCTTGACGCCGATATTGTAGCTTTGGGGCTCGCGCGTCGCGCACACGAGATCCACGATGTAGTCCTTCACCTTTTCGTCGACGTAGATATCGTTGATGACTTGGCGTGCCATGAGGACCTGCTTCGGTTGAACCACCGCGCGAACACTCGGGAGATTGCTGGTGCGCGCCATCAGATCGAGGATCTGGCGTTCTTCCGCTCGAGACGGATAGACAATCTTGAGCTTCAGCATGAAGCGGTCCACCTGCGCCTCAGGCAGCGGGTAGGTTCCCTCCTGTTCGATCGGGTTCTGGGTCGCGAGCACCAGGAAGGGTTCCTCGAGCCTGAACGTCTGCTCTCCGATGGTGACCTGCTTTTCCTGCATGGCCTCCAGCAGCGCGCTTTGAACCTTGGCGGGAGCGCGGTTGATTTCGTCGGCCAGAACGATATTCGCGAAGATGGGGCCACGGCGCGTGGTGAACCCGCCGGACTGAGGGTTGTAAATCTGTGTGCCGACCACGTCCGCCGGGAGCATGTCAGGGGTGAACTGGAGGCGGGCGAACTTGACGTCAAGGCATGCGGCGACCGACTTGACGGCCAGGGTCTTGGCAAGGCCGGGAACGCCCTCGAGCAGAACATGCCCGTTTGCCAGCAAGCCAATCACCAGCCGTTCAACGAGGTACTTCTGGCCGATAATGACTTTGTTGATTTCGCTGAACAAGGGCTGCACAAAGGCGCTCGCCCGCTGCACTTCGTCGTTGATAACACTGATGCCGGTGTTCATGTTGGCTTCAACTCACACTGACTTGACGGGCTGCCGCATAGCGCAGCCCTTTGGTCTATCCTTCCCTTCTTGCAGCCGCCACATCCTTCCCAATCTGGTCCCTGAGCATTTCGAGAGACGCAAATCTCCGCTCGCCGCGCAATCGCTTGCCGAACTGGAATTCCAGCTCCTGCCCGTAAAGATCGCCGCCGAAATCGAGCAAGTGCACTTCCAATTGCACCTCATTCTCTGGACGGTTCAATGTGGGTCTCGAGCCGAGGTTCGCAACGGCCCCCCACGTTTCGCCATTCGCTGCTGCGCGCCCAGCATAAACACCTTTGGGCGGCAGTGCCAGTCCCGATACGTCCAGGTTCGCCGTCGGAAAGCCCAGCTTCCCGCCAAGGCGCGCCCCGGGGACAACCTGACCGGCCACCGAATAGGGCCGTCCGAGCAATTGAGCCGCCCAAGAGAGTTCCCCTTCCTTAATCGCCTGCCGGATGCGCGTGCTGCTGACATCGCGGTCTTCCCACCGCACCGGGGGGACTCCGTGGACCCGGAAGCCCAGCCGAAGTCCGAGCTTCTGGAGGAGCCCTACGTTCCCCGTCCGGTTATGGCCGAAAACGAAACGGCTGCCGACAGAGACGCTCTGAATCTGAAACTGGCTGGCCAGATTGGCGATAAACTCCTCAGCGGACTGCTCGCTGAACGCGCGGTCAAAATGAATCAGGAGAATGGCTTCGATGCCCAGCGAGCCGATCCTGTGCAAACGCTGGGGCAACGAATAGATCAGAAGAGGAGCTCGCGCGGGCGCGATCACGTGGGCGGGATGCTGGTCAAACGTCACTGCGGCGCTAATGCCGCCTGACCGGGCCGTGTCTTCCACCGTCTGCCGCAACACGCGCTGGTGCCCCAGGTGCACCCCGTCAAACATCCCAATGGCAAAGCACACCTTCCGATCCGACGGCTGGAGGTCAGCAGCATGACGAATCACCTTCATCGACCCTTTGCCTCAGCACTGGGTCCCGGCAAGCTCATGCCACCCCAGCGAGTTTGAAGATCGGGATGACAAGCTGCTCAAGATCCTTCCGCGACCGGCGTAAAACCTCCTCAAAACGAACCGCATCGGCCACTTGGAACCGGCCGGACACAAGACGCCGCAGGGTGGCCAGATGGGCTCCGCACCCAATCTTCTGGCCCAGATCATGCACCAGAGTTCGCACGTAGGTCCCCTTGGTGCATGCGACTTGAAAATCCCCCACTGGCTCCGTGTAGGTGCTGAACTGAAAGGTATAGATATGCACCAACCGCGGTTTTCGTTCCACTTCGATCCCTTTGCGCGCCAGTTTGTAAAGCGGCACGCCGCCTTGCTTGACCGCCGAGACCATGGGCGGCGTCTGGAGATGATCTCCCACGAAACCCGCCGCCGCACTGTTCAGTTCCTCCAGGGTCAGCGGCGGAACAGGGAGCGAAGCCACCAACTCCCCGGCGGCATCATGGCTCTCGGTGCTCTCGCCAAACTTTGCTGTTCCGGCGTAGACCTTGTCTTCGGACATCAACCGGTCCGAAAGCTTGGTGGCACGCCCCAGGACCAGGATGAGGAGGCCGGTGGCGTTGGGATCCAGGGTGCCACAATGACCGACCTTCTTAATCCGAAAGTGGCGGCGGATTTCTTCCACCACATCGTGGGAAGTCGGGCCGGCTGGTTTGTCGATCAGCAGGGCACCGTCCAGGAGATCAAACTCGTGCATCATCAGGGTTGGGTATCGAGCGCTTTCTTGATGGCGGCAATGACCCGGCGCTGCACGGTCAGCGGGCGCCCTTCAATGCGGGCTCCAGCCGCCGCCTTATGCCCCCCGCCGCCAAACTGCCTCGCAATCTCGTTCACATCCACGCGCACGTCCTTGGAACGCAAGCTGACGCGTGTCAACTCCGGTTCGACCTGCTCGAAGACACACGCCACCACCACAGGCTCAATCGCCCGGATATGGTCAATCAGCCCTTCGGCATCGGATGGTTCTGCGCCGGCGCGAGCAAAATCCTCCTTTTTCAGCCAGAAGTAAGCGATCTGATTCTGGTGGGTCAAGCGGAAGCGGTTGTAAAGGAGCTTCAGCAATCGGACACGCGACAGCGGGTAGGACTGGTAAACCTCGTCGCAGATGCGCGCCAGATTGGCCCCCCGCTCCACCAACTCGCCGGCCACATTGTAGGTTGTCGGCCGCGTTGTCGGATACTGAAAGGAGCCCGTGTCGGTGGAGACTGCCGTAAACAGACAATCCGAAATGGCGGGGTCGATCGGCCAGTCCGCTGCCTTGAGCAGCCAGAAGACCAATTCGCCCGTCGACGGTTCATGCGGCGACACCCAATTGAGATTGGCAAATCGCGTGTTGCTCCGGTGATGGTCGATATTGATGAACTGCTTTCGGTCCTTAATGAACTCCGCGACGGTGCCAAGCCTTTCCAGGCTTGCCGAATCGGTGGCGATGACACAATCGAAATGGTGGCCAGGCTCGGGCGGGCCCATGAGCTTTTTCGGATCCAGAAACGCCAGCTTTTGGGGAATGGGATCCTGATTCCAGCAGCAGACCTTCTTGCCCTGCCTGAGCAACGCAAGCGTCAGGCCCAATTGAGATCCGACACAGTCTCCATCCGGCCGGATATGGCCAACGACGCAAAATGTTTGGCTTCCCCGAATGGCTTCGAGAATGCGTTCAATGATCTTGCGGTGACCCTTCATGAGGCGGAGAGGATCGTTCGATCTCGTCAAGGATCTCGAGAACACGATTCCCGCGGGAAACCGATTCATCATGGACAAATCTTAGCTGAGGTGTGTACTTGAGGACCACGGCACGGCCGACCAAGCTTTGAATTCGTTTGCGTTCGTGCTGCAGACGTTCGATTGCCTGTTTCGCCTGGGTGTCGCTGCCCACGATCCCCACGTAGACGGTGGCCAATTGCAGGTCTTTCGATATGGCAACCTCGTTCACGGTGAGGATACCGCCCTGGTTCCATTCGGCTTCGCGCCGCAGGATTTCCCCTAACTGGCGTTTGAGCAGTTCATTGACCCGTTGGACTCGCACGGACGGCATAAGAGTGTCCCTCCGGCCTTAGAGCTTCTGTGGAATTTTCTCGAGGGTGTAGCACTCGATGGCGTCGCCCACCTGGAAATCGTCAAATCCGTCGAGCCGGATACCGCATTCCATTCCCGCCCGGACCTCGTTGACCTCGTCCTGGAACCGGCGAAGCGACTGGGTAAGGCCTTCGAACACCAGGTTCTTGCGGCGCATGAGGCGCACCTTGCCTTTGACAATCCGCCCGTGCGAAACCACGCACCCCGCGACATTGCCCCCCTTTGAAAGCGTGAACACCTTGCGAATCTCGGCCGATCCGACGACCACTTCCTTCAGAAGCGGATCGAGCAAGCCGGCCATGGCTTCCTTCACCTGGTCGACCAACTCATAGATGATGGCGTAAAGCTTGATCTGCACTCCCTCGCGCTTCGCGACTTCCGCCACGCCATTGTCAATGCGGGTGTGGAAGCCCAGGATGATCGCCTCAGAGGCCGATGCCAGCAGCACATCCGACTCGGTGATCGTCCCGACGGCGCTGTGGATCACTTCCAGCGACACCTTGCTGGATTCGATCTTCTTCAAAGCGTCCACAATCGCCTCCACGGACCCTTGGGTGTCCGCTTTGACCACCACCCGGAGCACTTTGCTGCTTTCCGAAGCCAGCGTGTCGAAAAGGTTTTCCAGCGTGACTTTTGGACGCCGTTCCGTGTCCAGGTGGCGCGCGTTCTCGGCGCGTTCTTCACCCAGGAGGCGGGCGTTCTTTTCGTTGTCCACCGCGCTGAATTCGAGGCCGGCCTCGGGCACGCCGTTCAAGCCCAGGAGTTTCACGGCCACCGAAGGCCCCGCTTCCTTTAGGCGCTTGGCTTCCTCGTTGATCAGGGCACGCACCCGTCCCCAGTACCGTCCGCAAATGACCATGTCCCCCACGTGCAGCGTTCCTTTGCGAACCAGCACAGTCGCCGTGGGTCCGCCCGGCTCCAAGCCGGATTCGATGACGTTGCCTTTGGCGCGCCGGTTGGGATTGGCTTTCAGTTCCAGCAATTCCGCTTGGAGAACCAGCATCTCAAGGAGCTTGTCCACGCCCTGTTTCGTGAGGGCCGAAACGTCAACAAAGATCGTGTCGCCGCCCCAATCATCCGGAACCAGTCCCTTGTCCTGCAGTTGCTGGCGAACCCTCATCGGGTTTGCCGCGGGGTGATCGCACTTATTGACAGCAACCAGGATGGGCACCTTGGCGGCCTGCGCGTGGCTGAGCGCCTCAAGCGTCTGAGGCATCACACCATCGTCCGCCGCAACAACCAAGATCACGATATCCGTCACGTTCGCTCCGCGCGCGCGCATCGAGCTGAAAGCGGCGTGGCCCGGCGTGTCCAGAAAGGTGATCTGTTGCAGTTCGTCGGGCCGTTCGGGGTGCGGAATCGAAATCGTATACGCGCCAATGTGCTGGGTAATACCCCCCGCCTCGCCGGCCGCCACGTCGGACTTCCGGATCACATCGAGCAAGGTGGTTTTCCCATGGTCGACATGGCCCATGATGGTCACCACCGGCGCCCGGGATTCCATGTCTTCCGCCTTGTCATCGACATCCAACTCCACCTTCTTCACCGGGGCGTGGACGACACCGCCTCCGCGTTCGCGCTTCTCGACCTCGAATCGGTAGCCGTACTTGGCGCAGAGCCGCTGGGCCACGCTTTCGTCGATAGCCTGGTTGACACTGGCGAAGACGTTCAACTGCATGAGGTCCGCGATCAGCTGGAAGGGCTTCTTCTTGAGCTGCTCGGCCAGGTCGCGAACAATGATCGGCGGTTTAAGGCTAATCAACTCGCCCGTCGCCGGCGGAACAAATTTCGGCCCCGCTGGTGCGGCGGGTTTGGCCGCTTCCGGCCGTCCGGCCATGCCGGGTCGCGCCCCGGTTTGCCCATGCCGGTTGACGAAGCCCGAACGGGCATCGCGCCCTTCGAACCGGGGGCGCATTTCCGGGCGTCCCGTTCGAGCGGGCCCCACGGCTCGCGGGGGAGCCGCACGCTCAGGAGCGCGTGGCGCGGGACGCACAGGCAGCTTGATAAACCCGACCTTGTCTCCAATCCGGGGGGGAGGCGGAGGCGGTGGCGGTAGAGGCGGTCCGGGTGGCGGAGCTGGCGCCGGAGCTTCGAGTTCGGGCGCCGGAGCTTCGAGTTCGGGCGCCGGGGCTTCGAGTTCGGGCGCCGGAGGCGCAGGCGCTTCCAACGCCACCTCGGGCAGCAGAGGCGCAGGGGGCTCCACCTTGGCTTCCACAGGGACCGGTTCCGGTTCGGCGACCGGCGGCTCCGCGACAACGGGCGGAGGGGGAACTTCCACCGGAGGCGTTGCCGGCACTTCAACGGGCGGCGGCGCCGGGGTCACCTCGGCCACAGGAACGGGCTCGGGGGAGGCGACGGGCGCGGGCGGTTCCGGCGGTGGTTGCGGGGGGGGTGCTACGATGAGCACCGGCTCTGGTGCAACCGGGGGAGCTGGAGGAGGCGCAGCCACGCGAGGTCCGCCGAGTTCAATCTCGAGGTATTCGGCGGTGATCTTATCGAGGGAACTGGAAGGGACCTTGGCCCCGGTTATGCCCAAAGCTCTTGCCTTGGCAAGGACTTCCTTGCTTTCGATACCGAGCTTTTTTGCAATGTCGTAAATCCGAACGGGCATATCTGTTCAACCCACTGTGCCAAGGGAGCGTCTTCATGTTTACCACATGTTGACTTTGGCTCTGTCATTCATAGCTCAACTCACGATGTTACCGAAGTTTCTCCCATCTTCAGTGTCTTGCGGGCGGCCTCCGCTGTCACGGCCTCAATGATGGCCGAAGCGTGCTCCGCCAGCTCGGGGATTTCTGCGAGGTCACTGACCTCAGCCTGGAGCAAATCGTCCAGGCTTTTCAACCCGTGATGGACCAGGACATCGGCCTGTTCCCGCGTGATCCCCGGAATCGCGGCCACCGCATCCACGGCTTGCGCGACTTTCTGCTCAAACCCCATGGTGATCACCGCTTCGTGTTCAATGTCCACATGCCAGCCGGTCAGTTTCGAAGTCAGCCGGGCGTTCTGTCCGCGCTTCCCAATCGCCAGCGAGAGCTGGTCCTCGCTCACGATGATCTTCACGCGCCGGTTCGCCTCGTCGACTTCAAACGCTTTCAACTTTGCCGGGGCCAGCGCATTGGTGATGTAAGTCTTAATATTGGGGTCCCATTTGATAATGTCCACCTTCTCGTTGTTCAGTTCGCGGACAATATTCTTCACCCTCTGGCCCCGCAACCCCACGCACGCCCCCACCGGGTCGACCTTCTCATCGCGCGAGTAGACCGCAAGCTTCGTCCGGAAACCGGGCTCCCGGGCAATCCCTTTCACCTCGATGGTGCCGTCGTTGATCTCCGAAACTTCCAACTGAAAGAGCTTCACCACAAATTGCGGATCCGCCCGCGACAGGATGATATCCGGCCCGTGCGCCGTGTTCTCGACGGCTTTGACATAGCAGCGGATGCGTTCGCCAATCTGGTATTCTTCCGTGGGCACGCGCTCGCGATTGGGCAGCAGGGCCTCATACTTGCCCAGGTCAACCGCGACATCCGAGCGGTCGAACCGCCGCACCGTCCCGCTCACAATGTCCCCTGACCGATCCTTGAACTCGGCGTAAATCAGCTCTTTCTCGGCACGCCGGATATGCTGCATCAAGGCCTGCTTCGCATTCTGAGACGCGATGCGTCCGAAGTTCGCCGGCGTGACCTCCACTTCGATCTCGTCCCCGAGCTGGGCATCCGCCTTGATCCGGCGGGCGTCGAATACGGAGATCTGATCATGTTTGGAGAGCACTTTCTCCGAAACCATCAGCTTGGCAAAGGCTTTGATATCCCCGTTCTTGGGGTCGATAACGCAACGCAACTCCCGCGCCGGTCCGACGGCCTTCTTGGCGGCAGACAGTAACGCCTCTTCAACAGCCGCAACAAGGATTTCCTTCCGGATGCCCTTCTCGCGCTCCCAAAACTCGATGACAGCTAGAAACTCGGCGTTCATAAAATCTGGCGCTCCCCTTTCGGGGAATAAAAAAGTCGGCAGAAACATCTCCGACTCACCTCGCTGGCAACCCAGCAATAAGATCTTAACTGCTGGAAAAGATAAGTTCCTCGCAGAGCAACGTCAAGCGTAGAAATCCCGATTGATGCGGATCAATTCACTCGCTCGCAACCGGACAGGGCCTGCGCCGGAGCCATCCTCCGCCTGGCAGCCTGCACCTGGACCAGCACGTTCGCCAGCGTGATCAGGCCGCCCCCTGTCAGCAGCCTGAGCGTGGCGGTCTCGTTGGCATAGTCAATCTCCGCAAGACGCGAGAGCCAGACCGGCAGGAACAGCGCGAAGAGGCTGGCAAACACCGGTTCCGCCGCGTAGATCAGCCCCGCTTCGGGCGCCGGCAGAACCGGTTGCCAGCGGTTCATCAGCGTAAACGCCACCAGCGTGCAGAAGACCACCAGGACCAGGATCAATCCCATCACCGGCACCGATCCGTAAGCCACGGCCCAGTCGCCCGGACGCTGCGCAGCAAACAAGGCCACCGGCAGCGCCGTCATCGTCATCGCCCCAAACATGACCAGCGAAAAGTGGCTGACCCTGTTCCCTCGGAACCTGGGACGTTCCAGCCAGAGGACCTGCGCAGTGAACACCGCGGAACTCATCAAGGTTTCCACCTCGCCGCGTCCCATGGAAAACGTGCGCCAATCGACATCGGCAAGCACGGCGACCCCCGCGACGGCCATGATCGAGCAAACGACCAGCATCCCCGAGGGCCATTGCCGGTCCCGAAGCGCCACGATCCATGGCAAAAACAGGCAGCCACACTGCGTCAGGAAAGCCGACGACGACGCGGAGGTGTACCGCAAACCGTCCACTTGCAGGAGCATTCCCAGCCCGGCATAGAGGCCCAAGCCGAACCCTTGCCACATTTCCGACCGGGTGATCGAGAGCACGGTGCGCCAACTCCAGAGCAGCATCAGCACCGCGGCAATGCCAAACCGGACCGCCACCGCACTCGCCGTGGCGAACCAACTGTCTGGATGCTCCAGCAGACGGTCGTGCAAGATGCCGATGGCCTTCATCACGGGGAAACTGACGCCCCAGAACAGGGTGGCCAGGACCAGCATCCGGGTGGCGCTGGGCCGAAGCGGGTGACGATTTATCGACATTGATTTCGAGTGTAGCATAGCGCCTGTGCGCGCCGACTGGATTCGCGCAGAAACGCAGTTCCTTAGGAATTTAACATATTCCAGATTAATTTATTATAATGTCGTCACATATTTGATATATAACGAATCAATATGGTAAGAATATGGCATGAGTATAGCACGAGTATAGCAAGACCTGGAGGAGAGCGCGGCTTTCTGAGATCGAGCCCCTGCGAGATCCGGTTGTCCGCCCCCTGCCCCTGCACCCGGCCGGCTTCCCCCTCCCAACGGCCCGAGCCTCCACCCACCGTTGCCCGGCAAAAGGCTCCCCAATTCCCGGCGGCAACCATTTGTTGCGTGTGGTGTTAGGGAAAAGTGTGCTCTATAGTGCGGCCATGATCTGGAGAGGAACAGCGTTCATTCTCGCGCTGGCCAGCTTGCTTTTTGCGCCGTTGGCCATCGCCAATACCATGGAGCCAAGCTCCGACGAACGCAATTACAGGGTGATCATCGATCGCAACCCTTTCGGCTTGAAACCGCCGCCGCCCCCGCCCACCAACGCGCCGCCCGTGGTCACGCAGCCCAAAGAAGAGCTTTTCATCACGGGGATCACTTCGTTCGGAGTTCCGCGCGCCCATTTTATGACCACGGTGACCAAACCGCCGCCGATCGGAAAGGTGCCCCAGTACTATAGTTTGGGGGTGGACGAAAGAATGGACGAGTTGGAAGTTCTCGACATCAATGTCGCCGCCAAGAGCGTTCGCATTCGCAATGCCGGTGTGGAAACCGTGATGACCTTTGAATCGAACGGCATCAAGCCGCCGTCCACGCCTGCCGCGACGCCCCTCCCCGGTGCCGCGCGTCCTGGAATGCCGCCGATCCCCAGCGCCATCCCCGCGCCTGGGGCCGCCACCGCCAGCCTTTCCCCCGGGTCGACCGCGGTCACGGCTGGAGCGCGCCCGGCCGCCCGGAGCAGTCGTGTCCGGACCATTCCCTCCCGGAATGTCCGAACGGCGCCGGCAATCGCCACGCCTCCGCCCCCGGTGGACGCGGCGCCGAATCCGGACGCGGCGGTCCAGGATATCTTGATTATGGAAGTGCAAAGGCAGGCGAGCCCGGATGTCCCGTTCCCGCCGATTCCAGTGCCGCAGTAGGGAAATCCCCTCGCCAGGCATCGAAAGGAGGGCAGGCGAGTTGGGCCGTGGGTTCGCAACGGGGGCAGCACAACAAGACAACTGATGAAGAATCATTCATTTCGCAGGGAGCAGGCTTTTCTTTCGAACCCGGCGCCGGGATCGGGCGCCGGCCAACGGCGGTGCCGACACGCGGACTGCGGGTGCCGGACGCTCTTGGTCCTGACGTATCTGATCACCGCGCTCGGGTTCCTGGGATCGAGTCCCGCACGGGCGGGCGGCGTTGTGACCAACTGCACCGAGGGAGCGCTGCAGATGGCCCTGATTGGCGGTGGCCTGGTCACACTCTCCTGCGACAGTTCGATCGCCCTGACCGAACCGATCGTGATCGTGGCGGACACCGTGATTGACGGGAGCGGGCATTCGCCGATCCTCGCGGCCGGACAAATTACCAACCTGTCGCACCTCTTGGTCGTGCCGCCGGGAGTCCGGGTGGAACTCCGCAACGTGACGCTCTCGGGCGCTTCCGCGGCCGGCCTTGCCGGAACGGATGGCGAAGACGGGGAGCCCGTGAGGGGCGCGGCGATCTTTGTCAATAGAGGGGAGCTGGTTCTCGATGGCTGCACCCTGTCCGGCAACCGGGTTGTCGGGGGCACAGGCGCGGCGGCTGTCCAGCGTCGCGCCAGCGGCGGCAACGGGGGACACGGCACCGGGGGCGCCATTTACAATTACGGCGGGAAACTGACCGTCACCAACACGGTTTTCACCGGCAATTCCGCGGAGGGCGGGGCCGGCGGCGAGGGCGCCGCGGGGACCCTGTTTGGAAACGGCAGCTCGGGTGGCGATGGCGGCGATGGCGGACAAGGCGCCGGAGCGGCGATCTTCAACACCGCTGGGGGAATCCTCTCGATTCTTGACAGCACCTTTTCCAGCAACCGCGTGGCCGGCGGAACCGCGGCCCTGGGCGGATTGGGAGCCGGAACGCTCGCTTTCGCTGGGGAGCCCGGCAACAGCGGCGCCGGATTGGGAGCGGCCCTTTTCAACGAGCAGGGCACCATCACGATCGTGAATTCCACGTTTCTCGGCAATGCCGGACAGGGCGCCGCCGGGTTGGCGGGAGATTCGGGCACGGTTCTGCTGCCGGCTGAAGAAGGTTCGGACGGCGGCCGAGCGCTTGGCGGGGGCATTTTCAATTCTGCCGGAACCGTTTCCCTGGCGAACTGCACCTTGGTCAGGAACAAGCTCACGGGAGGCGAGGGCGGTGTGGGAGGGACCGGCGGCAACCGGACCTTTGGCGCCAACGGGGCCGATGGGGGCGACGGTGGGGCGGCTCTTGGC
>CAZODO010000043.1:0-49775 GCA_964578605.1 uncultured Verrucomicrobiota bacterium | reverse complement strand
CAGATCCTCTGCGCGGAGCCTTAACCCTCCACACAGGGTTCGCCGAATACTTACTGGAGCCATCCTCGGCTCCCCCCCAAGGAACGATTCGGTTCCATTGACCACAGTGCATCCGCGGTGTTGAGGCTGAGTGGTTATGGCTTAGTTCGCGTAGAACAGCCGCGCCCAGAGGGTTCCCAACGCATCGGATATCAACCAAACCTGCAGAACAAACAATGCGGCAAAACCTAGCCAAGTAACCGTTTCGCGAAGGCTGTAATCCCGTTGCGACGTCGAACCGAGCCAGAAGCGCAGCTTGGCGCCCCCGGCTTCGATTAGATCGCCATTCTTTAGGATGCCATCGGCGAGCGGTTCCCCGTTGCAGGTTGCCAAAGCCCCGGAAAGGACCGTTAGAGCAATCCCCTCCCGGGGCCGGAACTCAAGTTTCAGATGCTTCTCCCAGATGCCGGGCAGTTCGAGCCTGAGATCTGCCGAGTTGCTCCGGCCTATGACGCACGGAAAACGCTCGACGGACCAGGTGGTTGAGTCACGGAGCTCAGAGAGCAACTCGAGCTGGATCTTCAAAAGTAACGCCGCGGCACTTCGATGGTATCGTCCGGGAAGATGGGCAGGTCCAGGCGGCTGTCGCCGACAGCTTTGACGCAATTAACCTTGAGCTTCTGGCCGTCGGCGCGGGTCACAAGGACCTGGGTCTTCTTGGCGAAGTCCGTAAAATCGCCGGCTACCGCGACCGCCTTCAGGACGGTCATCTCCTTCAAATAGGGGAATTGACCCGGGTTGTTCACCTGGCCTTTGACGTAAAAGAAACGGCCTTCATTCCGGACAATGACCGTGAGCTGCCGGTAATAATTCGGAACGTATTGGTCGTGGATGGCCTTCTCAAGCTCACCCCGTGTGAGACCCGCCGCTTTGACCTGGCCGATGCTGGGAAGGGTAACATGGCCATCCGTTTTGATGCGCTCTTCATGGCGCGGAGGAGGATCGCTCACCCCGGAGAACTCGATAACGAGCAACTCGCCAAAGCGAAGCGCATCCGGGTTCTCCCACGGGCGGTCACTGCCGCCGCGATTGCCCTCAGCGGTCCGGACCGGAATGGTCGAGTGATCCGTGGCGCATCCGGCCAGAAACAAGGCGCAAAGGACAAACAACACGCGCCCCACCGCTTGCTTGACGAGCACGCTTCGAAAGGACTTCATCATGATTTTGAATACTTATCGGTCGGCGAGGCCGCGGACAATCAGAATTTTTGCTTCAGTTCCAGGTTTCCGCGATCGGCAGTTTGCTTCTTTGAGCCGCCGTTATGTTTGGAGTCGTCGCTGCTCTCGTACTTCGAGTAGTAATCGTAGTAGTAGCCGCTGTAGTAGTAGTAGTACGAATCCTGGGAGATATTAATGTTGTTCAGCACCACACCCAGCATCCGGCCGCCAACTTTCTCCACCATCTGCTTCGCGCGAATGGTCATGGCTTGCGGATACTTGCGATACTGAATGACCAGGATCGACAGGTCCACTTCGCTCGCCAGGATCGACGCGTCGCTCACGCCCATAATTGGAGGTGAATCAAAGAACACGAAATCGTAACGCTCCTTCACGGACTTGATGAACTCCTTCATTTGGGGGGAGTTCAGAATGCCCAGCGAACTGCTCGGAAGTTTGCCACTCGGCAGGAAGTGCATCGTGGGAAGCTTCGTCGTCTGGATGACCTCTTCCAGGGAGTTCTGACGCAACAGGTAATTGGTCAACCCGATGGAGTTTGAGACGTTGAGGAGCTTGTGCAAGCTCGGGCGGCGGAGATCCGAGTCCACGATCAATACCCTCTGGCCATTCTGCGCGAACACCGTCGCCAGGTTGAAAATGGTGGTGGATTTTCCCTCGCCCGCGCCGCCGCTAACGACCGTCAGCGTCGTGAGTAACGGGTCTTTTCGCGAGAAGAGCACGTTCGTGCGCAAGACACGATAGGCTTCCGCGTGCGGGCTTTCGGGCCCCTCTTCGAGCAAAGAGCCGACGTTTTGCGGAATGACTCCCAGGACGGGTGCCTGCAGCGCCCTTTCCACGTCGTCGATAGTCTTGACGCTGGTATCGAGATATTCAATGAAGAACGCCAAACCAAAACCCATCAGCAGGCCAACCATCACCCCGAGCGCGATGTTCAGCGGAATGTTCGGGCGCACCGGGCGCACGCTTGGCTCCGCGGCATCTGTCACGGTCACCATGGTCGATTTCGGCAGGGCGGCATCGACGCTTTCCTGCAGAATACGGAGCATGATGGTTTCGCGAATCCTCTGCTGAGTTTCCAAATCTTTCTTGGCGAGGAAGTAAGGCCGGTATTTCTCGCGCATCTCGGCGTCCTTGGCTTTCGCCGCTTGAACCTGATTTGAGAGGCTGTTGGCGGAGGCCAACTTGGCGACCATTTGAGCCTTCAGACCTTCGAGAACACCTTCCACCCGCTTTTGGATCTGGTCGCGAACGGTAGTGATTATGGACGACATTTGCTTCACCTGCGTCGCGGCGGGTCCGTACTCCTGGATCAGCTTGGCGTACTGCACCTCGGCAGTGTTATAGTCCGCCAAAAGCCGTGTGAGCTCCTGGTCGGGAAGGGCGGTGGGAATCGACTGGGCGAGTTGCTCGGGCGTCTTCGATTTGAGTTCGCTGTAAAGGGTAAGATACTGGTTGGCCATGGCCTCCGCACCGATGCGCTCGCGCTCAAACCCGCGCACCGTTTCCGGTTCGAGCGTCTGGTAAGAGTAACTGTCGCCGAGATCCGAGATTCCCCCTTGCTCTTGCGCAAGCTGATCCGCTCTGGCTTGAGCGTTGGTAACCTTGATCTCCTGTTCGGCCAGTTTGATGGTCAACATCTTGATCGCGTTCGAGGACGCACTCATGCGAGCCTCGGTCCGGACTTCCCCGTAAACTCGGGCGATGGCATTAGCGATTTCCGCGGCGCGCTGCCGGTTCTCATCAAACACCGAAATTTCGATCAAGCTGGTATTCCGGGACTGACGGACGTCGATCTGGCGCACCAGCAATTGGTAAATCTCGCTCGTTTTAAGTTTTCCTTCGGCACCAAAGCGCTTCGACCATTCCTCTTGAAGATTGAGTTCGTTAATGACCCGGTTAAGGACATTCTTGGATTTGATCTTCTCGAACTCGGTCTGGATAAAGTAGGGGTCGAATGAGTTCTGGGTTTGAGCGCCTAGAAGGAGCGGGGCAATGTCCGGGTTGTCCTTTCCGACTTCAATCCGCACGGTGCTCTTGTACGACTCCGGCAGGATGAAGGTCACGGCTGTGGTGGTAAGAACCACGAGCAGAAAGACCGCCAGGATCACCGTCTTCCGTATCCGGATGATCCGCCAGTAATCGAGAAAGTGGAGCTTGGTATCGGGAGCGGCGGCCGAAGGTTTCGGAGTTTCCATGGGCAAAATAAAAGGAGGCTAGAGCTTTTGGTCCAGCCTCCCGTCTAATCGTTAAGCGTTTGTCTTAGTAAGTAGCACGGAGACCGACATAAACGCGGTTGCGCGTAAAGCTGCGGAACCCGACATCAGAATCGAGGCGATCATAGTTGTAACCTGCCTCAGCCGCCAGGAACCGGTTGATCTCGTAGGTCAGATTCAGTCCAACCAGCCAGAAGTTTTCGCTCTTGTCCTTGAAGGTGACACCGGCGACCTGACTTGGTTGCCCCTTTTCGAACGTGTTGAACTGGTACTGGCCCAGCAGACTCGCAATCAACGGCGGCAGAACGCGATAGCTGACCGAACCGTAAACGGTCGTGTTCTCCTGGTCAAGGGCAGCGCCGTCAGTGGCAATCCGGGAATGCCTCACGCCGATCTGCGCGGAGCTATCCTGGGTCATCCGGTAGGTCAAATTCGCATCGGCATACGGGCTGACATTACTCTCGTCGTCGCCGGGCAAATTATAGTACTCGGTGAACTGGGCACCGACGCGAACTGAGGTGTCCAATTGCGGGTTGAAGCTGTGGTCAGCCCCCACGTAAGCGTAATGGGAGTAGTTGTTCCGCTCGTCGCTGAACAGCCGAGGCCCATTCGGGTTGTTCGGGTTCGGGATAAGCGTGTTTTGGTCGGCCGTGAAGTCCATCAAGCCGAAATTATACCCGACCAACGCGACCGTGTTTGGAAGGGCCTGCCAGCGGAGGTTGACGGTGGCGAGGTGCTCCATTCGGTCGAGCAAGGAGGAAAGGCTGCCGGTGCCGGAATCTTTGAAATCGTACAAGGTGTTGGAATACCCGAGCAGGGTGCTCAGCTGATCGGTCAGTCCGGCGGTAAAGGCGGCCGTGCCGTAGTTGCGGAGCACGTCTTGGCGGGTGCGGATCGTGGAGTTCGGCGCGTTGCCTGGAGCGATCAGGTTGGGTTCGCGCGTTTTAACGAATGAATCCGCCAGATCCAGTTTGTAGCGGTCCGTGAACGCGTGGCTCAACTTGAAGTCCGCCCGGTGGGTCTGGTCATATTTGTTGTCCGGCCGATCCTCGAAATACTTGAAGCTGTAAAGGTAGCTCAAGCCGAGGTAGGTCTGGTCCATCGTCCAGTTCAATCCGGCGGAAGGGGTAAGCTCGTAGCCCCAGCTCTCTTGCGGTTTGATTCGGGCATTTGTCCGGGGATCGATAAGGCCCGAGGAGGGCGTCAGAGCGTAGTTGTCATCGTAGAAGCCGCGGACTGCGGCAGAGACACTCCAGGGTTTGGACAGTTGCGTGCTGGTAAGCCCGGGGGCGGGTGCATATACCTGCTGGGCATTGACGGTGGCAGCACCCAAGACAGCCAAACTGGCAGACGTGATCAGTTTTTTCATATCGATGTTTTGTTCCTGTATAAAACGTTTCGCCCAAGAACCATTCCGTCGAAAAGTGCATCCTTTTTACGGATCGGCGGTAGCGATGTCAAATCAAAATCTTATAAATCAGTCCTCACGTTTTGGTTGCTGGACACGCAGCACTCGCCGCTCGTAATCGGAGACATCCCACCGGTTCCGATCGGATAGAAATAGCAGCCCGTGCTGCAGAAATCCAGGCGGCGAGTATTTGAGGGGGAACCCTGTGGGCACGTTGGTTCGAAGCAGGCATTCCAGCATGAATTTGCCCCAGGCAAAATCCTGGCCTTGGATCATCTGGGAGAACCACTTGGCATCGGTCGTCACCCGGGTCAGGAGGATGCCCTGGATGGGTTTTTGGTAATCATGGATACCGAGAAAGTCGCTCTGCTTGACGTTCCGGACATCGCGCGGTGCGTCCAGGGTGGTCCAGAGGCACTTGCGGTCGCCATACCACGCGACGGCCCAGGGCATATCGCTCATCATCAGTTCTCCAGGCTCCATCCAGCGGGAGACATCATGCACCATGGGTGGCCAATAGGGCGGATAAGCGATCGGGGTGGCGCGCGGCGGCAGCATGGTGAAGATCAGCGGCGCGCAAACGATCAGGCCGAAACCCGCCGCCACAAGAGTGCGGGTTGGGGGAAAGGGCAGGTTAATCTGGTCGAGGAGCAAGTGAAACATCGCCACCCCGAACAGGAACGCCAGCGGCGCCAACAGGATCAGGAGCTTCTCCGAGTTGATCTCGGGGGAATCGGCCGTGAGATGGCCGCGGCCGAGGGCTTCGGCGGCGATCAATACCAGGATGGAAAGGAGCAGGAAAACCCGCAGCCGGTTCAGGCCCGGGTTCAGGAACGGGACCATCAGCCCCACGATGAAGAAAGCCGACGCCCAGTTCTCGCCCAGGTTGAGCAGTTGGGTGCGGATGATCTCGGCGCCATTGACCACGAGCTTCTTGACGAACGCGTCGATGCCCACCTTCTCCATCGCCAGGTCGAACTCCGCGCTGACGTAGCGCTCAAGCTTGTTCCCGGTGAATTGCGGCACGCTCTCGTGGTAAATGGCATAACTTGCGGTGCCGAATGGCGTCCCGGCAAGGACCACGTTTCGGATGAGCCAGGGCGCAACAATCGCTGCGGCCAGGGCGAGGGTGACAAGCGCGGTGGTGGCCTGCTGACGCCCCAGGTACAACACGTAAAAGAGGATCACGGGCACCGCCAGCCAACCGAAAGCATACCGCGTAAGCATCCCGATCCCGAGCACCGCGCCGATAGCCAGGGCCAGCCCAAGATAGGTGCGCCGGGTTGCCGTTTGGAGCCGGTGTTTCTCTTCGAGCAGGACCAGGAGCCAGGCTAGTGTGACGACCAGCAACACCAGGAACATGGTCGAGAGCCCCGAGACGCTGTACTTCCAGAACAGGTCCGTGCCGAAGAAGATGACCGCGGTGATCCAGGCGACGGGGGCGTCGAAGAGCCTCAGGGCGAGCCGGAATACCAGGAACACGGCGCCGAAAAAGAAGAGCTGATTCAGGATCGCGATCAAAACCTCGGGCTGATGCCGCCCAAAGACGGCTCCTTCGCGAATCTCGTACTGGAACGGCAGCAGTTTCATCCAGCCAGCAAGAATCATTGGGTAGACGGGCGGATTCGAGATGTCCGGGTGCGGCGCTTTGAGAAAGCGGCCTGCATCGGCTTTTTCGGCATCGGCATGCTGCTTTTGCAGTAGGTACAGGCTCAAGGGCCGGATGAAATCGGTGGTGTACCCTTCTCCCTGGGCGACGTTGCGAGCGAGCTGGGCCTGGTCCATCGCCTCCACCGTGCCGAAGTTCTTGAACTGCCGAACATCATACACCACTGCGAAAACCAGGAAGCCCAGCAATGCCACCCCGACCTTGACGTAGCGCGTCCACTCTCCGAGTTCAATCTTGTGGATGACTTCTTGAAGGGCGGGCATTGGCATACGCTAAAACTCTTGGATTTGGTAGCTGTGCAGCTTTCGGTGCAATGTGCGGCGGCTCATTCCGATTTTTTTGGCGGCTTGCGTTCGGTTGCCCCCGGTCTCCCTCAGCGCCCGGAGGATGACTTGTTTTTCCGCCGCGTCCATGCTCAACGCGTTTTCAGCGGTTTCGGGGCGGAATTGGCTTTCCACGGATAAACTGCCGCCGCTGCGCAGTGTGGGGGATAAATCGTCGATTTCAATCCTATCTTTCTGGCTTAGAACCACCGCCCGCTCCACTTCGCTGCGCAATTCCCGGACGTTGCCCGGCCAGGGATACTTCATGAGGAGTTGGAGTGCCTGAGGCTGGAAATCGTTCACTGGTTTCGCATGTTCCTTGGCGTACTGCTTCAAGAACGTGTCCACGAGCAAGGGAACATCCATGGCCCGTTCCCGCAGCGGCGGGAGCCAGATTTCGACCCCGCGCAGGCGGTAGTACAAATCTTCCCGGAACGTCCCGGCTTTGATCAGCTCCTGCAGATTCTTGTTGGTCGCCGAGATCAACCGGACATCCGAACTCAGCGTTTTGTTGGACCCCAGCCGCTCGAACGTGCGTTCGCCCAGAAAGCGGAGCAGCTTCACCTGCAGGGCCGAATCGATCTCGCCAATTTCGTCGAGGAAAAGCGTTCCCCCTTCCGCCTGTTCAATCCGCCCCACGCGCCGCTCGTGAGCCCCGGTAAAGGCGCCCCGTTCATGGCCGAACAGTTCGCTCTCGAGCAGGTTTGCGGGCAGCCCGGCCAGGTGCACCGCCATCATGGGATGGCGCGATCGCGGGCTCAGTTGGTGGATGGCGCGCGCTACGAGCTCTTTGCCCGTGCCGCTCTCGCCCGTGACGAGCACGTTCACGCGGGTCGGGGCCACGCGTCGCACGAAATCGAACACTTTATGCATTCCGGGCGAATCGCCGACGATATTCTCGAGCCGGAACTTGCGGTCGAGCTGCTGTTTCAGGGTCTCGTTTTCGGCTTCCAGGTTCTGCTGGCGAAGGGCGCGGGCGATCCGCATCTCAAGTTCGTCAATCTGGAGGCGGCCTTTGGAGACGTAATCGTCGGCGCCCTGTTTCATGGCCTCGACCGCGACATCCTCGGAGCCGTAAGCGGTCATCAGGATGCAAACGGGCGGTTTGGGCAGAGCTTTGGCCTGGGCGATCAGCTTCATCCCGTCCTCCTGCGGCAGGCGCAGATCCGTCAAGAGCACGTCGAAAGCCTCTTTGCGCAGAAGCTCAAGAGCCGGGGCCGCCGAGTCGGTCACATAAATGTCATACTTTTCCTCGAGCGCGGCGCGCAAGCCATCGCGCGTGGCTTTTTCGTCGTCGACAATCAGCAAGCTCGGTTTGATCATTCCAATCGTGCCTCCAGCAACCGGATCTGGCGCTCGCGCATAGGCAGGGCGATGCGGATCGTGGTGCCCTGGCCGAGGCGGCTGTCGAGTTCGATGCGTCCTCCGTGCGCGCGCACAATGCGCTGCACGATCATGAGGCCGAGCCCGGATCCCTTCTTTTTGGTGGTGTAAAAGGGTTTGAAAAGGCGGTTCAGCTGGTCCTGGGGAATTCCGCCGCCGGTATCCGCCAGGCTCACCCAGACCTCCTCGCCGGCCGTGCCGCTCTGGATGCGCAACAGGCCCCCCCGGCTCATGGCCTGCATTGCGTTGCGCATCAGGTTTACCAGCACCTGCTTCATTTGGGCGGGGTCGAGCGGCGCCTTGGGCAGCTCCGGCGCCAGTTCCAGTTCGATCGTTTGCCCGCGGCTTTCCATTTCCGGCCGGATCAATCCGACGGTCTCAAGCACCACCTCATTGAGGGACGCCTGGCGCATTTGCGGCGGGGTGGGCCGGATGGCCTGGAGGAACTGGGTGACGATGTAATCCAGCCGGGTGATCTCGGTCTTGGCCACCTCGAGGAATTGCTGGAGCTTGCCGCCGATTTCCCTCACCTCGCCCGGGCTCAGATTTGGCGCCGGCGAGCGGCGCGACGTTCCCGGCTTCCGGCCTGCCCACGATCCTGCGGGCGGATTCAACTTCTTCAGCTCGCGCTCCATGAGTTGCAGATGGATATGCACCGCGTTGAGCGGGTTCCCAATCTCATGGGCGACACTGGCTGCCAAAAGGGTCAAGGCTTGGATGCGCTCGCTCTCGATGGCTTCAAAGGTCTTCTGCCTCGCCTCGGTGGCATCGTGAAGGATCAAGGCCATCCCCACGCCTCCGGGTGTTTCGCCATCGAGAGGCGCCGCGTACAGCCGGAGGAAGCGCTGCCTTGGAAACGAGATCTCAAATTCATGCCGGATCACGTGCTGCCCTCCGGTCTGGTCCTGCGCCGCGAGCCGGGGCCAGTCCAGTTCGGGAAGGAAACGGGTCAGGTGCTGGCCTTCGACCTCGTTGGCAGGCACCCCGAGCAGGAGGCTGACCGCCTGGTTCAGATAAATGATCCGGCCGGTTTCATCCACGACCAGCACCCCGTCCTCGATGGTGTTGAAAAGGGTCTCCAGGAAACTCCGTTCGCGCGCCAGGCGCTGCACGACCGTATGCAGGCCGTGGGTGTCAAGGCGCTCAAGACGCCCGAGAACACGATCCAGGAAACTCGATTTCGCCGGCATAACCAACGGGTCTAGAACCACCCGCGTTTCTTGAAGTAAATGTAGGTCGCGATGGTGGAAATCAAGGTGAGCCCCACCGCCAGCGAATAGCCGTGGCGCCATTCGGTTTCGGGCATATGGCTGAAATTCATCCCGTACCAGGTGCCAATCATCATGATCGGCGTCGTAATCACCGTGATCATCGTCAGGAGCTTGACCACCTCTCCCGTCTGGTTGGACGACATGTTCAGGTAAACCTGCAACAACCCCGTCAGCGAGTCCATGTACGCCTGCGCCAGCTCCGATATGTGAAACAGCCTGTCGTGAACGTCCCGGTAGTAGGGCACCAGGTGCGCCCGGATCAGCTTGAACTCGCCGCGCGCAAACCGATTCAGCACCTCCCGTTGCGGCCCGATAATCTGGCGCAAATGGAGCACTTCTTTCTTGATCTGGAGGATTCGGTTCAGCGTGCTCCGGTCGTTCACCGCCATCGCCTGCGGCTCCAACTCCGCAATCTCAAGCGACAACTCTTCCAAGGCCGGTTTGTAATTCTCGACAATCGAGTCGAGCAACGTGTGCGCCACCCGGTCCGGCGCCCGCGCAATGTGCACCGTCCCCTTCAAACACTGTTCCTCCGTGGTCTGCACGCTCCGCAACGGGTCATCGTGATAGGTCACCAGGAAATTCTTCCCCAGAAAGAAGTTGAGTTCGCTGGTGGCGAAAACGCCGTCCTTGCGGCTGTAATCCACCGCGTGAATCACCATGAAGAGGTACGGCGAAAACCGGTCCTCCTCTTTCGGCGCATACTCCTCGACTTTCGGCGACGGACTCAGCGTGATGCAATCCTCGATCGAGAGCGGGTGGAAATGAAACACATCCTCCAGGACGAACTTGGTCTCTTCCTGCGTGGGCTTCTCCAGGTCCACCCACAAGAACAGGTTCGTGTCGGCCAGCAACGTGGGCATCAGGAACAACTCGATATTCTTGCTGTGCAACCGGCCCTGGGTTGTGAATGCAAACGAACGGAGCATTGGCGCCATGTTTCGCCCCCTGCCCGGAGCGCGTCAAGATGTCTCTGGGAGGGGGATGTGCTCACACGTGTCTACCCGCGGGCCGTCTCGGAACTCGGACTTCTTTCGGCGCCTTCGCTCTTCGGGCTTCGGATTTACAGCGCCACGCCTCTTTCCCGGGACCGAAAGTTTCCAGGCCGATTACGCGCACGATCCTCGGTGGATGGTGGGGCGGTGCTTACGAGGATAGTTTGAAACAGGTTCGGCCTTAATTCGGTCCTCCATCGGAATTTTGCGCAGCAATGCCGAACAAAGTCCGAAGCAATTCCGAACGAGATCCGAACGAGATACGAATGAGTTTGCTCATTAGACGACAGCTCAGCGGTCCGGCTCAACCGTTTCTGAGCAAGACGAGAATTGCTGAGTGAGGTCGGTTAGCCATTGTCAAAGGCGCCTGGCTTATTTAAAAACGTCGCTATGAGCACGATGCACGAAATCGACTACCAGATCTACGGCGACGACATGCAATTCGTCGAGATCGAGCTGGATCCGCAGGAGGCCAGTGTCGCGGAAGCCGGCGGCATGATGTACATGGAAGAGGGCATCGAGATGGAGACCATCTTCGGCGACGGTTCCCGTCCCCAAAGCGGGTTTCTCGGGGCTCTCATGGGCGCCGGCAAACGATTGCTCACCGGGGAATCACTCTTCATGACCGTGTTCTGGAATCGCGCGGCGGGCAAGAAACACGTCGCGTTCGGAGCGCCTTACCCGGGCAAGATCATCCCTGTGCCTCTTCACGAGATCGGGGGCGAACTGCTGGCCCAGAAGGATTCGTTCCTTTGCGCGGCCAAAGGTGTGAGCCTCGGGATCGCGTTTACCAAACGGTTCGGGGCGGGTTTGTTCGGCGGTGAAGGGTTCATCCTGCAACGTCTCCAAGGGGACGGTTTGGCATTTCTTCACGCAGGCGGCAGCATTCTTCAACGCGACCTTGGACCCGGCGAAACGCTCCGAGTCGATACCGGGTGCATCGTGGCGTTCCAGCCCTCCGTTGCCTACGATATCCAGTACGTCGGCGGGATCAAAACGGCCCTGTTCGGTGGCGAAGGCCTCTTCTTCGCGACCTTGCGAGGTCCGGGGCGGATCTGGCTCCAGTCCCTGCCGCTGAGCCGGTTGGCCGGCCGAATCTATGCCGCTGCGCCGCAGTCCGGACGCGGCGGACGGGAGGAAGGCTCGCTTTTGGGCGGAATCGGCCGGTTGCTGGACGGCGACAACTCCTGATTGGGACCCATGGCGCCTCGCCAGCGCGAGCGCTTAGAATCTGCTGACAATTGTCAGCAGACCAGTGGCGGGTTACCAATCGAGGGCCGGAATCGTTTATGAACTTGGGACTTGTCTCAAAGCGAGGCAGAACCGTCGGAGAATGGGACAGGGCAGGAACCGAGGTTGTTTGAGCTGCGGCAGGCGTTGATTACGTCAGCAAGCGCTATGGTAACGCCTGACGTTCGTTGGTAGGCAGTGACCCGTTCAATAAGAAGCCGCTCCCAATTGGGAGCGGCTCTCTTCTTTACGCGGATCGAAAACGGGATCTACACGAACCGGGTGCGTCCGGGCATGGCCATGGGAGCGATCGGGAGCTTCATGTCCCAGGTCAAATTGTCAGGGACAAGCTTCTCCTCGGAAGACATGGCCTGTTCCCAGGTGACTTCCTGGCCCGTGTAAGCCGCGGTGCGGCCCATGATGGCCATCAGGGTGCTATTGCACATCCAGACGCCGTCGTTGATCGGTTCGCCTTTGCGAATGGATGCGAACAGTTCGTCATGCTCGACCTGGTACATGTCCTTGCGAGGGCCGCTGTACCGCCAGCGTTCCTGGCCGAGGATGATCGGGTTGCCGCCTTTGATATTGCCGCTGCCAGTGGCCCCCATGAGGTAGTCGGAGTTGTCGCTGTAGCAATTGCTAATCTGGCGCTGTGCCATGAAAGCCCGCACTCCGTTCTCGTATTCGTAAAAGACGTCAATGTGGTCGTAAATATTGCCTTCGTTATTGGGGATTTGGCGTCCGCCCGTGGCGACCGCCTTGGCCGGGAGAAGGCCGTTCATCGCCCAAGCGATCTTGTCGACGCTGTGGCAGGCCTGTTCGACCAAGCCATCACCGCAAAGCCAGACAAAATTGTACCAATTCCGCAATTGGTACTCGACATCGCTCATGCCGGCCGGGCGCCGGTCTGCCGGGGGCATGGGCTTGACGGGACCCGTGAGGTAAGTGGCGTAAATGGCTCGCAGATCACCAATCGCGCCTTCGTGGATGCGTTTGTAGAATTCGCGGCGAGCCAGGTCGTAACGCCAGCAGAATCCGGCCACGACCGCGAGCTTCTTCTGCTTGGCTTCTTCCGCCGTGGCGAGCACGGAACGGACTCCAGGCGCGTCGGTGGCCATGGGCTTTTCGCAAAAGACATGCTTGCCGGCCGCGATGGCGGCCTTGAAATGCAGGGGACGGAACCCGGGCGGGGTGGTCAGGAGCACAACGTCCACGCCGCTGCCGATCACTTTTTGGTAGGCGTCGAGTCCCACGAACATGTGATCGCCGTCCACCTGCACGCGGTCGGTGGCCTGGCGTTTCAGTTCGGCAAGGCTTCCCTGGACGCGTTCGGAGAAGACGTCACCCACGGCGGTCAGCACCACGTTCTTGTCGGCATTCAGGGCCTGGCTGGCCGCCCCGGTGCCGCGTCCGCCGCATCCGATCAATCCGATGCGGAGGGTGTCCGATCCGGCGGCAAAGACGCGGAGGGACGAGCTGGTTTGCGCGGCGAGAATTCCGCCAAGGGCGGCGGCGCCGGACGTTTTAAGGAAGTGCCGACGGCTGGTGGCCGGAGGCAAGCGGTTGGATTCCATAATTGGATAGATCAGTTGGATACTTGGATTTGATATGGAGCGGTTTCGCCGGCTGGGCAGTCAGAGAGAGAGGCCTTACTTCCATCTCCCAATCCTGCCCCAAACGCAATTGAGGCAATCTCAGCGGTCGATGACTTCCACAAAAGAGCTGTCTAAAGCTTGCCGACATCTTTCAGAACCTGCGTTTAAACGATCAAGGTTGTCATGAGCATTGTCCCGAAGATGTTTCGACGTTAATACGGCCGCGTCTATTTGAAAATGTTTTTGTTGACGGGATTGCCGGTATTCGCTCTGGGACACATCATTCGCCATAAATTGCGATTGTTTATGCCGAAATTGTCTTATAGACCCTTCCTTCGGGAATGGTCTTGACACCCCAGACCGCTTTCAATAGTGCCAAAGCGTCGCGGGAGCAATGCGCCGTGACATCCATAGCCGTTACGCTATGGTTCCGTTCACGCTAGCTTACTGATCATGATTATGGACCATCGAAAAATGTGGATACGTTGTATCCTTCTCGCCGCTCTGTTCGCAAGCGGCTTATCGGCCCTGGGGGGGGAAGCGGACATTCAACTGCCTGAGCTGGGCCAGGTAAAGTTCAACGGTCTGGGCGGGATTGGCGGCGAGACCCTTATGTATTTGGGCATCGTCGTCTGTGCCATTGGTGCTGCCTTCGGACTGGTGCAGTACAAGCAGACCAAAGCGCTGCCCGTGCATCAGTCGATGAGCACCGTCTCGAACACCATTTGGGAAACCTGCAAGACCTACTTGTTCCAGCAGGGCAAATTCCTGGCGATCCTTTGGGCGCTAATCGCGGCCTGCATGGTCTATTACTTTCTGGGGCTGCAGCACAACTCAGCAGGCCGGGTGCTCGTTATTCTGCTCTCGTCGGTGCTGGGTATTCTCGGTTCGTACGGGGTGGCCTGGTTCGGCATCCGCATCAATACCGTGGCAAACTCGCGCGCGGCTTTCTCCGCGCTCAAGGGCAACCCTCTGGCCACCTTGGCCATCCCGCTGCGGTCGGGGATGAGCGTGGGGTTGCTGCTGGTGGCCGTTGAGCTCTTCTTCATGATCTCCATCCTGGTCTTTCTGCCTCGCGACCTGGTGGGGCCGTGCTTTATCGGGTTTGCCATTGGCGAGTCCCTGGGCGCCAGTGTGCTCCGCATTTGCGGCGGTATCTTCACCAAGATTGCCGATATCGGGTCGGACCTGATGAAGATCGTCTTCAAGCTGCCCGAAGACGACCCGAAGAACCCTGGCGTGATCGCGGACTGCACGGGCGACAACGCGGGTGATTCCGTGGGGCCGACGGCGGACGGTTTTGAGACTTACGGGGTGACGGGCGTTGCCCTGATCGCCTTCCTGGCCCTGGCGTTGGCGGCCACCCCCGCCGTCGTGGCGACGTTGATCATCTGGATTTTCGTCATGCGCATTCTGATGATCGTGACCTCGCTCGCTTCTTACTTCATCAATGAAGCTCTCAGCAAGGCCCTTTTCGCGGACAAGAAGGATTTCGATTTCGAAGCGCCCTTGACTCACCTGGTCTGGATCACCTCGGGCATTTCGATCGCGGTCACGTTCATCGCCAGTTATTTCCTCCTGGGGGATTTCAGCGACGCCGCGAATCGGCCCCAACCCAACTTGTGGTGGGTGCTCTCGGTCATCATTAGCTGCGGCACGGTCGCCGGTGCGCTCATTCCGGAGTTCACCAAGATCTTCACCAGCACCAATTCCAGACATGTTCGCGAAGTGACGAACTGCTCGCGGCACGGCGGAGCCTCGTTGAATATCCTGTCGGGTTTCGTGGCGGGCAACATGTCGGCCTTCTGGATGGGGCTCGTCATCATGTCGTTGATGTTCACCTCCTACTACTTCGCGATGAACCCCGCGCTGCTCGCGATCATGCCGCAGGAGTTCACGTTCGCCGCTCCGATCTTCGCGTTCGGTTTGGTGGCCTTCGGAATGCTTGGAATGGGTCCAGTGACCATCGCGGTGGATAGTTACGGCCCGGTAACGGACAACGCTCAATCGGTCTATGAGCTCAGCCAGATCGAAGGCCGCAAGGGCATCAAAGAGGACATCACGAAGAACTTCGGGTTCAACCCCGACTTCGAAAACGCCAAGTATCAGCTCGAGAAGGGCGACGGCGCGGGCAACACCTTCAAAGCCACGGCGAAACCCGTGCTCATCGGCACGGCGGTCGTGGGGGCGACGACGATGGTGTTCGGCATCATCATCCTGTTGCAGCGCATGTTCGAAGCGGACCCCAATTCCGGCCTCTTCAAGCCGGTGGTGCAGGCACTGAGCATCGTCCAACCCGAAGTCATCCTCGGCCTCATCATGGGCGGCGCGGTGATCTACTGGTTCACCGGGGCTTCAACTCAAGCCGTGGTCACCGGGGCTTACCGGGCCGTGGTCTACATCAAGGAGCACATGAAGTTGGATGCCACGACCGCGTCTGAAAAGGACAGCAAAGAGGTGGTGCGCATCTGCACGGTGTATGCGCAGAAAGGCATGTGGAACATCTTTATCGTGATCTTCTGCTTCGCCCTCGCGCTGCCGTTCTTCAATCCCTACTTCTTCATTGGTTACCTGATCGCCATCGCGTTCTTCGGTTTGTTCCAAGCCATCTTCATGGCCAACGCCGGTGGCGCTTGGGACAACGCCAAGAAGATCGTTGAAGTCGACCTCCGCCAGAAGGGCACCGACCTGCACGCCGCGACCGTGGTCGGCGACACCGTGGGCGATCCGTTCAAGGATACCTCGTCCGTGGCGCTCAACCCGGTGATCAAGTTCACCACCTTGTTCGGTCTGCTCGCGGTTGAAATCGCCGTGACCATGACGAACCGGGGCCTCAAGACGGGGATCGGGATCTTCTTCTTCGTCGTCGCTCTGATCTTCGTTTACCGCTCCTTCTACGGAATGCGCATTCCGGAGGAAGAGACCGACACAGTGGCTGCCGGCGCTGCGCGAGAAGTCACCGCCGGACGGCATTAATCGGCCAGTTTTAGGTCTTCACAGGGCCCGCCCGCAAACGCGAGCGGGCCTTTTTCGTCTGCGGCACGGCAGCAGTTTTTGCCACCGACCGTTTTGACGGAGGTCCGCAAAGGCATGGCGGCGTTCGACGAAGAGACCTTTGGGCCCCTCGCGGCAGAGGGAGCACCGGTTTTCGTTGCAGAAACGAGCCGCTCGGACATAGTGTTGCGCCGTCGGTAAAGACTGGAATCACCATCCACACGGGCGCGTGGGCAAGCATTATCCGAAGAACATGGCGAGAAAGACAACCGGGAAACGGGCAACAAAGCGGGTCGATAGCAAAGCAACTCCAGCCACAGAGGGGGTCCCTCCCGCTCTGCCAAAGAGGCGGCCTCGAGTCCAAGCTCAGCCCGCTGCGAGGGCGAAATCGCCCAAAGTCGCCCGGCCACCGACAGCCCGTTCAACCAAGCGCCCCGGCAGAACGGCGGGCTCGTCGGCCTCAGCGACAAGCACTCGCAAGGCTCCGGTTCGCCCGGTGCGGAAGCCCGCCGCGCTTCGTCGCCCGAAACGGGCGGCCTCTGCAGGCGCGTCGGCGAAAACGACTGCTC
The DNA here is from genome assembly GCA_964578605.1 of uncultured Verrucomicrobiota bacterium. Lineage (GTDB taxonomy): Bacteria > Verrucomicrobiota > Verrucomicrobiia > Limisphaerales > SIBE01 > JAXMHN01. The sequence continues at coordinate 32,908 of CAZODO010000043.1, read as the reverse complement.
CGTTAACACTCCTGGCGCCTCCAGAAGGCCCCGCGGCCGCACCTGCTCCAAAAAGGCCGGCAGCCACGACGGTTGAGACACCGGTGCCGGCCAAACCGCGCCGGGAGCGCAAGCCTGTCAGATTCCCGCCGATTCTCCTGGAAGGCGATGTTCCGTATGCCCCGCGGCCGAGCGGTCCCGGCGAACGCTTCGTCCTGGGACTGGCCCCGGTTCAACCAGAGCCCGTCGAAGTCCCGCCACCCGGGGTGACCGGGCCTCCGCAACCCCCTGCTTCCGTGCGATCCGCGCCGGAACCTGCACGCCTGCCCCAGCCAATCGTTGAAGTGCCTGATGTCCCGGTTGAGTTACCAGAAAGCTACGGGACCGAGCGGCTTTTCCTCACCGCGCGGGATCCTCACTGGTTGCATGCCGCATGGGACTTGACGCCGGAGCGGCAGATGCGGCTCAACCGGATGTCTCGCGACGGGCACATGGTCATGCGAACGCACGTGACCGACGCAACCGGTCCTGTGGCGTCGGAAGCGCATGTGCATCCGGAGTCGAAAAGCTGGTTTCTACATGTGCCTGGCGCGGGCATGCGCTACACGGCGGAGCTGGGTTACTACGGCTCGGGCGGCGAATGGCACTCGATCGCAACGTCGGATTCGGCAATCACGCCCCCGGACACTTCATCCGAAGCCGAGGTTGTGGAATTCGTCACCATCCCGCCTGAGGTAACACTGGAAAAGATCTTCGAAGCGGTGCAGGAAGCCGTCCAGGAGAGTGTTCCCTTAATCGAGGCGGTCACTCAGAGCCTGCCGGCTGCGGAACAGGTCCAACCGCAGCGTGTCGAACCCAAGCCGCAAGCGCCCTCACGGGCGAAACCGCCCGCCTTCCGGCCGCGTTCGACATGGACCCCGGCTCGAGCGCGCGCGCTCGCGGAGATCGTGCGGGTGGATGACTTTCGCCGAGTGTGGGTTGGCTCTCTGGAAGTCACGGAGATGGTCCGCCGTCATTTGCAGCAGGAGATCACGTCCCCGGCGCCGGTGATGGAAGGCGCTGAATCCGCCGCGGCGCCAGCCGGTCCAGCCCCGGTCAAAGTCTCCAGCGCCGCCGCCGTCCCTGAACGGGAAGGAGCGGACTGGGAGCGCGGGTTCTGGTTCAACTTGAATGCTGAACTCGTCCTTTACGGTGCGACAGAACCGGATGCCAGAGTGACCGTGGACGGACGGCAAATCCGGCTCCGTCCGGACGGGACGTTCAGCTATCGATTTGCCCTTCCGGACGGCCGGTATCCTCTGGCCATCGTCGCGGAAGCGGTCGACGGACGGGACCGCAAGTCCGCCAAGCTGGAATTCAGTCGCACCACGTCTTTTGACGGTTCCGGAGTGTATCCGCAGGACGCGGAGCTTAAGCCGCCGTTGCCTTCGAACATGACCTAGTGCCGCTTTGCCGCGGGAGTCCAGGAACCCCATGCAAGGTCATTTTGCTTTGGTGCTGCACGCGCATTTGCCCTATGTGCGTCACCCGGAGCATGACCGATTCCTGGAGGAGAACTGGCTTTTCGAAGCCATCACCGAGAGCTATCTGCCATTGCTGGACGTCATTCAGGGATGGGCCAGAGACCGGATGCAGGCCCGGCTGACCTTGACCCTGACGCCGACGTTATGCTCGATGCTGCTCGACCCCCTGCTCCAGCAACGTTACCTCCGTTACCTGAACGGGCTGATTGAGTTGGCCGAGAAGGAACTTCATCGCACGCATTGGCAGGCGTCGTTGCGCTGTTTGGCGGAGATGTACTTACAGCGGTTCGAACACGCCCGCGCCCAGTACACGGCGTGCGGGCAGAACCTGGTCCGGGCGTTCGCGGCACTGCAGGACCAAGGGATGATCGAGATTATCACTTCCGCCGCGACGCATGCGCTGCTTCCCTTGTTGCAGCATCATCGGCCCTCGCTTCGCGCCCAAGTGCTCGTGGCTCGCGACCATTACCGAAGCTGCTTCGGGCGCGATCCAAGGGGCATCTGGCTGCCAGAATGCGGCTACGCGGAGGCTGTTGAACCCGTGCTGAAAGAGGCCAACATCCGCTGGTTCATCACAGATGCTCACGGAGTTCTGCATGCGCAACCCGCGCCCCAATACCGCCTATTCGCCCCGATCTTCACGCCCAATGGCATCGCGGTGTTCGGACGCGAACTGGAATCGGCGGAGCAGGTCTGGAGCCGTGCCGCCGGGTATCCGGGCGACCCGCGGTATCGGGATTTCTACCGGGATATCGGCTTCGACCTGGACCTGGATTACCTGCAGCCGCATTTGCCAGCCCCGCCGCACCGGAGTTTCACGGGAATCAAGTACTGCGCCATAACGGGCGGCTCGCCCGAGAAGAAGCCTTACGACCGGCCGGAGGCCCTTCGGGCAGCGGACACCCACGCGCAGCATTTCCTCGAGACGCGCGTCGAGCAGTTCAAACGACTCAGCGCGGTTCTCGACCGGGAACCGATCATCGTGGCGCCCTATGACGCCGAATTGTTTGGCCATTGGTGGTATGAGGGACCGGAGTTCCTGGATCTATTCGTCCGGAAAGGCTATTACGATCAAACGGCCTTTCGATTCACCAATCCGGATGCCTACCTGCATGACCACACGACCCACCAGGTCGCTCGCCCGAGCCCGTCCAGTTGGGGAGAGGCGGGCTATTGGCGAGTTTGGCTCAACGAGAAGAATGAGTGGGCGCAGACTCATTTGCGGGTTGCCCAAGAGCGAATGACCGAGCTGGTCCGGCGCTTTCCGCAGCCGACAGGGATCTTGGAACGAGCGCTAAAGCAGGCAGGCCGGGAGCTCTTGCTGGCGCAGGCGAGCGATTGGCCATTTATCCTGCGGACCGGAACGAGTCCCGAATACGCGGCACGACGGCTCAAGGAGCATCTGTTGCGGTTCCATGCGCTGCACGACCAGATTGGACAGAACCGCGTTCGTGAAGACTGGCTCGGGCAGATCGAGTGGCTGGACCCGATCTTTCCGGAGATCAACGTTCAGTTCTGGGCATGAGATCCGCCGCGAACTTTGTCCTTTTTGAAAACTGGGCGCCGGGCGTCTATCCTGGCCATCAATCAATGGCCGACCCGGACCGAACGGCCAGCTCAACTCTGTGAACAGGAACGAGAACGGTATCGCCGCCCACCCGATGCTTAAGGCCTTGGGATGGAATTCCTGTTTCGAAGGGAGCTTTGCGCCTTGGCGGGCGAAAGGCCTGCAGGCGGGCAGAGTTGCGGTGGAGGACAAGCATTATTACGTCCTGGCCACAGCGGACGGCGAGCGCACCGGGCAAGTTTCGGGCAAGCTTCTGCATAGCGCCCCCACTCCCGCGGATCTGCCGAAGGTCGGCGACTGGGTTGCGTTCGCGCCTCTTCCCCAGGAAGCCAAGGGGGTCATTCACCAAGTGCTTCCGCGCACGACGAAGTTGTCCAGGAAAGTCCCTGGCCGGGAGATCGAAGAGCAGGTTCTAGCGACTAATATCGACATCGTCTTTATCGTCCAGGCCCTGGACGCCACGTTCAGTCCCGCCCTGGTGCAGCGCCATTTGGTCATGGTCCTGGAGAGCGGAGCCAGACCGGTGGTTGTGCTCAACAAGGCGGACCTCTGCGACGCCATTCCGGATCGGGTCGCGGAAGCCAGGACGGCTCTCGGCGACGTTCCCGTCGTGGTCGTGAGTGCCAAGACCACGTGCGGGATACCTGAGTTGGCCGCGCATATAGCTCGCGCCCAAACCGTGGTGTTCATTGGCTCCTCCGGTGTGGGCAAATCGACCCTCATTAACGACCTTTGCGGCGAGGCACTCCAGGCCACCGCGGAAGTGCGGGAGGCGGACGCCAAAGGCCGGCACACTACCAGTTGGCGGGAGTTGATCATGCTCCCCAACGGCGGGATGGTCATTGACACCCCCGGCATGCGCGAGTTCCACATCTGGACGGCGGAGGACGGCCTGAGAGAAGCGTTCGCCGACCTGCTAGAGTTAAGCGCAGCTTGCCACTTCCGCGATTGCACCCACACCGTGGAGAAACGCTGTGCCATCCTGGAGGCGGTGTCGCGCGGCGACATCCCCCAGGACCGCTACCAACGTTTCTTGAAGCTGAACCAGGAACTCGCTGAACTTCACCAGGCGCAAGCCCGCCGGGCTCGCCTTCAACGAGGGCGCCGATCGCGGATCGCCCCGCGCACATCTCATCCAGGCAAACACCCGTGAAGGACCTCACCACCTACACCTGCAAACTGACAAGCAACCAGGCCAAAGCTCTTCTCGCCTGGCTGCGGGCGCACGAATACGAGTTTCGCGACGTTTCCTACGCCCAGTTCGCCGCGGCGAAAGAAGACGTGAACCTGGTCTTCTACCAAAGCGGCAAGCTCGTGGTCCAAGGTAAAGGCACCCAGGAATTCGTGGAGTTCGTTCTGGAGCCGCAAGTCCTTCAACAGGCGAAAATCGGCTACGAAGCCGTGCTCGATCCGGATTATTACACCCCACGCTTCGGCATCGACGAAAGCGGCAAGGGCGACTTTTTCGGACCGCTGTGCATAGCGGGAGTTTACGTCAATAAACCCGTGATCGACGCCTGGAAAAGCCTCGGCGTTCGCGACTCGAAGAAGGTCGGGAGCGACCGCCAGATCGCGGAGCTTGCCGCCCAAATTCGCGTCACGCGCGGCTGCATTTGGACCGTCGTCCCGATCGGAAACGAGGCTTACAACCGGCTCTACAAGAAGATGGGCAGTGTCAATTCGATGCTTGCGTGGGGCCACGCCCGGGTTATCGAAAACTTGATGCTCCAGCGCCACCGCATGGAACCCCTGCCCGTCCGCGCCATCAGCGACCAATTCGCCGCCGGCAAAGCCACCGTCACCAACGCCCTCATGGCTCTTGGCCGCGAGATCGAACTGGTCCAGCGCCACAAAGCCGAGTCCGATCTCGCCGTGGCTGCCGCATCGATCCTCGCCCGAGACGAATTCGTAAGGCGGCTCATCCAGTTGGGCAAGCAGTACGAACTTCGCCTGCCCAAAGGAGCAGCGCAGGCCGTGGACGCGGCCGCGAAGGAGTTCGTGGCCAAATTCGGCGCCGACGAGCTACGCAACGTGGCTAAGCTCCATTTCCGCACCGCCCTCCGCGCCCAGGGTCTTCCAGAACCGCCAAAGAAACCCTGGCAACCGTCTCGGAAAACCCAATGACGCGTCCTCCGGCGCGCCGATCACGTGCGGAACCGCTGGGCCAAGGGAATGCGCCGCCCCATCCCAAACGCCCGGGGTGACACCTTCAATCCCGGCGCCGCCTGCCGTCGTTTGTACTCACTGGCGTTCACTTTGTTGATCACGTCGCTCACCGTCGACGGATCGCACCCGAGCTTCACGATCTCGGCCCGGGTCAGGTCCCGCACCACATAGGCGTCCAGCACTCGATCCAGGACGTCGTAAGGCGGCAGTGAATCCTGGTCTTTCTGGTTCGGACGCAGCTCCGCGCTGGGCGGTTTGGTGATGCTCGCCTCAGGGATCACCTCTGTGTCGCGATTGATCCAACGGGCAATCCGGTAGATGTCCGTCTTGAACACGTCGGCGATCACGGCCAACGCGCCGCACATATCGCCGTAAAGCGTGCAGTACCCCACCGCCAGTTCAGACTTGTTGCCCGTGGTCAGGACAAGGCAACCGAACTTGTTGGACAACGCCATCAGCACTAGGCCCCGCAGCCGCGATTGAATATTCTCCTCCGCTTCATTGCGCGGCAGCCCCTTGAACATACCGGCCAACTGGCCTTCCACCGCCTGCACCGGCGGTTCGATCGGGATTTCCTCGAACCGGATTCCCAAATTGGCAGCCAACCGGGCCGCGTCGCTCAAGCTGCCCGGGCTCGAAAACTGCGACGGCATGGCGACCCCAAGGACCTGTTCCGCGCCCAAGGCATCGACTGCCAGCACGGCTGTTATCGCGGAGTCAATCCCTCCCGAAAGCCCGATCACTACCGACTTGAACCCGCACTTCCGCACGTAATCCCGTATCCCCAGCGAGAGCGCGCGAAAGAGCTGTTCCTCGTCCGCGGGCCATTCGAAACTGACGGCCGTCCCGGCGGCATCTCGCTTCTCGCCCACATCGACCACCAACAATTCTTCCTCGAAACCCTTGCCCATTGCGATCAAGTCGCCCTTGGCGTTCAGCGCGATGCTATGGCCATCGAAGATCAGTTCGTCGTTTGCCCCGACAGCATTCACCTGCACCAGCGGCACTCGTTCATCCGCCGCCACTTCGCGCAGCATGGCCAGCCGGGTCTTTTCTTTGCCCAGGTGCCAAGGCGACGCCGAAAGATTGAGGATCAGGTCCGCTCCCGCAGATACCAATTCCTTTACCGGATCCCGTCGATATAATCGTTCTGGCCAAAAGTCCTCGTCATTCCAGGCATCCTCGCAAATCGTGATGCCAAGGGTGCGCCCATGGAACGGGAACACCGATACAGAGGTTGCCGACTCGAAATACCTGGCCTCGTCGAAGACGTCGTAAGTCGGGAGCAAGGACTTGTGGAAGCGCGCTTCGATTTGGCCGTCGCGCAGGATCGCCGCCGAGTTGCGCAGCGGCTTGCCCGGGCGCGTCGCATTCACGTCCACGAATCCGACGCATAGCGGGACCGCACCCGTCTGCCGCGCCGCCTCTTCAAGCGCCGCCAGGTTGCCCTTGATAAAATCCGTGCGCAGCAGCAGGTCGCGCGGCGGATACCCGCAAATGAACAACTCCGGCGCGACGACGATTTCGGCGCCCGCCCCGCACGCGCGTTTGTAGCTATCCATGAGCTTGCGGACAGCGCCCGCGAAATCGCCGATCGTGGGATTGAGCTGCAATAGGCCGACCTTCACCCGGCCAGTGTATCCAGCCCGCCGCAGCCGGGGCAAGCATGGCGCGGGCGGGGTCGGGGTCGGGTCGGGAATCGGAACAAATTGTTCTGAGATGCGTAAACGACCTCAGCTATTGAGGTTACGCGGTTCGGACAGCGCTACCCCCAGCAACATTCTCCGCGGCATGAGCTTCCCAGGTGAAGGGAGGCGGTCTCGTTGCCACCGATTCACCCGCGGTTATCGCGATCCCGGCGCCGCCGCCAGGTAATCGAGGGCAAGATGGGAAAGCACCCGCACCCCCACCAACAACGCCCGCTCGTCGATGTCGAAAAAGGGCGAATGGTTGGGTGCGCCTTCCGTCCCATCGGTCGCGCTCCCCCCAGCGGCCAACCGAAGGTAGAGTCCGGGAATCTGTTCTTGATAGTAGGCAAAGTCCTCCGCTGTGGTCTGCGCGCGGGCTTCATAGACCCGTTCCGCCCCCACGACCCGCTCCAAGGTCGGCCGCATCTGACGGGCCAGCCGCGGGTCATTCATCACGACGGGCGTCCCGTCGTTGATGGTCACGATCGCTTCCGCGGCACTGGCCTCGGCGATGCCCTCGGCAGTCTGTTCCACGCGCTCATGAAGCCTTCGTCGCACGTCTTCGTTTAGCGCGCGGATCGTCCCCTCCAGGAGCGCCTCGTCGGGAATGATATTTGACCGCACTCCGCCCTGGAATCGGCCGACGGTCACCACCGCCGGCGACAAGGTGAGGTCGGTCTGGCGGCTGACGATGGTTTGAAGCCCAAGGACGATCTGCGCGCCCACCACGATGGGGTCGATGCCCTTCCAGGGGAGCGCCCCGTGGGTCTGTCGCCCTCGGATCGCGATCAGGAAATGGTCACTGCTGGCCATCGACGCCCCTTCGCGCCAGCCCACGTGTCCGACGGGTCCAGGAAAGACATGCAGCCCAAAGATCGCTTCCGGCGCCGGGTCCTCAAGCGCTCCTTCGCGAATCATCAAATCCGCGCCTCCTTCCTCGCCCGGAGGCGACCCCTCCTCGGCCGGTTGGAAGAGCAGCTTCACGGTTCCCGGCCATTCCGCGCGCAACCCGGCCAGCACTTCGGCCACCCCCATCAGGATGGCCACGTGCGCATCATGCCCGCAGGCATGCATAACGCCAACTTCCTGTCCCTGCCATTGCGCACGGGCTTTCGACGCGAAGGGAAGTCCCGTCTGCTCCGTCACGGGAAGCGCGTCCATGTCCGCCCTCAATGCCACCGTACCGCCCGGCCTGCCTCCCTGGAACACCCCGACCACGCCGGTATGCGCCACGTTCGTGCGGACCTCGAACCCGAGCCGCGAGAGATGGGCGGCCACCAGCGCCGCCGTCCGAAACTCCCGGTTACCCAACTCCGGATGCTGATGCAGGTCGCGCCGCCACTCAATGACCCGGGGTTCCACAACTTTCGCCTGCGCATCCAGGGCGTCAACGAGGGGGGAACTGCCGGCTGTGGGGTGCGCACCCGACGCCAGCCAGATGCCCCAGAGGACCGCGCTTAACCAACCGGCGCTCGTTGTGTTCATGGCCTTCCCATACCTCGCAATTGGTGTTCAGGTAAATCACGATCTTCCGCGGCGCAGAGTTCGCTCCTCACGGCCCTTGACGAGGCTCACGCTGGCGGCGGATACCTTTCCGCCGGAGACTCTGGCCTGCCAGCGCGCATGGGCCCGCATGTTCCAACGCCGTCGCCTTGTGTGAGCTTCGGAAGCCACTTCGACCTCCTTTAAAACTCCAGCGGCACCCGGACGACGATCGCGCCCATCACGTCGCCGACCTTGAAATCACGCCGCGGGCTGCGCGGATGCGCGTTATGGCACTGAACGCACGACGCCAGCGTTGCGGTGTCCGCATAAATTGCGGTGAAATAGCTGCGGCCACCTAGTTCTTCTTCCGTGTAAAACGCCTCCTGGGGGTGCTTCGCGACGTACTCCAGGCCGTCTTGCTCGACCTGGGTTTGTGGACCGTGGTTCTCATTGAGCGGCCATAGCGAACGCAGGGTGTAGGAAAACTCGGCCCCGCGTTGTTGGATGCTCTCGCCGGCGGCTCGCAAGAGCTGCGCGTGAACCGGCAGACCACGGATCTCACGCCAGTTCTCGGCCGCAACCACGCGTTCTTCATCGGCGTGCAACCGCTGCACCACCAAACGCGAGTATGCCTGGCGATCGGCCGCAATCACCGCGTGCAGTGAATCGGCCATCTTGCGCGGGCTGATGGTCGTGATCTTGTGGGTCTTTTCACCAGAACTGGCGGCCAGCACGGCCACCAATGCCGCGCCGGCCGCAGCCAAAGCGGCAGCGGAGAGAATTCGGCCTATCATAGGTTGGGTTCCTTCACGTTCAGGATTCGGTCGGAGGCGAGATTGGTCTGCACTTGAATTGTTCCGCTCGGCCAGCGGATCTCGAGGCGATCGACGCGCGACTGCGAGCCAAGGCCAAAATGCGGACGGGGATCTCCCTGGACGAGGAAACCGGTCGGGCAAAGCGCTTCCCCATGAAGTGTCATGCTGCCGGCGGTGAGCGTCAGGAGTGCGCCGAAGCCATTGCGGTTGCTGCGGGTGCCCTCCAGCCGAAGTTTGAGCCAATGGTTCCGTGGCGAAAAGCGGTTATGGAGAAGGAACGGCCGGTCTCCCAGGGCGGTCAGAAGGAGGTCCTGGCGGCCGTCGTTGTCGAAATCAAGGACGGCATTGCCACGGGCATTGATCGGGGTATCGAAGACCGCACCGCCCGCTTCCGCGGCGTTGGAGAATCTGGCGCCACCGTCGTTTCGGAGCAACAAGGGTAACGTGCCTTCCACACGAAAGGCATCACCGTTGGCAATGGCCAGGTCGAGCAGACTGTCGTTGTCGAAATCGATGAAAACACCGCCCCAGCCGACATATTTCTGGGTGTGCAAGCCCAGCTTCGAGGCCCACATGCGGTCGTCGTAATAGCCCTTGGGCGACCGCAGGTAAAGCGAGCCATAACCGAGGCGGGTGACGAATATATCTGTCAAGCCATCGCCATTGGCATCGCCTACCGTGCCATTCATCGAGCCGGGGGCTTCCCCAATCGAATTGAAAGCGACGCCTGCCAACAGTGCCACGTCCGTGAAGTGCCCTTTGGCGTCGTTCAACCAAAGCGCATTGGGCGTATCGTCGTTCGAGACGTAAAGGTCCACCCAGCCATCACGGTTGCTATCGAACGCGGTCACAGACATCGCCCGGTGGCCCGGCACATAAAGGCCGGCGGTCCGCGTCACGTCCTCGAACGTGCCATCGCCGCGGTTCCGATAAAGAACATTGGCTTCGCCTTTGTATGCGAGCGGACCTGGGTAAGCGCCCGGGTTCTGTTCAGATTCCCGTTCAGGGATGTAAGTGAGGTAGTTCGCCACGAACAGGTCCAGCGCGCCGTCTTTGTCGTAATCGAGGAAGGTCGCCGATATTCCGGCCCCTGGATGGCCCACGCCCGCTTTGGCAGTGACGTCTTCAAACGTGCCGTCGCCGCGGTTCCGATACAGCACGTTGGGCCCGATGTTCGCCAGGAAAAGGTCCGTGTGCCCGTCATTGTCGAAATCGCCAGCGGCCGCGGCGCTGCCGTATCCGGTCCCTTCAAGCCCAGCCCGGGTGGTACTGTCTTCGAAAGTGCCGTCCCCGCGGTTGCGATAAAGGCGATTGGGCTGGCGCGGGCTTCCTGGACGGGACGCGGTAACGCCCTCTTTGGGTTCCCAGTTGACGAAGTAGATATCGACAAACCCATCGTTGTCGTAATCGAAAACCGCGCCGCCGGAGCCGTTGGAAAGAAGGATGTTCGCGATGCGTTCGTGGTGCAGGTCATGCACAAAGCGCATTCCCGCGCGTTGCGTGACGTCTTCGAACCCGTCCTGCGGACGTGCCGCAACGGGAGGTGTCGGCGGGCGCCTGGGGGAAACGGTGGCGTTAGCGGCAGAACTCGGAGGCGCGGCACCTAGGAACCCGCCGGTCGAAAAAATGAGCAGCACAGGCAGACAGCGCCAGCGTTTCCAGTCCGTTGCAGGGCTAAGGCGATTCATGAGCGGGCAACTCAATACCCGTTCGCCCCTGATTGGTAAACTGCGATCTGCGAGCCGGTGCCGAAAACGGCCTCACCCTGCCGCGGTGTCGAAAACATAAACGACGCGTCCCGTCCCAGGAATGTAAAGGTTCCCTTCCGCGTCGAAGGACGGCCGTGCCTGGAGGGCGCGAGGTGCTTCAAAAAGCTTCTTGCCCGCGCCGCTTTCGTCAATGGCGTGAACCACGCCGAGCGGATCTCCAATGAAACAGGTGCCCCCGGCTTCGGTGACGCCTCCTGCGAGCAGGGAGTCGCTCCCTGTGGAGTAACGAAAGCGAGGCGCACCGTCGGGTTCGATGCCGTGAACGTTCCCCGCAAGGTCTGCCACCAGGATCAAGCCGTCGCGGCGCAGCGTTGGGGTGGCCTGCACTGCATGGGGCAGCGGCCGGCTCCAGGCAAGCTCCGGAGATCGTAACGACCACGACCTCAGTTCGCAGCTTTTGTCCCGGTTCACCACGAAGTAAACGGTGGAACGCTCCGTATCCACGACCGGCGCCGCCATCACGAGAGTCCGGCGCGGTCCCCTTGGATCCGGTTCCGACCTGTGCAAGACCGTCTCGGCGCCCTTCCGGTCCACTTGAACCAACTCCACCCCGCGCTTTTCAACCGCCCGCAAACAGTAAAGGTAATCGCCAGCCACAGCCGCCGCGCTCGAAGGCGAGATCCCTGCGTCCCAGGTCGCCTGACTGGCGCCCGTCTCGGCGTCGAGCAAATGAAACCGCCCGCCCCAACTGCTCACCACAACCGCGTCGGCAGCCGCGAAGTAGAGCAGGTCCGAAAGGATTCGAGGATCGGCGCGGGTAGGAAGCTCCGCTTTCCAGAGGGCGGTCCCGCGAGCCGTGTCGAAGGCAACGACCGACCCGCCATGCGTCCCCACGAACAAATGAGGGCGGGTGGGATGCACGACAGGCGTGGCCGAAACGCCGTTGGCCAGCCGGGCTTCAAAGACTAAATCCTTGCCCTGCGAAAACGCGCGGACCGAGCCGGACATATCGGCAACGAACGCCTGCCCCTCGGCATCAAAGACGACCGAGGCCAGCACCGAGCCGTTGGCAGCAAGTTGCCGCGCAGGCTGGGGCAATCCTTTGATCTTCCAGGAGAACGTTCCTGACCGCGTGCCATCTCCGCCGGCTGTTCGCCAAACCCGGGTTTCGTCTATGGTGCTCATGGCTCTTAGGAGTTGGTCCGCCGGAAGGTGGGTTGGTATTCGTACCGGGCGGCCTCCAAGCCGACCCCGGCAACCTCCAGGTGGCTAAGTCGGTTTTCGCCAAGTCCTTTGCGCCTGGCCAACGCAAGGTAGTTCGTGCCGTTCGGGAATGGCCAGGTCCGGTCCGGGGCATCCGGATCGAAGCCCATCACAGCCGCCGCGACCGCGTCGGTGCAGACGGGGTTAAGCCCGGCGATCAGGAGCCCAGGCCGCGTGATCGAAACCATCGACCCCAGCCACCATCCTTCCGCAGTCTGGATGGAGCTGATCCCATCGAGGACGACGAGGTGAATCGGGAAAGCGGCATTGAGGTCCACAATGAATCGCGGGACGTTGAACCCGTGCTCGCCTTTCAGCGACTTTCCGTTGAACGTCGTCACCGAGGTGAACGGAAGCCGGGTGCAATTGTGCATGACCGCATTGCGATAATCGCGGGCGCTCTCGTTCGGTTCATCAGTCAGATCATCGCCATAAAGGCTGCTGGGAGGGACGCCGAATAAGTTCTTCATCCCGCCAGTGACCCCGGCGGACACATGGCTCTTAAGCTTCCCGAGGGAGACGAGGACATCCGTGTCGACATAGGCTCGGTTCACTTCCCAGGCGTTCGCCAATTCGCCACCCCCCGGAACCTTCACCAGCGCGTAATCTTTGTGCCGCCCCCGGTTGCGCGTGTTCTCAAAATCGGCCCTGCTGTCCATGACCCGGTTGAACTCCGCGTGGTCGAAGCCATACCCGGCGAACGCCTCAGGACCAAGCGCCTCGAACGGCAACTGATCGCAAAAGGTGACCTTCCGGGCGCCGTATTCAATCAGCAGACTGCCCAGGGCCTGAGCCACCACCGGGTGCACCGTCACCGTCAGCCAGAGCGGCACTCCGGCAAGGTCGGCATCGGAGGAGTTCACCAGGTTCAGCTTCACCGTCACGCGCTTGCCTTTGACCAACGGGCGCACCCCGCCAATGTCATCAAGCAGCTGCCCTAAAACCCGGCGCACCTCGGGATATTCATAGCGTTTGCAGAACCCGATGCTGGTCGGTGCTCGGGCGGCGGCGGGTTCGCTCTCCGCTGCGTGCGCCTTGAAGACGGTGGCGTTCAGGGCAGGCACCGCAACCGCCGCCGCGGCGGACCATTTGAGGAAATCACGGCGCGTGAGAACTCCGCCAGGGCATCGCGGACGGACCGGGTGGGGCTGGTTGTCCTGCTTCATACCACTACGGATACTCCCAACCTCCCGAGAGTCAACCAGGGCGGAAGCGACGGCAGGCTGGCAAGGGAGCTGGGCTGCCGGGCCGGCCCTTGGGCCTGGATTATTCCCAAACCGCGGACGCCGGGCCGAACCAGGGGCGCCCTGGCGCGGTGTCGCCGGAAGCGTGGCAGGGGGGGGGCAAGGTTGCGATGCCGGTATCGATTCGCGCTCGCCTTCTCTTGCACCCAGTGTAAACGCACGCTAAACGCACGTTAAACGCATGTTAAACACACGCTACATGCATGTATTGGTGTGTTTATCATGCGTTTATCATGCGTGTAACATGAATTTATAGGCTATTCAGTGATCCGCGGTGTTGAGGCTGAGGGTTTACGGCGATCCTACAAGTCCGCCGGAATGAAACTCGGAGCTCGTCGCGCCCGAATCGCTTGTTCACAAGCAAAAGCCAGTTTTAGGAGGACCGGTTCGCTATAGGCGCGTCCGAAAAAGGAGATGCCCACCGGCAGTCTCGAAACAAGCCCGGCGGGGATCGTGATATTCGGGTAGCCCGCTACCGCCGCGGGCCCGCTGCTGCCGCCAATATCCCGGTCCCCGTGCAGGAGGTCGGTGACGTGCGCCGGCCCCGCTGTCGGGGCGACCAGCGCGTCGAGTCGATGCGCTTCCATGACGGCGTCGATGCCTTGTTTCCGCGCAAGGCGCCGGCACCTCTCGAGCGCCTTTCGGTAGGGTTCTTCGGTGAGCGGACCTTTAACTTCGGCGCGCACGAACAACTCCTGGCCAAAGTAAGGCATCTCCCGGTCGAGGTTCCGCTCATTGAATTCGATGATGTCACGAAGGGTCCGCACGGGGGCGCCTGGAGCCAATTCGGCAAGATAAGCATTCAGGCCGGCTTTGAACTCGTAGAGCAACATCTCCATTTCGGCGCCGCCAAATTGTCCGTGGGAAGGCAGATCGGCCGGATCGATCAGGATCGCTCCCGAGCGTCGCATCTCCTCAAGAACGCCGTCGATCACCTCGATCGCACCCGGGTGAATATCAAAGTACTCTCGGGCCACTCCAATGCGTGCCCCATGCAATCCATTCGCATCAAGACAGTCGGTGTAATCGCGCCGGCGTTGTTCGGGTGACGCCTTTGTGGCGGTGTCCCTGTCGTCTTCGCCGGCGATGATTCCCAAGAGAATCGCGGCGTCCGTAACGGTGCGTGCCATGGGACCCGCAGTGTCCTGGGTATGCGAGATCGGGATGATCCCAGAGCGGCTTGCCAGGCCGACAGTCGGTTTGATCCCGACAATGCCATTGGCCGACGACGGTGAAACGATCGACCCGTCCGTCTCCGTGCCCACGGCCACGGCGCATAAGTTTGCCGCCACGGCCACCCCGGAACCGGAGCTTGACCCCGATGGGTTCCGCTCCAGAACGTAAGGATTCCGGGTCAGACCGCCACGGCCACTCCAACCGCTCGTGGAGCGTGTGGACCGGAAATTGGCCCATTCGCTCAGGTTCGTTTTGCCAAGGATGACGGCGCCAGCTTCCCGCAAGCGCTGGACAACGAAGGCCTCGCGCTGGGGGATGGCGCCGACCAGGGCCAGGGAGCCGGCGGTGGTGGCCATGCGGTCGCTCGTGGCCAGGTTATCCTTGATCAACACCGGGATGCCATGGAGCAGGCTTCTGGGGCCGGATTCCTTGCGCTCGCGATCCAGGGCGCGTGCCGTTTCGATCGCATCCGGGTTGAGTTCGATGACCGAGCGCAACTGCGGTCCATTCCGATCAATGGCGTCAATGCGCTCCAGGTACTTCTCCACGAGCTTGACGCCTGTGAACCTGCCCGAACCAAGCGCCGCCTGGAGTTCGCCTAGGGTCCATTCATCCAACTCGAACGGCTTCACCGCTGGAGGGCCGCCGTTCGAGAGCGGTTTGGCCCCGGCGGAAGGTTCAAGAGCCAACGTGGCCGCGAACGCCGCAGTCTTGACGAATTCCCGTCGCGTCATGGTGGCCGGGATACTGCCATCGGGTGCGATCTCTGCAAGCCCGCCCAAAGGTGCGACGCCTCTGTGTTGCCGGCCCTCAGATCACCACCGCCTTGCCCGGAACGGGAACTGGGTAAGCCCCGTTTGAGTCGGGATGGACAGGAGCGGGGGCATCCAGAGAAGTGATCTGCTCCAAATCCGGCGCCAGAACCAGGTCCGAAGCCAGCGCTTCGCCATAGTCGATCATCTTGCCGGATTCGGCCGCCATGCGCCCCATGATACTGACAAGGCACGCCTGATCCGCCGGACGCCAGGCGCATCGACCCCGAACGACTTCTCCATGAAGACGTGCATCCCCTTCTGCACCGCGTATTCGAAGTGCACCGGACGGAAAGCGGCGGGCGTGCCGAGGAGGACCACGCCCCCTTTGTCCAAGGAATCGATGGCGTGCTTAAAGGCGTCGAAACCCACAAAACGGCGTCCTGGCGGGACCGCAAGCTTCTCTGAGTATTGCTGCGAGAGCGCATTGTAACTGCTGTCCAACCGGGCCGGGAACACCTCCGCCATGGCCCAGAGTTTCGTGGGACCTTGCGTCGAGAGCGCGTTCGCCGCCGCGCCTGTTCCGCGTCCGCCGCACCCGATCAGCGCGATCTCGATCTCGTTGCTCTCAGCACAATAACCCGGGCGAGGGGTGGCCACGGTCCCGGCCAAGGCAGCGCCGGCAAGCACGGTGGAAGTCTTGATGAACGCGCGGCGGGACGTGGAGGGTTGAGGAGATGGTTTCGTCGTCATAGCCTGTGGTGTGGAGGCGAATCTAAGGCCGCCCTCTGCCCGCCTGCCAGCTTTGTCGAACTTGCTTGTGCTCCGCCTTGCGGCCGTCGATCCGGTGAAGCGCGCTCTTCGTGATTGGCACTCTTTGCGCGAATCACGCCCAGCTATCTTGCGGAACGAAGCGAAGAGGGCGTCGATTCGGTCTATCGTGCTGCTGTCAGCCGGCCGCGGATCATTTTTAGGATGGTGAACGATTCACGTTCGCGTTCCTCAAGAGAGCCGGTGATATAATGGATCGTCTCCTCGTGCGCGGGGATGAAGATCTTCGACAACGCGTTGCAGCGGCGCTGGGTTTTGCGGAGCTCGCGCGCCAAACGGATCACCGCGTTCTCCAATTCCGCTTGTTCGGCAAGGAGCGGCAGGAGTTTGGCGAACCGATGCATGGTCAGATCGGCGTTTGCGGAAGTGCCCGTGAGGCCAAAACGGACGCCGGGCAATTCGAACTTCCCCGTCACGTGCGGGATGCGCATCCCCATCATGGGCTGCAGGGACATCTCGGTCTCGTGGCGCATTTTCACGGCAAGCGCCGCTTTGTCCAGGGCTTCGGAACCGGAATCCAAGAGCGCCTCGGAAAGGGCGCGGTAGGCATCGCGCAAGGCTGCTTCAACCTGGCGCTCGGACTGCCGGGCGCGCTCCAACCGGCTCATCAATTCGAAGATGAGGATCTGGCGCTTCTGATCGAGCAGATCGTATCCCTCGCGGGCAAAGGCGAGTTGCCGTTTTAGCGCGAGCACGTTGGATTTTGTGGGGGGGACATTAAGCTTGGCCATGGGAGGAAGCGTTGACCGGCACGCCGGGCTCTTGCGTCTCTTCCTGCGCCGCAGGGGCTGAATCCGGAGAAGCGCTCGCCTTGTCCTTCCGGTAGTGCTTGTCGACGAGGGCATCGCTGACGCGGTGCAATTCCTCGCGAGGCAGGATGGAGAGCACTTCCCAGCCAAGGTCGAGCGTCGTTTGAATCGATCGATTCTCGTATTCGCCCTGGTTCAGAAACCGGCGTTCGAAGGCATCGCCGAATTTCAGGTAAGTCTTGTCGAGCGTGTTGAGTTCCTCTTCGCCGACCACGTCGGCCAGCGCCCGCACGCGTTTCACGTAAGCGTAACAGGCAAAGAGCTGGCTGGCTAAAGCGGGGTGATCTTCGCGAGTGAATCCTTTACCAACACCGTCCTTCATGAGGCGGGAAAGGCTGGGCAGGCCGGCGATGGGCGGATAGATGCCTCGTTGGAACAACTCGCGGTCGAGCACGATCTGGCCTTCGGTGATGTAACCGGTCAGGTCGGGCACGGGATGGCTAATGTCGTCGGCGGGCATCGTGAGAATGGCCGTTTGCGTGATGGAACCGGGCGACCCTTCAATCCGGCCGGCCCGCTCGTAAATGCTGGCGAGATCGGAGTACAGGTAACCTGGATAACCTTTTCTTCCAGGGATTTCACCGCGCGCGGTGCCGACCTCCCGAAGGCTTTCACAGTAATTGGTCATGTCCGTGAGCAGAACGAGCACATGCTGGCCGCAGTCAAACGCCAAATGCTCGGCGGCGGTGAGCGCCACTCGCGGCGTGAGCAACCGCTCCACGCTGGGCGCATCCGCGAGACAGAGGAACATAATGACCCGGCCCAAGGCCCCGGACTCCTCGAGGTTGCGAATAAAGAAGTCCGCGACTTCGTGTTTCACGCCCATGCCCGCAAAGACAATCGAGAACTCGACCTTTTCTTCGAGCAGCCTGCTTTGCCGAATGATCTGGGCCGAAACGCGGTCGTGGGGCAGGCCGTTGCCGGAGAAAATGGGTAATTTCTGGCCTCGAACCAGGGCATTCATGCCATCGATTGCGGACAGGCCGCTCTGGATGAACTCCCGGGGATACCGGCGAGCGTAAGGGTTCATTGGGCGCCCGTTTACATCGCGCAGGTCGGTCGAAAGGGGCGCCGGACCTCCATCGACGGCACGGCCCAGTCCGTCAAAAATGCGCCCGAGCATCTGCCGGGATACCGGCAATTGAAAGCTCTCTCCCAGGAAGCGCACGCGCAGAGACGCGTTCGACAGTCCGGTGGTGCCTTCCAGGACTTGAACGACTGCCTGTTCCTCGGAAACATCCAGCACGCGGCCAACGCGCGCGTGGCCTTCCGGGTCCATGATCTCGGCCACTTCGTCGAACCCGACGTCGCGAACCCGTTCCACCACAATGAGCGGACCGTCAATGCGGCGGCCGCCCCGGTACTCGAGGCCGTGGTCCTCAACCTGGAACTTCAGCGTGTTCATGGTCTTGTTTCCCTTTGGCAAATTCCTTCGCCAGTTGGTCGAGTTCCTCTTGAACGCCCTCGGCGAGTTTGGCCAGTTCTTCCAGATCCTGGTTTCCGAACGATTCTTTCGCCCTGAGCACCTTCGGCACGCAGGGCAAGGTCCGGATGCGCATCAGAGGCACGCCCGCTTCGATTAGTTCCCGGGTGCGCCGGTACAGGCCGAGGATGAGGCGAAGCAGGGCCACCTGCCGTTCGGGGCCACAAAACGTGTCGACCTCGTGAAATGCGCTTTGGGCGAGAAATCCGTCCTTCAAGACCTCCGCGATAAAGAGGATCAGCCGCTGCGAGTCCGGCAAGACGTCTGGGCCAACCAGTCTCACCACTTGCTGAAGGCGCTCTTCCCGCTGCAGGAGGGTCAGGGCCTCCGTGCGCAATTCGCTCCAGTCCGGCGCGCGTTGCTCCCACCACGCGGTCACGTTCTCCGCGTATTCGGAGTAAGAACGGAGCCAGTGGATGGCGGGATAATGGCGCGCGTTGGCCAACTCGGTGTCGAGCGCCCAGAAACAGCGAATGAACCGGCGCGTGTGCTGCGTGACCGGCTCCGAAAAATCGCCTCCCGGCGGACTGACGGCCCCGACGATTGTCACCGACGCGCTCTCCCCGATCAGTGTGGTCACGGCGCCCCCTCGTTCGTAGAATTGCGCCAGGCGGGTCGCCAGGGTGGCCGGAAACCCCTCCTCCGCAGGCATTTCCTCGAGGCGCGCCGCGAGTTCGCGCAATGCTTCCGCCCACCGGCTCGTGGAGTCCGCAAACACGGCCACGTTAAGACCTTGGTCGCGGTAATACTCTGCCAGGGTGATGCCGGTATAAATCGAGACTTCGCGCGCCGCCACCGGCATGTTCGAGGTATTGGCGATCAGAATGGTCCGTTCCATCAAGGGCAACCCGGACCGCGGGTCTTTTAGCTCCGGGAATTCGCGCAGCACGCTCGTCATCTCGTTGCCGCGTTCCCCGCAACCGATAAAGACAATGATTTCGGCGTCAGACCACTTGGCCAATTGATGTTGGGTGATGGTCTTGCCAGTTCCAAAGCCCCCCGGGATGGCGCCCGCGCCTCCCTTTCCCATCGGGAAGAACGTGTCCACGATCCGTTGTCCCGTGATGAGCGGAACGGAAACCCGCAGACGTTCTCGAATCGGCCTCGGCTGTCGCACGGGCCACTTCTGCAGCATGGAAACCTTGCGCTCGCCATGGTTTGTCGCCAGCACCGCGATCGGTTCCTCGATCGTATAGTCACCCTTCGGCGCGATGGATTTGACGGTTCCCGCGACTCCGGGCGGAAGAAGGATTCGATGTTGCACCAATTGTGTTTCCGGCGCCTCGCCGAGCACTTGACCCCCGGTCAGTTTCTCTCCCGGACGCACTCGCGGCTCGAACGCCCAACGCCGGTTCACATCCAGCGGTGGCACCTTTTCGCCGCGCTGGATCCAGGCGCCGCTGCGCTCTTGGATTCCGGGAAGGGGCCGCTGGATGCCGTCGTAGATGTTGCCGATCAGCCCAGGCGCCAGCCATACCGACAGAGGGGCCCCGGTCCGCTCCACAGGCGCGCCCGGTTTCAGCATGGTGGTATCTTCGTAAACCTGGATGATGGCGTTGTCTCCCTCCAACCGCACCACCTCTCCCACAAGGCCCAAATCGCCGACGTGCACCACTTCGTACATGCTGGCGGTGCGCATCCGTGTGGCAGTGACAATCGGCCCGCTGATTCGAGTAACGGTAGGACTGGAGTTGTGAACCGGGGTGCTCATGGTGCTCCTGGTTGGGGAGTTCCGTGCGTCATCAGTTTCGCTTCGACGGCAATGAATCGGCGAAGCTCCGGCCAAAGGCGTTCCAGCCTGGCTTCGTATCCGAGTTCCCAGAGTTGCCGGCCTTCTTCGTCCTGGAGCAGCCAGCGCCCGTTTGCGATCGAGGGGTCCGCGCGGATGTCGAGGTGCACGGTCGACTCGCCCATTCCATGCAGAATCTCCTGAGCCAGCCCTTTCCCCAGAGCAGCCGCATCGTGGCTGGAAACCCTCAAAACAAAGTTTTGCCCCGCCATGCGCGAGAGGGCGTGGGCTGTGAGAACCGCAAGCGATCCGCGTTCCGCAGGCTCGCAGCCCTGCCGCAGACGTTCCCGCGCCTCATCGTGAATCGACTGGAGAACCTCCTCGGTTCTCGCTGCTTGCAGCCGCGTGCTTTCGACCGTCGCGGTGGCCAGGAGGGACTCCGTTCGGCGCTCCGCTTCGGCATGGGCGGCACGGAGCCTATCCTCGAGGGTCTTTCGTGCGGTCTGCTCTGCCTCTTCGACGGTCTTTCGGGCTGCATCACGGGCCCCTTTGAGAGTCTCCTCGCGCTGACGGGAAGCCTCCTTCAGGATTTCGGCAAGCAGCAGTGCGGGTCCTTCCGAATCGAGAGGTTTCATTCAAGGGCCTTTCTTGCTCTCAAGAGAGATGCCAACGGCGGAGTGGACGAGATCGAGAAGGCTCTTGCGGTTCGGCAACGGCCCCTTGGGACCGGGGATCTCGAGAACCAGCGGTTGGTCTCGCTGGAGGCGATAGCTATCCACCCGTTCACGAAGCCCGGAGGCGGTGTCCTGGGTGAGGATGACGACGCCCAGGTTTGGCCGGGACATCGCCTCGTCGAGCGCCGCGCCCGCCTCTTCAAGCGTGCGGACGACTCGGCCCTCAACCCCCGCCAGGCGAAATCCCCGCACCGTGTCTTCATCGGCAATGCAGAAGAATTTCACTCCGACGCCTCACATCTTTTGAATGAGCATCATGGCGACGGCAAACCCCAGCACCGCCAATCCTTCGGCCAAGGCGATAAACAGCAGACTTCTGATCAGCAACTCCGGTTTCTCGACGGCGGCCCCGAGCGCGGCGGAGCCGATCTTGCCGACCGCGTATCCCGATCCGATGATGCTGACCGCCACAGCGAAGGCAGCGGCGGCGCCCAGCCCGATCGAGTGAAACGCTTCGGCCCCGTTTTCGGGCGAAGCCACCGCAACAGGCATCTCGGCAGCGAAAACTGCCGGCGCCAGCACTGCCCCGCTCACCATCATGATCAGCGCGAACCAGCGAGCGAACTTCTTCATTCTGCACCTCCGGTATGTTGAGTTTCCCCGGATGCGCTGCTTGGGCAGCGGGGCGACCGGCAGGCTTGCTCCCGCCGCCGCGTGAACCGGCCGCGCCCAGAGCGAGCCCCCATTTCGCGCGCCCGGGAACTTGGCTCAGGCCGCCGGTTCCGCAACCAGGGAAAACGGTTTGAATGGTTGTCCATCTCCGGTAAAGAACTTCCCAAAGAACTCGTAATACTCGAGACGCAACGCCTGGACGGCTGCGACAATTCCCTCGAGCCCGAACGCCGCCAGGTTCCCCAAGATGATCACGACCACGCTGAGAGCCGGCCCTCCCACGCTCATCTGCCGGACCTGATCCGCGAGTGTGAACGTCGCCATCAAGAGAGCGGCGTGACTCATGGCATAAGCGGCAAGCCGGACGAAGCTGATGGTATTCGCCAGGTACAACAACAGCCCCTCAAATGCTCCCACGAACGACTCCAGAAGTCCTGCCAGAATCCCGCCATGCGCCCCTTCCCGGCTCGCGCTCCGGCCCCAAACCAGTGCGAGCGGCTCCTTGGCGATCCAGCACGCGAGCGGAATCCCCACAAAAGTCAGCACGGCGACGCCCAACCACCCGTTGGATCGGAGGACCGCCAACTTTGCTGCCACAACGAGGGTTCCCCAGTAGAACACCACTCCGGCGAGACCAAACTTCCCGAGCAGCCCGTCAGGCCAATCCCCCTGTCTCAGCCGGTTCGAGATATTGAGAACGAGGCCCACGCTCATCAGAACCACCCCAATTCCGATGGCGAGCAGCATGAGCTTCATCGGGTCACCCTCCAGCGGGTCGCGCCAAAAGGCATGTTCCTTGAAGGCCGGCAAACCAAAGCAGCTTCCGTACACGAGGCCAAAGGCCACACTGGAAAGGCCGTTCGCGACCAAGAGCGCACCCGCATGGCGCGCGGTGAGGATTTTGGCCCTGGCCAGGAAAATCGCGCCGGCCAATGCCAGCAAGCTTCCGTGGCCGACATCGCCGAACATCATTCCGAACATCAACACATAGCTCAGGGCAACAAACAGCGTCGGAGAGAACTCGCCGTAACGCGGGAGTCCATACGCAGTCACAAGCATCTCAAACGGCTTGAGCAGGCGTCCATGCCGCAGAAGCACCGGGATCTCTTCCCGAGGCAAGCCCGCCGGTTCAAGCGCCTGAACCACACACCGCCCCTCCGCAGTTTCAACCAACCGCTTCTTGAGGCCGGACAGTTGGTCCGCCGGAAGCCAGCCTGTGATCAGGATCGCCGCATCCGTCCTCGGAAAGAGCTGCTCGGCCTCAAGCAGGCGTCGTTCTACGGATGCCCATTCGTGGATCTCAGCCAACGGCTGGCAGGCTGCCTTGGCCAGGTCGATTCCCTCCCGATGGGTTCCCACCAGTTCGGCAGCGAGCCGTTCCCGATCGCGGCACGCTTCCGCGTGGAATGTCTCGGGGCTTACCCCGGGGCGCCCGGGGACCGCATGCTGTTGAAACCCCGCCGTGCGCAAAGCCGCTTCCATCTCGGCCTCTCGCGACGGTGTTGTCAGCGCAAGAATGCGCCGATTTCCAGCCTCCTCCGACAAGCGTAAAACCACGCTGCCCTCGGGCAGGTGAATACGTTCCAAAGCCCTCAATGGCAAACTGCCGGTCAGGAAACAAAGGAACGGAGACTGAGTGAATCGCTCGAGCGGCATTTCCAGGCTGGAGTATGGGGCCACCTGCTGGATGTCCCTTTCCCGTTGCTCCAACTTCTCGCGGAGCTGTTCGCGTCGGCGGAGCCACTCAGCGGTCTTCCGTTCCAAGTCTGCCAGGATGCTTTCCGCATGTTCGAAGGTCATTGCCTCGGCGAGCTTGCCGGGCACCGCGGCTGCATCGAGCGCACGCCGGATTTCAGCGGCCCGAGCCAACGCTCGATCGCAACGCGCTATCTCGCGAGTCCGGTCCCGGGGACTGGACGGAGCGGAATCGCTATCAGCGGGCGTCCGGGTTAGCTGCAGGATGCCGATTTTCCCCAATTCCCGGAGAACCCGTTTTTCGTCTCGTTCCAGGACGAGTACCTTGAGCCTCAGCATGGGGACCGGCCTAAACATGGGTCTCCTCTTCGAATGCAGCCGGCACCAGGCGGGACCGTAGTGCGTCGGGCGGGACCGCTGTGCGGATGCCTTCACAGATTGTAATCAGGTTCGCCACCTCCATTCTCCGCAGTTCCAGATAAGCCATGACGGCGGCCAGTCCCATGTGACTCCGCCGGAAGGCTCGATTGGCCAGACGCCAGAAGCGGGTCCACGCCATCCTTTCCAGCACCCCCGGATCGTCCGGCTGGAAAGTCTCGCTGTGTCCGTTCCTGGCCTTGTCTGGCAACTCGATGACTTTTCCATCTGCCAACAGGGCCACCTCCCGCAAATCGACTGCGCTGAGCATTTTCTCGAATAAGTCTTGCGGAACATGGGTGCCGGGGAGACGGAAGGAAATGAGGGAAGCGGGCTCGAGGCCGTAAATATGACGTCCGCGCGTCACCAGCATCAGGTGAAAAATGTCCGCCTCTTGGAGGATCATCGGCCGGGCCAGCTCGCCTTCAAGTCTTTTGAAGGCGTCGGCTCTGAGAAGGAGTTCGGCGAAATAGCCGTGATCGAGGGCCGCTTCGAGATAGAAGGCGCGCGGTTGGTCATGATAGCGATCGATTGCAGATAACAGGCTGCGATGAGGCAGCCCGGCGGGCATTCGGTCTGCAAACGCGGGGAGCGACTCCGCGGCGGCAAGCGCTTCCACGTTCAATCTCAGCCCGGCGGGCAGTTGAATCAGGTGCGTGCGAACACCGTCGATTGGTTCCCCTGTCAAGAGTCGGCGCAGCAAGACCTTTACGTTCTCCACCTGAAACCGAGCGGCGAACCATTGCGCCAAGGCCGCCGCCGAACGGCTCAAATGAGTCGCGAGCCCCGCCGTCTCATCGGCCAGCGCCTGGAGAAGGCATTGCTGGGCTTCGGATGCCGACGTTGGACCGCCTTCTCCCAGAACCTCAGTGGCCCATTCCGCGACGGAACGCAGACGGCAGAGCGCGTCTAACCGCGATCCTTCCGCCATGCGACTTCGCCGCCCGTGCATAAGCGCAGCCACGTAATCCCGGTTGCCGGTCATCTGACGCATGGTTCCTTTCGGCTCCACTTGGCAGCCCAGACCCGAACTCGAACATCAGCGCGTTGGGCTTGAAGGATGGGCGCCTCGCCCCTGGCTTGGAGCCACTCCACCCTGTCTCTCGCCGCGAACGCATTGAACAACGGCATCGATTATCCGCTCTTTCAATGCCGGATCGATCCGTGTGGACTCCCGCATTCCGATCTCCGCGTTTCGCAAAAGCTCCGCTTTCCGCTCCAACGCCTGTTGCACGGCCGTTTGGATGACTTTCTCCGACGCCGCGCGCCCTTCGTCCCGTGCCTGGGATAGGGTTCGTTGCACCTGTTCTTGCGCCTCGGCCAGGGTGCGGTCTGCCTCGGCGCGTGCGGATTCGATGATTCGCCTCGCTTCGGCCTCGGCCTCGACGACAGATTGGATTACGTCGCGCATGCAGCAGGTCCGGCCCGGACGCCAAATTTGCTCTCTACCGCCGCCAAGACAGCGCTGACAGCCGCTTCTACGCTGATGCTCCCGGTATTGAAGAGCATGTCATAATTGAAAGGCGACGCGGTGTCCTGGTTGAAAAGCTTGCGGATGAACTCGGTCCGTTCGGCTTCGCGCTTCCGGACAAATTCAAGAGCCTGATCAAGAGGCAGGTTCCGCACCGCAGCCGCCCGGTGCGCCCGGGATTCGATCGGTTCCACGACGCGAACCCGGAGGGCACATTCGGGGGGCACAAGAAACTGCGCGCCGCGGCCGACAATGATGACGTCGCCCTGGTGGACAAGCGCCAGAACGATCTCGTGCAGATAATAGAGATAATTTTCGGGAGTGAACCCACCTCGCTCGCGTATGGGATGAAGCAGCCTTTGCCAACCCGATCGCACATGCTCGTCCACGCTCTCGACCAGTTGGTTCCGTACGTGCGCGCGTTCAGCAATTTCAAGGACGATCTGCTGATGAAAGACCTGCCACTGCAACCGTTCGCCAACCCGCCGGGCAATATCGTCGCCGCTGCTCCCTGATTCCCGCGAAATTAGAATGCACGGTCCATACAGGACGTTCCCGATACTGACCGGTGCGGGGCGCCTGCCAAGCCGCTCCAACTCTCGTTTGATCTCCACCATCCTGAGCTGGTGTTCCACTTGCCTTGTTGAGTCGCTCATGATCTCACCTCACTTCCGATTCGGGGGGTCTTGATGGTTCAAGGTGCTCCGTCCAGAGCGGACCACGGCGAAGCTTCGCAGGGATGAACCGGCGTCCAATGGTCGGACAGCCAGCGCGCTGGATCCGGTGAACGAAAGCGACTGATTCGAGATTGTTCCCTGAAACTCCGGATTCTCCCGTGGACCCGGTTCTACCCAGGTTTGATGTGTCGGCTTCATAAGGAGGGCAGGAAGCCAAACCTACTAATATTAGTATAAATGCGATCACGGACCGGGCAAGCGCAAACTTCATCGTGCGGACAACGGCGACAAGGGGCAGAGTTGACCACTGCGACCCCCTTCGCTGGCATGAAAGGCACGGAAATCCGCACGCTTGAACCCTCGACAATGCCAGATCGTCAAGGGCGTGAGGACAGCGGATTTGGGAGCAGCCATGGCGCCTGGCTGCTGCCGGGCTTCAATTTAAGCCCCGCCGCTCCAGCAGCGGTCGAATCTCAGGGTCCCGCCCGCGAAAGGCGCGGAACAGGTCCATGGCTTCAACGCTGCCGCCGCGGGACAGGAGCATTTTCCGGAAGCGCTCGCCATTTTCGCGTTTGAGCCCGCCGTTCTCCTTGAACCACTCGACGCTGTCCGCATCGAGCACTTCGCTCCAGATGTAGGAGTAATAGCCGGCGGAATAACCGCTGGAGAAGATATGGCGGAAGTAAGTGGACCGATAGCGCGGCGGGACGGGTGCGAAATCGACTCCTGCGTTCTGGAGGGCTTTCCGCTCAAAATCGAGCACTCCTTGGGCGTCTGGCACGGGGTCTCCCTGAATTTGATGCCAGGCCTGGTCCAAAAGCGTCGCCGCCAGATACTCCGTCGTTGCAAAGCCCTGGTTGAACTTGCTCGCGGCCTTGACCTTTTCCAACAGGTCTGCCGGCAGCGGTTCGCCCGTCTTGTGATGCCGCGCGTAATGCCGGAGAATTTCCGGCCAGTCCCCCCACATTTCGTTCACCTGGGAAGGGAACTCGACGAAATCGCGCGGAACACTCGTTCCAGCGAAGCGCGGGAACCGCACGTCGGAGAACATTCCATGCAACGCATGGCCGAACTCGTGGAACGCCGTCCGCACCTCGTCCCAGGTGAGAAGCGTCGGTTCGCCTTCGGGCGGTTTGGGGATGTTCAAGTGATTGGCGATGACCGGCCGGGTGCCGCGCAGGTGAGACTGCGGGACATAGGCGCTGGCCCAGGCGCCTCCGCGTTTGGAGGGGCGCGCGTACCAGTCGACGATAAACAAGGCCAGCGGCGAGCCGTCCTCGTTGAACACTTCGAAAACCTGCGTATCGGGATGGTAACGCGGCAGATCGGTGCGTTCCTTGAACGTGAGGCCGTAAAGCTTTGTCGCCGCATAGAACACCCCGTCTTTCAGCACCCGGTTCATCTCCAGGTACGGCCGGAGTTCCGACTCATCGAAGGCGTACCGGGCTTTGCGGACTTTTTCCGAGTAAAAGGCCCAGTCCCAGGGCTGGAGCTCGAATGCTTTGTTTTCCGCGGTGATCATCGCCTGCAATTCCGCCGCTTCCTTTCGGGCGTTAGCCACGGCCGGCGGCGCCAGTTGCTTGAGGAGCTTGTTCACCGCGTCCGTCGTGCGCGCGGTCTGGTCCTCCAACTCGTAAGCCGCGTGGCTCGCGTATCCCAGCAGGACCGCGCGTTGAGTCCGCAGCCTGGCGATGCGCGCGACCACTCCCCGGTTGTCGTATTCGCCGCCCTGGCTATTGCGATTCAGGGAAGCCCGGTGGATTCGCTCACGCAACGCCCGATTCTCCAGCGAACTGAGCGGTGGCTGCCCGCTCGTGTTTGCGAGTGAAATCAGGAATTTGCCTTCGTGCCCGGCGATTTTGGCAGCCGACGCCGCGGCGGCGACGGCGTTCTCCGACAGGCCCGCCAATTCCTCGCGCGTCTCTACGATCACGGCGGAGGCATTCGATTCCTTAAGGACATTCTGCGAAAACGCCGTCTGCAACGATGCCAGCTCCTGGTTCAACTCCATGAGCTTCTGCTTGTCCGCGTCGCCAAGCCTGGCCCCGGCGCGCACGAAATCCAGGTGATACCGCTCCAACAAACGTTTGGATTCGGCATCCAGTCCGAGCGATTCCCTCTTTGCGTGCAGCGCCTCAATGCGCTCGAACAACGGGCGGTTTAAACGAATCGCATCGCCATGCGCGGCCAGTTTGGGCGCCATTTCTTTCTCGATCTCCTGCATCCTGGGATTGGTATGGGTGCCATTCAATCCGGAGAAGATGCGATGCACCCGATCCAACGCCCGCCCGGACCGTTCCAACGCCGTCAGGGTGTTCTCGAAGCTCGGCTCCTCCTTGTTGTCCGCGATGGCCGAGATCTCCCGCAGGTGCTCGGCCATGGCCGACTCGTAAGCGGGCAAATAATACTCCTCCTGGATCTGGTCGAACGGTGGGAAGTGATAAGCCAACGAAGTCCCAGTCAAGAGCGGATTCTGTCTCATAGAATTAGGTTCCGCTCCGAGAACGGCCGAGATGGTTAAAAAGGCGAACCAGGCCGAGAAGATCGGGCCCTTCCGCGCCGTGCGGGCAATTGAGCGGTGTTTCATGACGCAGGGAAAGTGCAATCCTTGGCTCCGGGCTGCAAGTTTCCATTGCCGCCTTTTCTGTGTGGACAGGAAAGGGGTCGATCCCTTTCCGAACTCGGCCTTCATTCGGCCAGCTCACGCTCCGGGGCGCGTGAACTGGGGAATCTTCTGACGCTCTCCGCCTTTGAGCGCGGATTGGTGCGCGACGATTCCCGGAACCGTCATGTTCAAGGCTTGGTAGATATTCACGAGCGGCTCCCGATCCTCGAGAATCGACGAGACAAACTCGTGCATCAAAGGCCCATGCGACCCGCCATGGCCGCCTTCGGGCACCCCGGGCGGCAAAGAAGGACGCGAGATGTCCGGGAGCTCTTCCATGGCACCGAGGTATCGCAAGCCCTCCATTCGCCCCCGTTCGCCGAACACCCGGCCAGTCTCATTAACATGTCCGTGCACCGACATGCTCATGCCCATGCGCGAGATGCCGCCTTCGCTCGTTTCAAACAGCGCGAATTCGTCGGCGAACGGGTTTTGATACGCGTTGGCGCCGCCCTGGTGCGTTTTCGAAGTGCCCAGGAACCCGAGGCATGAAACCGCGGTGAAACGTTGGCCGGTGACCCCCACGTAATAGGCCGTGGAGTGGGTTGGATACCAGAGGGGCGGACTGCCAATCCGCCAGCCTTTGTAGGAATCGATCTGATCTGGCGAATGGTGGAAATACTCGCCCTCGGAGTAAACCAGCCGTCCGAACCCTCCTGCGCGATAGATCGTGCGCATGGCATGGCAGGCAACATGGTAGCAGCTCGTCTCGGCCATCATGTACTTCAAGCCGGTCTTCTTCACCGCCTCCAACA
Source organism: uncultured Verrucomicrobiota bacterium (assembly GCA_964578605.1). Classification (GTDB taxonomy): domain Bacteria; phylum Verrucomicrobiota; class Verrucomicrobiia; order Limisphaerales; family SIBE01; genus JAXMHN01. The sequence continues at coordinate 3,663 of CAZODO010000043.1, read as the reverse complement.
GGCGTTCGCCATCCTCAATATTGCCCCAGGTTGCGGGCACCGCGCACATCACGTGTTTGCCATGAAGCAGGACTTCCCGGCAATGCCGCGCGTGGCTCGGTGCATCGGTGGCAACGAACACCGCCTCGATCTTCGGGTCTTTGACCAATTCCTCGAGCGATTCATAAGACTTCGAGCAACGGCACGCCTTCATCAGCCCGTCGCGCCGTTCGGGAAACAAATCACTCACGGCAACGATTTCGACGTTCGGATGGTTCTGAAACCCGAAGTCGGCCCCGAAACGGCAGACGCCATAACCCACGATCCCGACGCGGACCTTGCGTTCGGTGGACGGCTGCCAAGGTTTCCGTTGTTCCTGGAGGTCTGCAGCCCGGGCGAACCCGCTCCATCCGCCAGCCATGGCGGCTGCGACCGAGCCGAGGCCTAATGCCCCGAGGAAATCGCGGCGGGCCATGGGGTGTTGGGCGTCCGCTGGCCGAGGCTCCTTTGGGAGTTGTGGGTGCGTGTTCATGGCTCTACAACAGCACCGATGGGCCTCCCAAGACAAGCGCGTTGTGGAACCGCACAGCCATTCTGCCCATGAACCTCAAAATGGTTGGCTTGATTACCAACTATTTGCGCAACGCGAGGTTCAAGGGCGCAGTGCGCGCAATCCTGTTCCGGGGTGATCTCATTTGCTGCAACCGGCGCTTCGGATCTTGACGCAGACTCTGGCGTTACTCAGAATGAATGAGCGTTCACTTACGACCGAACCATGGCCTTCACCATCCAACACCGGCTCGAGCAGCGCGATAAAGTCCTGCACGCCGCCCGAACCTGCTTCATTCAGCACGGGTTCCATGCCACCGGTATGGCCGAAATCGCCAAAGCGTGCGGCATGAGCGTCGGCAACATTTACCACTACTTTCCCAACAAGAACGCCATCGTCCAGGCCATTACGGACGAAACCCGATCCCGCATGGCCCCGGTCCTTCGTCCCCTTGAGCACCATTCCAACCCGGTCGAGGGCCGCATCCAGGTGATTCTCGTTGGCTTGCGCGACCTGGTCCGCGATTCGAACGCCAGGCTCTGGATGGAAATCCAGGCGGAGGCGCCGCGCAACCAGCCAATCCGCGAAATCTGCCTCGCGTTTGACCGAGACCTTCGAAACCTCTTGCTGCGCCTCATGGAACGGGCGGTGCACGCCGGCCAACTCTCTCCAGCGGTTAATCTGGAAGCGACCTCGATCTGGCTGGTGGCTCTGCTGGACGGCGCGATCGCCCGCCTCTCGGTCGAACCCGATCTCGACCTTCCCGGCATGCTGGAGGTCCTAACGGACAATCTGCGGCACTTCCTTTGTCCTGCGGCGGTCTGAACCAGGCCCCATCGCTCCTCTCTATGTCCCAAACAGCTGAGCAAAGTCCCCTTTCGGCCGCTTCCGCCAATCGTTCCGTGAGCGCGCCACCTCTGGAATCGCTTGATCAGGCCATTGCCCAGGCCATGGAATGGCTGACCCACGAGCAGCGACCCGAGGGCTTTTGGGCCGGCATGCTCGAGTCCAACTGCTGCATGGAAGCGCAATGGATCCTGGCCATGCACTTCCTGGGCGTGCGGAACGATCCGAAACTTCCCGGCGTGATTCGGGCCATTCTTCGGGAACAACGGCCGGATGGCTCTTGGGAAGTGTACCACCAGGCGCCCATGGGCGATATCAACACCACCGTCGAGTGTTATGCGGCATTGCGTTGCAGCGGCTTTAAACCGGATGATGAGCCGCTCAAGAAGGCGCGGGCGTGGATATTCGAGCATGGCGGTCTCAAGAGAACACGCAACTTCACCCGGATCTGGCTCGCGTTGATAGGCGAATGGCCCTGGAAAGCCACCCCGGTGGTGCCGCCGGAACTGATTCTCATCCCCCCCTGGATGCCCTTCAATCTTTACTGGTTCGCCAGTTGGGCGCGCGCCACCATTGTGCCGCTGGCCATCGTTTCGGCCCGGCAGCCCGTGCGTCCGTTGCCGCTCGAAAGCCGTCTGGATGAACTTTTCCCTGGCGGCCGGGATCAATTTGACTACTCCATCCCGAAGAAGATCAGCGGCTTTTGGCCCAGTTTCTTCTGGGCCAATGAACGCATGCTTCGCGTTTACGGCTCCCTGCCCTGGCAACCGGGAAGGGAAGTCTGCATCCGGCTTTGCTTGGAATGGATCATTCGTCACCAGGATGCCGATGGTGCCTGGGGCGGCATTCAACCGCCCTGGATCTACAGCCTCATGGCGCTCCATGCCGAAGGTTACCCTGTGCATCATCCCGTCCTCCATCGGGGTCTTGACGCCTGGAATCACCATTGGTCGTACGAACGCGATGGGGCGACTTATCTGCAGGCCAGTGAATCTCCCGTTTGGGACACCCTCCTCACATTGCAGGGCTTGCTCGATTGCGGCGCCACTCCCGAGACGTTTCCCCAGATCCTCCCCGCTCTCGATTGGATTCTCGAAAAGCAAATCCTGGTCAAGGGAGATTGGGCGGTCACCGTGAAAGGCGTCGAGTGCGGTGGTTGGGCCTTCGAGAGGGACAATACCCTGTATCCCGACCTGGACGACACGGCCGTTGCGCTCACCGTCCTGGCGCAGATTCGCGATTTCGCCCCGGCCAGCTACCGCCAGCGCATCGATCAAGCCATCCGGCGTGCCGAAAAATGGGTGCGTGCCATGCAATCCTCCAACGGCGGGTGGGCGGCCTTCGACAAAGATAACGATCGTTGGATTCTGACCCGCATCCCGTTCTGCGATTTCGGTGAGGTGCTCGATCCGCCAAGCGCCGATCTCACGGGGCACAAGCTCGAGGCGCTTGGCATGCTGGGGTACGGACAGGAAGATCCCGCGGTGCGGAAGGCGATCCAGTTCATCATGAAAGAACAGGAACCGGACGGAAGCTGGTTCGGCCGCTGGGGCGTGAACTACATCTACGGCACCGGGTTGGTGCTGCCGGGTCTCCGCGCGGTCGGCTTCGACATGAACGACCCGCGCGTGCGTAAAGCGGCCGCCTGGCTGGTGTCCAAGCAAAGCCCCGACGGTGGCTGGGGCGAATCCTGCGCTTCCTATATGGATGAATCGCTGCGCGCGGCCGGCCCCAATACTCCCTCCCAAACAGCTTGGGCCCTTATCGGTCTCCTCGCCACGGGCAGCCACGATTACGACGCCGCAATCCTAAAGGGCGTGCATTGGCTCTTGCGGCACCAGCGCAACGGGACCTGGGACGAACCGCATTATGTCGGTTGCGGCTTCCCCGGATACGGGATCGGCGAGCGCATTCGTTTCAAGAAAGACACCGCCCGTTTGGCCCAAGGCAGAGAATTGGCGCGCGGTTTCATGATCAATTACAACCTTTACCGCCATTATTTCCCGCTCCAAGCCCTCGGGCGCGCCCGCCGCAAGTTCCGGAAGTGAGCCAGGCGTCCCTGGGGACCAATGATTCACCAGCGATCAATCCCCGCAGCCGGACTTCGGACTTCGGGCTTCGGATTTCGGATTTCGGATTTCATGTGGCCCCTCCATTCCCCGGAGGCCCTTCCCTGCTCCATCCGCTCTAAACACGGTCGTCACTCGGTCGTCACTCGGTGATGACCCGTTCGCGAACGGGTCATCTACGGGTGAACTACGGGTGAACTACGGGTGATCTACGGGTGA
>CAZODO010000042.1:0-49897 GCA_964578605.1 uncultured Verrucomicrobiota bacterium | reverse complement strand
CTTGAGCAGCTTGGTACCGTCGGCGCGCAGCTCCCCGTTGGGATCGACGAAGCGATAGATCGTCTGGCGCGTGACGCCCAGCTCCCTGCAAAGGTCGCCGACCTTGGTGTCACGTTTAGCCATGGCCACCTGCGCGAGGCGCAGTTTGGCCAGCGTCATCGTATAGGGCCGACCACCGTTGCGACCTCGCGCCCGCGCCGATGACAGCCCCGCCATCGTTCTCTCGCGGATCAGCTCACGCTCGAACTCGGCGAGCGCGGCGAAGATAGCTGGGAGCCATCTCCGACACCGAGTCTCGACTTGCTTGCAGCCCGCGTTCGTGCCATCTACCATTCACCATTCAATCAACCTATAAAAGCTTTTGGAACGTCTGTCTTGTTGCACAGGTTCTCGCGGCGGTTTTTTCCATCTGCTTCGGGTCAGTTCTCGCCGCACCCACGCCAGACTCAACGCCGAAGCAGCGTACGATTGAATTGGGACCACCGGTCGGCCTGTCCGATCTGGCAGTCACCAAGCAGACAGGTTCGATGAAGCTCGCCGCTACGAATGTCAGCACCAACACCCTGACCTTCCACGTGGACGAGAAAACCTGCTTCATCTACGCCACCCCCGAGGGCTACGATTACCTCGCCGTCGGAGAGCTCCTGCCCGAGGCGCAGTGGGGCCACCCGTTGTTGCCCGCGAAAACGTTCAAAGTGGAACTGGACAAAGAGGCCGAGGTGCTGGGCCTGGAGGTGGTCGAAGGAACGTTCCGTGAGATCAAGGCCGAACTAAATTTCCTCCCGGCAGTGGGGAAGGACTTTCAGGTTGTTGCCGATGAGAGGGTCTATCACGCCAGCGCCTTGTTCCCCGGTCGGTTGGTAAGCATTGACCGAGGGGCTGATAATCAGCACCAGTACGTCTTTGCGCGCCTGTTCCCCGTCCAGTACCTGCCCGCGAAGAAGCGCGCGATGCTCCTCACGCAAGGCACCCTCAGACTTTACTACCGGTCAAAGGGACTCCCAGGTGCAGCCGCGCCCGACGCCGGTTCCAAGCGAGTCCAGAGCGACCGAGCCCAGGGTTTGGCCACCGAGGCGCAATGCGTCGTACTCTGCCCCGCCAAGCTACAGCCAGCGGCCGAGAAACTCAGTCGGTTTCATGCCGAGCAGGAGGGAATCACGTCGGCCGTAGTCACTACCGAAACGATCGGCCAGGCTTACGCGCCGGCGGAGGATCCGACCTATGAAGGCTACCAGAATGCTCAGCTCGACGGACGGGATCAAATCCGCCATTACGATTACGCCTTGGCCAAGAAGATCGTCGCCTACCTGCGGGACCAACCGGCCCACCCTCGTTTGGTGTATGTGACGATCCTGGGTAACGGTTTGCTGGTCCCGCCAAGTTTCTATTTCTATTCCAGCGTGGATGACTCGCTCCACGCAAAATGGGTGCCGACCGATCTGTTTTATGCTTCCCCCGACTATGACCTCGTGCCCAATTTTCGGATTGGGCGGCTGTCTGTGAATGACCTTGCCGAGGCGGCGAAGGTCGTCGATAAGGTCATTCGTTGGCACGAAGCGGCCGAATGGGCCTGGTTTAGGAATGTTCAACTTGCGGGGATGGGGAGTCTCGTCGCCGTTAGTGCGGAAAGGGAAGGGCTGTTCGAGGGCATGAAGGTCAAGAAGTGCCTGCAAGCCGATGACCGCGTAGCCCGGGTCTTCATTGAGCCCGCCCTTACCACCCGAGACACGGGTATCTTCTGGTGCGTCATCCACGGCAACGTCAATCATCTGGCATGGCCTGAGTCGGTACTCTGGGGAGACGATCTCCTGCGTTATTCGCCTCATGTCAAGGTTCCCATTGTCGTTTCGATTACCTGCAGCGCCGGAGCCTTTGATCTGGACTTACTGAAACCGCCAGTCGATAGCGGAGCTCATTCGTTCGGCGAAGCCGTGCTCTGTTCACCGGCTGCCGGCATCGCCTATTTCGGAAGCAGCCGGCTCAGTTACGGCGGCAACTCGTCCTGTTTGCGCGACGGAGAAAGAGCGCTAATCCGTGTGTGGTACTTCACGGAACTACTCTGGGACATCCTGCAAAGTCGGCATCAAGGAGCGGACACGCTCGGCCAGCTCTACGCGGATGCTTTGTTCGCGTTTGTCTCGAACAATGATATGGCTGGAAATCCCGGCAACCTGCTCACCGCCTTCGACTTTGTCCATCTGGGGGACGCGGCCTTAAAGATACCCGTGCGGCCTTGAACCTACGGCTCGCCTGGAACGGCACCGGGAGCTTTCGGAGTTCGCAGCCTGCTTTGCGCCCATCCAAACAGCCTGCGCAGAAGCCGCGAAAGTCCCCGCACAATCAGGAATGCGAGGACCGCACTGGGCAGTGCAAGGAGAGACCCTTTGACCCAGCCGAACTTCCACCGAGCCTGAATCCCCCACAGCCGCTTACCTTCAGCCACCGGCCACACTCCAAGTGTCCGATCCATGCTTCCGCTAGCGACCTTCGTCCCGTCAGGCGAGAAAGCAACCGACAGGATCTTACCCGAATGCCCGGCGATACTGCGCAAGAGGGTGCCTTGGTTCACCTGCCAGAGCTTGATCGAGCAGTCCCAACCTCCTCCTGAAGCCAGTGTGCCTCCGTCCGGAGAGAACGCAATCGACGTCACGGCGTTGGAAGAGGCCGCCCAGCTTCGCTCCAGGGTGCCGTCCGTGACTCGCCACAACCGGACCGTCTTGTCCTGCGACCCGCCGCCGGACGCCAACCGTTCTCCTTGAGGCGAGAAGGCTACCGACGCGACGTAGTCCTGATGCCCACTGAGGGTCCGCAGTTCGGCACCGTTGGACACTCGCCACAACCGGATCGTCTGATCGTCACTTCCCGAAGCCAGCGTCCTGCCGTCTGGGGAAAACGCGACGCAATTGACGAAGTCCTCATGGCCGACAAGGGTCCGCAGCAGCACACCGTCCGAAACGCGCCACAGTTTGATGCTCGTGTCGAGGCTGCCGGTGGCCAGAGTCGATCCATCGGGAGAAAAGGCGACTGCGGCCACAGCATTGGTGTGCCCGATTAGTTCCCTCACACAACGACCGTCACTAACCCGCCAGAGGCGAGCGGTTTTGTCCTCGCCGCCTGAAGCCACGGTGGTCCCGTTGGGAGCAAACGCTACTGCCATTACCCACTGCTTGTGCCCCCTCAGTTCTCGCAGCCGGGAACCGTTGACTGCCCGCCACAACTGAACAGTGCCGTCGGCGCTGCCCGAAGCCACCAGGCGCCCGTCTGGTGAGAAAGCGACGGCATTCACTCGCCCATCATGGCTGGCGACAATCCACAACTCGATCGCCAGGAAACCCGCCACGGCTAGCAGGAGGAATACGAACAGGAATGCGATCGCATTGGCCGCGACCCGAAGCAGTGTCTTTAAAATGCTCTTCGCTCTCACAACTGATCGAGTGGAGTGCAGGGGCGCTAAGTTCAGGTCAATGGCTTCCAATGCTTGTATCTGCTCTTTCGAGTCGGCAAGATCCAACAAGTCGTGTCACCAGCCGGACATATCGAGACACCGAAATCCGGTCCTTGTACAAATCAGGAACGTGCAGCTCCTTCATAAGCTCATGCTCTGGCCATTGCGCTTGAGCAGCTTGGTACCGTCGGCGCGCAGCTCCCCGTTGGGATCGACGAAGCGATAGATCGTCTGGCGCGTGACGCCCAGCTCCCTGCAAAGGTCGCCGACCTTGGTGTCACGTTTAGCCATGGCCACCTGCGCGAGGCGCAGTTTGGCCAGCGTCATCGTATAGGGCCGACCACCGTTGCGACCTCGCGCCCGCGCCGATGACAGCCCCGCCATCGTTCTCTCGCGGATCAGCTCACGCTCGAACTCGGCGAGCGCGGCGAAGATGCCAAACACCAGCCGCCCGCCGGCGGTCGTGGTATCGATGTTGGCGCCTTGGCCCGAGAGCACCCGGAACCCGATCTTACGTTCCATGAGGTCGTGAATGGTGTTGACGAGGTGGCGAAGGTTGCGCCCGAGACGGTCGAGCTTCCAGACGGTTAGCGTGTCGCCCTCGCGCAGTGACTTGAGGCACGCTTCCAGCCCCGGCCGATCATCCTTCTTGCCCGAGGCCTTATCCTCATAGAGCCGCGACGACTTCACGCCGGCCGCGAGCAGTGCGTCGCGTTGCAGGTCGAGCACCTGCGATCCGTCCACCTTCGACACGCGCATATAGCCGATCAGCACGTTGCCTCTCTGTCATTTATACGGTCGATTGCGTGACAGTCATTCCAACCGCAGCCACGGCCAGGAAATCAATCACATATGGCGTCATTTATTCTATGGGTGACAAACATGGCTGTCAAAGATTACGTTACAGCCCCGCGGATGATGGCCGCGACCGGCTTGCGCCAAAGACCAAAGACGCTTCTTCCCGCGTGCTCAACTGAAGGCGACTTCTGAAAAAGACACCTGACTCGGAGTTCGCGATGGATCAGATGGATCGTCATCGTGTCGATGCACCAGACGGGTGGACGCTGACTCCGGCGGATGAGTCCCTTATCGCGGCCAAGAGCCGGGCGAACAGAGTGCCGTTCGCCGTGCTGTTGCTGTTCTTCCGCGCACACGGCCGATTTCCCCACACCCAGGAGGAGATCGAGCCCGACACGGTTGCTGACGTGGCGCGGCAGCTCGGCATTGGGCTGGCAGCAGCCAAGTCTCCAGCAGTCTCTGGCCGCACCGTCGAGCGCCACCGCGCCGAGATCCGCACCCTGCTTGGCTTCCGCGAGATGACCGTTGCAGATGGTGAGGTCCTGACGGAATGGCTCTGTGATCACGCCGTTGCCGATAATCGCGACACGGTTCACCTGGCTGGCGCGGTGGAACAACGCTGTCGTGATCTGGCCATCGAGTCACCCGCTCCCGAACGCATCGAGCGCGTTGTTCGCGCTGCACTCCATGCTTATGACAACCGGTTCTGTGGCGAGATCTATGGTCGATTGCCACCGGCCACACGAACCCGGCTCGATGCCTTGCTCAGACCTGCCGCCACCGAGCAGAATGTTGCCGCGAACGCTGAGCCGGACGGCCCCGTTCCTGCATTGTTGATGCACCTACGTTCCGATCCTGGCGGGCCGAGCGTCAACAGCTTGCAGACCGAGTTGGCCAAGCTCGATCTGGTTCGCAAGCTCGGGCTACCCCAAGGTCTTTTTGCTCATGCACGGCCGCACGAGGTCGAGCGCTACCGCCAGCGTGTGGTGGTCGAGGCCCCGTACGAACTGCGACGGCATGCTGAACCGTTTCGGTTGACGGCTCTTGCCGCCTTCGCACACCTGCGCGGCTGGTCGCTCACCGATGGCCTGGTCGATCTTCTGATCGAAACCATCCATCGCATCGGGGCCCACGCCGAGCGCAAGGTGGACCGGGAGCTGCTCGACGATCTGAAGCGCGTCACCGGCAAGCAGAACATCCTGTTCGAACTGGCCGACGCTTCGCTGGCGCAACCGGATGGCGTCGTGCGCGAGGTCGTGTTCCCGGTCGCCGGCGAGCAGACCCTGCGCGACCTGGTCAAGGAATGGAAGGCCACCGGGCCGACCTACCGGACGACGCTGCGGACGGTCATCCGCAACTCCTACAGTGGTCACTACCGCCGGATGGTGCCGAAGGTCCTTCAGGCTTTGGAGTTCCGCTCGAACAACGAGGGGCACCGCCCGGTGATCCGCGCGCTCGAGCTGGTGCGGCGCCATGCGGACACCCAGTTGCGCCTTTTCCCCGCCGAGGAGGACGTACCGCTCGACGGCATCGTCAGCGGCCTCTGGCGCGACGCCGTGATTGAGACCGACGCTCAAGGTCGCCAGCGCATCAACCGCATTACCTATGAGATTTGCGTGCTCCAGGCCTTGCGCGAGCAGCTACGCTGCAAGGAGATTTGGGTCGTCGGAGCCAATCGCTACCGCAACCCGGACGAGGACTTGCCCGCTGACTTCGAGGCGGAGCGCGCGCGCTATTATGCCGCGCTGACGCTGCCGGTTGAGGCTGATCGCTTCATCGAGGGTATCAAGGCGGAGGTGCGCACGGAGCTTGCGACCCTCGACGCCGGACTGCCGAGCAACGCCGATGTCCGGCTTGGCGAGAGACGGGGAAAGAGCTGGATCACGTTGACGCCGCTCGATGCCCAGCCAGAGCCGAACAACATCGTCAGGATCAAGGCGGAGCTGCAGTCGAAATGGTCGATGACCGGGCTTCTCGACATGGTAAAAGAAAGCGATCTACGGCTCGGCATCACCAACGCATTCAAGAGCCCAACCGCTTATGAACTACTCGACCGATCGGTGCTACGCCCACGCCTGCTGCTTTGCCTACACGGCCTCGGCACCAATGCCGGGCTGCAGCGCATGGCAAGCCTCGGGTCGGAGGTGACCACCAAGGATCTGGCATATGTCCGCCATCGCTATATCAGCGTGCCGGCGCTGCGCGAGGCGATCGCTATTGTGGCCAACGGCACGTTGGCAGCGCGCAATCCTGCAATCTGGGGCGATGGCACAAATGCGTGCGCGTCGGACTCCAAGCACTTTGGCGCCTGGGATCAGAACCTGACGACGCAATGGCACATCCGCTACGGGGGCCGCGGGGTGATGATCTACTGGCACGTCGAACGGAAATCACTGTGCATCCATTCGCAACTGAAATCGCCGTCGTCGTCCGAAGTCGCCTCGATGATCGAGGGCGTTCTGCATCATTGCACGGAGATGGAGGTCAACCGCCAGTATGTGGACAGCCATGGCCAGAGCACCGTCGGCTTCGCTTTCTGCCGTCTGCTCGGATTCCAACTACTGCCGAGGCTCAAGGATATCGGGAGCCAGAAGCTGTATTGGCCGGACACTGGACAGCCCGACGCCTATCCGAATTTGCAGCCAATTCTGACCAAGCCCATTGATTGGGAGCTGATCCGCCAGCAGTACGACTCGATGGTGAAATACGCGACGGCCTTGCGCCTGGGCACCGCCGAGACCGAAGCGATCTTGCGCCGCTTCACCCGCAACAATGTCCAGCACCCAACCTACAAGGCGCTCTCCGAGTTCGGCCGCGCCGTAAAGACAATCTTCCTTGCCCGCTATCTGCACAGCCTGGCGCTGCGCCGCGAGATCCACGAGGGCCTCAACACCATCGAGCGATGGAATGGTGCCAACGACTTCATCTATTTTGCGCGCCGCGGCGAGATGACAAGCAACCGCCGCGAAGATCACGAGATTAGCATGCTGTCGCTGCATTTGCTGCAGAACTGCATGGTGTACGTGAACACGCTCATGCTGCAGGAGGTGTTGGGTCAACCGAATTGGCAGGGACGATTGACCGAGACCGACCTCAGGGCGTTGACGCCGCTGATCTGGGAGCACGTCAATCCCTACGGCCGATTCGAGCTGGATATGACGACCCGATTACCGCTCAAGTGATCCAAATGGCGGCTGGTGACACGACTGTTGGGTCTAGGCCTATGACCGGTTCGTGGCGAAGTTCGGTCCGATTTCCGAACGGGCCAACACGTCGGCCTTCCGGGGCGACCCTGACCTGCCGCTGCTCCTGTCCCTGGAGCATTTCGACGAAGAAACCCGCCGTGCCGCCAAGGCCGCCATTTTCCGGGAGCGCACCGTTCAACGCGGGCGGAAAATCCACGAGATCAAGAATCCCCAGGATGCCCTGCTGGTAACTCTGGGCGAACGGGGTTGCGTGGACCTCGATTACCTGGGGGGCCTGCTTCATCGACGGCCCGCCGATTTCCTCCCGGACCTCAAGGGCGCCATTTTCCTGAATCCCCAAAGCCACCGCTGGGAAACCGAGGACGAATATCTTTCGGGCAATGTTCGCGCCAAACTCGTCGCGGCCGAGGCGGCAGCCCTTGCCGACGAACAATTCCAAGGGAACGTCGAGGCTTTGAGACTGGTGCAACCGGCGGACCTGTTAGCCGCGGAGATTGACGCGCGGCTGGGCGGGGCCTGGATTCCGACGGAGGACATCCAGCGGTTTGCTGAAGAGTTACTCGGGGAAGACGGCATCGCGGTCAGCCATGCGCCTGAGCTTGGGCTGTGGGTGGTGCAAGCTGGGTGGCGGGCCAAAGGATCGGTGGCGAACACAGCCGAGTGGGGCACGGACCGGCGCAGCGCCCTGGACCTCCTGGAGGACGCCTTGAACCTGCGGACACCGACCGTCTATGACCACGACCCGGATTGCGACCGCGACGTGGTCAATGGCCCGGCAACCGAGGCGGCGCGGGACAAGCAGGAGAAGATCAAGGAACGGTTCAAGGTGTGGATTTGGCAGGCGGACGAGCGCCGTGAACGGTTGGTCCGCAAATACAATGAAGAGTTCAATAATGTGCGGCTACGCACGTTCAACGGTGACCACCTGACCCTGCCGGGCGCCAGCCCCTCCATCACGCTGCACCCCCATCAAAAGGCGGCCGTCTGGCGCATTTTGCAGACCCCGAACTGTCTGCTGGCTCACGTCGTTGGATCGGGGAAGACCTACAGTTGCACGGCCGCGGCGATGGAAATGAAGCGGATCGGGCTGGCCCGCAAGCCCCTGTTCACGGTGCCCAATCACATGCTCGGCCAGTTCTCGGCGGAATTGCTGACGCTGTATCCGGGCGCGAACCTCCTTGTGGCGACCAAGGAGGATTTCGAGAAGGAAAAGCGCAAGACGCTGATGAGCCGGATTGCCACCGGCAACTGGGATGCCGTCATCGTAACGCATGCGGGTTTCGAGAAAATCCCGGTGTCGCGGGCAACGCAGGAGGAATTCATCAAGGGGGAACTGCGGGAGTTGACGCTGGCCATCGAACAGCAGCGGAAACCGGACAACTCCCGGATCGTGAAGTCATTGGAACGGGCCAAGAAACGGTTGGAAGCCAAACTGAAGGAACTGGCCGCCAACGAGCGCAAGGACGATACGCTGACCTTCGAGGAACTGGGCGTTGATTCTTTGTTCGTGGACGAGGCCCACTGTTTCAAGAACCTGTTCTACGTCTCCAAGATGACGCGGATCGCCGGGCTGCCGCAGACGGCCTCGCAGCGGGCCTTCGACATGTTCCTGAAAGTGCGCCACGTCCAGCGGATGAACGGCGGTGGAGGGGTGGTCTTTGCCACCGGCACCCCGATCGCCAACAGCGTGGCCGAGATGTTCACCATGCAACGGTATCTTCAGATGGCGGCGCTCAAGGCCTTGCGCGTGGATCACTTTGACTCCTGGGCGGCGACGTTCGGCGAGCCGGTGACGGCCATGGAACTGGCGCCGGACGGCTCTGGCTACCGCCTGAACACCCGGTTTGCGCGTTACATAAACGTTCCGGAGTTGATGCAGCAGTTCCGGCAGGTGGCTGACATCCAGACCCAGGCGATGCTCAAGCTGCCGGTGCCCGACCTGAAATACAGCAAGCCTGTCATCATCAGCGCGCCCTGCTCGCCGGAACTGAAGCAGATCGTCGAGTCGCTGGTGGACCGGGCGGAGGCCTTGCGCTCCGGGTTCGTGGATCCGCGCGAGGACAACATGCTGCTGGTGACCACCGATGGCCGGAAGGCGGCGCTTGATTTGCGGCTCCACGATCCTTCCCTCCCTGACCATCCCGACAGCAAGGTCAACCAGGCCGTCAGCGAGATCGAGCGTATCTGGCGGGAAACCACAGAAGCGCGGTTGACACAACTGGTGTTCTGCGATTTATCCGTGCCGACCGGGGGAAGGGGTTTTTCGGTTTACGAAGACCTGCGGGAGAAGCTGCTGGCGCGAGGTGTCTCGCCATCCGAGATCGAGTTCATCCAAAGCCATGAATCTGACGGGGCCAAGCTCGCGCTTTTCCGCGATCTGCGGGCGGGCAAGGTCCGCATCCTCTTCGGCAGCACCCAAAAGATGGGCACCGGTGCCAACGTGCAGGAGCGCCTGATCGCGTTGCATCACCTGGATGCCCCATGGCGGCCGGCGGATGTCGAGCAACGGGAAGGCCGCATCCTGCGCCAGGGGAACCTGAATCCCGAGGTCCAGATCTACCGTTACGTCACCGAACAGAGCTTCGACGCCTACTCCTGGCAGGTTTTGGAGACCAAGGCACGGTTCATCGCCCAGGTCATGAGCGGGGAAAGCGACTTGCGACGTATCGAGGATATTGACGGCGCGGCCCTCACCTACGCCGAGGTGAAAGCCATTGCTTCGGGCAACCCGGTGGTGATTGAGAAGGCCCGGATTGACGCCGAGGTCGCGCGGCTCAGTCGCCTGCACTGCGAGCACCAGGAAACCCAGTTCAAGCTCCGCAGCCGCGTCCGCCATCTCACGGACGAACTTCCGCGTCTGGAAAAACGCATCGAGGCCGTGCGCCGGGACGTGGCCACGCGGCAGGACACCAGTGGCGACCAGTTTGTCATGGTGCTCGAGGGCCAGGAAATCCAAGACCGGGGCATCGCGGGCGAACTTCTACTGCGTCGTGCCGCACGGGTGCGGGGCACCCGTCAGGAGTGGCTGGCGGGCAGCATTGCCGGGTTCCAGGTGTTCATCGCGGACAACTTCATGCAGGGACCGGAGATCGTGGTCAAGGGGTCCGGAACTTACACCGCGAAGGTGACCGACACTGCGCATGGCACCATCCGCTCCGTGGAACACGCGATTCAACACCTCGAGGATGTGCGGGAGAATCTCACCCAAAGCATCGCCGACACCCGCAAGCGGTTGGCGGATTCGCAAGCCCAGGCCGGTGCCTCCTTTGAATATGCCGAGCGCCTGGCTTCACTAGTTCGCCGTCAACAGGAGATTGAGGACGAACTCGATCTGACCAAAAACCAAGCGCCGAGCCAGTTGGACACCGAGGGCTCAGAGGATGGTTTGCGGGGTCTCCCTTGATGCTCAGAAACGTAGTCGGTAAACCCCTGCAGGAAGTCAGCGGAGGGCTGTAAAACGCCCGAGGAAGCGTTTCAGGCGTAGCCTCGGAGGGCGAAGTTCTGGCCAAACCCTGCCAAAATGGGGTTTTGGGCCGAATCTGCCACAAACTTGACCTCTAAACGCCTCAAGGAGGGACGATTCCGGGGTGGGGAGGGGTAGGAGTAGGGGGGTGTGGCGGCATGGAAGCCCCCTGATTTCGGCCAGCCGTGGAGGGCCGGTTAGCCGGCCTCGGGGTCGATTCCAAACAGATTCGCCAGTTCTTCAACCTGGTCAGCGGACATGGAGCGGCTTGCGCCGTCGAACCAGTCCTGGAACAGGTAGCGGCCGCCGATCCACGCGCGCGATTCAGCGGACCAGTCGAGTTCGAAGTAGTCTGCTGGGCCTCCCCATGAGAGGCAGACCTTGTAGGTCGTGACCTGCTCGATGGAGAGGACGCTTTCTCCGGCACGTTCTCGGACCAGATCAAGGACTTCGTCATGAAGCTGATCGAGGTCTGCGGTCCGTATAGTGCGGCCTTCGGCTTTGAGGTGCCTGGCGCACTTCAGAACGCCCCAGGCTTGAACGTCCGGCAGCAACTGCTCCAGTCGTTGCTTCATCTCCTCGTCGATTCGCTCCTCGCAGGTCTTTTGGCGTTTAGTTGATTCCATGTTTAATCCTCCTTTTATTCTCTTTCGAGGGACCATCCCTCTCACGGCGGGCTGGAGGGATGGCCAGGAAGAGAAAAAGGAGGTGGGCTTTGAGCCGGAGGAAGCGCCGCTTGGCGGCCCGACTGACGGCCCCGCCGGCGGGAGGGCTGCGCAAAGCGACCGAAGGCCCAATGCCTAGTTCATGGAAGCAGATGACGCCTAGACCACGAGGGGAGGAGATCGATGGACATTGCCGCAGACGGTTGGGGAGGAGTGTGGCGCGAAACGTGAAGTGTTTGAGCGAAAAGTGAGCGTTTCCCGAAGCTGAACACTATTTATGGGTATATGATGATACCTTATATAGACGAATTTGGATGGGTAATCGTGATCGCCCCGTTAGTGTTCAAACTGGTTGTGGAGAATCCAGGTGAAGGACTCCCACACCTCCTCGATGAGGTCCATCCAACGACACCTCCGACGACGGTGATGTCGTGTGGAACGAATCTCGTTACTGGGTCGTACCAACAACCGATGACGATTTGGTCGTGATCGGTGGGTCGGAATAGACCGAGACCGGACGGAAGCGACGGCGAGGCTCAGATGGCGATGCGCTCGATCTCGTCGAGGGTGAGTTCGTCACTGGTGCGGTCGTAGAGCTTGGTGGTCCTGGGGGACTCGTGGGCGGCGATCGCCTGGGCGTTCTCAATGGTGCCGCCGTTTTCGAGGTAGGCGGTGATTCCCGTGGCCCGAAAGGTGTGGCAGCAGATGCGGTCTGGGAGGCCTGCGGCCTTGGCCCGTCGTTTAATCATCCGAAGGGCATCCGTCCGGCTCATGCCGGTTTCGGAGAGGGTGTTGGTTCTGGCGACTGCTGATCGGAAGAGGGGGGTCTTTTTGTCGTTGGCGATGGTGGAGGCCTCCAGGTAGGCGTCCACGTAGGACTCGGCGTTGTGGTGGGCCGGGACCTCGTGGAATTTTCCGCCCTTTTCATGGAGCCGGAACCAGCAGCGCTTGCCGTTTTGGTAGTAGTCTTCAACCTTCATGCCGCAAACGGCGCCGACGCGGGCGAAAGAAAAGACCATGACGGCGATCAGGGCCCGATCACGGAGCCCGACAAGATCCGGGACGTCGGCTTCGTGGTCTCCCTGACGGACCTTGCGGGTAAGCGGAATTGAGTCGAGCAACAGGCGGGCGTCTTCGGCTGACAGCACCGGGGTTTTCCCGCGTTTTACGACATGCTTTGGCCCCCGGACCGAGGCTGCTGGGTTGTGGGGGACAATCTGGCCGACCACCAGGTAGTCAAAGAGCATCCGGATAGCGGCCAAGTGCTGTTTCACGGCCGGTGGCGTAAGGGGACGCGTGCTGACGGTTGTCGTGAACACGTGGCCGTCCGGCGCGCGCCGGCAGACAGTGCGCGGTTTGGCGTCGCGCTTTTCAAGGTCCTCGATGTAGGCCGCTACAAGGAACGGGGAGAGGTCTTGGAGGGAGAGTTGGCGGACTTCGCACCATTCGAAGAACTGGGCAACGGCCCTGGCGTATGCCGTTCGGGTGTTTGGATTCCGGATGTTTGCCGTGAAAAACTCGACGAAACGCCGGGCGGCGGCAGGGCCGGCCTGGAGGATCGGAGCTGGAAAAGGCCGACCGGCGAAGGCCGCGGGCAGTTTTTCCGTGGCCAAGACGAGCTCGGTGGTCATTTTGTGTCCTGTTGGGCCTGAATTTCGCGTTTTAGGGTGGTAAACCGCGACAGAAGGTCCACAAGCCCGGTGTGCATGTGGCTGGGCGGGGTGCGACGGACAAGGTCAGAGATAATGCGTTCAGCATCATCGAGTTGCTGGAGAGCTTCCGTGTCTAAGCGAACCTGGTCCCAGCGCTCCATTTCGCCGGCCGCCAGAAGTGCGCGTTTGATGTCGTCTTCCTTGAGCGCGCCGGCAAAGGCGCCGGAAAAGACCTCAGAAACCCACGCACCGCGTTTGGAATCGAGCACCGCAGTCATACGCCAGAGGTTGACCAGGTGATGTTGGTTGTAGAGCGCCCAGAGAAATCGGCGAAGCTGGACGCCGGACCCGGTATCGGGACCGTCCGTGATGGTGGCGGCAATGCCGGTGAGAGCCCGCTCGACGCGCTGCTTGTCGGACCGTTCCTGGGCAAGATCGGCCTCGGTGAGGAACGGCCGGGTTTTGAGGATCTGCTCCAGGATGAGCTTTACGGTTCCGGGATCGGCTTCGGCGAGGTCGGAATTCCAAGCCTTGTCGCCGGTGCCGGGATCGGCCAGGAGCTGGCTGCTGTCCACGTGGATCGAGGCCTTGCCATTCGAGAAGGTGGTCGGCGAGGAGCGGAAAAAGGCCTTGGAGGCGAGGAGGTCAACGAACCACTGCTGGTCGGCGAGGGGCTTTTTGGACATTTCCGGCTGCATGAAGGCATTTTCTCACAGATCCCCCACCGGAAGCAAGTAGTGAATCATAACGTCCTTTATGATTCACTAAATGTGGGGGAGAAGCTTGCGCGGGGTTGCAGGATTTTACGGGGTGTGCAGTGGAAAAATCTTGGGCCAGAGCTGGAACAAGAGGAATGCGACATACATCACGATGAATGATCGCGGAATCCAGATCTCCAGATGGGTAAACGGAGTGTATTTGGTTCCGTCGTTTCCTTCGTCGACCAAGAACCATTCGGCGCGGTAAGGGGCAACCGGCAAACGTTCCTCCAAGGCATGAACCACTAAAAATTTGGCGGAGTTCAGATCGCGGTACGATTTGACCATCCGATACCAGAAATAGCACAGAAGGATGCCAGCCAGAGGAATACACCAGAAGAGTGACCGGAGTTCAGGGGTTGAGTCCTTGGAGAATAGGTAGCCGGCGAAGGCGCAAATGCCTGTGTTGATGCTCAGGAAAAACGAGTTGGCATGCTGTCGGCGCTCGCTGATTCGATCCACCAGTTCCACGTATAACTTGTACTGCTCCAACAAAACGGCGGTGTCCGCAGAAACCGACTCGGGCGCCTTTGCCCGAAACAGCACATCCTGCAACGTGGGCTTCTGTTCAACGGGCTCCATTGATCAAAGCCTTTAGATTATCCCATGTCCATTCGTACACCTTGTCATTGGGTGTGGCGGACGTTGGTTTGGAGCACTGCTTTCCGTCACGGCCCCAAAGCAAAAAATATGGGATTCGCTCTTCTTGGGCAATCGTGAGTTCTGCAGCGACGCCCGTCGCCCTATTGGTCCACTCTCCACAGATGACAATCACAACGTCGGAGCCCTTGATTCGTGTTCTGGCCTTGGCTTTCCAGTCGCCAGCAAGGGGCTCCTTGATGGAAAAATCCGCGATGTCAAACGGGGTGTCGGGATGTCGAGCTTGGCCGACAAGCATCGTCTTCAGATCAAGGTCGTGGTCGTAATCGAAGCTGATGAACGCGCGCTTTTTGACCATTTGAAGTTATCCTGGGAAGCGTTTCGGATCCTGACCGTAGGTGCGTTCGCTTTGGATGCCGCCTCTTTCCTTGTGGATCACGACTTGGCTGAGGGGCGCATTCTTCGCGAGCTCGATCGTGCGCTCCAAAGCCGCGGCTTTTGTCGTGGCGGAAACCGATGGCCGAGCCGCTCCCCGGAGTGTGCCCTTCCATTCTCCATCATGGCCTTTCGTAACGTCGTACACTTTTCGACTCATATGAGTATGATCGCACAAGGCAAGAAAAACGCAAGGCATAGTGGTGTCGGATAATACAACCACAACAGATTGATGTAAGTGACGCTTAATTATCTCATTACTGATTTCCATTTCAGCAGGAGTGGGGTGATAGCGGGAAGTGGTGAATAACAAATCTTGCGCATTTCTTGTTGTTGGGGTAGCTTTCGAGGGATACGAATGGGAACGGGAAATTTTGGCGTATGAATGTGAGCCTGACTCCAGAACTTGAACAGTTCATCGAGAAAGAGGTTGAGACCGGCATGTACCAGTCGGCGAGCGAAGTGATCCGGGCTGGCCTGCGGCTGTTGAAGTCCGAGAAAGAGCCCAAGCCACGGTTCATGGTTTCCTCGATGGAAGAACTCGAAGAGAATCTCCTGGTAGGGGTCCGACAGCTTGACCGGGGCGAAGGGATTCCAGGAGAAGTCGCTGCAAGGGAGCTTCGTGATCGGGCTGCGGCTCGCCGCAAGCACAATGGGTAATTTCTTCGTCTCGCCGGAGGCGCGTGAGGACCTCGACCAGATTCACGCCTTCATTTCGGAGGACAACCTGGCGGCAGCGGACAGGGTTTTGGAGGCGGCCTTGGCCACTTTTGCGGATCTCGCCGGGATGCCGGGCATGGGCCGGAGGAGGACGTTCAAGAGTTCGGCGTTGTCGGACCTGCGGTCGTTTCGAGTGAGCGGGTTTCGCAACTACCTGATTTTTTACCGACCAAGAGCAGGAGGCGTCGAAATCGTGCGGGTGCTCCACGCCGCTCGCGACCTAGACGCTCTGTTTGGCGACGATTGAATCTCGCGTGGATCGCGCGCAGAGACAGTGATGAAGAAGGGGGGCATGCAGCTTGAGCTGTCACCGAAAAGCGCCCTTTATGGCGCCATCAACGGCCTGGAGCGGCTGTACTCGAAAGGAGCAGGCGCGAGCCAGATTCCGCTCGCTCACCCCGCACACGTAAATCTTGCGCTGCGGATTGCCCAGGCTTGTGCTGTTGTGAATCAATGGGCAACGGCGTTTGTCAGCGAAACCTTTTCTCCAGACCAAGCAGCGCTTCACCTGATTGCACTGCAGGCTGGGGTTTCACTGAAGAGAATTGCCTACCACCAGACGAAGGAATCCGATTTCACGCGGCTCGTCGAAGCGGCCGGCCGACTGTCTTCTGCTCCGTTGTTCCTTCTGCGCGATGACAGTTCTCAGTTTAGGATGACAACAGAGACGCTGACCGAGTTAACCCGAACCGGCAAAATCAAGGCCGTGATCAACGAACGGTCACGAATCGAGAGCTCCATTTCTTGGCGTGAACGGTTGGTGGCCCTTTCATGCGTCAGCGACCTACGGATTTATGTGCTGGCAGGGACCTCCACCGCGAAAGCGAAGCACGAAGGATCGCCCCTGGAGTAACGGGCTGTCCCCTACCCTGCTATTAATTGAAGTATCGAACATCTCGGGCCGTGAAGAGGTGGACTTGGGCGGCCGTATTTGACTGGTTCACGGTCATTCTCGGGTGTAAACAAAAGTGCATGACTGTCGTTAATCGACAACTGGTGTTCTTGGCCGGCGCATTGTTGCTGCCCTGCCTGGCAATGGGCTTTGCCGAATCAGGTGTGCTCTCTGGCACCGATCTCGACGGGGTGCGCGCCCGGGCGGAGCGAGGGGAGGTTGAAGCTCAGCTCCGTATGGGGGGATTGTGCGAAAAATCGGGCGACCTTGATGGGGCTGTGAAGTGGATGCGCAGGGCTGCGGACAAGGGGCTTGCGCAGGCTCAGCACAATCTGGGCGTTTACTATAGCCGTGGAATGGGGGTGCCGAAGGATGCGGCTGAGGCGGTGAAGTGGTGGCGGAGGGCTGCTGAATCAGGGTTGCCAAGTTCTCAATTCAACCTGGGCGTGAAGTACGAAAATGGTGACGGCGTACCGAAGGACGCAGCAGAAGCCGTGAAGTGGTACCGGAAGGCCGCTGAGCAGGGAAATACGAACGCTCAGTTCAATCTGGGCACGATGTACGCCAACGGCGATGGGGTACCCAAGAATGTGGGTGAGGCGGTGAAGTGGTATCGCAAGGGGGCTGAGCAAGGCGACGGAGACGCCCAGTTCAATCTGGGCGTGATGTACGTGAATGGCGAAGGCGTGCCGAAAGACGCGGCGCAAGCCGTGAACTGGTATCGGAAATCGGCCGAGCAGGGCAATGCATCTGCGCAGTTCAACCTAGGCTTGATGTGTTTCCTGGGTGATGGAGTAGCCAAGGATGCGGTGGAGGCTGGGAAGTGGTACCGGAAGGCCGCTGAACAGGGCAACGCACTCGCCCAATTCAATCTGGGCGTGATGTACGCCCACGGCGAAGGCGTGCCGAAAGACGCGGCGGAAGCTGTGAAATGGTATCGGAAGGCGGGGGAGCAAGGCCAGGCTGCCGCTCAGAACAACCTGGGCTTCATGTACGCCTTGGGGCAAGGGGTAGCCAAGGACGCGGCGGAAGCCGCGCGGTGGTACCGCAAGGCTGCCGAGCAAGGCTACGCGGCCGCCCAGAAGAACCTGGGTATAATGTACGCCCACGGCGAAGGGGTCCCGCAGGATTACGCTGAAGCCTACAAGTGGGCCAACTTGGCGGCGTCCGGCGCTGTCGAAGGTGGCACGAAGGCGGGAGAACTGGTCGAGGTTTACATGAGCCCGCGAGGATCGGCTGAAGCGGAGCGGTCGTCAGGCGAGTCTCGTCCCCGCACTACGCCGGCGCCTTAACAGGCGAGGAGGCACCGTGGAATGGAGCGAGATTAGGGCACCCGAGTCCCCCTGCCCTGCCGACAGTCGGCCGAAGTTCTGCGCCCTGTAGGCGATTGTCGACATCGGGGACGGCCGCGAAGGAGAATCACACGTCATGCAGCTTGAGCTGTCGCCGAAAAGCGCCCTTTATGCCCGTTCAAGGGGTTTCCTGGGGCCGGGCCCAAAATCGACGCTCTAGAATGCCCCAGGATCGATTTTCTCGAGGCCAGCAAGGGTAAGACACCGGACGTTTTTTGGGGGTTGCCATGAAAAAGGCCGGAGCCGAAAGGCCCCGGCCGACTCCCGGTCAGTAGTCTTCCGGGAGCAAAATGGTTGTGATCTCGCGGTTGGCTTCGGTGATGATCCAGAACTTCGTTCCGTTGCGGTCGTGGTAGACCGAAAAGAGGCGAAGGTACTGGTCGAGCGCGAACTCGTTTTCGGCGGCATCTTCCGGGCAGCAGTCGCCCCAGTCGCAGCGGGCGTGCCGCTGTAGGGCGGTGAACACGTCTGCCGGATGAAGCGTGTCTTGGGCGTTTGGCGTGATCACCGTCTGGCCGAGTTTGAAAGTGCGAGTTTTCGTTTCCATGGTCGTTCCTCCTCAAAAAAAGCCGGAGGGCGTCAGACCCCCCGGCGGGTTGTTACGCCTGCTCCGGCACCTCGTCTTTGGACTGGCTTTGCTCGATAATCCAGGTGTGCGCCTGGTCAGCGACCTTGGCCACGACCAGGAGCTCATCGCGGCGGAAGTTGTCCGCTCGCTTCCACTGGTCGCCCTCTTTGTAGATCCGGCTAAAAACGACCGAATGGCGGGTGCCGTTGACGGTCTCGTTTTCCCAGATGGCTGCCTTGATGGCTCCGAGTCTGATTTCGTGAATTGGCTTCTGTTTTGTCGTCATGGTTAGTTTCTCCTTTTATGTGGAGGGTTTATTCCCTCTCTTCACAAACCGCGTGGGAGAGGGATGAAGCCGACCACGGAGAAACGGTTGCCGACGTGAGGGGAAAAACGGCCGTGGACGAAGCATGAAGCAGTGAAGTGACGGGCGAACGCCTGGCGCGAGACTGCGCGAAGCCCAAGGCCGCCCCAGCAAAGGCAAACACCCTGACGACCGAAGCCAAGGAATCAGAGGGAGCATCTCAGGGCGCCATCGGAAGCGAGTGTTTAGCACGGGACCCCCGTCGTTGCCGGCTGGATTCGGGCGACCGGTGGATGAGAAGGACCCGGCGGGATGCGTCATTGGCCAAGACGAACTTTGCAGGCGGCGTTCGAGCAAAGGGTGGTGGTGGAGTCCATTCACCCGCCTGGTGGGTAGCAGCCGGCCCTCCGGCTTTTTTTGAGGAGGAAGCGCCATGAAACCATGGAATGACGCGAGGTCATGGGATCACGGCAAACGCCGAACACGGTCCGGCGATTGGAGAATGGGCCGCCAAGAGGCCGATTGCGATGACGTGCTGAAGAACAGCGGTGAAGTTGGAGCGAGGACCTGTTAAAGGCTGATCCTCAGAGCCTTGAAACCTTGAGAAAAAACCTCTCAGGGTCACTGTTCCTGGGCCTGTTGGCAGATCCAGGTGTGGGCCTGATCGGCGACCTTCGCGACAACCAGGAGTTCGTCCCGGCCGAAGGTGTCGGTCGATTTCCACTGCTCACCGTCCCGGTATAGGCGGGTCAGCGTAACGTTGTATCGGACACCTGCGGTGGTTTCGTTCCTCCAGATGGCTGCCTTGATGGCCCCGAACCGGAGTTCATGGATGGGTTTTTGTTTGTTCATAATGCATTCGTCGTGCGTTGTTTGGTCCATTGGTCCTCCTTGGAAAAGTCGCTCTGCGCCCGGCAGAACAACGGCTGTTTAGATCACCCCAGGGTGGGGCTCGCGTGCCAGGTGTAGGCCATGAGGCCCATGATTGCACAAGGCACCGCGAGTGCTGGAGTCATCTAAATAGCCAGGTTCGATTTTACCACAGGCGGAAATGCTAACCAAGGGGCCCGGGCCGGGGTCGCTGCGCTGTCGGCGACGAAATTCTGTCACCGGAATCCAGGGGCTTTTCAGGGTGTTGGGAGATCAGCGTCGGAGAGAAGGGCCTGGGGGGTGGTTTCGAGGGCGGCGGCGATTTTCACCAGCTCGAAGTCGGCAACCCATCGGATTTGGGACTCGATCTTGGCCAGGGTCTCACGGCTGATGTCCCAGCCGAGGCAATTCAGCTTGGCGGCGAGAGCCTCCTGGGTGAGACCCTTGCCGTCGCGGATCCGCCGAACTACAGGACCGACGATATTCCTCGGTGGGCGCATTGTTCCGAATTCCGAACTTGACGGTGCCACAATTGTGGGTTTTATTTGTTCTGAATTCGGAACAAAATGCAAACACATCGCAGGCTTATGTTCGTTCGACGACTCGGCTCAACGCCGGAAGCTGCTCGGTGTCCAGGTGGACACGGCTGTCCGGATATTCTGGAAATGGCCTCCGGTGATTTCGCGGTCATCGGAACCGACATCACAACGGAAGCGGTAGGAAGCCTCCCCGAAGGGTCCGGCTGCGCTCCTGGGGAACGGGTGGTGCGGATTCCCCGGCGCGTCCTGGTCCTGGCCCGGCGAGACATCCCGGCGTCCGTTTAAGTTGCTGGGTTTCCCGGGAGGACCGTCCGTGGTATGACGGACGGGTGGGAGTGTTCGGGGCGTGGCTTGAGGCAAATTGGTTTACGTTGGTCCAGAGTGTTGGGATCGTGGGGAGTTTGTGGTTTGCCGTGGCCGCGTTTCGCCGGGAGGTGGCATCCCGAAAAGTGGGCGACCTTCTGACGCTCTCCCAACATCACCGCGATCTTTGGAGCGATGTCCACCGGCGCCCGGAGCTTGGGCGCGTGCTGCAGCGCGAGGTGGACTTCGTGGCTTCACCGATTTCCCTGGCCGAGGAGGAATTCTTGAATGTGGTGATCGTCCATTTCCAGACGAGTTGGCTCCTGGCGAGAGAGGGGGCGATGCTCACGCTGGACGTGCTTGCCGCCGATGTCCGGTGGTTTTTCTCCCTCCCCCTCCCCCGAGCGGTCTGGCAGCGGACGCGGGAATTCCGGGATCCGATATTCGTCGAGTTCGTGGAGGGCGCGGTCCAGGGAAAGGAGCGCGCCGTCCGTTAGAGCGTACGGCCACGGAGTTGGGTCATCGTGGCAATGATGCCGCGCTCCAGCGCGGCCGGATCCTCGCGGGCCGATAGCCCGATCACCTGGTCACGCTCGCGGTCTGGACTGCGGCCAGTTCGGACGATTTCCTGAACGAATTCGATTCGAGGCGCCCGGTGCGGGACGGCCTTGACGGTCCCGTCGGGCTTGCCGTTGGCGAAACGTTCCCCTCCTTCGGTTTGGACGAACCAATTTCCATCTCGCTCCATGATGCGGAAACTGACCCTGATGACGCCTTGCAGTTCTGATGGAATGCTCGTGGCGGACACCATCTCGCCCAGAGCTTCGGTAAACTCAGAGCTGGGCCGGTCGGTTTCCTTCCAATCCAACCACCCCTTTCCGGGAATGAAGAGCCGATAGAGGCGAAACCCAAATGAGGCGGAGCCGAGGTAATTGATGCCGTTGAGCCGGTCAGCGTCGGAAACAAAATCGCGGGTGAAATGGAAACCGACATTGCGCGCCTGCATGGTGGAGAGGATAATGCGGGGTTTAGCAGGCTCTTGTTGCTGGGCAAGGCGGGTGAGTTGATCCAGTTCGGTCCCAAGATCTCTCATCCGCCTGGTGTCAGAAGATCCTTGGCGGGCAAGCTGATTGAGCATGTCTTGTTTGTGTTGTCGTTCGACGGAGTGGAGGTCGAAGCTGGGGGATTGGGCGGAAGGCTGGCTGTAGGTCGTTTGATCCTGTTGCACGCGTTCGGCGACCGGGACGACCGTGAAGTAGTCGTTCGTAAGCGCGACCCAGTAGTGGGCAAAGGCGCGGAAGACGGATTCTCGGGCCTTTTCGTGGAGAGCCAGGTCCTTGAGTTCGGTCGGGGTGGGAGGGAGAACACTTACTTCGGTGGAATAGCGGCCAATTCCTTTGACTTCGGCGGTCCACTTCCACTTGCCGGCCTTGTGGACCTTATAGTCGGGCTGGAAGGGCCACCAGATGCTGTAGTTCGGGGCGTCGGGCGTGAACCGAAACACGTTGGTCATGATCGAACGCCCTGCGCCTTCTGAGATGCGCCAGGTTGCTTCGTACATCTGGCCAGCTTGCAGGCCGAAGAGGCGGAGAACCCCACGCTGCATTTTAAGAATCGAGATCTCGGCCTGGGGGGTCCCGACGGAGCCATCGTCCGCCGGCTCGGTGACGAAGACGAAGTTCTTGGACTGCGTTTGAGATGTGGATGGCGAGGACGGTGGCGACGCCGCATTGGCCTGGGCGATGTCGCTCTGCGGTTGTTGTGTCTGGGATTGGGATTGTTGGGCCGGACCGCAGGCGGTCAGAAGGAGGGCAGACGCAGCGAAGGCGGAACCTCGTCGGACAAAAAAAGAGTGCAGCGGTGTCATAGCTTTCGTTTGGGGAGAATAGAAAGAAGGCCATCGCCCTCTGCCGGGTGGGCGTCGGGCGGTTTGGAACGTGGGTGTTGGGTTTTGGGCAAAAGCGCATCTGCGGCGTCAGCGAGGCCCAAGCGTTGAAGATCGTCTTCGGTCCATTCCCGAAGGACCTGGTGTTCTGGGGGACGCTCGATAATGTTGGGAACTGCGGGATTCGGTTTGGGGGCTGTCTGGTCCACAAACTCGCCCGGCAGAAGAGCGGGATAGGGATCTCGGACCTCAGCTAAAGCGTAGTAGCCGCCGATTCCATTTTGGGGATTGGCTTCCTTGATCTGGCCGAAGGCCGCCGACGGGATTACCGAGCGGTTGTGGATGGTTCGGCTCACAGAAATGCCGGTCGATCGCGTTTCCCCGCTGGTGAGGTTTTTGCTAAGCCCCCAGCTTCGGCTGTAGCGGGTGATTTCAACCTCTTGCTTCCCGAAAAACTCGGAGGCGTATTGGGCCGTTTGGGGATCGGCAATTTTGAGGAACGTCTTGTTCCGGCAGGCGCCGATAATCTCGTTGGCCAAGTTCGGTTTGTAGACCTGGTAAAGTCCGGGGATGTCCTGGAAACCAATAGCCACGCAAGCCCCTTTCGAGCGGCCTTCGACCAGGAGTTCCGGAAGGTTGGGGAGGACGCCAGCACGGCGGAGTTCGTCGAGGAAGAACCAGGTCTGGTTGGTGCCGGATTCTCGGCCGATGTTGGGCTGGCGCAGGACAAGTTGTGTGACGCGGTGGAAAATGGCGGCGTTGAGCTGTTGAACGGTGCTCTGGAGGGCAGGGTTGCTTCCAAGGAGGAGAACCGATTCGCCGCGCATCCACTGATCGAGTGATACAGAGGTCTTGGCGCGATCCCAAGCGGCGGCAACGAAGGCCAATCGGCGCATGGTGTTCTCGATGGTGGCGGCGATGTCGTGCTGGGTGTCCCCCGTGCCGGGGAGGAACTTCTCGGTGAGGTGGCGCGTTTGGGGACAGCGGCCGAGAATCGTCTTGAGGCGGTTGTCCGTGCGGAGTCCCAACACCACGTCACGAAATGTCCACCGGCGCTGAGCCAGGTAAAAGTACGCCTCCATGAGGCCGCCAACGAGGCTTTGAGCGGCCTTGGGGAAGAACGGATGGGGATCGCCTTCATCCGGGGCCAGAATGGTGGCAATCTGGTCGGCAGTAGCGGGATCCGTGATGTCCGCCGCCATATCCCAAGCAGCGCAGCGGCGGTCAAATGGGTTTAGGATGATGATTTGGTCTTCATGGAGGCCGATGGCCAGCAGGGTCGCGTAAATGTCGCGCTTGGCATCGTAAACGAGGGCCCGTCGTCCGGGTCCTCTGCTGATCTTGGGCAATACGCTTTGCATTAGGAGTTGGAGCGAAGTGCTCTTTCCTGACCCGGACGAGCCGATGATACAAAAGTGCTGGGTCCCGAAACTTTCAGGAAGGTGGAATGTGCCCCAGAACATTGCGGACGGGTCGCCCGGGGCGATCCTTGGCAAGGCGGCTAGCGCCTCTTCGCGGGAGATCAGTTTGTAGCCACTGAGAATCCGTTCTTCGTCCTCAGGGAGAGGCCCCGGAGGCTTATACATCTGCGTGGCAAACGCGAACGCGACTCCCGCCATGGCGACACTGTGAACCGAACTCCAGGGCGTAGCGCTGCGGAGAAGGAGGAAGTCGAGCCAGAGACGGAAGTTGTAGAGCTCGCCGAAGTGCCCAACGGTGACGATGGTGGCGTAGGCGAGAACGGAGAGGAGGGCGGCACGGAGGATGTCGGGAAGGCACTCCCACGTTTTGTAGACTCTGTCCGGCAGCGTGAAGGCGAGGGCGGTAACGGGGGTCGCCAGCGCGAGAAGGAGGAGGACGCCTTTCGGATTGAGGAGATGGGGGAGGATGGCGACCGCGAACATGAAACAGAAAACGACCAGCAGAATCAGCCCGAATACTCCCTTCGGTCCAAATGTCCAGATGAATCGCCGCATAAACCCTGAATCAACGCGTGTGCCGTTGCGCCTGGCGGATTTGCTCTTCTTCCTCCTGGCGCCGTTGGTTTGCTTCCGCTACCGCGGAGGCCAATTCCTTCTGCTGACTCCGTGCCATGAGTTTGGCGGCCTCGCGCAAATATTTGCCGGCTGTGACTTGATCAACATAAAATCGTGAGAGGTTGCGCGCCCTGGAGGCCTGGACGTATGAAAGCTCACGGTTTTGCATGGTCGAATCGATGAGGATAAACGTGTTATGGGCGGTCATACCCTGCGCTTTGTGGGTTGTGACGGCGTAGCCGAGGGTGACGTGCTTGTAGGAGCGGGTGGGGATGGAAACCCTTTTTCCACCATCAACGTCAACGTGGAGGACAGAATCATCAATCCTGGCGACCGTGCCGAGATGGCCGTTTTTGACCCCGAGAAGTTTGCTGTTCTTCGTGAACAGCACGCGATCTCCCAGGTGAATCGTAGTCCGATCAACGACGACTTTAGGTTGGCCGAGGTGCCCTGCCCTCTTGCGCCCTGCTTGAGCGGCAATGTTGATCTCGGAGACATCCTCGTTTGTTGAGGCCAGGATGAGGTTTTGTTCCGGGCGCCGAAGGCCGTCGAGTTTCCAGTCCTCGATGAGCTTTTCCTTGGCGTCGACGAACGTTCGCGCTCGGTGAACGAGCCCTCGTTCGTCGGCCATGGCGAGGGCTTTTTTCGCTTCACCCGCAGCGAAAAGGGAAACCATGTCTCGCGCCCAAGGCTCTTTCTGGCGCTGAATGTCTTTGAGTTCGGTCGCACCGACGAGCTTGGAAATCGCTTTGAATGGCCCGCCGGCTTCGATGGGCTGGAGTTGGCGCGCATCCCCGACCAGGACAAGTTTTGCTCCTGCGCTTGCGACCGCATCCACCAGGGCTTTCATGGTCTGGGTTCCGACCATTCCAGCCTCGTCGACGACCAGGATGGTGCGCTTGGTGAGGGAAATGGCATCCCGTTTGAGGGCAAGGTGAGGGATTTTGACGTCGCGAAGCGGACTCCACCGTGGGGCGTGCGGCGCGAGGCGCCGGTAGCGAACCTCCAGGCCAAAAAGTGGGAGACCCAAGTCGTGCAGGGTCCGGGCTAATGTGGCGCTTTGGATTCCAGCGCTTTCTTCGAGACCCTGGGCGGCCTTCCCCGAGAGCGCGGCGCCGATAACGGTGAACCCGCTTTTCTCCCAAGTTTCTCGGGCGACTTTGAGCATGGTGCTTTTGCCCGTGCCGGCCATGCCGGAAACGACTTTGATGGCTCCCGGCGTCGCGGTGATATACTGGACTGCCTTGCGCTGTTCCTCGGAAAGGTGAGAATGCTTCCCGAGGGTGGAAAACACTCGGTCGGTTTCAATTCTGTGCTGGCTCTTGGCGTGAAGCCTTTTGACTCGGTCAAGGAGTGCTTTCTCTTCAGCAAGAACCTCGCCTGTGGTGTAGAGCTTTTCGCCTTGGTTGATGCGGCCAAGAGATTCCACGTCGCTTTGCGCTAGGCGTTGCTTTGCAGCGCGCAGCACGCCCGAGGCACCGATGCCGTGGGGCGGAGCCAGTTCGGCGA
Organism: uncultured Verrucomicrobiota bacterium; assembly: GCA_964578605.1. Classification (GTDB taxonomy): domain Bacteria; phylum Verrucomicrobiota; class Verrucomicrobiia; order Limisphaerales; family SIBE01; genus JAXMHN01. The sequence continues at coordinate 23,897 of CAZODO010000042.1, read as the reverse complement.
CCCGGCGGACCAGGTCGCGCTCGGTGAAGCAGCTTTTCGAGGTTGTAAGGTCGCGGATGGCCTCTGTGGCAAGTTCTTGTGCAACGATGTCGAGGTTCGGTTTGAGACGGGCTCGTCCAATGAGTGAGAGGACGGTGTCTTGGGTCCAACCATGTTTTCGGCCGGTTTCTTTCCACCTTTCAAACAAGACCGACCGCGGGACGCTTTCTTTAGCGTCGCGGGTATCGAGCGCGGCGACTTTAGCCGCAACTGCCCCCCGCAGGCCTCGTTTCGCGAGGGCTTCTTCGATTTGGGCTCGGCGCTTTGAGAATTCGGAGCAGACGGATTCAGGGACTCCCTTGATTTTGAAGGCCTTCCGATCAAGCTCGATTTCGAATCCGGGCGATTGTTGGAGGCCTTCGGCTAACGTAGATCGGTAAATGGCTCCCGCCGCCATTTTGTGCTGGAAGATTTCAATGGACCGGATTGTGCCAGTTGTGCCATCGGCGCGGCAACCGACATTCAAGACAATGGCGTGAGTGTGAGGCTCTGGGTCTTGGGCCCGGCTCGTTCCGTGTTCGAAGAGGGCGGCGATGAGTTTTGCCGGCTCGACAGCGACCCCTCCCCTGCCCCTTCGGGTTAAACCGGCGACTTCTTGGACGTAGCCAATGGCTGCTCGGACCGCTTGGCGATGGGCATTCTCAATCTGGGTCCTGATCTCGGGAGGGGCCAGTGCCCAAGCGACGGCGACGCTTTTGGGGACGCTGAAGGTGAGGTCCCAGCCACTTTGCCGATCCTTCTCTCCGGCGTTCTTAACCAGGGGCGTGACGCCGTCCTGGGAGAAGCCTCGAAGCAGGTGGTGAAATTGGTCGCGTTCGACATTTCCTTGCAGATTGAGGAGGGCCGACCCTTCCCCGAACCAGACGCCGAGCGGTTCCCCTCCCGCGAGGTAGTAGTCCTCCTTGGCCAGGTCGAGGTAGTAGTTCCCCTGCCCTGCCCCATGCCCAAGTGCGGCGATGGATAACATGGCGAGTCAGGATGCTGAACGGAGGTTTTCACGAACCCAAGCCTCAGCCTCCTGGGGCGAGAGCTTCCGTCCCTGGGTCGCGGCGATGAGGAGGGTTTGGACCGAGAGCGCCAGGTCGTGCTGCAGATCCGCAATGTGGGACTCCAAAGCGGCGAGTTGTTTCCGGAAGGCTAGGAGTCGGTCCTCCTCCTCCAGCACGGCGATGAGACGGCTTCGAGCCTCGTCGCCGGGACTGGTGCGGGAAATGGCGGCAAGCTCCTCAAGGCGCTTGAAATGGTGCTCGTGGAGCCGAAACGATACGGTTTTCGAATTCGGGTTCACCGTATGCGTTGTTGACTATTGATGAACAAGGGTTTGCGTCACGGATTGTCAGGGTGTGTTTGCAGGTGGTTTACGCGCGTTTGTGGCTGTGAGTCCGGGTTTTAAGTCTGGTTTGAGTTTATGTTTGTTTGCATCCTCCGGTGCATCCGGTGTGCAAATCAGGCAGCCCTAGCTGCCTGTCCACTGAGGAGGCGCACATCTTGAGTGCGCCGACGGGGAGCTTGAGCTTCCTGCTCAAGCGGTGGCGCAGCTTCCCCAAGGAAGCTCGCCTAAAGCAGATGTTGGTTTTTTGGCGCTCCGTCCAGGAGCGCGACTTTGCCAAAACTTGTGGTTGGGTCGTCACTTGGTTTCCGGAGGTTGATTGCCCTTCTCCTGGTCCAAGGCAGCCTGGAGGGCGGCGATTCGTTCGTCCCTGGTAACGGTCTTTTTGCGGAAGCGGATGGTGACGGTCGCGTTCTCGAGGACGATGCTGTGAACTGCTGACTTCGGTTTTTCGGTCCCTCCCCTGCCCTTCTCCTGCCTAGCCTTGCGGACCGTGAGCTGGCCGGCTTTCGCCTTGTCGATCAGGGAGAGCTGCTTCTTTGGATCGGCTTCTTTGGCGACCTCCAACAGCACCGATTTAGTGAGCTGTTCAGACGTCTGAACAGACTCAAGGGCTTCATCGGAAAGGGAAAGGATTCGAAGGGTCTGGTTGACAGAGCCGAGGGATTTTCCGAGGCGCTTAGCAAGGTCCCTCTGGTTAAGGTTGAACTCGTCCATGAGCCGTTTTAGGGCACGGGCTTCTTCAACCGGGCTGAGGTCCTTGCGATGGAGGTTCTCGATGACCTGAAGTTCGAGCCGGGTGTGTTCCTCGACCGTTCGAACGATGCATTGGATGGTTTCGAATCCGGCTTCCCCGCAGGCCTTGTAACGCCTGTGGCCGGCAAGAATCCGGTAGCGCCGGCCGTCTTCGATTGGTTCAACCACGATAGGCTGGAGAAGCCCATGCTTTCGGATGGATTCGGCGAGCTCTGAGACGTCGCCGATGTCGACCCTGGGCTGGTCTGGATCTGGCTCGATGCTTCCCAAGCGGATGGGGAGTAATCGCTGCTCGTCCCTGCCGGTGGGATCGAAATCGAGTCGTGTCTCCCCCGATGCTTGCCGGGCGAGCTTGTCCTTCAGACTGGCGGCCATAGCGTTAGAATCTCCTCAGTTAGTGCTTGGTATTCTTTGGCCCCGCGGCTGCTTTTGTCGTACGTGACGATGTCCTTGGGATCATCGCTGGTCTGGGCGCGGTTGAGCAGCTCGGTCCGGTGGATCGCCGTTTTCAAGAGGCGCTCCCGGAGGGGCTCCGTGGCCTTTTGGACCAGGTCGTTGGTGACGGTCGCCTGGGCCATGACCATGGTCAGGAGAATCCGGTAATCCCAGGATGTGGTCCGGCGCTTAATGCTGTGGACGGTTTCCAGGAGGTCGCCCAAACCCCGCAGCGCGTAGCCGGAGGGCTGAGTTGGGATCAGAAATTGGCCGGCCGCAACAATGGCGTTGACCGGAAGCACTCCAAGCGTCGGCTGGCAGTCGATGATCACGAAAGCGAAGTTCTTCAGCCCTTCGAGGGCGTGTGCCAGGCGCTGTTCGCGAAAATGTCGGGCGTGGAGCAGCGAATCCACCTTGGCAAGACCGATGGAGGAAGGGGCAATCTTGAGATTGGAGAGGTAGGTGTCGGTGATGACTGATTCCACGCCGTCAGTTTCGGAAAGAAGGATCTGAGCGATGGTCCGGTCGTTTAAGGCGTCCGGGTCCAAGCCGAGACCGATGGTTGCGTGAGCCTGGGGGTCCAGGTCAATGAGCAGGGTGTTATGTCCAGCCTGGGCAAGACAGGCGGAGAGATTAACCGCCGTGGTGGTTTTCCCCACCCCACCCTTCTGATTGATGACGGCTACGGTTCTCATGCGCTGGCTGCCTGGGGTTTCAAACCCTGCTCGTTAAGCTGGCGATCCCACTCCCAAAACTCGAAGACTCGGAATTCGGCGTGTTTCGCAAAAAACTGGGCGAAAGCGGCGAGGCGGGCCGGCTCAGTTTGGAATCGAGAAAGATCCACCCGAAACTGCCGCATGGTGTCGAAGGTTTTCTCGCGCTCATCGAGGAATGCACCGTAAAGGGCCGCATTTGACCGCTGCAGGGCGATCTCGGCTTGCCGCAGGTAAGCCTGGTAGCGGTCGCTATTCGCGGCGTAGTGGGCTTCCTTGGCCTTTTCCTGGGCCATCCGTTGGCGGGTTGAGCGCGTCCGTTGCATGGAAAGCGCGAACTCGTCGCCGTAAAGCACGATGGCCGAAGTCAAAAACGGTTTTGCTCTGGGATCTCCGTTGTGTTTGGCTCGGACCAGTTTGCCAAAGGATCGCCCTAGTTCAGCGGCGGGGCCATTGGCATCGGTGCATCCGAGCTTTGCCAAGAACTCGCCGGCAGTCGCACAGTCGGTCGAGAATGGGCGGGTGACCGGCGAACCAGAATTCCCGCTGTAGGCGGCGTAGTAATGACGGGCGAACTCCCCCCCTGCCCCACTGGCGCCGTTGGCCTGGTTACCTTCGGGTTCGGGCCAGTTTTCCTCGATGGAGCGTCGGAGAAGACCGAGGCGGTTTGCCTTGGCCTTTCGTTTGGGAAGCCAGGTGATCTGGTTTTGGATGACTTGGACTGTGGATGCAAAAGCCAGGTGTTCTGCGGTTTGACGATCAAAACCCGCCTCTATTAGCAGTGAAATTCCATCGCCAAACAAAACAGCAGCAGCAGGAGCTTCGTGGGCTTGCGGCTGGGGCTTTGGATCTGCTGCTGTTGTTTCTAAACTTTTAACACTGCTTTTAATACTTAATGTTGTCACCTTTTCTGAGAGGTCCTCGTTCACCTTTTCTGAGAGGTGTCGTTCACCTTTTCTGACAGGTTCTTCGTTCACCTTTTCTGACAGGTGACCTAAATTCCTTCGTTCACCTTTTCTGAGAGGTGGTCGGTATTTTGGTGCTTGTTCAGACGTCTGAACACGCTGGGAAGGAACGCCGTTGGTGGTGACGATAAGACGAAGCTCAGGGGGTTGGGTTGGGGCAGCGGAGGCGATCTGTGGAGAGCCCTTGGCCCAGTGGATACCATAGGTGGCGGGTTCGCTCAGGTGGCTGTTGGCCGCATTGAAGAACCCTGGCGAAACACGTTCGACGTATCCGACCTCGACGGCCTCAGTGAGTGCCTTGTGGACGTGCTGCCTGGACATTTTAGCGAGATTGGCCAGGTCAGTGATGGAAAAGGAGACGTCTTGTCGCCGTTCACCGGCCTTGCTCCACTGGATGCTGTAGAAAAGAAGCGCGCCCACGGTGCGTATGACGGAGAGCCTTTCGCGGGGAAGGAGGTAATCGAAAAAGGCGTTCGGAATGTTCTTCCGCGCCGCCTTGGCGCGCTGGACGGGAGTGCCGTTTTCCTGAGCCGTGATCACTGCAGCTTCCGGGTAAAAGAAGCCGCGAAAAGTTTCTGGGTTGTCGGTGTAGTCGCCGTCAAGGTCCCACTTGAGTTCGTAAATGCCGCTACGAGCGGCTTTGCCCGGTTCGTCGGCGCGGGGTCGGGCGAGACAGCGGATAAAATTCCGCTGGATCGCCTCCTCGATGGCGTCGGGGATGGTCTCGTGCGAAACACCGGCGGATTCGGTGATCTCGCGATAGGTAAAACAGAGGCGTTCGTTGGTGGGGTTGCCGTGCTCGTCCACCCAGCCGAGGATCTTTCGGACCATGTGTCCAACGATGCGAACACATCCTCGGGAAGAGTAGGGGAGGACAACCGTAAAAAACTGGATTGGCGTGAACGTGACATTCGACGCAAAATCCGGGAACCCCGGAAACCTGCCGGGCTGATCGTTTTGCTCTAGTTTGGTTCTTTCTCTGTCCACTGGTTAACCCCTCAAATTAAGCTGCTCCTGTTCTGCTTGGATGCGCGCGGAGGGGATAGTTTTCCCGTTTTTTTTGGCGTATTCGCGGACGACGATGTTTAGAACAGCACTTCGGTCTTTGGCCTTACCGTCAGAGACCAATTGGTCGAGGAAGTCCAAGACAGGAATTTCAAGCGCTACGCCGGTGGAACGTGTGAGCAACGTCTTCTTTCGTCTCGGCATATATATCCCGTAAATATCTGGTTGCGAAAATGATCCCACGTGTAACCTGTTACGTCAATAGGAAAACGTAACAGGTTTCGTTTTATTTTTGGGGCTGTTCAGACGTCTGAACACGGAGCGGGGGGCAGGGGACCCCAGCAGGTGATTAGCGATTCAAACTGCGTTATTTTTGAGACCGGCAAAGCCACGGGCTTTGTCGGCTGTCAGATGGATGCAATCGCTTTCATCGTGCAGCACCAGTCGAGCGCGGACGCTCGGTAAACCTGGCCTCACCAGCCAGGCTAAGAGGGCGGTCTAATCACCCGCCACGTTCGCGGCTCGTAGAGCCGGATGCATCGAGAGGTGCTCGTCCGGATCGAGGGAGGCTTTTGGGAGTAATTCCGGAGTTCCGGGCAATCCCCAGATTCTATCCCATGGAAAAGTGGAGCTTGGGCGACCGAGACAGACTTTGGCGGTCGGCGCATTTCTGCGCCGACGCAAAGCCGCGTTGATTGAAGGGGTGCGCGCTGGGTTGAAGGAGTGTTTGGGAAAACAGCGCAAATCCCCCAAGCGGGACTCGTGACCAAAGCCGCAAAGGCTATCGGGGTGAGAGTCCCTCGTGAGGGTTCGTTTAACGCTTGCCGAGACCGGGAGCCCTTGACGTGGTGACACGCAAGGCCGGGCTGTGAAAGGTCCGGGGATCTGCCGAAAAAGCAGACCGCGAAGAGCTGAACGGTGCAAAGCCCATGCAGGGCGACTCGGTGAGGGATTCGAGAGACGGAGCCGGATTGGGAAGTCATACGATGGATGGGTAACGCGGCGCTTCTGCGTTCTGCCGCGTGAAATGAGGCGAAACGCCTCGAAACTGTGGAGGGCCGGGAGGCCTTTGCATACCACGATGACCCGCTCCAAACAGGGAGCAACCGACGTGACTCGAATCTTGAAGATCAACGCTAATCGGGGAAGGAGAGCGGTGGCCGGGGTGATTCCCGGTGCCTGGCGATTCGGCCAGGTGGTTGAAATGCCGTTCTCTGGGAGAGTGCCTCAAGTAGGAGAGGAAGTGATTCCCGCACGCCTGCTGCAAGGCAGTGGTGGGCGTGTCGCTTGGCTTACGGGTGGTGCCGGGCCAAAAAAGCGAACCGAAAGGGGTGACGAGCGAAACTCGACTGGATTGCTGCGGGGGGAAGAGGGCGGGGACGCCTTCTTCCCCCCATGTCTGGAAGACCAGGAAGAGCGTGGAAAGGAAACCCATCCGGGAGGATGGGTTTCCTTGGCCAGTGTCGGAACTGATGGACACACCCCAGGGGTGTGCGTTTTGGTTTTTGTTGCGCCAGCAGCGCAACCGCTATTACTGCGAAGCACTAATGGTGGAATGCGGCGGCGGCGGACAGGTGCGAGCAAGAGCTCCCGGTCGCCGCCGAGAAGGTGCAACTAGAGGATTTTCCAAAGGGAAGGTTGTGGCCAAGCCCCGCGGGGGCTTGATGCATGATGGTTTAGGCACCGGTGCCAGCGGGGCAACGGAGCCGGAAGGTTTAGAACGGGCGTTCGGAGGTTGCGCCCCCAATCACAACCTCCATCTTCGTTTCTCCATAAGGCTTTTGGAGGTTGTCATCTCATGTATCGGTGTGTCGCCACCTCGGTGGCGGGGTTCATTCAGCAGCTTGCCGTCTCGTACATTGGAAACGGTTACTGGTTCTGGGTCGCAGGCGAGATCCCGGAAGGGAAAGAGCCCGACCGGACCGACCGAAAGATTGTGGATCAGTACGGAATCGGAATCTCGAAGTGGACGCGAGCGCGGGGAAAAAAAGCCGGGATGGCCAACCTCCATTACCTCCGGCACGAGCGCTTCTTTGTGATCATCGCCACTTCGGGCCGGCATGAATTCTTTGAGGCCGAAGCGAACCGAATTGCCGACGTTCGGCGCCGCCCGATCTATTTTCATGGCCACTCAATCGGGTGCCGCAGGGAATGGGGCAGGGGACGTCTTCATGCCTCGGTGCGAATCGAGCGGAAACGCTACCTGGAGGTGAAGGCGTACTTTGAGGACCTGGCTTCACACCGTTCGACTGAAAGGCTGGTGGCAGAATTCCAGGCGCTGCCTTTTGAGCGGTACGCTCCCGTTCGGAATCAGCTTTGGATGATCCTTCGGGCGGTTAATCGCGTCCGGAAGATGGCAGGGTGGGAGATGGTACCTCGGGAGGCGATTTGGAAGAGACGGCGTCCGGTGAAGCCGTTCGGTGATGGGGATGGGGTAGGGCAGGGGATGGTGGACTGAATGGACCCGGTGGGTCAGTTGTGGTCAACCCCCTCTTCAGGCGCCACCCAAGCGGCGAGAAGGGGGGGTGATGGTGATAGCGGCGGAGCTCTCGGCCTAAACATAAAAATACCCAAGTTCACGAAGTGAGAGAAAATCACGAGGCCGTTCGTCCGTTTTCTGGCCAAAAATCACATGGTCGAGAACGTCGATTTTCAGAAGCTGGCCGGCCCGGATGAGGTCCCGGGTCATTTTGATGTCGGCTTCGGAGGGCGTGGGGTCCCCGCTGGGATGGTTGTGTGCCAAAATAATGGCTGAAGCGCGCTTCGAGATTGCCAGCGCGAACACCTCCCTGGGATGAATGAGGACGGTGTCTAGCGTCCCCTGCGAGATGGGGTGAGCGCTGATGAGGCGACGCCTGGTGTTGAGGAGAATGACGGTGAAGGTCTCAACCGTGTAGAGGCGATTTTGTTCGCGGAGCAGGTTGGCGACTCGATCAGGCGTGTCGAGGAGAGGGGGTTCGGGGTAGGCCTCACTGGTGAGGCGTTGGGCCAGGAGAAACGCGGACTTGATGGCAGCCGCCTTGGACTTGCCGACGCCAGGGACCTGCTGGAGGTCATCAAAAGAAGCCTGCGCCAGGTCGGTAAGCCTCCCGTAGCGCTCGACGAGATGGACAGCGGGGGCTTTGCCGGTGATGGCGGAAATCAGGTCAAAATTGGGGGCGTTGTCAAACTGCAACATCGCGCACCTCCTTGAGTGGCATCGAAGAATGAGGTGGATTCTACCACGTCGGGAATCCTTAAGTAAGGGGATGGGGCAGGGGATTGCTTGGGGGTCCAAGATCAGGGGCAAGCAATCCCGATGCGGCGCGCGCCGCTAGAGCGCTAAAGGAAACTGGCTCCGACGTGTGCAGCAGTGTGGAGAACGGAATAGCTCGATGTTGTTGGGTATTCGGACGCGGACAGAGCAGAGACGAGGCGGCAAGCGCACGTCGCCCTAGAGGGAAAAGGGCAATTGAGAGACGAAGAGCCGGTGATCATCCTCGACATGAAACGATGCAATCCGTTCTAAATAGCTTCAGGTGGATTTTAGATGGTCTTCCTGGACATTCCTGATAAACTCCTGCTCCGGTCTAAACATTTGCGTGCCCGCTCGTTTCCTAGCCGGTGCGCTGGAAAGATCTTTATGCAAGAACGATGGCTGTCGGTCGAAGAGATTGCGGAGCACTTGGGCGTGAACCCGGACACGATCTACAAATGGGTCGTGCGAAAGAAAATGCCCGCACACAAACTCGGCCGGCTGTGGAAGTTCCTCGCCTCGGAAGTGGACTCCTGGGTCAAGGCTGGCAGGGCGGCACAAAAAGCTGAACGAAAGAAGCCGGCCCGGAAGAAGTCCAACGGAAGAACCTCGAAGCCCCACTCTCAATCATGAATGCAGTCATCAAACCCTGGCTGACCGCCGGTTTAGTTGTTGCCCTGGCTGGCAACGTGCTGCTGTCGGCCGTCCTCATCGTGAAGTTGGGCCGCTTCGACGATACGAAGAGGCAAGCAGAGGAAGTTGAGGTCCTGGCAACTCAGAAGCGGACCGAGTTGGCCGGCCTCAAGGTGGAGGTCGAATCCCTGGTCAAGCAGAAAGACTCCCTTGCGCCTACCGTTGCAGACTGGGAAAAGCGCCTGAAGGAGAAGGCGGCGGCCGAAGCGGCGCTGGCCGCCCTTGAAGCCAAACAGCGGCAGACTGACTCCGACGTGACAGAGGCGGGGAAGCGCCTCGAAGAGGTCCAGAAAAGCCTTGCTGACGCACAGAAGCAGAAAGCGGACACGGTTGCGGCCGTTGAAAGCCTTTCGTCAGAATTGGCCTCGCTGACAAGAACCAATGTTGACGTCAAAGCGCAGTTGAGCTTGGCATCCGAGGCACAGCGGCGCCACTCCGAGGCGACGAACGCGCTCGCTAACGCTGAGACGCGCCGCAGGCAGTTGGAGGCAGATGCCACCGCAGCCCAGGCGAGATTCGACCAACTCCAGAAGGAAGCGGACGAGTTGCGCCAGTCGCGGGAGAAACTCAACACCGAGACAGCGAACCTTCGGCAGCAGATACAGTCGCTTAAAGAACAACTGGCCCCATATGAGCAGAAGGCTGCGGACCTGAAGGCGTTGCAAGCCACCGCGCAGCAGGAGGAGCAAAAACTCACGAAAGCCCAACAACAACTTGCGACAGTGGAAACGCGCACCACCGAGATGGAGGCCCGGCACCAGAAGGCAGCCTCAGAGTACGCCCAGCTAACCAACCGCATGGACCAAGCCCGCGCGCAGGCCGCAGACTGGGAAGTCAAACGCGACACGGCCCAGCAGACGGCAACGAAGGCCGCCCAAGACCTTGCAGCGGCACAGAAACTTGCCGCCGGAGCCCAGGCCGTCTACGAACAAACCTCTCGCGAGCAGACGAAGGCGGTGGCTCAGTTGGCGGCGTCGAAGAAGGAACTGGAGCAGGCGCGGAAAGACCAGGCCGATTCGGAAGTGCGCCTTGAGGTGGGCAAGGCTGCCCTCGAGAAAGCGGAAGCCGAGACGATAGCGGCTCGGAAGCTAACCCAGGAGTTTTCTGCAAAGCAAAGCGAACTGACACGCGATGTGTCCCGTCTCGAAACAACCATCGAACGGTTGAAGAAGGAGAAGGAGGCACTGGAAAAGGAAATCGGCCGGCAAGAAGCCCAGCGCCAGAAGGTCCCGCCGGGTGGCGATAAATGATGAACCTGATTTGAAAGGATAACACGATGCCGAATGCACAACTGTTGCAATGGTCGCTGTGGGGGCTTTCGCTGCTGGCGGGGGTCGGCGCGATTCTGGCCTTGTTCAAGCTCCGCTATGCCGAACGATTCCTGCCACAGTGGAACGAACTTAAAGAACTGGATGCTACCTTGCCGGTTCGCCGCGAAGAATTGCGCCAGGCGACCGAGGGCATAGACAAATGCCGTGCCGAAATCGGCCAGCTTGAGGCCACGGTCGGTCATCTGCGGATTCTGAAGGAGTGGCAGGATGCGAACCCGGAAGCACCGGCACGCATCCAGCAGATGATGACTGACCTCGAGCGGTGCAAATCCGAACTCGCCGCCGTCCAGCAGAAGCTCGCGCAGGATGAGCAACGACTCAACGAAGTCACTCAGGAAACAAACCGGCTCAATCAGGAGAAAGCCCTGCTGGCGCAGGAGATCGGCACGCTGCGCGACCAACTCGCAGGACTTCACAAGCAAAAGACCGAACTTGAAAAGGCCCTGCGCGACCTCGACGACCAGCGGCGGCAACTCGAAACCAAGGTCGCCGGATTGAAGAACGAGATTCAATCCACCGAAAACCGGCTGACCACGCTACAGCAGCAGGTCAAGCAGGCCGACCAGGAAAAGGCGGTCGCTGTCCGCGACCGCGACCAAGCCCGCGCCGACTGCAACGCCGCGAAAGCGGAGCTAACAGGACTTCAAAAGTCCTTGGATACCTACAAGGCTCTCGTCGAGAACCTCAACACGCAGTTGAAGCAAGCCTCCGTTGGACACACAGACCTCGCCAAAGCACTTGAGGATTTGGCTCAACCCGCGCTCAAATTTGCTTTCAATCACGGTGCCCAAGTCGATGAGAACACCGTACTGCGCCGCTTGGCCGAACACTTGCGCGCGAAGGGTCTGCACTTCCCTGAGCGGGTTCAACTAGCATTTCACACCAGCCTCAAAGCGGCTCACATCAATCCGCTGGTCGTGTTGGCAGGGGTCAGCGGCACGGGCAAGAGTGCGCTTCCGATGGCCTACGCTGAGGCGACCGGAATGAATTTTATCAGCCTTGCCGTGCAGCCCGGTTGGTCTGGCCCCCAGGACTTGCTTGGGTTCTACAACTACCTTGAGCGAAAATACAAAGCTACCGAACTTGCGCGTGCCCTCGCACAAATGTCGCGCTTCTCGGCGAAAGACCTTCCAGGCCTACAGATTCAATCCCGCAAGGAGCAAATGCTGCTCCTGCTGCTTGACGAGATGAACCTCGCCCGCATTGAGTATTACTTCTCGGATTTCCTCAGCCGACTAGAGCAGCGCCGTGGACGCAAAATCGAAGATGAGCAGCGTCGTCGCGAAGTGTCGTTACTGGTGGACGCCGGCAGTCTTCCTACGACGGAAGCACCACGTTTCATCTTCCCTGACTTTAACGTGCTGTTCGTCGGCACGATGAACGAGGACGAGTCCACCCAATCGTTGTCCGACAAAGTAATTGACCGTGCAAACGTCCTGCGTTTCGGCGCACCCAAAGAACTGAGAGCCGCCTCGGCTCCGACGGTCGCGCCAACTGCGGACTTCCTGCCGCGAGCCACTTGGGAACAATGGGTGAAGTCTTTCGATGGAAACGGATTCGAGAAGGAGCGTCCTATTTTGACACAACTCAATCAGATGCTTGAATCTGTCAACCGCCCATTCGGACACCGAGTTTATCGGGCCATACTGGACTATCTCGCCAATTACCCCGGCGCCGCGAATGATGCGGCACGATGCCGAAATGCGCTAGCCGACCAAATCGAACAAAAGATCATCCCGAAGTTACGCGGTCTCGACACACAGGACGACACGACGTCCCATTGCCTTGACCAACTTGGCGCGATGATTTCAGGGCTGCAAGACCCAGAACTTGCGGATGCCTTCGCGCGTGCCCGCCAGCAACACTTGTTTGAATGGTTCGGGGTGAAACGCTCATAGGTTTCCACTGCCACGCTTATGGCTCGCGTGTTGCCCTATCCCTGGTCGCTGGTCACATCGCGCGGTGACATTGGAGCATCGTTCAGTTTGGAGGACTGCGAGACGGTCGAGCCGCTGAATCCCGAATCCCTTACGTTTTTCACCCGTGCCGAGGACGAACCGTTACCGGTATTTGCAGGCCATCGGCATTCCGCTACTCCACTGACTATCCACGTTCTGCCCAACCCGAATACGCCAGCCGGCCGGCGTCCCGGCGTTGTGTCAACGCCCGCTTTCCCACACGAAGAAGCCGACCTCTGGCGCGTTCGGTTCGGACGCGAAGAATGTGTCATTCCGGTGCACGGCACTGTGCGTCGCGCCAGCGCATGGGAAGATCCCGCAGATTCCAACGTGGCGGAGGTTTCCTTGCGCGACACGGTTGACTTTCTTTGCGGTTACTTCACGGAAGCTGTGTCGCTCACGCAGGATAGGGAGTTTGCCGAATTCCGCGAGTTCGCGGGCCACGCCATCGCCCGGCTTCACTGGAATGCGATTTGGAAGCGTTGGAGGAAAGTCAGCACTGGCGAGGAACCGCGCATGGCCCGCGTTGTCGAAATCGCCTTCGCGCACCTTACGGCCATCCGAAATGTCTGTGAGCGACCACGGAGGATGCTCGTTCGAAAACGCGAATCCGTCTCGGTTGGGCGCGTGCAGGAACTCGATTCGGTTTGCCTTCGAGACCTCATTCGCCGCCCAGGACGCACGGTTTTGGAAAAGGCAGGTGCGCGTCAGGAAATCCTGGCGATCACCCGGCGGGAGACGGTGGACACAGCGGAGAATCGCGTCATGCGGGAATTCATCCGCCTCTGCCAGCACCGCGCTCGCGCTTACGAACGTGAGAACGGGCGTGCGCGTGAACATCCAAGAGTCCGAACGGTCGTTGCCCTCCGTAGCAATTGTGAGCGGCTTGAGGTGTGGTCGCCTCTGTCGGCAGTTGGCCGACTGGTCGGAGTGCCTCGCCCCAATTACGTTCTCCAAAAGGACAGGCGGTATCATCCGCTTTGGATCCAATACGATAAGCTGCGGCGCGAGGAGGAGGCCGTGGACAACATCTGGTCGTGGGGCCGAAGGCTGTGGGCGGAATTCGTCCGCGGCGTCGTCATCTCGTTCCTTCACAGCGACGAGGCGCAAGATACGTGCGGCTGGCGGCTGGATGGCGAACTCGCCGGCTACCTGAGAACCGAACATCACGCCGGCAGTTTTGTCCCACCCCTGTCTGTATCAAGTCGCTGGCTTCGTCGAGATGGACGGGCACGGATGTTATTGGCTCATCCCGCGCACGCGCACTTGTGTCCGGGGTTGGAAGAACTCTTACCGCGCCTTGGAGTGGAATTGGCTTTGGTGGTTTATCCAGGAACCGGACCGTTGAAACCAACTGCGCTTCTCTGCATTTTCTCAGTCTTCAGCCTGGCGACCGATGCCAAACAGAGGGATGAAATGGCGGCAAGCTTGCGGGCGTCTCTCGACCAAGTAGCGCGCGAGGCACCCTCGTTGAATGTGCGTGGCCTGTTGTTACGCGGCGAGTGGCTGTCAGACAAAAACCCAGAAAACCCCCGATACGGCCGCGTAGATTACCTAGCCGCGCCAGCGGGAGGACCGTTCTGGTTCCACGACTTCCCTGACCTTCTCAACATCTTGCTGGAGGAATTGGCCGGATGAAATTCGTCGGGCTGGACCTCGGAGGAGTCAACTCCCTCGCTTGTGTGCGGGACGATGCGGGTGCTGAGGTGTTCCAAGGCAGCACACATCCCGAGCGTCCCTCTTGCGTTCTGCTACCGCTGGTCAGGAAGGAAAGGTTACTCGCCGGAGACGAAGCGCTGAGGAATGAGCGCGGTGCGGGATTGGTCTGGCCCCCCCTCGCGATGGCCGTGTCAGAAGGATGGAGCCGTGCTACACCACCCGCACACGGCGGACGTGTGATGCTCGCAACGGTCTGGCAGCGTCTCAACACGGGAGGCCGATGGTCAGAACCGCAGTGGCAGCCCCCGGACGGTATGCCGCCCATGAACAAACCCGCGCCCGCTGAATGCCTGACCGCAGAGGCGCGGGCAGTGTTAAAGCAGGCGCTTTGTGATGCCGCCACATTGCAGGTCGTGCTCGCGATCCCAAACCAGTTGCCAGAGGAATCTCAGGAAGCCCTGCTCAGAGGGCTGCCAGGGGTGCGTTTGGTCTGGCGTTCCGTCGCAGCAGCAATGTCGTGGGCGGACGTGAACGCGGGCCACAAAGGCGACAGCAAGCACTTGGCCGTCGTGGACGCAGGATTGAATGGGCTCGAAATTTCCGTCTTCGAGTTCCGTCAACAGGAGATGGACGGCAGAGTGTTCCGTGTGCCAGTGCGGCGTCTCAATGCTTTGCGCTTCGCGAACACCGACACGTTGCTGTCTGATAGCCCCGCCCCATTCTCCGGTCTGCACCCGAACTTGGCCCCGCTCGAACCGCACTTGAGCAAAATCTCCAACGCTTTCGGCGACTCAACGCAATGCTTGCTTTGCGGTCCACTGGCGGAACCTCTCCTCGTGTTGCTGCAACGTCGGTATCCACATTTCACTTGGCCCGACCCGGACCCAAAAGCCGTAGCGCGCGGGGCGTGTTTGTTCGCATGGCGTCTAGCACGCGGTTGGCCAACTTATCTTGACGTGTTGCCTTCTCTGGAATTGTTCACTCTAACTGAGGAACACGAACCAAACTGGCTTGCGCTCATTCCAAAGGACTGCGAAGTGTCCGGCGGAGACCCTTTTCAACAATTGCTTGCTCGCCGCATCTTCATCGAGAAGGGCACAACTCGGCTGGCGAGTTGGTTGCAACGTTCAGATGAGACGGAATTCCGAAAGCTATCCACCGACCTCCCTGTGCAGGCCGCACAAAACGCTTGGGTGGACTTGAACGTCAGCGCGCGCTCTGCCGGGGGATTCGCCCGTGTGCGCATCACGCCATCGCCGGGACAATTCGACGTGTTTGGCATCGGGCAAAGCGTGATGTTGAACTGGCAAAGCATGGAGCGCGTCGCCCGCGAGCCGGGAGAGAAATGGCCCAAGGGAATGGTTAAGTTCGGGTGGCCCGCGTGTGGCAAACTTTACGCCCACAGGCCAATTTTCGAGGACTTCCTCTACACCGCCGACCAAGAACTCACACAAGCCCTTGAACACCGAACGCAACCGCAACGGATGGCGGCTCTTGGCATCTTGAAGTCGCGAGCTGCGAAAACAATCGCCCCTCAGCTTGCCGGTGTAACCGGAGCTGGGGGTGATGCGGCACCCGTCAACTTGCTTGTCTGCTTTAGCACACACGCACCGTGTGAGTTCATGGAAGGAGGATATGCAGGTCGCTCGCAGATAGCGAACCCGCTGCCGAGCAAAGACGACCGGACTCGCAAAATCGCCCGACTACTGTGGCAGCGGTTGAAGCTGCTGAATGCGGATGCTCGTACGGCATCTACTGAGATAAATGCGCTCATCTACATTGTGGGGCGCATGGGCGGATATGCGCCTGACCAATTTCAGAATCATCTGGCAGGCGAGATTCACCCGGTCACGAATGCTGTGCGCTTGTTTGCGGCGGGACGGGTGCTTCAAACACCCAGCCATGGCCGTCGCCTTTTTGCGACCATCAAAGAGAAGGCGGATTTTAGCCAGTCGCTCAATAACAACTGGCTGAGAATGCTCGTTTACGTCCTTTACCAACGGCCTGACGTGTTGCGAGAAGTGCCGCGCGACCATTTTGTCGCTGCCGCAGGTCTTTGTCTCGATGTCTTCGATCAGCAGGTGCAGCACGAAAATGTTCGGATGCTCTTCATGAACAGTTTGCGTGCCTTGGCGCTGCTGCTTCGGGCGCGGCGCCACGCTGAGGCTCGTGATTTCTTGTGTTACGATACATGTCCACAGGAGGAGGCCAGGCTTGCGAGGAGGTTCAGCCGGATACTTCGTCAGGCTAACTCCATGCGTCTGCGTCCGGGACCGAAGACGCTTGTCGAGCGCGTAAGCGAATGGCTTGATTTCGCGGCCTCAACAGATGAGATGCCGCCTATCGCCCCACCTGACGAGGAGGATGAAGCAGAAGGGCAGAACGATGACTGACCCGTTGCTCAACGCCCTCGCGCTCGCTCCCGGCTCACAAACTGCCGCCGATTTACGCGATGCGGTACGACGGAGCGGACTGAAGGTTGAGGAATTTGAAGTTCTTCAGGAATTGCGGCGGCTCCAAAATCAAGACGTCGTCCGCCTTGAAGGGACTCGCTGGCGGCTGCTCAAGCTGCCAGCCAACATCAAAACGTCTCCGCCGCCGGGCAAGCCGCCTCAGTTGCCACCGCGAGGCAACGTGCCGGCGGACAAACCGACAACTGCTGTCGTCTCGCCGGTAATTGCACCGCCACCCGCGCCGCCAGGACGTTGGGCGCTATTTCGCCGATTCTGCCGCTACTACATGGATTGTCTTTTGCAGGAGGAAGCGCCGCAGTTGCGCTGCTTCGTGAACAATCAGGATGACACATGGATCACCGCCACGGAAGTCCCGTGGGTTCGCCTTGCCGCGAAGGCCGGATTTGCTGCTTCGCTCGCACGCGAACAAGCGGCGTTTCAACGCAACCGTGTGCGCCGCGGTGAAGAGGAATGCATCTACCTCTGTTATCCCGTCATTCTCCACCAGCCGAAGGACAAGCAGGTTTCCCGCTTCGCCGTTCCGCTGTTTGCCCAGCCCATGCAGGCGGACTGGCGCGCCGGTGTCATGCACCTTGAGCCCGACGGACCAATTGCCGTCAACAGCGCTTGGCTGGAATACGCATTTCGTCAGCGGGCGGAACGCGAAGCGTTCCTCCGGGCGATGGGGTTCTTGACCGACGCGGGCTCGGAAGATGACGAGAACAGTGAAGCCACGGCAGCAGGGCCAAGAGATTTCGTTCAACTCGCGCAGAACGCAGCGCATTACATCCACGATACCGAGCGTTTCGCCGAGCATATCCAGCCAATGCAACTTGGCCCGGCTCCGGACTGGGGCAAAGCAGTACCCGGCCTCTATAACACCGCGATACTTACGCTGGGTCCGCGCCTCAAATACACCCGGAGCCTCTTGCGCGACTTGCGCGACATTTCTGAAAAACTGTCCGACGAGGATTTGGACCGAACGGCCCTCGCGTCACTTTTCCCGCATGACCCGCCACCAGCCGAGCCACGAGAGGCAGTTCCGTCAGCCGCCGATACGCCAGCACCCAGCGAGATTCCCAACCTAGCCGCCGAGGACCTGGCACAAACCCGCCTGCTTCATCCCAGCCAGCGCGCGGCTGTCGTGAACTCCCTGTCAGAAGCAGTATCGGTGGTGACTGGTCCGCCTGGCACTGGCAAATCGGAAGTAGTGGCGGCGATGCTGTTAAACCACCTGCTCCGGGGGCAGCCCGCGCTCTTTGCCAGCAAGAACCACCAGGCGCTTGACGCTGTCTTGCCCCGTCTTAATGCCGCCGTAGAAGGCGGCGACCTCATCATCCAGACCTCGAGCCGCGAACTCGCACAACGTCAGAATTACTTGGGTAAGCTGCAAAGCCTCTTGGCTCGACCGCCTCGCCCCGACGCATCCCGAGGGGAAGACTTTCGACACCAGCTTGCCGACTTATTTCAGCAGCAGCGCACGGCCCTCAGCGACATAGGCACCATCACGCAGGCCCGGAGCGAGTATGAGTCGCTGAATGCAAAACTCGCTGAACTGCGCAAAGGCTTACCCCTCCACGCGCAGTCCGATGACTCTCTTGCCCGCTGGCCCACAGCCTTCCCCCCTGAGCGCCTAGCCGAAGCGCAAGGCCAGTTGCGCCGCGCCTTGGCCCAGCCTGCCACCATCCCTCAAAGGCTCTGGCACTGGTTTCGACGAACTCAGATCGAAGCCAGGCGCAAGGCGGCTCGCGAGCCGCTCGGGTTACTTCCATCACCGTTCGGCGACCGAAACCTGCCCGACGCACAAGCACCTGCTGAGGCGTGGAACGATTTCTTCAGCGTTTGGTTAACTTGGGCCGAAGCCGCGCGAGTCGCTGCGCTGGGGCGCAATTGCGAGCAGCGCATTGCTCAATTGCCTCAGCCCGAAGACTGTAATCGGCGGCTGGCTCATGCCCAAAATGCCATTGAACAGCGCACCAGAGAGTGGATGGCATGGGCAGCCGGAGGTTTGCCTAACACGTTGTCGCCAGCGGATCGGGAATCCCTTGCCAACCTGCGTGCCGGCATTCAGAACTGGGGACCGGACCGGTTCGCCCGGGAGCTAAAGCAGCACTTCCCGCTCATTCTTCGCGCGTTTCCTCTTTGGTCAGTCTCCAATCTCTCGGCCCGCAGGGCGCTTCCCCTTGTGCCCGCCCTCTTCGATCTGGTCATTATTGACGAGGCCAGCCAGTGCGACATCGCGTCCGTCGTTCCCCTGTTGGCACGCAGCCAGAAGGCCGTTTTCGCCGGCGATCCGATGCAACTAGCCCACGTCAGCACGCTGGATGTTGCCGTCGAGCAGGCCCTGCTTCAACAATACGACCTTGCAGGCGCCCAGGTGCAGAGGTTCACATACCGCGTCAACAGTGCCTTTGTGCTTGCTGACGCGAACGCATCCATTCCAGAGAGTGCTCGTGTTCGCCTTGACCTCCATTTCCGTTCGCACGGTCTGATCGCGGATTACTGCAACGAAGCCTTCTACTCCAACACGCTGAACGTCGTCACACTGACCGAGCGTCTGAATATACCCCCCGGTCTCCAGCCAGGAATCCACTGGACTCACGTAGCCGGCAAGCTTGAACCGGGCGCCACCGGCGCTTGGTGCGCTGAGGAGATCGAAATAGTCGGACGCGAGCTGCGCTCTCTAGCCGCATGCGGCTATCGCGGCACCATTGGCGTCGTCACTCCTTTCAGGCAGCAGATGATTCGCCTCAAGGACACCTTCGAAGCGAGCAGTTCCCTCGCCCCGGATTTCATGGAGCGCGTTCACTTTCTCGCTTCAACCGCTCATGGTTTCCAGGGCGACGAGCGAGACCTGATTCTCTTCAGCCTTTGCGCTGGCCCGGAAATGCCAGAAGGCGCGACCATCTTCATTCGTGAGAACCCCAATCTCTTCAACGTCGCCGTTTCCCGCGCTCGTGCCGTTCTGCACGTTGTCGGCAATCGTGACTGGGCACTCAGTTGCGGTGTCTCGTTTGTCGAGAAACTTGCCCGCCGCACTATACCCAGCAGCCCTGGCACCCGTAGCGCCGCCGCCGAGCCCTACCAATCTCCGTGGGAGAAGGTCCTTGCCGACGCCCTCGCCCAAGCAGGCATTAAGGTCATCCCACAATATCCAATCGCCGGGCGTTTTCTCGACTTGGCCATACTCTCCCCGGCCAAGATTGATGTGGAAGTAGATGGCGAATCCGTCCACAGGACCGCCGGGGGAGGGCGCAAGGACGACGACTATTGGCGGGACCTGCAGCTCCAGAGCCTCGGCTGGAGAGTGTGTCGCTTCTGGGTGTATGAGCTTCGTGAGGACTTGCCCCGTTGTATCAGAAGAGTCACGAAGCTACTCACTGGATGACAAACAACGACAAGCTGCCGAGCGCCAAGTGATCGAGGGGATTAGGACTTTGCCAGGGCAGTTGACTAAGAAATCGCGTTATCGGATCCTGGATCAAGATGGTGTGTTCTCCCTCGAGAGGATGTTCTTCCCGGCGGTCATTACCCTGATGGGCCATTGTCCGAGGGGAAGTGTTTCCAGCCGGCATGAAAAGGGTGCCGCTCGGCGCCTGGCTGGAGAGTAGCTCAAACCAAGCGCAAACCGGCTTGTACCCGGTGAGCGGCACTTGAAGAGGAGAGTAGCGCGTGAACACGCACAACACCACCAACTTCAAGGCCGTGGCCTTGAACGAGGAAACGCTTCGCACCCAAGCCCCGAGCATTTTCGCCTCGGGGCCGATGCTGGGCGTGAGCCCACGGTACACATTCGTTCCGACGGCCCGGATTGTTTCGGGCCTCGGAGAGCACGATTGGGTGCCAGTGGGGGTCGAGGAACAGCGGATTCGGGTGGAAGCACGGCGTGGCTTCCAAAAGCACCTGATCCGTTTTCGGCGGGCGGAACAAATGGAGACGCTCGACGAGTGGAACGTGGAATTGGTGCTCGTGAACTCGCACGATGCGGGCTGCGCGTACCAGCTCCATGCTGGCATCTACCGGCGGATCTGCAGCAATGGCCTGGTCATTTCGGATGGGGGATTCGAGGCCATTCGGTTCCGTCATGCGGGCCTTGAGCCGGACCAGGTCGTCGAGGCGAGTTTTCGCCTGCTGGACTTCATGCCGAGGGTCGGAGGACTCGTGCAACGCTTTCGGACGCGTGCCTTGGAGGCACCCGAGTCGATGGCGTTTGCGGAGCAGGCCCTGCTCCTCCGGTATCCGAGCAAGGCTGAGGCCCCGATTGATCCGGACAGGCTCCTTCTTGCGCGCCGGCCGGAAGACGAAGGCGTGGACCTTTGGACCACGATGAACCGGGTCCAGGAAAACCTGATCCGAGGCGGCGTGTCCGATTTCCACCGGGACCGGCGCGGGAAGCTCCGCTCGGTGCGGGGGCTGCGGGGCATTGACTCCAAGGTCAGCCTGAACAAAGGGCTTTGGGGTCTGGCGGAGCGGTTGGCCAACGGCGAACCGCTGGCACCGGCCGAAACCGTGACTATCGCAACGTGACGGGGAGGCAGGTGATGAAGGGGCCAGGCCGGAAAGCTCGTTGGGCGATCCGGTGGGGCATCTACCACCGGGAACGGGAGTTCGCCCGTGAAGTCAGCGACCCCTGCTTGGGCGTAGTAAGGGCTCGGAGCAAGGGGAAGGCGGAGGCGAACGCACAGCGGAAGGGGATCTCGGGACCGACCGGGATCTGGGCGTATCCGCTGGAGAAAGGTTCTTGACGAAGGTTACGCGGCTTTTGAGGACTGGGCCGAAAATCAATCCTCACCATTCACACGCTTGCAAGCCCGTCGGAGTTCATCCAAAGACAATTCAACACCTGGGGAAACCGCTAAGAAACGTGCTCAACGGCGCCAAGGAGGTGGGGTTCAAATCGTGCGTGGGCCGGTGGGGCAGCCGACAAGCCAGGGGAAGGGGGGGCTTGCCGGCTGCGGCCCACGCCTGATCTCTCAGGTCGTGAAGCCATCCGGTGCTCGAAATTCAGTGGTAACGGCTGGTCAGGATGCCGTAGAAGGCCTTCAGAAGGGTTTTTAGGCAGGCCGTGGAGGCTGTGAAAATGATGGTTGAAGGCGATTTTTGGGGTTTTTGAGGAGATCGCCAGAAAACTTGGCCTCTAAAAGCCGCCAGGAGCGACGATTCCGGAGCGGGGAAGGGTAGAAGTAGGGCCGGCTGACGGGGATGTTTTCAGCACATGGTCCCAATGTTCTCGCGTAGTTGCGCTGTTGGCCGCGCGCGAGGGAAGTTCCCATGTCACGTCCCGGAACAACCCCCCATAACAGAGGCAAAGGGGAGGCACGGATGCTGAAATAATCAAAGACCGTTATGGAGGGATATGTTGAGGTTGGGGAAGTCCGGACAGACCCGCCGAGCGGGCCGCAACGGACACGACGATGGACAATTGGACCTGTTCAAATGGGAGGCACCGAACCATGAAGCTTTTGACGCAATACGGCCGCCTGGCCGAGAGGCATTGGCGGGAATACTGCCCGAAGCTGGTCGCTGCGCTGGAGGTCGAGGGGCGGTTGCAGGAGATGCTGCTGCAGGCCGAGGAGAAGACGGACGAGGAACTGGACTTGCTGTGCCGGCAGTTGTTGCGGCAGGGCCTGACGCCGCAACAGGCGTACGACCGGGCCTGGGAGATGGTGCGCGAGCGATACATCTTCCTGCCGCCGGAGAACTAGCGGCGACCGACCTCCCCGAAGCCGAACCGCTCCTCAACCAGGCTAACTATCGCATTACCGATGCAGATCGTCTCGGTGTGGGCTCCTTGAAGCTCAAGTGCCGGGAGAACCTAGCCGCCATTGAACTGCTCAAGCGCCTGGAAGTCGAAACACGGCCGCCCACGAATGAGGAAAAGCGTCTGCTTGTGCGCTACGTCGGCTGGGGCGGGCTACCGCAAGTCTTCGATTCCTGGAACGAAGAATGGGCCGCCGAGCGCCAGCGGTTGGAGCAACTCCTCGACGCGGACGAAATTGAATCGGTCCGCGCCACCACGCTCAACGCGCACTACACCACGCCAGTCATCATCAGGGCGATGTACGCCATGTTGCAGCGGTTTGGCTTCGACTCCGGGCGCATTCTGGAGCCGGCGTGCGGGCTCGGGCACTTCATCGGCTTGATGCCCGATGAGATCCACGGGCGTGCGCGCATCACCGGGATCGAAATCGACTCGATCACCACGCGCCTGGCCAGGCTCCTCTACCCTGACGCGGATCTTCGCCATCAACCTTTCGAGGAAGCCAGATTGGCCGACGGCTTCTTCGACGTGGCCATTGGCAACATCCCCTTTGGGAACTACAAGCCTTACGATCCCCATTTCAAGGACTGGAATTTCGTCATCCACGACTATTTCTTCGCCAAGACCTTGGACAAGGTGCGACCGGGCGGCTTGATCTTGTTCATCACCTCCCGAGGCACCCTTGATAAAATGGACGGGGCGCTCCGGGAATACGTCGCGCAGCAGGCCGACCTGCTGGGCGCGATCCGCCTGCCCAACATTACCTTTAAGCGCAATGCCAACACCGAGGTGACCACGGATATCGTAATGCTCCGCAAACGGTTGCCCGGTGAGCTGCCCGGCGGGCCGGCCTGGCGGGAGATTGGGGAGATCACCAACTCGCTCGGGGAAACGATCCCCGTCAACGAATACTTCGTGGCGCATCCGGAGATGATGCTGGGGGAAATGCGCTTGGAAGGCCGGATGTATAAATATGCCGATCCGACCCTCGTCCCTAACGGCCGCGACTTGAGTGAGCAATTGGTCGAGGCGACCGCCTTCCTGCCGTGTGGCATCTTGCGCCCGCAGTGCACCGCCGTCACTGCTGCAACGCTGGATCAAAACTTCCCCGCCCCGGAGGACATCAAACCGAATGCCTACGCGCTGGTGAATGACCGGATCGGCATCCGCGAAGACGGTCACATCCAGATTCTGGAAGACCTGCCGGTGCCGCGCGCTCAGCGCATCCGAGGGCTGATTCGCGTGCGCGACGCCGTGAGGCGTTGTCTGCGCGCCCAGGTGGAAACCGACGACGAAACAGACGTGGCCGACGCCCGCCTCCAGCTCAATCAAACCTATGAGGCCTAGACCCAACAGTCGTGTCACCAGCCGCCATTTGGCTTCATTACATATCGGAAACGCGCAGCTTGCAGGCATGTCCACAGTACCCTCGATGGGTGTCGCGCATAAGACTCGACTCTCGATTGTTGGTTCCTTGCTCGTCAATAAGCTGACGCTCTGGCCATTGCACTTGAGCAGCTTGGTACCGTCGGCGCGCAGCTCCCCGTTGGGATCGACGAAGCGA